>JAKAWJ010000050.1 GCA_021817005.1 archaeon | reverse complement strand
GAGCAGGGCGAGGGCGTAGGCGACACACCGTCGGAGGAACTCGACGAGTTCGGTGGAGAACCGTTCGTCGAATCCGCCCATGCGGAGGATGGGGTCGGGGACCCGCTTGTGGTAGGCGTCGCGAAGCGCCTCGACGGGGCGCTGGAGCTGGGGTCCCGTTTCGAAGACGAGGGTGGTGAAGAAGGCGACAGGGTCGAGTTTTCGATGCCGTTGGACGATGTCAGTTTTTCGGGCGATGCGCGGGATCACCCGAGGGGGAAGGACGGGGAGGAACGCCATGAGGTAGTCGTCGGCCGAGGGGCCAGGGTTCGGCGGTGGGGCGGGGCTCCGGATTCGGGTCTTCCCCGATGGATGGGACATCCCATCGAGGTGGGGTCCCCTCATGAACCGACGAGGTTTCATTGGAAGATCGCGTTAACCGAGGACGCATGGAAACCCGTTGTGCCCGGGGGTGGGTCCCCCAACTTCCTTTGCATCCATCGAAGACTTGATCGCGGTGGCAGGGCTTATCCGCCGCATGGCCCTTCCCATCGTCAGGGCACGATTCATGAAGGCTCACGAGAGTTGCCTCTCCAGGAGATGCGCACAACGATTTAGCTCAAAGTGCACACGGCGGGCTTTCACTTGAAGGACTGCTATTCACAGTATATGTCGGCGGATAAAAGAGAAGACTTAGTTACGTTTCGAATGTAATACACCTGAAAGAGTATAGAATGTCATGCCGAACCGCCGTATGGTTGACGCATCGGAACCCATACGGACGGGAGACAGGTGGTGCCGAGCGAGCCGTACGCGAGACATGCTGGGGCATGGTTAGGGGGGGTTGGAAAGTCGTAGTGTTCACCTGTGGTTCCCAGGGGGAAGGCGGCCCTATTGAGAGAAGCGGACTGGATCTGGTGACCTGCAGTTCGTGGTCCGGACTGCACTTGTCGCTTCCAATGTTCCTGAGAGAACATGCAGACGCCAGCATAATCATTGAAGACTTGGCACACGTCGTACCATTCGGTGCCGAAAAATTCACCAAGCTACCGGGAGTTGTCGCATTCCGGCACCTGCACCGACGCACTCTTCCGGGCCAAGTATCCCTGCCTCCCCGACTCTTGCTTAGCGGTTTGGAGAGGGCATATCCGATGATCTACAAGAACTGGCCGATAGTCGCCCCTTCATCAAGCGCGCTCAGCGATCTGGTGACACTCGGATTCCCGAGAGAGCGGATTCACATTATAGAGTACGGTGTAGACACGGACCTTTTTAATCCGGGAAGGCTAACTCCGAAGCCTTCGCTCGTTCACTTCGCAGGACTCCGACCCTACAAACGCCCAGAGCACGCACTCGTTGTCCTGAGGATTTTGACCGCCCTTGGCCAAGATGTCGATCTCTACCTAGTCGGTGTTGGTCCCTCTGCCGCTTCACTAGCGCGCGCGGCGCAAAAGTTTGGCATCGCTGATCGCGTGCACTTTACCGGGAGGCTTTCAGACGAGCAGCTAGCTCGTTTAGTCGGGTCTGCGTGGGTTCACTTGCAACCGGCTATCGCAGAAGGGTGGGGCCTAACCGTAGATGAAGCCGCCGCCGCGGGGGTGCCTACTGTTGCTTACGATGTCCCCGGCCTTCGAGATGCCGTCATTCCCGGAGTAACGGGACAACTTGTTCCGGACAACCGACCAGACGCGATGGCCGAGGCAGTTAGACGCATACTCGCAGATCGAAGTGTATGGACTGATCGTTGCCGTCGTGCCGTGTACACTCACTCATGGAAATCGGTTTCGGCACATTGGGCCGAGTACCTAGCTTCGTTATTGGATAACAAATAAATGTTGCAGAGTATTGACTTCAGACAATACTCCCAGAATGGTAGTCCGCCAACCATAGAGTATAATACATGATTTCAATAGTGATCCCAAACAAGAATGGGACTCGCGTCCAGAGTACGCTAGAGTCCATTGGAAGGTCTAGCGCGGAAGATATCGAAATTATAATCGTAGACGCGTCAGAGGAACCGACCGGATCTGCGATTCCCGCATCCTTAGCGGAGAGGACCAGACTCATTCGTTCCGACTCTCGTCAGCTGGATGCAAAGATCCTTGGGTCGCGATCGGCAAGGGGCTCCTTTGTTCTATTTCTTGACGCGGATCAAACTGTTTCGACCGGGCTACTTAACGAGCTTGCTCAGAGACGAGAAGCTGCCATTTACATACCGGAAGAGGTCAATGGTGACAACTTATTTAGCAAGCTTTCACAGGCAAAGAAGGACAAAGTCTTTAGAATTGTCCAGCGATCGTTGCGGGACGATATCGCGGCGGTTCCCCGATACTTCAGCTTGGAGTTGTTGCAGTCGGCCATAGCTAGGATGGTTTCTACTTGCTATACAAAGAGCCTGATCCAGCACGAGGATAGTGCCCTGTATCATTTTGTTTTGGCGGACATATTATCTCAGAAGTTGCCGGTGGGCTTCGCCTCCAATTGCATCATTAATGAGCCGATAACAGGCGCCATGCTCTTTAGGAAGTCATTGGGGTACGGAGTTGCGTCCTCGCTTCACGCTGCTGCCTTGAAGAGTACGAACCTGAACAAGAATCCCGCCGCCATGTTGGGGCAAAAGATAGACTTGAGGACTCCAGCGACTTGGCTAGAGCCCCCGGTGAGCATGAGAGCACTCTGCTTTGATATCGCTCGTGCGTTGCCCTACGGACTCGGATACGCTCTTGGACGAAGTCATATATTGAACATAAAGGCAGTTGATAGGTTCCGAGGCACTGCATGAAATTGGGATACCTTTTCCCGTCTTATATCGGATGGAACGGGGAAGAGCCCGAGGTGACCGGTGGTGCCGAAACCCACTTTCTTGCTCTAGGTCGTGCCTTGGCCCGGAACATGCCCGTTACGTGCATATCCTTCGCCCGATCTGAGGCGGTTGTCGAGAAAGGGCTCCTGAGAATAGTATTCCTAAGGGCACCAATCAGAGCAGGTCTAGTTAATGCCAGGGCAAATCCACTTACCCGAAGAGTCTTCGATGTGCTGCGCGAGGTTGACGTTGTTCAATGCCAAGGCGTCGGTCATGACCTATCGCTTGCCACCACGATTTGGGGTCGAGTTCATGACAAGCCAACGGTCGTAAAGGGAGATGGTTGGTCAGGCGCGACCATCGCGCGCATTCTCGACCCGCGACATTTCTGCGATGCTATCGCCGCGCAATCCCGTCTCGAGCAGGCACAATACCCGCAGAAGTCCTACCTATGCTATGACGGAGTAGATACCGAGTTCTTCCATCCGGAGCTGTCGACGGATCGACGTGGCGCGGTTTTCGTTGGGAGGGCAATACCTTCGAAGGGGATTGAGCACTTGATTTTCGCATCAAGCTTGGGAGACTTCCCAGCAACGGTTATTGGCCCCTTTCCCGAATCAGATTATACGGCATTTCTCTGCCGAATTGCGGCCTCCCGGCCAAATGTCCGCCTTCTCGGTCGCGTAAACAAAACTACTTTGCGTGAGGAACTCCAACGAGCGAGCGTATTTGTCTTTCCCTTCGTCCACTACGACTTTCAAGGCCGCTATGTTAAGGACCCAGAGCTCTTTGGATTGGCGTGCGCAGAAGCCATGGCTTGCGGGACGCCCATAATCACGAGCCGCAATGGCGCCCCAGCGGAGCTAGTGGAGCAGTTTAGCTGCGGTATCACCGTCAACGAAGGCAGGCCTGCGGAGATAGCAGAAGCGGTATGCCGCTTGTCAAATGACCCCGAACTCTGGAAGCGACTCAGTGAGAACGCGCTACGGGCCGCAAACCGAGTGCTCGCATGGGATCGAGTCGCTGAACGCTATCTAAGGATGTACAAGCAGATCGCGGAGCGAACCAGTTCGGCGTCGCGAAGATGGGGGGGGTACTCCTGACTGGAACAGGGGCTGTGCGAGGGGGTAGATTGTGAGGACCGCCACGCGAGGCCACCTGAGGGACTTGGAAGCAAAAGCCGAGCCCTTTGAGAAATCGAAACGATTCACTAGTCAGAAAATCATGGCTTCCGTCTCGAACTCCATCTCACGTTTTGACGCGAGAGTACTTAAACGCCCTAGGCTCGCTGCAATCTTACTCGGATTCCTCGTGCCAGCTGCCATTGCCATTGTGGAATTGCGGTGGCTCTGGAGCCCGCCGGGCTTGGTCTTCTACGGGGATCAGGTTCCGATTTTGAACTGGAACTCGGAATTGCATGCGCAGCTTTTCGTTTGGTATCAGGGTTCCCTATCCACAGGGTACAACACCATCACTGACTCGCTGCTATCTGTCGCGCTATATAATCTGCTAGGCACGAATCTGTCCACAAAAGTCGTCATCGTAGCTGTAGCATTCCTCCCAGGAACTACACTTTTCTTTGCCCTGACACTTTGGGACGCATATATTCACCCTATAGGATCCAAAGACAGACCTGGGTGGCTATTCCGACACGTACTCTTCCTTTGTAGTGCCATCATGTATATGCTGCTCTTTACGAACACTGGTTTTGTCGCCCCGTTCACACCAGGGATATCATACGTAGAGATTTTTACACCGCTACTTTGGGTCGGTACGGTTGCATTTCTCAAGACTGGAAGGCCAGAGTTCCTAGTACTCGCATGCGCTAGCGCGGCGATGATGACGGCCTTCCCGATGTGGGTTTTCTTCTGGATTGTTCTATCGGTGCCGCCTTCGGTAGCAGTACTCTTCTCCCAGGCGCCCCGAAAGTCCGCTCTTCGCGTTGGAGCAATCACACTAGGGATCTCCGGAATCACTGCGTTTGTCTGGTTACCGATTGTAATCGGCTTCTTCCACCCATCCGGAGGCATCTACACTGACTACACAGGCGTGGGTTCGACTGTCGTGCGTCAGGCTGTTGAAGGATCTAGCTGGTACAACCTGACGCAAGCGTTCATTCTCGGGCAACCACCAGTGTCGCAATTCCACACGTTCCCTGCCAACTACACACTATTAAACATCTTATTTCCCACTTTGGCGTTTTCAGCATTACTTGTTAGAAGATCATACATAGTAGCTTCAGTCGCCATCTCAGCGCTTCTCTCGATTCTGCTGTTGGCCGGTACACAGGGCCCTGTTCCGTCCCTTTACGCGACAGTAGCCGCTGCCTCCGGGCCGTTCGGCCTAATCTTCCGAAATGTAAACCTTTGGACGATCCCACTAAGCATCGCGTATGGGTTCCTTATTTCCGAGCTTCTGTGTGGCCTTCGCATCCCGCACCTCCGGTACGAAGAGCGGAGCTTCATCTCGCCAGACGGGATTCGGGTCTCCATCCATTCGTTAGCTGTGATAAGGCCAAGGCCCGCATCTACACCTTCATCCAAAGCCCTCTCCTTGATCGCTGCTCTACTTCTCATCTCTGTCTCAGCGTACGGCCTCCAGGACATCATGCAGCCAGTCGAGCCGTACTACACTCCCCATGAAATCCCCCCAAACTATCAGGCATTGGCGACGTGGCTAGGGAAAAACGAAACTCGAGGTACAATCTTCTACCCAAACGGAGGAGAGTTTAATTGGCGTAAGCTTCCTAACGATGGGCAAACAGACTTCCCCGCCACCATTACTTCGACACAAGCAGTGGATCCGAATCTTGCCTTACCCTATCTCATGGAAACACACGCATTCGGAGGAATAATGTCGGACGTCGGTGCGACTTACTTCGTCCTGCACAACGATACCACTACGCCGACAGCATCTGTCTATCAAGCATTGATGAATCAAAGCGATATGCGCATTGCGTGGCAGGCTCCAAACATCACCGTATTCGAATCGCTGCAGCCTCAGGCGCCGGTCTATTCAGTCAGGAGTCTTGTGGTAAATGGGGGCGACCTTGGCTTCCTTCCGCAAGCAGAATATCCCGAGGCATTTGGCAATTCCTCCGCGTACTTGTTCGCAACTGGTGGGCCCCGCGCATCCATCAGCGGACAGGATCCACTCGCCATGTTCTTGCCAGCCAGCTCCGATACTTTGTTGACCTTGTCGAACCACGCCGGCTCGATCATCTGGGAAGAGGACTCGAACCAAAGCATTTCAAACATGTCGGCTGTTCTTGCCCCGATAATGCAGAGTAAGCAGACACTCATCTTCGTTAGCCTTCTGGGAATGAGCTTAAGCCAGCCTCCATTGACGTCGCTAAGTAGCGGGGCCTTAAACCCGGCACCCCTTGAGCAGGTTGACGTGGGATCACCCAACTTGGGGTGGGCTCCTGTGGAGCATGTCTCCGCATTTAACTTATCTGGATACAAGAAGGTCAACAACTCAGCGTACGAAGTCACTATGAACGTTTCCATACCGCCTGATGTCTGCAGTTCAAGTAACGGTCAGCTCATGCCAGGAGTTACTCCGACAATTCTGGCACTCCAACCCGGCACAGGCGCGATTTCCTCCCGCTTAGGCTTTGCATCGGTCAATTCGAACTTTGAATGGAGCTATTTGAGTGACTGCAAGGCAACAGTCAAGTTTACACTCCCCGTCGATCAATCGTATGCGGGAGTCGTTCAGCTGGCGTGCTACTACACGGGTACTCAGAACTACAGCACCCTGTCCCCTGTGTTCTTTGGGGGAAGCTTTCTCACAACTGGTACCTGGGCAACTCAGAACCCCATCTTGCCTATTCAAAAGGCATTAATTTCCGAATCAAACATGAGCATTGACTTCTACGTGCCGAAAACCGACAACTACACTTTATCAATTAATCCTACCGAAGTTATGGATTCCTCTCCCTCCATCTTCCTGGTCGATGAAAATCAAACGTGTGTGGTCAGCACCATTGCGGACTGTAGACTCCAGAAAGGGTGGACCAACGCTTCGGTCGAGGTGAAAGGAGCAGTGCTAGTGGACTCGCTCCTTCTCGCAAGTTCAAGCGGTAGTTTGCAAGGCTCTTTGAGTCCGTTTAGCATTCTTGCGGTCGACAGAGTTAGCCCGGTACAATGGGAGATCTCTGTAGCTGGACACGGCATCGGCTTGCTCGCGTTTCCGGAGCAATTTAACTCGGCATGGGTAGCTGAGGATGGATCTCTGAGATTCGCCAGTCTGCCACTGGATGGGATCGAGAATGGGTTTCTGCTTTCTGTAAACGGCTCGATTTCAGTCACCCTATCCGAATCGGATCAGGTTTATCTCCAGATTGGAGCACTCATGAGCGGCGCGACTGGAGCGATAATTTGTGCAGTCGCAATCGTCGAACGTAGACGAAAGGTTCGCGTCCGAAACCTCAATCTTGAGCGATCAAGATGATGAACCTTGACGGCATGTTTCATCGTGCTCTTAACATGATCAGTTCCTGCGCTATCCTTACCAAAAGTGTAGGTATAGTTGGTACTACACGGCTGGCAATGTTACGCATTGGCCTTATAGATGTTACAGAAGTATCAATCGGCGAAGTAGGGCCTCTCCAAGTGACTCGCGGAGCGGGGATGAGGCGAGTTATGGAGTTGACATCGCTTATGAGGAGTGGGTGGTCTCTATATGCCTCAGGTAGCGCTGAGCTCAGCATGGAACGAGACAAAGCACATTATTCGGCTCCAAGTCGTCTTGAGCTCTTCGATCCATATGCATGCCAACTCATAGAGAAAGGTTGGGAATTTTCGAAAGCCGATGTGTCGAAAAACGGAACTCGATTTTTCATAACTGCCGATTTGTGTTCGCTCTATGAAACTTTCGAGTGCAAAGTTTACTCAGTGCCGTGGACACTTCAGTCAAAATTGGTGGTTGATGTCGGTGCTAGTATCGGGGACACGGCAGTCTACTTTGCCCTTCAGGGCGCAAGGGTCATAGCGATAGAGCCGAACGTTGACGCAGTGAACCTCGCCAGAGAGCATGTAAAAATGAATGGGGTCGAAGATAGAGTTCGACTAGTCAACAGCGCAGTTTGCTACAATACAGGAACAGATTATACTGAAACTTGCATGGAATGTAGTCTTTCAGCCATAATTGGGACAGAACAACCGTTTCTTTTGAAGCTAGATTGTGAAGGGTGCGAGTTCGATGTGGTTCGTAATGATTACGATTCACTGCTTCGGTTTAGTGTCCTGCTCATCGAATGGCATGAATTCTCCGGAAAGGGATCTCTTAGAGACCTGGTCCGAATTCTTCAGCGGGACTTCTATGTTGAGGTATTGTACGGCGCAGGAGAGTCATTGACGAGTCGGCCGCGTCTAAACCAACTTGAAATGGGCATGATTCGCGCGCTCCGCAAGGACTTCGCGTCCACGATTGGCACACCCAGGAGTACTGGCCTTCCTTTGCTACCATCCAAAAGACGGTGAATTTAGTACCTTGAGAGTAGGGCTTCTATTTTCGGATGTCAAGGCATACTCTGCCGGTGCGAAGCCGTTCTCCCTCCTCCTTCGGCAGAACATGCGCGGAGATCCTAGATTTTTTGGGCTCGCACACAGAGCGGGAGTGCAACTTGTCCAAGGACTTCGGAAGGATGGTAGCGATGTGGAAACATCGCGGACTTTTGCGCAGTTGCTTGAGAACGCCCGTCGTCTCAGAGTTGATTGCATCATTGGAGACGATTACTTCCCGCGGCTTCAGTTAAGCGGCCGGCTGGCAACGCGACTCAAAGTTCCACATATCACCTATTGTCACATACTTTTTGGGATGCAAACATTAAATCCACGGCTTCTGAGTAATGACTTGTCACCCCGAGGACTTGGATTGAATCTCGGAACCCTCATTCCATTCCGTGTGCTTGTCCGCGCGTACACGCGCATGCTCCAGTCCGCGAACGCTCTGGTCGCGAATTCTCAGTTCACCGCACAGCTTCTCAATGCCAATTATGGCGTCGAGTGTCGGCGCGTTATCTACCCCCCTACCGCGACATTTTGTAGGCGCGAGCTCAAGGCGCTAAAATCGTCTCCGCAACATGCAATTGTGTATTTCGGATCCGTGCGTGAAGGGGGCAAAGAAGCCGCGAGTCGCGTGTCTCTCCTCTGCCGAGCAAATCACATTGAACACTGCGATCTAATCGGTAGTCGTGAGACCTCAGCACTATTCGCATCGGTCTTTGGGGGTAATTCTGAATACCACGCCGATCTATCCGATACAGCTCTGGCTAGCCTGTACTCATCTTCCGAAATTACGATACTTCCGCAAGGGTGGGAGTCCTTTGGTCTCGTCGGACCCGAGTCCCTGCTATCTGGCACTCCGGTCGCACTTTTTAACTTCCAACCTTGGATGGAAATCGCTTATGATAAAGCATTTATAGCAGTCGTAACGCCTACCGAATCATTAGAAGAGTGCCATGAATCTCCTGATGACCTGTCTCGGCTTGGATCTAATCTGCAATCCAAGCTCGAAGGGCATTTATCTGCGTCCAATTTCATGAAGCAGATAACCTCCGTCTGTGAGCGCGTACTCAGTCAGAATTCAGGGAACATCAGCAAGTAGCCGCGTCTCCCCCTGTCCAACCCGCGAGCTATTGTAGCAGTCAGTGGTTGACTTCGCCCTGTACTCAACTTCGCCCGCGGAGCCTGACTTCGCAGTTTGGATCCTCTTCTCGACGAGAATCGTGTAGCACAGAATGCTAACTCTCCGTCGGGAGGCGGGGGGTTCACTCCTCCCGGCGAAGACGATAGTAACTCCTGCTGCCGAATTGCCAAACTAGCTATATACTTCGACGCATTGTAGCACAGTATGGGTTGGGCCTTCGAGTGGAAGAACACCCACGGCTACCGTTACCTCTGTCTCGTCGAGAAGCGACGCACTCCGAAGGGCCCGCGCAA
>JAKAWJ010000049.1 GCA_021817005.1 archaeon | reverse complement strand
GACGCAATCGATGTGAGCAAGGTCCCTATCGTGATATCTCATGCGGGGGCTAGGTCAGTGTGGAACTCCCAGCGTATGAAACCTGACAATGTGCTCCAACTACTTGCTGAAAAGGGCGGAGTAATAGGAATAGAAGCCGCGCCGCACACCACGATGTCTAGGGCGCACCCGCTGCACAGCCTTGAGTCCTATATGGACCACTTCGAATACTGCGTAGGCCTTATGGGAATTGATCGCGTAACGTTTGGCCCTGATACAAACTTTGGCGACCACGCAGGGCTCCATCGCTACTTCTCAAAGAATTCTTCTGTTGCTTGGAAGGAGGCTGGCGACACTTACGAAGAAGTCGCGTATGTTAAAGGACTTGAGAACCCGAGCGAATTCCCGAATGTTGTCAGATGGCTGGTTCATAATGGTTACTCCGATATTGACATAAAGAAGGCACTCGGGGAGAATACGCTAAGAGTGCTCGAAGCGGCCTGGAAAGAGTAGAGCTGGAAAATGATAAAGACAAATGACCCTAAGAGCTGGGACCAACCAATGGTCTGCGTCTGATTCGTTCAGTGCCACGGACCGATAATCGAACTAATCGTAAATGAAATGATGTAAAGCCCTCAACCAGCTGCGATCTTGCTCGAACGCTCTCGAGCTGAGCTGTAGATATACTTAATAGGGTGGAGGCCCCGCCGAGTAGACATGATCCAAGCGGCGGTTCAAGAGGACAGTTCACAGGTGCGACGCTACTCTGGAATGCGAAGAGGATTCGGACTCGCGGCAGGCGCCACTCTCGCATTTTTGTTAGTGATTGCGGCAGAAATGGATCATCCACTTTTCCTTGTCGACGACACTGTCGCCGGTATACTTGGAGCTATTGTGCTCGTCATCTACTTTGTGAAAAGGAAGGAAATTTCAGTTTCGGCCCTGAAGAGCCAGAGCAATCTCTTTTTTGGGCTTCTGCTCGTAGCTTACGTTGTAAAACTTGTATGGATTGGTATCGAAATGGGTGACCCTGACGCCGTCGGCGACGATTACTCTTCGATAGTGTTCATAATCGTGCTGATTGCAAACAGATTTCTCTGAACGGATGCCGTGTTCGCAAGAGCCACAGAATCGAAATTGATACGATGAGGAAGACAAACTTCCATTAACTAACTCGGGACGCCTCACCTACCGAACTTCTAAACCTCCAGAGCGAGTTGCACCATATCAATCTCGTTACCATCTGGATCTACAAACGTCGCCTGGTATTCGCCCCAAGGCATCAGTTCGATATCTCTGGCAAACTTTACCCCGTTCGCTTTGAAGCGCTTAACCTGAGACTTCAAATCCTTGAACGCAAAGTGCAATGCAATATTTGTCTCTCCGACTTTGCCGCTGTAACCTCCATGAAGAGCGAAGACAGTACCGCCAACGCTGAACGCCGCATATTTCCTCTTAGGGGTGTCAGGAGAAATCGGCTTCAATCCAAGCTTCTCTCTATAAAACGCATAACACTCGTCGAAATTTTTCACGAAGAGTATTATGGGGCTGATCGCGACCGCCATACCACCTTAAGTGAAACTCTCGCTATAAATCAATAGCGCTTCTGACGGTGCAAAGACAGACTACTTGAGCGCTCTAGCCTACCCCATATTCAGACGTGACGCCCGAGCTTTTATGAAAGCTTGCTGATGAGGCTATTTTAGGTGTATGCGTAAGAGACCCCCAGTCAACAGCTGAAGATGTGCCTGCCCGGCCCCCAGTCAACAAAACTTCCCCACCAAGGGCGCTTGAATTCGCCAATTTTTGTCGCCACACTCCAGAAAACGGCCGCGGCTATCCACCAAATGTAATCAGAATTTTTTTCATGTCAAGGTATCAAGCGTGTCATCTGTGAGCCCTTGTCCCTGCGAGTTCTCTACGCGTGTCCAGCTCCCATTACGCTCGGACCGGTGTCATCACAAATTTGTATTAATTTAATACGCTAGAATTTTAAAAATTAACTTGAACGCATGAATATTAATACGCCAGTCCCGGCGCATGATCTCCAAGGCTACCTGAGTCATCATGATCGAAGTCCTGATTGCGGTTGGTGCCGTGAGCACGCTTTCTTATTCTCTGGCCACAACCCCCTCTCGGAGCGCTCAGAGCCGTGCAAATTACGCGGCGATAACAAATTTTCTGGTTTCAAAGAATATTGTACATTACTCTGACACAAATAGCGAGAATCTCTGTTCACTTCAATCTACCTCAAGAGTGGGCATGGTGACAGCTATGTCGATTGCCTGCAATTAGATACATTGACGGTGACATCCTACGACGCTATGTCTGAATGACGTGGGCTTCCTGCTTCCACGAAAGCATTCGGTCCCTGATACCGGAGCCAGGCTCCAGAGGTACCGATTTCGAGAGGCGTGAAGTCCCCCTGTCCGGGGGTAGTTTCCAGAGTCTTGGCCCGAACCATTTGAACATTTGGCTCGCTTCCAGCTGCACAAAACGGTGTGAGTTTTCCTGCTCGCTCGTGATAAGTTAGGATTGTTAAGAGTACACTATTCGGATTCTATAGCCAACCATTTGACCATCAAGAAGAGTGATGCCACCGAAGCACCAGAACACCGCTAGTCGAGGACAAGACCATCGGAACAATCAGGAGGGAGAGGAATATTAGAGATAGAGGGAAAGCGATGTATTTACTGCCATACACAGTTATTGTGTGGATAACGTCATACAGTATCAGCACAGGCATCAAACCTGTAATTAACACTATAGAGCCTCCCGTTGCGGAGGCGGGTTTCCTGATTACAAGTGTTAACCCGGCAAAAATTCCGATACCGGCTACGAGTGCAGGAGATGCATCAAAAAATGCAACTAGCAGAAAAGACGAAGTTGAAAAACCCCGCGTTGCTATAAGCGCAGATACACCCACAAAGAGGTCAATGATCGCAGCGATAACACCGAGTAAGAAGATTACTCTATTCCTTATTTTTTGTCGCTTCGCGTTTTGAAATCGATGATGACTGCTGCCCTAGGAAATACACTGTAAATGCAGCGAGCCAGAATAAAGCCATTGAAAAAGAATAGATGCCACTCTGCTGTGTTATGAAGGCGAATTCCCGCCCTGACTGTCCTGCTATGAGAACGGATGCAAGACCCACCACGGCAAATGCGATAGGTCCCATCTGCCTTGAAAGCGCTGCCATAATAACTATGATCAATCCAGCCAGTGCCAGCGCGTCCCCCATTACGTAGTGAAGACCGATGTTGTTGGGTCCATAAGGCGGAACCGCATAAATGTTAGCGCTAATCCCTGTCATGTACTGCACGGCAAGTAGAATCAACCCAACAATAAAGGAATACCTAGTTACTCTTACCCATCTTGTCCTCTCGCTGTTTGACGTCAACGTATAACAATTATTTATCGTCGATTATATAAAAACCGGCTTTACTAGTTCTAGGAAAACCACCAAGCTGTTAACCAAAGAACGTATTAGGGCAGCGACAACCTATGTAAAGGGGGAGTACATGTAGAAATAGCTCCTCAAGACCGCTTCCAGCGAGCCAAATCTCTCAGTGCGCGGCGGGACTAAGTATGCTGTTAAGTGGCCCCCGGTTCTCTTGGGCCACGGAGCGAGCTACCGTCAAGTCGTCGTCAGTAAGTGGCGGATTTTCTGCACAGATGCATTAGATTGTCAATTTGGTGAACAGCTCTGATTGTCTCTCCAGAACCCTCAGAGGAAGGTCGGAAGTTCCGCAACAACACAAACGCTAAAAAACAAAACTTTTCTAAACGGTGCAGTCCTCAGATACTTTAGTTACTGTCATTACGTGTAGAAATGTAGCTGCGGAAAGAATCATTAAATATGGAAAAATGTGCAACTGTTCCCAGCGGTGTTGGAAAGCAGAAGACCAAGATTTCCCTTACAAGTTACCACTTTATATTTTGGATTCCCTCTTCACGTTTCACATAACCTTGACAAGGACGTTCACGCAGGCAAAATCGCTCTACAAGTTGGCAACAAACCGACACCAGAAACACGGAAGATGCCCAACACCTTAGCGCCCCCGGGGAGATTTGAACTCCCGACCTTCTGCTTAGGAGGCAGCCGCTCTGTCCATGCTGAGCTACGGGGGCAAAAGCGCGGAGACCAACTCTTCCTTCGAGCGCTGCGACTGATTTCCACTTTTAAGCTCTTTCAGCGTGAAGAGTCCAGATTCGAGCTCTCTTTTACCTACTACCACAACATAAGTAAATCCTGAGGCATTTGCGTATTCAAGCTGCCTTCTGAGGGGCCATCGCTTCAGTGGAAACTCGGTCACTATTCCGCGAGCTCTGAGCTCCGTCGCGAGCTCAATCGCCTGCTTGCGCACTTCCTCCTCAGTTACTGCCACGAATATTCTCTTCGTGGTCGAACCTAGAGAAAGGGAACTGTGCCGCTCTAGCGCAAGTATCAACCTTTCCATGCCACCGGCGACACCTGTCGCCGGAAGTGCCCTCTTACCGTAAATCGCTGTAAGGGCATTGTATCTGCCTCCTCCGAAAACTGACAGTCCGAGCGCTTTGTCAAAACCTTCAAACACAGCTCCGTCGTAGTAGTCGAGCCCCCGCACCACACCCAAGTCGATTGTGCAGGAATCCCTTACTCCGAGAGGACCAAGTGCGTCCCAGATTGTACGCAGTTCGGCTAGCGTGCTCTTGGTCTGCTCACTCTCAAATCGGCGCAGTGAATTCTCCACCTCCTCATAATTTCCCTTTATCTCCGAAAGAGCGAGCGTTCGCTTGACTACTTCTTCCTTGAGCCCCGCCTGCCCAAGGAGGTCAAGAAGTTCTCCAGGCAGTATCTTCGAAGATTTGTCGAGGGCGCGCAATACTCTAAGAGTCTGCTCCCCGGGCTCGACCCCCAGTTCCCGAAGTATCGCACTTACGAGCCCCCTGTGCGAGATCTTCGCAATCGTGTCAGGAAGCCCGGCAGCCCTTACAATAGATAGAGCGCAAGCTATCACCTCTGCATCCGCGTAGACTTCCGATGGCCCAAAACATTCAACGTCCCACTGCCAGTGGCATCGATACCTGCCTGCCTGCGGCTCGTCGTACCTCCACACGGGGGCTACTGCATAGACTTTGATCGGCTCAGGAAGCCCGAAATCATTGGCTACCATCCTCGCGATTCCTACGGTCAGGTCGAACCTGAGCCCAAGGTCCCTGCCGCCCTTGTCCTTGAAATAATAAACTTCGTTCAGCACGGCGTCGCCACTCTTTGCCTGCAGCGTCTCCAAGTGTTCTACTGCGGTGGGCTCCACTCGCCGGAACCCGAAAGAGCGTATCACAGGCTCAATTCTCGAAAGCACGAGCGAAAACTTCTCTGACTCATCAATCGAGAGGTCGCGCATACCCCGTGGGGGAACGAACTCTGGCATACGTAATTCTTCTCTCGGTCAGAGAAGGAAACCAGTTAAATAAGCGCACCCGAAAGAAAAGAGAGCATTGCAAGAAGCATCGGATACTTGTAGAGCTTCTTTACGCTGCCAGCACTTTCAGGCGCCGAAATGAGCCTCGCAGAAAGAAATACAAACAGCACATCGGTTGCGGCCAAGGGCACGGCGTAGCCGACTGGTGACAACCCGCCGAATAGAAGAGGTAATGGGCTAAGAGCGACTGCTGCGAGGGCGAAACCCGCTCCGGCAATCGCTCCCTTACGAGGGCCGTAACGCCTCGCCACTGTGTTTGCATTCCTTACCGCGTCACCCTGCATCTCCGAGAGACCTTTGATTATTTCTCTGCCAGTATTCGAAAGTAGAGCTAGAGCAAAAAGTGTCGGGAGCACGGCGTTAAGGTGACCGATAACTATCCCTCCATAGAGGAAGGGGAGTGCCACGTTATATGAGACCGAGAGGTTTCCAGCCAATCCATGAGTCTTCAGCTTTGAAGAGTACACAAAGGAGAGTAGAACGGATAGCGCCGCTAGCGCTAGCTCCGGGGGGCCGTCGAACGCCGCGAACGCAAGACCAATACCTGCAAGCACGATGGAATAATACCAAGCAAACGAAACGCTCAGAGCTCCGCTCGGCAGCGGTCTTTCGGGTTCGTTAACCCGGTCGACCTCAAGGTCATATATGTCGTTAACCACCATTGAAAAACCGGTTAGCGTGAACGCGGTCACAAAGCCGGCAGCGAGTTTCTGCGTGGGTATGATCGCTCCTCTTACCGCGACGACGGCTGCCACATAAAGCGCAACAACCATCATTGCACAGTTCACTGGTCTCAGTATTTTCAGCGAGGCGCCTGCCTTGTTCAACTGCTTGGCCTCCCCTCCCCGACATCCTTCGCTCGCACGGAGCGCTCTATCGATGGCGGGCGGGAACTCACTGAATAATAAATTGGCGTACCGTGTTCGTCTACAATCGCGAGCACAGGCGTCCAGCCTACCTCCTCAAACTTCGAAGCCCGCGCTATTATGTCTGCGAGTGTCATGGGGGTGTCCACACTGAGCACGAGATAGCTTCGCTTTTCCCCTTCTCTCTGTAGAATGGCGTCCACCTCGGAATCAAAACTCACCCTCTTTCCCTGGTTCGCCAAGTCGGAGAATACGGCGTAGAGGGCCCAGAAATCGGGCCGGGAGTCGGAGAGTCTACGGATGAGCTCAGGTGCGTTAGAAGAAAGAATTCTTCCCTTTAGAAGCGCATACACTCCCTCCAGAGCTTCGAGCCTCACGGAATTCGCCCCGAGCGGCTCACCAAGTCCTGCCTCAATCAGCGCGGACGCACCGACCCCATTTATCACGAGGGCTCCTCCTTCCAGCGTTACCGAGTCCTCCAACTGTATGCCAGCCTCTATCCAGAAACACTTTTACGAGCCGTCCTAAAGCCTATCGCATGCTCGACCTCGCCCCCGTGAGATGGAAGGAGGGAAAAGTGTCCATACTTGACCAGCGAGAGCTTCCGTTTTCTGTAAAGCGCATTGATTGCGCGAAAGTGGAAGAAGTGGCTGAAGCCATCCGGACACTCGCAGTGCGGGGAGCGCCCGCGATAGGCATTGCCGCGGGTTATGCTGTGGCACTTGCCGCGAAAAACTGCGCTTCTAGTGGCTCCAACGACTGCCATGCGGAACTTTTACGAGCTGGCGAGCTAATCAAGTCTACAAGACCGACCGCACGAAACCTCTTTTGGGCGGTCGATAAAGTTCTGAAAGCCACAGAGTCATTCACCGCACCGGCAGATATTGCAAAAGCTGCGCTGGCCGTGGCCGACGGAATTCTCGCTGATGAAGTTGAAAGGGATAGCAGGCTGAGCAAATTTGGGTCGGAAGTGCTCATGGATGGCTACAGCGTGCTTACACACTGTAACACTGGCGAGCTTGCGACCGGTGGCATGGGAAGTGCACTTGGAGTCCTCAAGCATGCCTGGGCTTCCGGAAAGAAGATCCATGTCTACGCCACGGAGACCCGCCCACTTCTTCAGGGTGCACGGCTCACCACACTCGAACTCGCAAATGCCGGGATTCCTGCAACACTTCTCGTAGACTCGGCTGTGGGGTATCTCATGCAGAAAGGTCTCGTCAATGCTGCCATCGTGGGCGCCGACCGAATCCTGAGCGACGGGTCGACCGCTAACAAGATCGGCACATATGCGATAGCTGTACTCGCAAAAGAGCACGGCATACCGTTCTATGTTGCTGCCCCACTCAGCACATTCGACCTAGAACGAAGTGAGATCCCAATAGAACTCAGGTCGCCCGACGAAGTCAGGGGATTCCGGAGCGAAAGGACGGCCCTCGCAACCATAGAGGCATGGAACCCCGCGTTCGATATCACTCCTCCGCGCCTTATCACGGGGATAATAACGGAGTCAGGAGTGCTCCGCCCACCCTACCGCGCGAGCATCGCGCGCGCATTCCAAGGATATTCCGATTGAGCCTTGCGCCATTCGACCGAACCCCAGCACCTGTTGCGAAGAGGATGCTCGACCTTGCTTGTCTGGAGCCAGGCGAGACTCTACTCGATATCGGCTGCGGAGACGGAGCGATCCTTGCAGAAGCAGCCAGAAGAGGTGCTCGTGCAATCGGAGTGGACAGGAGCGCACGGCTTGTACGCCTGGCTAGAGCAAAGCTAAGGCGATTGAAACTCGCTCAAGCCGTCGAATTAGTAGCCGGCGACTTTCGGTGCATTAGACCTGCCAGAGCGGATGTGATTACGCTCTACCTTACGACACGCGGAAACTCGGAAGTGTTCCAGTATCTCAAAGAGAGTATCCGAAAGGATTGCAGGCTTGTTAGCCATGACTTCGAAATCGAGGGAGCAAGACTCATTCAGGAGGAGGAGTTCGAGTACACACCATTCGATAAGAGGCGCATTCTTCTCTACGCAGCTTCCACTTAATGAGGCCGTGGGCGGTAGAATGCTGCTGCCACTCATCTGGGCCCTGGGTTTGACACAGCCTTGTATGCAAAAAGCGAGCGGAGACGCTCCCGCATCTGACTCGCCAAAGCGTGATAAGAACGCCCTTCTCAGACAGGCGATTTCACAGAGTTGACTACTGCCTGTGCCACGCACTCCGCCGCCAGGCTTCCGACGACATCAGCAGCTTCGGGCAGCCATTTCGGCCTTTCGTTGGCAGTAGTAGAAGCTGCAAATATTGTGTCCCCGTCTCTACTCATGTGCACGGGCCGCACTGACATCGCGAGCCCATCATGAGCCATCTGGGAGACCTTGATCAATTCTTCGTGGCTGAGGGCGATATTTGTGGCAACGAGCCCTATGGTAGTGCTTCTTCCGCTCACGGCTCCGCGAATCTCATTTCCGGCTACCCTCTTCGACAATTCATCAATATATTCAACAATCTCCCCGTTCATATCTCTCGCACCCGCAATCGTTTTTCCATTCCTTTTATCGTATACATTTCCGAGCGCGTTTGTCACGACTAGCGCGCCAACGACAACATCCTCCCCGAGGGGTATTGCGTACGAGCCACAGCCGCCATTAGAGGGTCGAAGGCCCTTTCCAAACTTTCCGACAGTAGCGCCCAGCCCAGCTCCCACCTTACCCTGAGCAACGACCCCCGTGCTCGCGAGTTTAGCTGCGGTATAGCCGAGCAGCGAATAATCAACTTCCGTAACTCCTGCATCTCTTATATCATAGATATCTGCGCCAACAATGCCGGGCAAATCCCCCGCACCTACCGCGCTCGCCCTTCCAGTTTCGAGAAGAAATCTTCGTAAGCCGGTCGCACAGTCGAGACCAAACACGTCTCCTCCAGTCAAGAATAACGCATGTTTACGCGTGAACCGCTTTGCAACATCTATCGAGTGGGTGTCGAAAGTACCCGGCCAGCCTCCCCGCGGGTCGCACGCCATGTCCGCATCTGGAGAAAACAGAACTACCGTTGAGCCTGTAGCGTGTTTGTGGTCCACCGCGTGACCCACTGAAACACCTGGCACTGCGGTTATCGTTCTGTTTGAAGAGAATATGTCTGACACAGGCCTACCCATACGGGCTCTGGTTCACCGATGACGAAGAGCTGAGCCTCGAAGCTTCTTCCTTAATCCTTGCTGCCATTGTTGTGGTTATCCCTCTAATTTCTGCAATCTGCTCTACCGGCGCCTTAGCGACATCATCAAGACTTTTCAACCCCATCTTATAGAGCACTCTTCCCCTCACACGACCTATTCCCCTGAGCGAAAGTAGCGGTATGATGTCTTCTTTTACTCCATATTCTACTCTGATGCTGAGCTTGCCGTACTCAAGGCTGATTCTTCTGTCCACTCTGAGAGTCTGAAGGAGAGATGAGATTCCACGGGCCACCCACGCAGCAGTATTGTAGAGCTGATAGAGGTCTCCCGGTTGCACCCCGAACCGCTCCTCGATCACTGACTCAGGGGTCTCGTTGCACCAAGCTTCCAGTACAATCGCCCCCTTCCATGCTGCCACATAATCGTCGTACGGGTCGTGACTGAAATCTTCAGTAACATCGACGTAATTTTCAAGCGAGATTGGGAGCTCCTCTTCTGTTTCGTCGACCTCGTAAGACAAGGACTCGCGTTCGTTCGTTGAAGTTCGTACTTTCGGGGTTTCCATTGGCAGGCACACAAGATGCAAGAGATGCTTTGCCTGTGAAGACCAAGAGTTTGTTTCGCTCGCCCTCTTTACGAGCACAGCAGTGACCGGATGCAGGTAGAGCTCGTTCGTCTT
>JAKAWJ010000048.1 GCA_021817005.1 archaeon | reverse complement strand
AATATTTTTTTTGGGGGGGGGGGTGGCCGGGGCTAATCATTGCTTCCTTGGATCTCCTTGCCCGCGCGCGGAAGGCGGACTAGGCGAACCCTGATAGGCGAACCCTGAGAGATAGATCTCTCGCATTCGGCCCGCGTTAGTGCGATATTTCGGATGCGGGGGGGGGGCGAGCTTGCAATCGGAAGCCGTAGCCGCTATTCCGGAGGAAAAGCAGAACCAGTCCCAGTAGAAGTGCACACCTAGCCACGGAAAAAATCTGGGTTACCGCTGGCAGCTGTAACGGGGAAGAGACCTCAAACCATTCGAGCAGTATTGACACGTTCAGCATATCGAACTCGAGAAACACGAAGTACTCGACGAATCCCGCTCCTGCGAAGGCT
The DNA here is from genome assembly GCA_021817005.1 of archaeon. Taxonomy (GTDB): domain Archaea; phylum Thermoproteota; class Thermoprotei_A; order Marsarchaeales; family Marsarchaeaceae; genus JAKAWJ01. Next base: position 9,941 of record JAKAWJ010000048.1, on the reverse strand, counting down.
GCGGCGAATAACGGGAGGAGCAGGATTACAAGCTGGGGGGCGAAGATGTAGCTACCCAGCAGGAATGCTGAGAGGGAGAGCCAGGAAAAACCTCCCGCGTATTCTGCAAGTGCACTAGCGCTAAAGCTCTTCAATCCTGCTGGGTTACTCGCCAGCCGAGATTCATCCGGGCTCAATTCCTGCCGAGCGGAAGCTGGCTTCGGAGCAGCCGCCCTTGCTACAGGGTAGAGCGCGAAGAACGAACCCGCAATCACTGCGAGCGAAAGGTATTTCGCGTAAATACTGGTCAAGTTCGAGTTCAGTGCTGGTATCAGAACCAACCAGGAATCCTCCATTGTTACGTTTACGTGGAACAGGAATTCCTCGAGCCAGCCGTGGTAAGAAAGAATGATAAACGGGAGGTTGATGACTCCCCAGGCGGCGAGCGCGCAGCCGAGAAGCAATAGCTTTCTTCTTTTGCCTGGCAGGATTAGGAGCGCGACAATCGGCACGGCGGAAATCAGGCTAGTTGCTGCAGATATCCCAAAGAGCATCCCTGAACGAGGAACCTTCCCGTCTATGTAGCTGTTGATTGCGAGCATCATCGAATAGCTTCCAAGAATGTACCAGTTATAGACCGAATAGAACCAGAAAGTAGGGGCGAGCACGAGAAAGCCAATGAGCGGAAGTTCGGGTTTCTGGGTCAGCCTGCGGACTAGCCTCTCGGTCTCGAAGACAGTACCAAGCGCAAATGGATACATCGCTAGCGCAGTGACGATATAGTAGCGCTCAAGAGAATTGACTTGTCCGAAATACAGTCCCACCTTTGCGGCAAGATAGAAGAAAAGCCCCGTAAGCACAGGATACTCGAAAGTCGACTGCGTGTACGGGGCGAGCAGATGACCACTTGCGGTCTGTCGATTGAAGATGTAGACTATATCGCTGTACTCGTTTCCGGGGCTGTGGATGATTGCGGAGAAGGCATACGCGAAAGTGGTGAGTGAGAACAGGAACAGAACATTTTTTCGCAGGAAACCTTCTCGAACGCGCTTGAAAGCCATCTGCAGGCGAACACTCACTTTCCAGGATTATCTGCGGCTCACTATTGAATTCTCGCATTCCAGCAACTCTTGTGTGCTGGCCCGCTTGGGCAATGCGCCTCATTAAGCGAGCCCCGGTTGACCCGAAGCTGGAAATCAGTGCACAGACATACATCTTGATGCAACCATCGAAACGGCAGCTCAGTGCGGCAACTTGCACGGTGTGGCCTCGCTGGAGGTTATGGAGCCAGCCGGGCCTCTGGCAGTCTGGGTTTTGCGGAGCGCCTCGATGAGCTATCAATAAATAATAGGGAACTCGTGCGAGAATGCGGGGAGACCAGTTCAACCGTGCTTAATACTGCGCCCTGATTCCGAGAAGGTGTTCTATGTCCCAGGATTCGTGCTCTCGGGTCCAGCGCCTTCCTCAAAATCGGAGGGCAAGGGTGACACCCTCGATGCGCTTACCGGGGTCAAACGCGGGCGGCGCGCTCGGCCGGATTTCCCTGCGAGCGCGAATCTGTTCTGCCATTTTGTTGCTTTTCGTGATTCTCCTCGCACTCGGGACTCCGCTCGAACTGCTTCCGGCCTCTTCGGCGGCCGCGGCGCCTGGAATTCCTATGAACAAGGCGTCGCCCGAGTGCAACGTTCAGACTGCGTCACTTCCCGGGGGCGAAGCCACATTAAAATTCGCGAATTCCAGGGGAGGCGTGCTTGTTGCCGCTGTAGCTGCCCCTGATATACAGTCCCAGTCGGGGTCGTTTCTGTTCGAAAGCGCGAGCAACTATACGATCTGGTGGAGCAACCGTGCGGGATCAAACTCCTACACTCTTGTTTCTGGTCCGGGCGTCGCGAGCGCGATGAGTTGTAATCTTGGCCTCAGTCTCCGGCTTCTGGGATTCGTTTCAGGTCGGACGAACTACACTGTGCCAGTGGGAAGCGGGGAAGCAATTTTCGTGCTCGCGTTGTGCATGGGAAGCGCGGGGGAATGCACTGACCTGAGAGTCGGCTCGTATAATTCAGTCGCACCAGTTGACGTCGGCCGAAATACGACAGGAGAATACATTGACTTCTACTATACGCTCGTTAACTCGACACAGAGCACGAACTTGACGCTTGGGCTAAGGGGTGGCTTCAGCTCAGTCTACTTCTTCTCAGTGTCCGGCTACCAAACCGGGCGACTTGTTGCCACTCTCAGCCCCTCTACGGCCGCTGTCTATGTAAATGGAACAAAAGTGGATTCGGCGAATGGTCTGCTCAACATTTCTCTTCCTTATGGAGTGTACAACCTTACATTTCAGGCCACGGGCTACTACAATCTCAGTTTGGACGAATCGGTCTATGGAGGAGTGACGACAAGACTGAACGTGCAGCTCAGTTCGATTTTTTCAGTAAAGCTAGAAGGACTGGACAAGACTCTGGGGCTCGTTATCCCGGCTATTCCCTTGTTCGGAGCTGCCGCAGTGGGGATTTTCAAGTACAGATACAGGTGGAGGACTCAGAATCGCAAAAAGGGGGGCAGTGCGGAAAAGCCGCGGCTCTAGGCGATTGACCGAGCTTTAGATTGTCCATTTCTACATTTGTCCATTTGTCCATTTGTCCGATGGGCCCTCGCTTCCCAAACCCTCTTTGTGAGTGGGCCTCTCTCTAGGTCTCCCACACTCAAGGTCTCCCCGGCCCGGGAGTGCTTTCGGCAATTGAGCGGCTAACAGGTAGAATCCCTCTGCCAGTAGGTTTTCAGGTAAGCCGGGAAGGCGGATAAAAGAACTCAGAATTACCAGAGCACAAATCCTTCAGTCAAGGTGTGTTGGGTTTCATTCGGTTTGGTCGGCGCCGATTTACCCTGCGTGGGCCGGGAGCTCGACTGCCCAAAGGAGTTGTTGGCTGCAGAACTGGTCGTTTGGTCGTGGACCGGAATGCACCAGAGAAGCATCCTGGTATCGAGCAAAGGGAATCTGAGACCCGGATTCTGGCACGAGCTTAATACACCGCGCCCGGAAAATCGGCTGTTCCGGAGTGCCCTAAACTCTTGCTTCTAGTCACTATCTTTGCGCTGGTTGCGATCGGAAGCGCGAGCATGCTGCTTTCAACAGTTTCAGGTGGGGGCAACAACGTGGTGATGATTCCGATACTCGTACTTGCCTTCAACTTCAGCCCGGGAGAAGCCATAGGCACATCATTCCTTGCGCTAACTGTTGGAAGCGCTGTCGCAGTAGCAGGGTTCGTAAGGGCTGGACGGCTTGAGCTGAAAAGTGGAGTCGCATATGGCGCTCAGGTCGCGCCTGGCGTGGTGATAGGAACTTACCTTTCCTACTTGGCAGAAGGGCCGCTCTTCAGGCTCTTCCTCGGGCTTGTGGTAACCAGTCTCGCGGCGGCGATGCTGCTTAGAGGAAGGTTCCGAAGTGTGAACGCAGTTCCCGGTACCAAACCACAATCTTCTCCCTCGCCATCTCAACCGAGGTTGGCCATCATCCTCCTGGTTCTCACAGGATTCCTTGCAGGCTTCTTCGGCCAGGGTGCTGGATTCGTGCTTGTACCTGTTATGCAGTTCATAGGGCTCCCAATTGTGGCCATCCTGGGGACAGTCCGTATTGTCGGAATTATGATAGGAGCTACCGGCACGCTCGCGCGGCTTTCTGTACACGAGGTGAACTTTGGCTATGGCGCAGCGCTTGCCGCAGGAACTGCAATAGGAGGGTTTCTGGGTGTGAAGATTGGTACGAAACTGAAAGCGGAAATTCTGAGAGTGGTTGTGGCGTCGCTAATAGCACTGCTCGGAGTGCTCCTTGTTGTCACGAGCTTGTTCTGAATTAGGCCATGTTTCACGCTTTTCACTTTCAGCCGGTGCAATGTCGACATTGTGCAGGACCATTCTGCAGCCCCCCGGGTAGAGCGTGGTGCGGAGTCAGCTGTATAAGAGAAAATCGCGTCTCTTCTTTGCGAAGGCTTGGTCTTCTTCATTTACCTTTTCAAACAGGTGGCCGAGACCGCCATTTGTAATGGACTCGCGAACGACTGACGTGCCAGCAAGTCTATCAAACGCGTCAGTTTTGAGCTGAAATTTTCCATCGTACTTGCGCTGTATTGTCTCAAGCACTCGCACGCTGAACTCGAAACCATTGAAGGCGTTCCTGTCAAGCACCACTATCTCGATTCCGTTGCACTTTTCGCCTTTGTATTTCGAAAAAGTCGGAACGAACTTGGCCTCAATCGCTCTTACGCCAGGGATGTTCATGCTGTTCACGTCGCGGGCGAGCGAGTAGCCGTCAATCCACGGTGCGCCCACAAGTTCAAACGGTTTGGTGGTTCCCCTGCCTTCAGAAATGTTTGTCGCCTCAAAGAGCACCTGGCCAGTGTAGACAGTCGCAGTTGCCAGCGTGGGCATGTTCGGGGAAGGCATTACCCAGGGGAAGCCCGTATCATCAAACCACATTTCCCGCGGCCAGTTTTCCATGGTGCAGACACGCAGCCTGACACGGCCATGATAAATTTCCGCGTTGATCATGGACGCAACTTCCCCCATGGTCATGCCATGCCGGAGTGGAATAGAGTACACTCCGACAAACGACTTCAGGCGCGCGTACTCAAGAACTGGACCCTGGACTGCGACGCCGTTAACCGGATTGGGCCTGTCAAGGAGCACGAAGTCGATATCATGTTTTGCGCAGCTTGCCATTGTGTTCACCATGGACCCGAGCTGGGTGTATGCCCTGGTGCCCACGTCTTGGGTGTCAAAGAGCAAAGCGTCCAGCTCCGAGACTACTTCGTCAGGAAGGCTCTTGCCCGCGTCTACGGGGTAATCCGTGCTCTTTTCTTCCGGCCCTTTGCGCCCGGCTCCTTCAGCCAAGCCTACTGGTAGAGGGCTTTCTTTCGTAAGGTGCTGGTATATGCTGTAGATTTTTACTCCAAACCGCTCGTCATAATGGGAAGGAACTGGCTCGCCAGCTTGCTCTGTCAGATAGAACCCGTGCTCAGGAGAAAACATGGATTCCACCCTTACAGAGTATCTCTCCCTCAGGTAGTCGAGGCTGTAGACCAAGGTGGAGCTCACGCCCGTTCTGTTGGACACCAGGCCCACTTTCTTCTTGGAGAGTTCTCTCGCGAGTTCGGCTGGGATTGCCTCAAGGCCAACCCTGAAAGCCGGCTGTGCCACAAGCTTCCTTTTAAATGGAATATCGAATCGCAGGTTCGTGGACGCAGGGGCCAGTATTTACTTCTTGCGACGACCACGTACAGGAGAGAGCTCCGCGTGCCACTCAGGGAGGGTCTGCATTATTGACTTGCCCAAGCTATAGAGGGCTCGGCCCAGACGCAGATGCGCGCGGACCCTGGCGCAGTCACAATTACGCCGAGGATGTTCCGTAGATGTTACGTCAGGCGCGCGGAAGGCAGCGGTCGCAGCTCGACAGATTTAAGAGAGCAAGGGTTTCCAGAGGGCCGATTCGCTGTGAAATGGGTAACCAGAGAGAAGGCCAAAGTAGACAGGATAGCCTGCCCCTGGCTCATAAAGAAATTCGTTGACCCTCAGGCAGAGTTCCTGTTTGTTCCCAAAGAAAGAGTGCTGGAAATTGCCAAAGCCGATAACGCAATTCCTTTCGATGCCCCGGGGGCGGAGCTCACGCACTACAAGGAAGGTGGGGAGGAAAGGGTAAGCTTCGACTCCATTATCAAGAAGTACGGGCTCGTGGACCCCGCGCTCCTCGAACTCGCTAAGATTGTCCGCGGGGCTGACTCTTCAATGCCTAATCCCCCCAAGGAGTCACCTGGCCTTCAGGCCGCAGCAGAAGGCTTCAGGAAGGTGGCAAAGGACGACTTTGAGAATATCAAGCTCCAGTTTCCCCTTTACGACGCGTTGTATAGCTACTGCCAGCAAATAATTGAGAAAAGTTCCTGAAGGGCATTCCAATTTCGAGAAGCCGGATGCGGGCAGCTTGGACTCATTGCCAGCCAGCTTGAAAAACCACGCACGGCGGTAATGGCAGTGGATGGGCACCCCACAATTGGGGAATGTCGAGCGTGCAATTCGTCAAATCGCTCGCAAAGGAGCAAGCCTGGTCCGAGGATGCCGGGAATCTCGCGACTCGTCGCTGAAATCAGTTCAGGGTGTCTGCTCTTTCTGTCTGCGACTTGCCGGGGCCAGGCAACTTCTATTATGCTAGGCCAATCTTTTCCTTGATCAGTTTAACATCTGACTCTAGGCGTGAAAAACGGTTGTCCATCCACGACTTCATGTCGGTCCTGAGTCCTCTTATTTCGTCCCGGCTTTCGTCTTGTTTTAAGAGCATCTCCTTGATGTCACCTTTCATCTCCTTGATGTCACCTTTCATCTCCTTGATGTCACCTTTCATCTCCTTGATGTCACCTTTCATCTCAACGCCAGTCTCCGCGATTTTCACAAGCTGTTCCAGGCTGAGCGTGTCCCTGAATTCCGCGACCGGTGTAACCTTTCCTACGTAATCTTCAACTTTAATGGACGAAACTCGCGCTGCGGGCGGCCTTTCTGCCTCCACTGATTTCAGGAACGCATCGACTTCGCTAGAGTCGCCTTCGGCCAATACCTCGACCACATCCTCACCCACATTACTCGCACTCAACCCGGCCAGCCGGCTTGCGCGGCTCAGGAGGAATAGCCTGTACCCTACGTCCTGAACACGGCTGCCGCTTATTGTGATCTTCTTCCGCATATGACGACCATGGGCACTTGTCGCCTGGCCATATAAAGTAAATCGCCTTGGCCAGGCAGCACTGGATATGTTGTGACGCCCTGCCGCGGCCAGAGTGCGCGGGCTTCCTGCCTCACAGAACACACTCGATTCCTCCTAGGGAGGCTACGCAGGAACCAGTTTGCACGCGCGTGCGTTCCCCTCCGTCCACGGGTAACGGCACAGGCGCGCATGCAGCCATGTTTAATCGGCTTGCCCTCATCTCACTCCCAAAGGGTGCGGGTTATCCCGCGCGCACTGTGATAATACTATCGCGATGCCCGGGCCAATTCACGATTCGAGCGTGGCCCTGCGGTCAAGTTTTTTGCGCCGTGGATGCGGATATCCCTCCGCGTACAATGCTCTTTGATTTAATCCGGTTGATGTCTTCCCTATTATATATTCCCAATAGGCTACGGCACGATTCATCCAGTCACTGGTCATGTACTCACACTCCCACAGGGCTGGAAGAAATGCGGAGTCAGATGTTTCGCCTCAGGGCCAGTCTGGCTCTTGCAATAGAAGACTTTCTGAAGCGAGGGGTTTTTTGGTGTGTTCCCCCCGAGCCTGACCAGATTGAGAAGGCAACCCCCGATACCTGCAGACGGGTACCCGTAAGCTGCTACCTCTGGACTTCCCGACACCCTCCGTGTCCGCGGCTGTGCCAGTGGCAGCCTGGGAAACTGGAAAGCCCAAAGGTTTCAGCCGTGGGTAGAGCAATTGCCAGCGATGAGCTGCAAAACTCCCTCAGTCGGCGTGGGGATGTTGTCCGGGAGGGTGCAGGACGCCGGCCGTATGATCGAGCCGCCGCACCTAATACGCGGGTCAACCCTGGGTGCCCCAGCGAATCCTGACTGCCTGAAACGCTGCAGCTCTTCTGGTTCCGCAGGGATTAGGGGCCGGACATCCAGTACGCCTGCTAGTCCTGGAGAGTGGGTGAAACAGAAGGACCGTCCGGTATGAGGAAATATTAAAATCTGTTGAACCTCCTGGAAAAGCCCCGTTCTGCTTGTTCAAGGGCTTAGCACTATTACCGCGCGCGCGTATCCATTGTCGACCTAAATGTCTGTCGGAAAGAAAAGCATAGGCTACATAGCATTAGCGGCAGCCGTTGCCGCGGTGGTCATTGCCATTTCGGTGGCTCTGCCACTCGGACATATCGCGCAACCTCCTCAGACGCAGTCAGCCGTGGCTATTCAGCTGACCGACCCGCCCCAGGTGCCGGCTGGAACGCAGTGGCTCAACCTGAGCTACACTAGCATAACGGTGCTTTACTCAACTTCTTCCACATCCTCATCATCTTCGGGACAGAGTTCCGTCTCCCAGACCACCTTCACGCCCGCGGCTGGCAGCGCAACCGTGGACCTCATGGCCCTGGAGAACGTGTCCCAGACCGTTGGTACCGCCGATGTGCCAACGGGTGCAACAATTTATTCCGTGACCTTCGCAGTGTCCAGTGCCGAAATCGATATCAATGGCCAGGTGTCGCAAGTCAGTCTCGCCTCGGGTACCAATTTGCTGATCACGATAGCCCATCCGGAGCCGGTTCAGAGTGGTTCTGCCGTCCTCCTCGAGCTCAACCCCGTTATAGTCAACACATCGAACGGCTACACTTTAATTCCTTCTGCTGTGGGCATCATTTCAAGCTGCGGCTCCGGCGACAGCTGCAATATTGGCGTGAGGACCCGTATCACCAGCAATCAGGAGGGCGAGCTGGAGGGCGCAAAAGGTTCGCTCTCGGCCAACATCACCTCGTTCTCGGTTAGTGGCGAAACTACCACGTTTTCCGTTCAGGTGAACAACACAGGAAACACGCCTGTAGTACTGGTAGCTATAGGGCTCCACGGAAGCTTTACGGTAGCCGGAGCTGGCTGCCCGAGCGGAAATGGCGAAGGCGAAAGTTCGCAGCAGGGAATGGGAGATGGCGGTCAGTGTGAACACCCTGACGAGGTTGTGTTTGTGCCAGCGGTCGTAGAGTCAAGCTCCGGTTCAACTTCCATAACCGCTTCCGCTATGACCTCGGCGGCAGGCTCTTCCAGCTCTACCAGCAGTTCTTCAAGCTCCACTTCAGGCACTCGTGCATCAGGATGCGTCACCGCTCAGCTCCGGCTTGTCTACGGTGGCGAGCAAGGCGATAACGCCGAGAACAATGGTGAAGGAGGAGGACTGAATATTACACCCGGCCAGTGCTATGTGCTCACATTCAGCGGCATCATCTCTACGGGCGCATCAGGGCATGTGCTCATCCCCAATACCTCGTCAGGACAGTCTTTCGAAGTCCACGTGATCGCTTCGGCAGGTGCGGAACTCCAGCTTGGCTGCTCCATAAGCAACAGCTTGCTCATGTGTCCTCTCTCCGCCTCGAGCCTCTCAATAGGGCTGGATAACTGAGTCAGCGAAATGCAGAATAGGCGCAACAACCCTTTTTTTTACTTTCTCCTTTTTTTGATCCTTAGCTCGTCCTTCCAGGGCGTTTATCAGTGCGAGCGGGAAAACCCGGACCCTTCAGGGGTGGGATGAAAGCGAGCTGCTTAATATTCGAGCATATTACTCATGTGGGCATCTGTGAAACGTGCGTGCGTTTACCGTTTCTACCCATCTTTGGAGCGGGCCAGGCTGTGTCGCTCGAGCAGGAAGCCCACGAGCCTTAGCCGTCGGAGGACATCGCGAGATTTACATAAATACGAGTGCAAGTTGTTACCACAGGTGGTATAGTCTTCTGTGACCCAGGTGACAGGGAAGAGAGAGAAGTCCTCGGCGATGGCCAAGCTGCTCGAATCCTCTATCACTGAGACTATTCAGCTCTCTCTCGGGAGTGTTGTGTATGGCGCGCTCTCGCCCTTCCTGCATATCAAGGACTACCCTCGCCGCCCCGGTCTGTTTGACAAGGATTTGCGTGCGTTCTTTGGTGGAACCGCTGCCGTAATCGAGATCATGGCGGTTAAGGATATGTGCAGGAAGACGGGGCTGCCCTACTATCCGGCAGAGCCGTTCAGTTTTGAAGCGTGGTGCAGGGAAATAGAAGCTCACCTGGCAAACATGAAGGGGGGAAGCTGAACACGCCAAAGAAAAAAAGCAGTCAAAGCCTGGTAGGCAGGCTGTTATCTTCCGAGGTCAAGGGCGACCTATTGGTGCTCTTCAGGAGAAATCCTGGCCTCATAGATTCAAGCGAGGGGGTGGCCTCGCGCATAGGGCGTCGCGCGAACGAGATTGAACGGGACCT
>JAKAWJ010000047.1 GCA_021817005.1 archaeon | reverse complement strand
TTCAGTCCTTACTGGTAGTGCTCTCCGTGCACCCGACCGTAATTCTGAGAGTTTACACTAGACATCCGGAACATCTCGGTCATTCGCCGACTGGATTAATTCAAAGCTTGCGGACTTCTGACGCTGCTTGCCATGGCGAAATATTTAAGCGACTAAGGCCGTGCAGAAACCGGTCGTAGCGGTGTCGCAGAGCAGGAGGCTAGCGGCTGTGATGTTCACGGACATAGTGGGCTATACCGCCCTGACGCAGAGGAACGAGGACGAAGCGCTGGGGATGCTTTCCGAACACAACAGCCTTATTCGTCAAACCCTCGAGGAATTCGGGGGAAGAGAGGTTAAGACAATAGGCGACTCCTTTCTGGTCGAATTCGCAAGCGCCCTAAACGCGGTGCGCTGCGCCGTGGCGATCCAGGAAAAGTTTCATGAACGGAACATGGATTTGCCGCTCAGCAAGCGAATCGAAATCAGAGTGGGCATCCATGTCGGAGATGTCGTGGTCGAGGCAGCGGACATATTCGGCGACGCCGTTAACATATCTTCCAGGATACAGCCACTGGCGGAAGCTGGCGGAGTGTGCATATCCGAGCAGGTCTACTCGCAGGTCCGGAACAAGCTGGAAAACCGGCTGCTAAGGATGGGCAGGCCAACACTGAAGGGGGTGGACACTCCACTCGAAGTTTACAAGGTTGTTATGAAATGGGAAGAAAAGAACGGCCCCAGCCAAGAAATGGACAGGTACAGGATCGCCGTGCTACCTTTCAGGAACATGAGCCCTGACCCGAACGACGAATATTTTGCCGAAGGTATGACTGAGGAGCTGATAACCGCGATTTCGGGGATTGCGGATCTGGCTGTTATTGCAAGAACGTCTGTAATGGCTTACAAAGGCAGCGTGAAAAGAATTTCGGAGATAGGTCCAGAGCTCGGCGCGGGCACAATCCTGGAGGGCAGCGTGAGAAAGGCGGGTAACAGGGCGCGGATAACGGTTCAGCTCATAGACTCAGCAAGCGAAAGACATCTTTGGGCCCAGAACTACGACAGGCAGCTGGAAGATATCTTCGATGTTCAGACCGAGGTGGCTGACAGGGTGGCCTCGTCCCTGAAGCTGAAACTGTTTGAAAGCAAGAACGGATTGAACCGGCCCCGCCATATTCCAAGCGCCGAAGCCCATGAAAAATACCTGATGGCCAGATACAATGCCGATCGTATCGCTTTCGACAAGGCGATAAAGCTTCTGGAAGAAGCCATACGAATAGACCCAGAGTTCGCGCTAGCCTACAGCGAACTTGCAAACATCTATCTAGCACTGTGCGGCATAAGTGTGCCGCCTGCAGAAGCTCCTTCACGGGCTTCCGAATACGTTTCTAAAGCTCTTGAACTCGACAACACTCTTTCAGAGGCATGGGTGGCCCGCGGGAATCTGGCGTTTCAGTTGGAATGGGACTGGCCCAGGGCTGAGACAAGTTTTGAGAAAGCTCTCGCCCTCAACCCGAGCTGCGCGAGCGCCTACATGTGGTATGGCACAATGCTTTTTGTGGTGGGAAAACCTAAAGAGGCCGTTCAATCATTGAGGAAATGCGTTGAACTAAATCCTACTGACTTGGTTGGCCGGATTACTCTCGCGCATGCCTATAGCTCCGCGGGACTGCACGATGACGCGATTCGCGAGGTTGAAATGAGCAGCGAAGTGGGACTGAGTGAGTCGTGGTCGCACAGCACCTTGGCCATGATATTCAACAGGACGGGAAGGACGCAGGAAGTCAAAAACCAACTCGACCTTTTTGAAAAGGAATTGGCAAAGAAACGGGAGGCTGGCCCGATGGGCAACGAAGGTTTAATGGACCCTCTCGTCTCAATTCTCGCCTTTGCGTATGTTTCAACTGGCAAACCCGAAAAGGTCGTGGAAATGATTGGAGAAGCAGAGCGCCGCCGGGTAAGAAACGGCTATCTTTCCCGTGCCAACATAGGAACACTGTACCTTGCGCTCGGAGACGTCAAGAAGGCCTTTGAACTGTTTGAGCAATCCGTCAGCGAAAGAGATCCGGGTCTCTTGTTTTTCCATCGGCTGTTCCCCAATTCAGTACAGTCCGATACCAGACTCATATCGCTGCTGGAGAAAATGAACCTCCGCGGGGCCGACCCGGACAACTGAGGACTCACCCAAAGCGCAGTCAATTTTGTCCCAGCGTCGTAATTCCGCGAGGTCCGCCGTCGGCGGATACTGGCACATACGCGCGTGCACCGATATTCAAGCCGATATTCAAGAATCTTGCTTTCAACCCAGCCCTAAAGCGTGCGGGTTTTCCCGTTCGCAGGTGATAAAGAGGGGCGTACTCGGAGTCCATGGGGGAAACACCTGCTTCCTCACCGCAACCGCACAATCGGCGCACAGCGAACTGGTGATGGCGTCCAACATCCAGAAAAGTCCGATGTCACCCGGCATCTCCTCTCAATTAGGTTTAGGTTACTTCCCCAGACGAAACCTCAGGAATAGGTCTGTTTTGCAGGGTCCGGCCCAGGAAGTAAAGCAATCAATCAGGCGCAGCCATTTGTATCTTGCGAGCGTCATGCCCAAGTAGTTGTCGAACAAGCCAGTGCCTCTGACCCTGTTTAGTTTGAATCCGGGCAAAACAAACTCGCTAATGGGCGAAAGGTATCCCCCGCGTCGGCCCGAACAGTCGTCCCGCCTGAGAATCGGCGTCGAACCCCCTTTAGGAGTGTTCGAGATGCACGGCTCAGTGAATTTGTCCAGATGTTGAGTACTGCTGACTATAAAGGTTCCAGGGGGCTTCATGACTCTCCGCACTTCAGGCATCAGGAGAGGTAGATTCCTCATATGATGGACCACGCTGACCATGACCACGAGATCAAACGAGTCATCCTGAGTGGCAGGCTCAGGACGTTTCCCCGTATCGGCGCGTCCCCCGGGCAGCCGACTGCGGGGAGCCCAAGACCCCTCCTTGGAAGGCAGACCATGAGTACCTTTTTGGAGTACGCCTTGAGCAGAGGCGTTATCCTGCCGTATCAACCTCCCAGTTCCAGGCAGGTTGGTATCGGCTTTGACCAGAGGATGCCATCCGTCCGTAGGCTGGAAGGCCCGCGCGGCCCCGAATGCGAGGGATGATTTTTGGAATCTCGCTCATAGGTTTTTCAGGGGGATGGCTTTACTACTGACAGGCTCGTGCTGCTTGACTCTGCAGAGTCCACACCAGTCCTTTACTATCCGCTGGAAATCATATTCGCAGATTTCCACTATTCTCATGTCCGGGTCGGTGGTCGAGGCCCTTCTGATACCCAAGAGATAACTCGTGACGAACAGGAGGCATGCAGTGCTTGAAAACGTGATGGCGACCAGAAATCCGCTGGGCTCGACCAGTATCTCCAGAGCGGTTCGCTCGAATATGTACCTGTGCCCTACCCTGGTGCTAACCGATTTGCATCCCTTCTGAGTTTCCCCCATGCGACGGGATTCGCGAACCCCCTCAGAAACTTTAGGTAAAACACCGAAGCATAGCACATGGTCCCGATGTCCCCGCAGCTCAGGCTGAGCATGCGGACTATCAGAAACGTTTACACGAGTTCGCGGGGATCCATGGGGCTTGTATCTGGTGTTCCATTTCTCCATGATTTCAAGTGTTGTCTGGTAGTCGAAGCCCACATAAAACAGTGGGAACCTCGAAGGAAGAATGGGGTGTGTTGCGTGAGCCGTGTCTTGCGCCGGCGGAGAGTCTGCGGGCGTTGTGCCCAATCGCCCCGTCGTATACCTGTGTGAACCAGTTTTTGCGGACATGGGCGGCGATGTAAAGCCGCATTACCGCGGATTCGAGCCCGGCTTTGTTCATTTCACTGATCCTTGCAGTTACAGACTATTCTATTTCTTTGTCAGGGAGACTGATACTCTGAGCCGGAGACGAAGCGAAAGCAAAAATACTTCTACGGTATTCGACCCTTGTCACTTCGTCTGGATCGACGCAAGCCACTCGTCGATTTTTTTATCAAGCTTCTTCTGGTTCGCAACCGTCTTTGCGTTCTTCCTTTTGAATCCGTCAGTTATGTCAACATGTTCTAAGAAGAATATCCGTTGGGGGGGCGGCTAATCAGTGCTGGATTCGGAATTATTTTTTGACAACTAGTCTATAATCCGTTTTCGTAGGAAGTACAAATTTCAAACTGGTGCGTGGGCGATAAGTGTCATGAGACTGTAAATTCCCTAGTAAAGCGATTTTGGAAAATTGACCACTCTTTACTCCGCGACTCGAAAACAAGGATCGGCGACGCGCCCTTCGGGGAAGAAACGCTGCAGCAGCCGGTGGTTGCCTTGAATTCAGCACTCGATAAATCATAGACAGGCATTGGGTTCAAGGGTTTTGCAACTCAACGATAGAAGCAGAGCCACCGTTAGTGTATTTCCGAGCCTAACCAAGCGTTTTCAGAGAGCAGCCCAAGATATGCCGGCGAATGAGAGCACAAGAGCGAGAGCAAGTCCACCAAAATAGAGCATACCGAACCGTCTGTTGTGCCAGAAGACGTACCCGAGAAACCATATCGGCCACATTGCGTAACCTCGCGGAGGCTCGGTTGGTTTGGGATTGTTCAGAACATGAAATACCGCCCTCGCCCTTGGCAGAGCGAAGAACGTGACAAGTGACCAAATTGGAAGCATACGAAAAACTACAAGCACGGCAAGCAGCAGGTAGGCTCCGAAGATCAGTGCTTTTACTAGAGAACGGCTGAGTGATTCTCCGAATATGACGGGCAGAGTGTGCACGCCAAGATTTTTGTCCTGATTGAGTTTGTCAATATGTTTCCCCATTAGAACAGTCGACACCGAAAGGGCGTAGGGAAGAGAGGCGAGAATCACCGCCTCCGGCAGAGTTCCATTAAGTACGTAATATGTGCCCCCTACCATTAGCGGTCCCCATACCAGCACGACCGAAATCTCTCCCAACCCAAGTTTTTTGAAAGAGAAAGGACCGCCTGCATAAAGCAAGAGAAGGGCTGCCCCTACACCCGCAAGTAATAGAACTCCAGGTCCCCTTACTAAGGTGAGCGCGAAACCAACAACTAATGCTGCTATTAGATGTACAAGAGCAACCAAAAAAAGAGAACGTTGACTCATCATCCCTGAGAGGGAAGGATGAGGCAGATAGGCAGGCCTGAAGTAATCTATAGAGTTGTCAATGCCATGTTTCGAGTCCCAGTAGTCATTAAAGAGGTTGCTCGAAGCGTGTGCAAGGACTAGCCCTACCGAGGTGGCCACGAAAAGAGGGAGAAAGTCAGACCTGTACCCTGAAATTAGAAGGGAGAGCATTCCACCTAGAACTGCAGAATCAACAGTCATTACGAATACCACTGCTCTCGTAGCGACGAGCCATTTGCCCACCAAATCCAGGCTGGCCAGTGGTTGAACCTTCGGATTGTAGGTACCATCCAAGATGCTATACCATGTGCGAACTCTGGCAGTACGTCGTAATACTGTGGTGTTGAGCTGGTTTTCCCGAGGGCTACTCAATTTCCTTCACGCCGGCCACACTGAAACAGCCTCTGCCATGTAGACTTGAACAGAGTGCCCGCACTTGGAACTTTCCATCCTTTGGGTTTGACGGCTGGCCCTTCAGAACGCCGCTCAGTTTGGTCGATGATATCGCGAACACTGCCTCCAGTGGTGTCACAAACAAAAAGTAGAATCCAGAAATATTTTCACGCCTAGTCAAAGCCATTGAATTATTTCCTTCCGGAAGGAAATTTTCAGTCAATTATGATAAGCCTTCAAAGTCGGAACAGTTCCGTGGTTACAAACGCAAACGATCTGCTCGCACCCGTAATCTGATTACCTCTCAATAAAGGTCCCAGTTTTTCCACTAAGGGCGCTCTCCGCATTATCCAAAGAAGCGATTATTGCACGAACTCCCCCTCCTTCCAAAAAGCTGACTGCGCCCTCTATTTTCGGACCCATGCTCCCGCTCGGAAATTGCCCTTCATCTAGGTACCTTCTGCATTCCTCTACACTCAGCCTGTCCAGAGGCCGTTCTTCAGGGGTCCCGTAATTTAGGTATACTCTTTCCACATCGGTGAGGATAAGTAGTGTTTCAACACCCAAAACATTGGCAAGCAGTGCGGCCGTTCGATCCTTGTCGAGCACAGCCTCAACACCAGAAATCTCGCCGTTCTCATTTACGACGACAGGGACTCCACCTCCGCCCGCGCTTACAACTATAGTCCCAGCGTCATAGAGGCTCCGGATCACCTTCTTCTCAAGTATATCCAGAGGCTTTGGGGACGGGACTACCCGCCTGTAGCCTCTGCCACTGTCGCTTGTGATCTGCCAACCTCGTTCCCCCCGGAGCCTTGCGGCTTCCGTTTCGCTATAGAAAGGACCGACGGGTTTGGTCGGGTGTCTGAAAGCCTCGTCGAGGGGGTCGACAGCCACTCTGGTCACAATTGCCGAGATAGGGGCATCCAGCCCTGCCCTCTTGAGTTCGCTTTCCAGTCCCACTTCCAGCAAATAGCCTATCATGCCCTGACTCTCGGCCCCGCATATGTCCAGCGGCATTGCGGGAAGTTCTGCTTTTGCCAGCTCGTTTTGAAGCAAAATATTTCCCACTTGCGGCCCGTTCCCGTGAGTAATCGCGAGCTTCGCTCCTACCTGAACCAGCCTGACGAGTTGCTTCGAAGTGCTCCTAACGTTCGCGGCCTGCTCATCGGCAGTTCCTTTCTCGCCACGCCTGAGTATTGCGTTCCCGCCAAGCGATACGAGCACCTTCAATTGCAGCTACCCTCAATCAAGTGCGTCTACTGAGCACGCACGTCATGCAGTGAGCCCCGCCATAACCCCCGGTTATTTCTTGGAGCTGAATTGCTGTCGACTCAACCCCCAGCTCAAGAAATTCCTTTTTATGTGGGAAGAACTGGCCAGTTCCCCGGAGTTGCAAATACTCCTGCTTTACCTCCTGCAGAAGCCTTGCGTAGCGGTGCCGGTTGCGGCTTGCCTTGTGCTCGAGTCTGTTTATTACTTTACCCACAACTTTGTCGACTTCGACGGCCAGTATCTGCCTGTCTTTCGTACAGAGAAAGTTAGAAGCATAACTCATTTGCTCAAGAGTGGTAACTGGTACGACTGAGAACTTTCGGGCTAAAAGGTAATCATAGAGGTTTTGCCGCCCCATCTTCTTAGTGTACCTCCCCTGAGACATTCTTCTGAATACTTCTACCGAAGCTCGCTTAAGCAGTGGAAGGCAACCTACCGCAATGCCATTTCCGGCGAGGTTAAGATACGTATCGAGATGCATGTCAATCATCGGGTCACGCTCGTCGCCCGGAATCAACGGATGAGACGGTTGATGAACTACAGCAACTTCGTCGAAGTTTACGCCATTTTCAAGTATCTGATTCACCGCGCTTCTGTTTGTCCTGTCTCCAATGCCTAGCATCGCGAACTCTCCCGCAGGAATAAAATCCCCTCCCTCGAATCTACCAGGAGGTCGGACTCTATAGGCGATTTTTGCGCCAGAAATTTCAAGAACGGTCGACGTTATGAACGGTTCCATCACACGCTGGGGCTTGGACATTCTACCCACTATTACTCCCAAATCTGAAACTGCCTGCTGGTCCCGCATGAAATATAGATTGGCTAGTGGAACGTTCAGGGTCACGCGAGGAAATATCGCGTTCAAGGATTTTTTTTCTTCAAGAATGACGCTGGGCCTAAGAAGCATTATGTTGAAAATTGTTTCGGGGTCCAGGTCAGTGATGTTTTCCTTGAACTCTTGCTTCGCCTTCCTGACCTCTCGCAGTGGCCCTCTGAAATTTACCACATTCATTACATATTTTCTCGCTCGCTCGATCATGGCGGTATTTTCTTTTGCAAGGTGGACAGCTAGTCTCTTCAGTCTGTGGACTCTTGCACCGGTTGTCCCGAGGGCGTGTTCAAGCTCCGAGTGTTCATATACTGCTTCATCCATACTGAACGCTCTTTCGTAAAGAAAGGCGAATGGTTCAAGTAGCCCGAAAAACATCTCGATTCCGGGCCGGTGAATCACTACCTCCCTGAGCGTATCCCACTCAGCGGTTACGCCTGAGTCCATCAGCGCTCACTACCATTGCTCCTCCCCGCTATCCATTCGAGAACAGCGGCCGCGCCGTACAGCTTGTTTTCTGCCTGCTGCCAAACGACCGAATGCTCTCCTTCCAGAACTTCATCCGTAATCTCTAGTCCGCGATGAGCTGGCAGACAATGCATAACTGTGACATCCTTTTTGGCAACCCTGAGGAGTGCGGAATTTATCTGATAACCCTGGAAGGATTTCATCCGTCTCTCAGTTTCCGCTTCCTGACCCATGCTGATCCACACGTCCGTGTAGAGCGCGTCAGCCTCGGCTGCGCCTCTTATCGGGTCATGCACCACCTCTACTTCGCTACCATTGATTCTGGACAACGACTTCGCTCGCTCGAGTATCGCATCGTTTGGTTCGTACCCTTCCGGGCAGGCCACCTTGATATTCATACCAACAATCGAAGCACCGAGAAGCAACGAGTTGCACACGTTGTTTCCGTCGCCGATGTAGGTAATATTCAGTCCCCGCAGGGTCCCCTTGACTTGCCTTAGCGTAAGCAGGTCTGAGACGATCTGCGTGGGGTGTTCAAGATTGCTCAAGGCGTTTACAATTGAAACCCCCGAATACCTAGATAGTTCGTCGAGCGTGTCATGAGAGTTGACTCTTGCTACGATGATGTCGAGGTAACGGCCCAGCACTCTTGCCGTATCTTTTACGGGTTCTCCTCTACTTAGTTGCAGTTCGTTTGCTGCCAAATAAAGCGGACGACCGCCCAACCTGAGCGTCGCCACTTCAAAACTTGTCCTGGTTCTGGTCGAGGGCTTCTCGAAGAGCAGTCCGACCACCTTCTCCCTCAGTAAAGGAGGGAAATTACCCTCCTTAATCGAAGTTCTGAACGACTCTGCTCTTGCGAGAACTCCTTCTATCTCCGGG
This sequence comes from archaeon, assembly GCA_021817005.1. Taxonomy (GTDB): domain Archaea; phylum Thermoproteota; class Thermoprotei_A; order Marsarchaeales; family Marsarchaeaceae; genus JAKAWJ01. Next base: position 1,594 of record JAKAWJ010000047.1, on the reverse strand, counting down.
CGTCCCAAGTCGGAGACGGATAGGAAGCTTCTCAAGCATTGGCACCTTGTTCACCCGTGCGAGAATTGGGTATATAAGCCCACACAAGTACGGAGACGCTGAACGCTGCAAAGTTTAGCAATTAAGGCGAGGCATAGATGGTTGAGAAGAAATACTCAAAGTTTATCGAATTCTCGCTCTGACCTCACATCAGCCTTTCGTTGACATCCTCATACAGCAAAAGCACGTGCGTGTTCCCCGGTCCATAGCGATAGATTGTCGAGGTCAGCTCAGTAAGAGTTAAGTCAACCCGAGACAGCGAGAAAAAGAGTTGGTTGCTCCGAAAGTACGTCTGTGCCAGCCGAACCCTTCTGAGATGCAGAACGTGTAACCACTTGGCGGGAAAGGGGCACCGACATCCAAACTGTGATTGTTAAATGGAAAACAAATTGGCAATTGAATTCAATTCAGACGCAGTGCTCAAAGATGGCTCCCTAGTAAACATTCGACTGGCCACCCCAGAAGATCGATCTCTTCTCGTGGACTTTCTAGCTAGCCTCTCGCGTGAGTCGCTCGTTTACAGATTCGCAGGAGCGCAGATGAGTAATCAAGAAATTATCGAAAGGCTGTTGCCTGCATCGGACAGGTTCGTTCTCCTTGCGCTGAGAGAGGGAAAGGTCGTGGGTCATGCAGCGTATTACCTAATTTCCGCAGAGAGAGCCGAGGTGGCCTTGGTCGTGTCTGATTCTTTTCAGGGAAGAGGCCTCGGAACGCTTCTGATGGGCCAGCTAGCTGAAGCTGGCGCTGGGTCCGGCGTGACGGTCTTCGAAGCGATTGTATCTTCAGAAAACACCAGAATGCTTGACGTTCTTCGAAACCTCGGATTCAAAGCCGACCTGAAAGTAGAGCCAGGTCTCGTCAGGGCAACATTCCCGACCTCAATGTCCCCAGACGCCCTAGATGCATTCGAAAGGCGTGAAGCCCTCGCCTCAACTGCAGCGCTTGAGACATTCTTCAGGCCGAAGTGTATTGCGGTCATAGGCGCCTCGAGAGACCCTGACTCCATTGGAGGTGCGCTATTTCGCAACATCCTGGAAGCTGGTTTTAGCGGCACAGTCTACCCTGTCAACATCAACGCGGACATAGTTCAATCCGTGCAGGCCTACCACTCCGTGCTTGACTGTCCTGAGGCCGTTGACCTGGCACTCATTGCGGTTCCCGCAAGATACGTAGTGGGGGTTGCGAAGGAGTGTGCACAGAAGGGAGTGAAAGGTCTTGTCGTTATAACCTCTGGTTTCTCGGAAGTCGGCGAGGAGGGAGCCGAACTCCAGAAAGAGCTGAGCAGGGTTTGCAAAGATTCAGGAATGCGGCTCATCGGTCCGAACTGTATGGGGATTGCAAACACAGACCCCGCGGTAAGGCTCAATGCTCAGTTTTCGCCGCAGAAGCCGAGAGAAGGCAATCTCGGCTTCTTGACTCAATCGGGTGCGCTTGGAATCGCCGTAATTGACTACGTAAACTCGCTCGGACTGGGACTTTCCGCATTTGTCTCTGTAGGTAACAAAGCCGACATATCCGCGAATGACCTGATACAATTCTGGGAGAGCGATGACAG
>JAKAWJ010000046.1 GCA_021817005.1 archaeon | reverse complement strand
GCAGCCTCCAGCTGCTTGAGCTTCTCAGCGACCAAGTCGCCGTCCCTTTCAGACCTTAGCTTCTTTACTCTCGCAACCTGTTTCTTCTCTATTTCCGGATCTATCTTAAGGATAGGTATTGGGGTGGGTTCAGAGTCGCGGAAACAATTCACTCCCACTTGGAACCTCCTCTTTTCTTCGAGCGACTTCTGGAAGGCGTATGCGGAGTCAGAAATCTGTCTCTGGAAAAAGCCATTCTTGATGCATTTCACAACCCCCCCGCGTTCGTCAATCTCGTTAATCAACGCCCATGCTCTAGCTTCTATCTCATCAGTCAGCTTCTCTACGAAATATGAGCCACCAAGTGGATCAGCAGTATTGGCCACGTTGGTCTCTAGCGCCAGGATTTGTTGCGTCCTGACCGCAACTTTTGCGGCTTCCTCGGTAGGGAGTGCCAGCGCCTCATCCATCGCGTTCGTGTGGAGGCTCTGTGTGCCGCCGAGAACAGCCGCAAGGGCTTCATAGGCCACCCTTACTGCATTGTTCTGGGGCTGTTGAGCAGTGAGAGAAACGCCAGCTGTCTGCGTATGGAATCGAAGCTTCATGGACCTAGGGTCTTTGGCTTGAAATCTGGTTTTCATTAGCCCGTACCACATTCTTCGCGCCGCGCGAAACTTTGCGATTTCTTCGAAGAAGTCGATGTGCGAGTCAAAGAAAAACGACATTCTGGGCGCAAATGAATCGATGGGCAGGCCCCTCTTTAGCGCAGCTTCGACGTAAGTGATCCCGTCTGCCAGAGTGAATGCGAGTTCCTGTACAGCGTTGGCTCCGGCTTCCCGGATATGGTAGCCGCTGACGCTGATGAAGTTGTATTTTGGCATTTTCGCTGCGCAATACTCGAAAGTATCGATGACGAGTTTAATACTCGGCTCCGGGGGGAAGATGTATTCTTTCTGCGCAATATACTCCTTCAATATGTCATTCTGTAAAGTCCCACTGAGAGCCGCTTCGGGGACTCCTTGTCTCTCCGCAGCTGCGATATAGAGGGCGAGCAATACAATTGCAGGGCCGTTGATTGTCATCGAAACAGAAATCCTGCCTAGCTCTATTCCCTTGAAAAGCTCCTCCATGTCAAGCAGTGATGAAACGCTCACGCCCTCACGGCCCACTTCCCCGAGCGCCATCTCGTCGTCTGGATCATAGCCCATCAGTGTGGGCATGTCGAAGGCGACGCTAAGACCAGTTTCGCCCTGTGAGAGAAGGTATCTGAACCTTGCATTAGTCATTTCCGGAGTGCCGAATCCTGAAAACTGTCGTAACGTCCACATCCTTGCGCGATACATGGCAGGATGTATGCCCCGGGTGAATGGAGGCTTTCCTGGCTCACCCAATCTGTTTGCGAGGTCAGATGTGGACAGGTCAAACTGGTCGTAGGATTCCTTTACTGGGATATCTGAATGAGTTCCCAGGTACCTGGCCGATGCAAGTTCGTTTAATGATACCTGCGGAGCAGGAAATGTAGCTTTTCCCGGTGGATTCGTGTGATTGGCCCCAGACGGTTCTTCTACCACGTTTCCTCAACTTTCCCACATTTGCCCACTAAAAAACCCTGTGATTCGGGAAAATCTCCCAAACCTTACAGATGTTGAGCTGCTACTTTCGCCCTGAGGCTTCTAAAGGGTACGCAAGGCACTTTCAGGGCAGTTCCAATGGGGTTTTGGAGCGGCCCAGCCTGCTTTGGGGGCCAACTATGGCAACAGCTTCCATTTTTACTTGGAAGTCGTAATCGAGCGCTTTGTTCCTTGTGGAGCGGCGAATCAACCTTTTACTCGTAACCGATGAGGGAGAACGGTCATGCTGCTTTAACCGAAAACTTGCGTCAGCCAGAAAGCAAGGCGCAATCTCTCCGCGTGAATACCTTTTACAGGAACTTCCCTGAGCTCGGCCAATCCGCACTGGTTTGTTGAACAATTTCAAATGCATGGTCGAGCCGCTCGCGCGGCCGGGGGACTTCCCCCGGACACAGCCCTAGTGTTTCATTCTCGACCGCCAGTTAGCCACGTAATCATCCACGTCTCTGCTTTACGCACTCCGTCATAGGACTCAAGTCGAGAAGAGAAGGCCGAAGTAGGGAGTGACGTGATCGAGCTTCTTTTTCGCTTAGCTCTTCTGTCCATTGATTTGGAGCACGTATGCGGATTCAAGGGGCGAGTATTCGGGTAGCCACTCGGCACAAAATGGTCAATTCGTATCATGGGCCACGCACGTGGTTAAGTAGCGCGATATCGACCACTTGGCCAAGCTGCGCCAGTGACCAAGACTCTTGCATGATGTTTGTGCCGACCACTCTATGGAGACCGCATTTTGTAGAAGGGGATAGAACGTCAGGATGTCATGAAAACCATTAAAAGGAGTTTTCAAAGCATAGCCTGACCAAGTTGGAGGAATTTGATGTAATAGTTGTGGGTGCGGGCCCCGCGGGAGCCGCGGCTGCCTTCGCGGCGGCCAAGGCGGGAGTGGGTGTATTACTTTTGGAACGTGGTCAGAAGCCGGGAACGAAGACAGTTTCCGGTGGATTGCTTTACACTCACGTGATGAACAGGTATTTTCCCGACTTCGGATCGCAGGAGAGTCCAGTTGAGAGGTTTATAGATCGTTACGTTCTCGGGTTGCTGGATGAGCAAAGAAGCACATGCGTGGACTTCTTTGATCCCGGAATGTCTCGATCTCCCTACAACTGTGCTTCGGTCCTCAGGTCTAAGCTCGACCCTTGGCTCGTCTCCAAAGCAGAGTCCGCGGGAGCTACTGTGGCCCTGGGTGTTAGGGTTGACGGGCTCATCCGTTCGCAAGGCAAGATTTCCGGTGTACTGTCCAGCGGAGATGAATTTCGTTCTAAGGTGGTAATACAGTGCGATGGATTCAACTCGCTGCTCTCAAGGGATATTGGCTTGCACGATGAGTGGCAGGGAAAAACCGTTGGAATCGGTATTAAAGAAGTGATAAGGCTCTCTGAGGAGGAAATCTCCCGGCGATTCAGGCTTTCTGGTCGTTCGGGGGTTGAGTATACCTTTCTCGGCCTACCAAAGGGAGTAGAGGGAGGAGGATTCCTCTATACGAATAGTGATAGTCTTTCTTTAGGTCTCATATTGAATATGGAGGGTGCAGTATTGAAGGGGGTTGAGATTTCGGAGGCAATTGAACTATTCAAATCGCACCCCCTGATTTCTGGTCTCGTAGAAGGAGGGACAGTTGAGGAGTATAGCACGTGCCTAGTCGCTGAAGGAGGGTTCGAGAGCATGCCGCCTCTTTACGCGGGAGGATATCTTGCTGCAGGTTCTGCTGCGGCAATGGTACTCAACACGGGCTTCAACCTTCGGGGGATGGATTTTGCGGTAGGCTCCGGTTCAGTCGCAGGAGAGCTTGCGGCTGAAGCTGTAAAAGCCAAAAACACCTCGTCTGCCTTCATGTCAAATTACCTGACGAGACTAAAGCAAAGCTTTGTACTCACTGACCTTCTAAGCTACAAAGGTTATCCCAAATTCTTTAGAAACACTCGCCTTTATTCTGTCTATCCTGAGATCATGAATGGCTTTCTCCACGACGCTTACTTTGTAGATGGCAGGAAGAAGAACCATTTGTTAGGACTGGCAAGAAAGTCAATAAAGGGTAAAGTATCGACAATGAGAATGATTGCAGACGTCTTTAGTTTGATAAGAAATATCTGAGAATTCCTGGGCGGAAGCCCACAGGACAATAACACGGAATCCTTGTCTACAGGCAAGAGCGTCCGTCTCCTCCCTTGTCGCTTTTATGGCTCGGTCGGTCTAGTGCGCATCGCCGTAGTGAGCAAAACTTAAAACAAAACAAGGTTAGTATTCATGAAGCCCCGTCGTCTAGTGGCCAAGGATAGGGGACTCTGGATCCTCTGACGCCGGTCCGAATCCGGCCGGGGCTATCTCGCTTTTCGTCGCTCGAAATTGACGGGAGGGGCTTTGCATCTGACTGGCGCTCCTTGCCCCCCGGAGAATACCGATTCTAGCGGGAGACGCCGTCAGGTGAAAGAGGCAGGTATTCACGTGCTTGTTGGCCCAGGAGCCGTGCGCACCGTACACTAAAAGCCGTTAAATAGCCCGCAGCAGGTAAGCATAGCCGCACAAGCTGGTAGATGCGATAAGTTCATGCCGAGAAGAGAGAAGGTTGAAGAGTCAAATGGTGCGGAGCCCGAGCTCCACGATGAGGAAGACGCTATCTCCGGTAACAGCTCCCTCGAGGAAAAACTCACCGAACTTCCCGGGGTGGGGTCTGCGACAGCCGCTAAGCTCGTTGAACATGGTTACAAGACCTATGAATCGATAGCTGTTGCCAATGCAACCGAACTAGCCGGTATTACGGGGCTTCCGCAGACACTGTCGCAGAAAATCATAAACTCGGCGAGAGCCGAGCTCAAGTTCACAATCAAGACCGCCTACGAGCTCGAACAGGAAATGAAGGATATAAAGAGAATTACGACAGGTAGTAAGAATCTGGACAAGCTACTCGGAGGAGGAGTAGAGACCAAGTCGGCAACCGAGTTTTTCGGCGAGTATGGCGCAGGAAAAACGCAGATAGCGTTCCAGCTTTCAGTAAACGCTCAACTGCCCGTAGAGAAGGGTGGGCTTGAGGGCACCAGCTTTTATGTAGACACTGAAGGTACCTTTGTTCCCGCGAGAGTAAGAGGAATCGCTGAAGCGTCCTCGCTTGACCCTGAAAAAGCGCTCCAGAATGTATTCTGGATCCGCGCTCTGAATAGTGACCACCAGATAGCAATACTTGAAGGGGCCAAGGATTTTATTCAGGAGCACAACGTCAAGTTGGTTGTCATAGATAGCGTTACGAGCTTCTTCAGGTCAGAATATCCCGGTAGGGAGAACTTGGCCCCACGCCAGCAGAAACTCAACATTCATCTGCACAGTCTGATAAGGCTGGCCGAAATTTACAATCTAGCGGTTGTGGTCACAAATCAGGTGATGGCTACGCCCGATATGTTTTATGGCGACCCAACAAGGGCGGTAGGAGGGAACGTGCTCGGCCACGCTCCCAATAACAGAATATATCTTCGAAAGAGCAAAGGTCAAAAGAGGATTGCGAGGCTGGTGGACAGCTCTTACCTTGAGCCCGGTGAAGCAGTTTTTGAGATCACGGGTCAGGGCATAAGGGATCCCCCAGAGTAGTACATGTGCCTGCAGCACTTCTTTGCAACTTCAATAATTGCTGTGTGACCCGCTCCAATTATATTGCGAGTTTTCACATTACATTCGGCAACCCTAGAGCCAGTCTTCAATGCGGGTCTGGCGAGGTCCCCTCTCTGAGAGGGAAGAAAGGCGCAGTCCAACTTTTCGAATCGGCAGGTGATAGTCGATTCTGTCGAGTAAAGCGTCAACTCCCGAAACGATAGACTCGTGGTCGATTTTAGGATTATTGAACGAAGTGTCACGCGTCACTACTTTGAAATCGCTATAAACCACCTTTATTCCTACGGTCCTGTAAGAGAGCCCCAGTTCCCCAAGTCTGAGATAGAGTTCTGGTACCATCTTTGAAATGGCGGACTTGATAATTCTTGCATCCTGCGTTTCCTGGTCAAGAGTATGTTCGGTGCTTATAGATTTGTACTCACTGTTTCCGGTAACTCTCTCATCATCTTCGCCGTTTGCCACTTTCCACATCCAAAGCCCAGTCTTGCCGAACCGGTCAACCAGCTTGAACACCGATGTTGCTGCGAGCTCTCCTAGAGTGGTGATGTGCATCTCCGAAAGCGCTTTCTGAGTCTTGGGTCCAATCCCGGCAACACGGCTTACTTCCAAAGCAGCAAGTATGCTTACAAGTTTATCCGGGGCCCATACGGTAAGACCGTCCGGCTTCTTCGCATCCGAAGCCATCTTCGCACTGGCTTTGGTCGGAGCGATTCCGACACTGGACACAAGTCCCACCTTATTCTTTACGGCGGCTTTGATCGACTTACCCAGGTCCTCCATTGATTCAAACCCCTCAGCTTTCTTGGTAGAATCTAGATATGCTTCGTCGATGCTCGCCTGTTCGAGAATGTCAGCGTACGCTGCGAGCGTATTCATCACTTCTGATGAAATCCTTTCGTATAACTCGAAGTTTGTTCTTTTATAGATTCCATGCGGGCAGAGCTGAAGCGCACGCGAATATGACATTCCGGACCTGACGCCAAACTGTCTGGCCTCGTATGAGCAAGAGGCAACCGCACCCCGCGTGATTTTTCCCCCCTCCTCAGGGGTCATCACGACTATTACCGGTTTTCCCAGGAGGTCTGGATTTACCAACTGTTCGCAAGAAGGGTAAAAAGCGTTCATGTCGACATGAACAATCACTCTGCCCTTCCATGACGCCAATGCAAGCCAGACATTCAGCGCTGGCTCGCAATTTAGGGTGACGAACGAGTGGCTTTCCGCCTACATTGGCCTATTGCGGGAGTGCGCAACCATGGCCTCATAGACTCATACATACCGCCAGGCCTCGATTGCTCAACGCCACTCATCAGGCCAGGTCAAAGAGCCTCGCCGCGTTCTTATACAGTATTTTTTCCTTGACTTCGGGCTTCAGTTCTATCATGTCGAACTCCGACTTCCAGCGTAACGGGTTGACAAAAGGATAGTCGCTGCCGAAGAGGATCTTGTCCTGCAAGAGCGAATTTGCGTACTTCCATAGCTCTTGCGGTATGTATTTGGGACTCCAACCAGAAAGGTCAAGATAGACGTTCGCCTTTTGTAATGAGATGGCGATGGCCTCTTCAGTCCAGGGCCAGCCGAAGTGGGCCATGACAAATTTGACCTCCGGAAATTTAGCTGCCACTTCGTCGATATAGATTGGCCGTGAGTACTCTATTTTCATGCCACCACCGCCTTTGAGCCCACCTCCGATTCCAGAGGTTCCCGTGTGCACTACAACCACGCCTCTGCTGTCGCTGAGCAACTCGTAGACTGGATGCAGCCTTTTGTCTGAGGAATAGCACTCCTGAAGCGTAGGGTGTATCTTCAGCCCCTCGAGTTGATCGTCAAGAGCTTTCCTCATAGTCGCAGATGGGTCCCTGTCTGGGTTGACTGCTGCGAAACCCACTGCCATTTCGCTTTGCGCAATGTATTTCGCACTGATTTCATTAGCTCTGTTTGCGTCGAAACCCGACCTAGGTACAGGGAGCAAAGCATAACCAGTCACCCCAGCGACACGAAGTTCATCCTCAACTTGGGGCAGGGTCTGCTTGACAACCTTTGCCCGAAAATACGCGGCAGACGCTTCAACTATGTGATTTCCCATGATGGAGTACATCTGGTCGTCGGGGATGTGTACGTGCAAGTCAAACAATTTTGATCGATTTCCAGCTGCTTGCGAGAGTGACATAAGAACTGCTTTGTTATTGAATTGAGAATTGAGATGTAACGCCAACTCAAAAGCTAAATATTCAGGCACTCAGCACGAGGTCGAATGTACTGGCTCCAGCTCGTTTCGCTCTATGTGCACATATTCAGCGCAATCGTATTCGTCGGTGGCTCTTACTTTATCTGGTTCGCACTCATTCCATCACTGAGAGGCAGCTCTCTTCCTTCTGAGGCTGTATCTCAAGCAATGATTTTGGCCAGTCGCCGATTCGCTAGGATATCAAACATATCACTGTTAGTGCTTGTGCTCACTGGAGCATATAATCTGTCTTGGTATTATCCAACTCCTGTCCACGGACTGTTAAGGAATCTTATCATTTCTAAGGTTATACTGGTTGGAGTGATGATACTCGGAGTATACACCAATAACTTGATTCTCGGAAGGCGCATCTCGAGAACTGCTTCCTTATTGCGAGGTTCGTCTCAAGCCGACGACGAACGTAAGAGACTGGAAGCTCTCCTCGCGAATCTGAGGCGTGTTTCAAGAAGTCTTTCCTTGATAAACCTGGGCCTTATGGCGATGGTTGTTCTCTTTGCTGTTATGATGCAATATCCACCATAGGTGGATTCCCGGCAGTGTGGAGAAGAGACCACTTCAGAGTCTCCTCCAGATAGTGGGGCTCCACGACATGTGCGTAAGACGACAGTAGAACCGATTCTGTGGGTGTTCAAAGAAAGAAGGCTAACTTAGACGGGACCTTTTTGAGGAAGCTGGCTCCAACCGCACAACGCGATTCCGGCTTATTCTCGGGCTTGCCGCTCTCGTTAGTGGTTCCTTTTGACCAAAGCGAAAGACGTGGGCACAAGAGCCCTCATAGTGGTGGCTGCCTTATGTCGCCTTTACGCTCCCAAGCGACGTCTAACAGCTTTTCTGTGTGGAAAAGTTGCTAGCTCAGGCGCAATGCTACCCTGACAAGGACGAAGGCGATTGGAAACGCATAGAATCCGAGCAGTTGCAGGGCATCCAGTATCGTGAGAAGCGGGGACGAGCCAAACTGGTCTAGGGCGGCTGCATGAGCAGGTATTAGGAAGGAGACAATGACCGAAAGAACGCCAAGCACGGTCGAAAGATTCAGCGCTACTGACGAGCCACGCTGGACAAACCATGACAGAGTGACAAGGACACACACCGTGAGCACGGTGACAGCGGACAGGCTCAAAGGCACGAGTGAGTACCTCCAAAGGAGATAGCCTCCCGCACCTAGACAAATCGCCGAGCCAAGGAGAAACGCCGAAAGAAGGTTAAAGAGAGAATGCTGGTGTAGACTCGCCCAACTCGGCATTTGAAATTGCCTACGCGCTCAACCTTCCATCATGGGGCCCTAGTGCGGCCCTGCCTTGCAGGAGTAAAGGCATTCAGTGGCTGCAGGCCCGTGGAGTTCCAGGCTTTGCAGTGGTCCTGAACGACTGACCACAGCCGCAACTTTGGACCGCGTTTGGGTTTTCTATTTTAAAGCCTGATGACTGCAAAGACTCCACATAGTCTACGGTTGAGCCATGCAAATACTCGGCAGAATATTTGTCCACCAGCACCTTTACCCCTTTATCTTCAACTATGATGTCGTCCGGGGTAGGGCTCTTCTCGACGCTCATTCCATAAGAGAAGCCGGAGCAGCCTCCACCGCGCACGAAAATTCTCAAAGAGTGGTCCGTTTTATTGCTTTGCTTCAGTATTTCGGCCACGCGCTTTGCCGCCGTCTCTGTCAGTACAACCGTGCGTTCTTCCTGAAGTGCTGCCAAACCCTTTCAGCAAGTGTAAGGACGTGGTTTGTTATAAGTGTTGCAGGGGAGGTCGTTCGGGGACGTGCGCCCCAAAACGGAAATTAGTCGAAATCGTTGATGGGATGTCGGTTGTATCCATGTCAGGTGTGGGGATGTCAACAGCAAGCGGTGGCTCAATCCTCTGAAGCGTCGGATACAACCAGTGGCACGGAAACTTCCACGTTCCTGTGAGGCGTAGGAAATATTTCCTTGCCATAGCTTTCTTCTTCTTTAGTGTCCGAAAGTTGAATCGGAGTGTACCACATTTCATGTCGATTATAGCCTGACAATTCGAACTCTTTGGTCATGGTTATAGCGTAGCGGGGGCAGTAATCCACACAAAGCCCGCAGAAGGAGCAGGTGGCCATATCAACGCTAGGGAACTCCCTGCCAGTTTCAGTCCTAACCATCTCGATACTGGAGTCGATGCACACTCTCGCACAAATAGAGCAACCAGTGCACAGGTCCATATCGAGTCTGTGCCTTCCCATGAACCTCTCTGACGGGTTCAGCTTCACCTTGGGATATTCGACTGTAACCGGTTTCCTTGCGAGTTGCTTTATCGTGACCACAAATGGAATAAAGAAAGCTTCAACCGGGTTGACCTCGTCTGGCCGCTCCAAGACCGACACCCCGATCTTCGACTCGACCTCAGGCGGCATAGAGCGCTGCTTCTTCCGCGCGGCTATCTTCGAGAGCGTCTTTATTTTTACTTTATCTGGGAGCCTGAGAATTACGCCGTCGGACAGCGCCTGTTCAATGAATTTCTTGCCGGCCTCTGTCCTTACAATGACTACATTTGTTCCTTCTTTTGGATTCCCAATAGCTCCTACCGTGATATCGCTCCACTCCCCTGTAAGGTCGTGGCAGGTCCAACAACTGTCCCAAGTATACTTCGAGAACTCCTCCAAATCCGCTCCCATGTTTTCGCCTCTGTCGTTGACGATTACCATCTTTCCCTTCTTGATGTCGATTTTCTTGATATGCTCGGGAGCGGTCTTCGCGATTTCTACCACGTGTTCCATGAACTCCTCGCGGTAATAGCTCTCATAACAGAATAGCCCAATTTTCAGTGCGATTTTTCCTCTATACTTCGGGATTCGTTCTACCCACCTCGCGGTAGCAATTCCGCACGGCACGTCGACTACCGCCAACTTAGAGAGGTGCATGTCTGTTATTGCTTTGGTGACCTGAGGAAAGAGTGGCACTAACCAATAGGTGCTCGAGCCGTAACTTGGGACCTCGTCCGGTGAGGTGACGATCTTGGGTTCGGTGACCCAATGCTCGTTCCTGTCTACGAGCACCGCCCCGTCAATGATTTTTTCTCTCAGCGCGTACTGAACAAGAGCGGTAGTCACTCCGCCGTCCTGCACACGCTCGCCTTTGCTTGGATCCGTAGCTACGAAGATGTCAATGTATTCGCCGATAGGTTTCTCTATTGGCCCTTCCCATTTGTTAATACCTGTGCACAC
>JAKAWJ010000011.1 GCA_021817005.1 archaeon | reverse complement strand
TTCATGTATTCGCACATGACAGGGGTATCCAACGATGTACAGTCTAAGGGAGTTGGTCGTCGACTGAAGCTCGCGCAGAGGGAATATGCGAGTAGAAATGGCTATGATTTGGTCGCATGGACCTTCGACCCAATCATATCGCGGAACGCCCACTTCAACCTCTCCAGTTTGGGAGTTATCGCCCGAAACTACTTTCCAAACTACTACGGGCCCATGAACGACTCAATAAATTTCGGCTGGGAAACCGACCGCATTCTGGCCGAGTGGTGGATACAAGATGCGGAGATTCGTTCAGCTCGAGCCGCCCTTGATCTCCGAGACGCGCACTCAGCGATTAGGGTATCTGAATCTGAGCGGGGGGCAGCGTTCGTCGAGGAAGTGTTAGTAAATACACACGCAAAAACGGTCTTGGTTCGAGTGCCGGATGATATAGTTTCACTGAAGCGTGAAAGCATTCAAGAAGCTCAGAAGTGGAGAGAATCAACTCGAAGGGTATTCCTGGAATACTTCAGCGCTGGTTATTCGTGTCTTGATTTCGTAGAAAGGGAAGGGGGGTTCTATTACGTCCTGCAGAAACTAAAACTCCCCGAGAACATTTTCCTTGGAGCCCATTAAGGTTAAACCGCGGAGGATACCTTTCCTTTTCAGGCTCAATGTTTTAGGGACCCCGCTACGGAAACTAGCGAAGATTGCTTTGTCTAGAGTATAACTCTGTTGTTATTTCGCGCTTGAGATACAAGATAGAGCAGGCTCCAGAATCTACAAGTGGTCTGAATCTGTGAGTATGTCACCTCTTTTCTCTGTTGCGCGCTCGAGAATGTTCGATGTTGAGGGACCTGATTCTCACTTCACCTATATAGAAAATAGGTTACGCAATTTGGCTCGCTACTTCCACCACGACACAGGATGCATTGAAGGGACTTGGACACGCGTCAAGCCTATATAGAGAAGAGCTGGAGCCCACATGAATTTTCATGGGCCTAGAGCAAGGACTGGGCATCATTGTCTTCTTTGCTCTTGGCGCGATTGTGGGTTACGCGGCGGAATTCATCCCGAGGCTACTCATTAAGTCGAAGAAAACAGCGGAAAAGATGATGCCTTTCGAGTCTGGCGAGGACCCAGTTGGTACATCGAGGGTGAGGTTCAGGATTCAGTATTATATCTTCGCGGTCGCATTCGTCACCTTTGATGTAGTTGCGGCGATAGCAATCCCGTGGGCAGTGGGGTGGAATTTGATAGTATGGACTCCACTGCTGGTATTGTTCGGCTCGATGTTACTTGTGATAGGCTATTACGCCGCAAAGGGTGAGCTTGAGTGGCTTTGACCGGAGACTTTCTCAGCTTGGCTTCGGTAGTTGGTTTGGTTTCTGGAAATCTGATACTGAGGCTCATCGCAGTAGCAATCGTCGCTTTTATAGTGGTTAGTATAGGCTCTCTGATTGAAATCTATATCGAAAGGAAATTTTGGGCCAGAATTATGTCAAGATATGGGCCGACCGAAGTGGGTCGCTACGGCTCTTTACAGCTGTTCGCGGATGCCATAAAGTTCATTTCCAAGGAGGTATTCACACCTGAGCTCGCTGACAGGACAATTTATGATATAGTGCCAGTGCTTGCGGTCGCCACTTCCTTTGTTGTACTTGTTGCAATCCCCTTCGATTATGCGGTATCTTCTCTTTTTCCTAGCTCCTTCCATCCTTCCAGCTTTGTTATCTCAAACTTTGACCCCAGTTTGCTTGTAGCGTTCGGCTTCTTTGCCATGGAACCCGTTCTTGTCCTGTTTGGGGGGTGGGCGGGTGGAAGTAAGTACACGCTTATTGGTGGATTCCGTTCGGCAGCCCAACTCATTAGCTATGAAATCCCTCTGGTTCTCTCTTTTCTGAGTGTAGTTGCACTCACTCGCTCTCTGAACCTCTTTCAAATCATCGAAGTTCAATCAGCGTCTTGGCCGTTTCTGATACTGGAATTGCCTGCATTTGTTCTCTTTCTTATAGCGATGCTTGCTGAGCTCGAACGGACACCCTTCGACCTTACTGAGGCCGATTCGGAACTCGTCGCAGGCTGGAACACGGAATATGGAGGCTCCAAATTTCTGCTCGTTTACCTTTCTGAATACATTCGTGCCTTTGCAGGTTCTGCCATCATTACTTGCCTGTTTCTCGGGGGATGGGTCGGACCCGCTCCTATCCCCGGGCTGGTCTGGATTTTTGCCAAAACAATCGTAGTTTTCACGGTGCTGGTATGGATTAGAGCGGCATATCCCAGAGTACGGATTGACCAGATGTTGAATTTGGGTTGGAAAGTTCTGGTTCCGTCAAGCGTGGTGTGGCTGGTGCTAACGCCTTACGTCGCAAACTTTGCCGTTGTGCACCATCTCTTGACCTTGTGAGTGAATATGGCGTATTCCGAAATCTTGTTCATGTTCGTGGCAGGCGTCACCATCATCTCCGCCTTGGGCGTCGTCGTCTCAAAGGAGATTGTGCGCTCTGCGGCCTACCTGATACTGGCCCTCGTGGGAGTAGCAGCTGCGTTCTCGCTAATGGATTCGCTCTTTATGGCGATGATTCAGTTGCTTATCTACGCAGGGGCCGTCATGGTGCTATTTCTTTTTGGTGTCATGTTAACAAGGAAGGAAGCACCAGCGAAAAGGAGACGACTGCTCTCGCGAACAAACCTCTCCTATCTCATCCTGTCAGTTGTGCTCTTCTTTTTGGTGGCTCGATCGGGCTTGATGGACACTTCCGTCTTGGGGGGCATACCTGGGCCAGTTTCCGCTATCGCGCCTTCACTCTATACCGAGTTCAAGGGGGTTCTTTACGCTCTCGCAGGATTACTAGTCACAGTGGGTCTCGGGGCAATCTACATTGTAAAGAAGGAAGCAAATGAGGGGAAGAACGCTTGATACTTCTCGACCAAGTAGTGGTATTCTCTGCTCTTCTCTTTGCAACAGGCGTGTACGGGGTGCTGACTTCGCGGAATGCGGTAAGAATGTTGATGGCGATCGAGCTGATTCTAAACGCGGCCAATCTAAATTTCGTTGGCTATGCTTCCGTGGTTCATACGGAGGAGGGTGTAGCTCTCGCTGTTATTGGGGTTTCAGTAGCAGCTGCTGAAGCTGCAATCGGAATAGCCATTGTCTTGTTGCTGGACAAACTCCATAAGACGATTGACTTGGACCGAATTAATGAGCTCAAGGGATAATTATGGCTTCATTCGCAGAACTGGTATGGCTGGTACCCGTAGTACCGCTGATTTTGTCCCCATTTCCCATATTTGCAGGGGATAAACTTCCCAGAAAAGGCTCCTTTGTGGCAATCTTTGCGTGTGCCGTTTCGACAGTAATTTCTGCAGGAGCTTTGCTCACTCTTCCTTCGATTCCATATAATGTCAGCGTGCAGTGGCTTCTTCCCGGCACTGCGACCAGTATTGACGTCGGATTCTATTTGGATGGACTGAGCGCGCTGATGATCACAATCACCTCCGGAATTGCAACGCTAATACTCGTTTATTCGCTTGAGTACATGTCACACGAGGAGGGCCTACCCAGATACTGGACGGAGATGATGATATTTACGGGCTCGATGCTTGGTTTTGCACTTGCGGACTCTGTCATTCTCATGTATGTTTTCTGGGAGCTCATCGGTGCATGTTCTTACCTACTAATCGGATTCTGGTATACCAAGCCAGAGGCAGCTTCTGCAGCAAAGAAGGCGTTTGTGCTGGTCCGGGTGGGCGACGTTGGCTTTCTGATCGGCATGATCCTTCTCTACACCAATGGTCACACACTTAATCTTCCTGCAATTCTTTCCTCTCCAGCTACACTGATTTCTTCTCCTCAGATGCGCACCATAATAGCGCTGCTTGTGTTTGCAGGCGCGATTGGAAAATCTGCGCAGCTTCCTCTCTTTCCTTGGCTCCCCGATGCGATGGAAGGGCCGACCACGGTCAGTGCGTTGATACACTCGGCTACCATGGTAGCCGCAGGGGTCTACCTTGTGGCCCGGTTATATCCATTCTTCCAGGTGGCTCCCTACGCATTGTTAGTTGTTGGTGCTATAGGTGCACTTTCGGCCTTTGTAGCAGCCACCATGGGGCTCGTCTCCTTTGACATAAAGCGAGTACTCGCCTATTCCACTATGAGTCAGCTTGGCTACATGATGGTGGCGTTAGGAGTCGGGGCGTATGGCGCCGCGATGTTTCACCTGATGAATCATGCAGTGTTCAAGGCGATGCTCTTTCTATCCGCGGGAGCTATCCTGCATGCCACGGGTGCTAGGGACCTGCGAGAAATGGGGGGTCTGCTAAAGAAAATGAAGGTGACGGGGCTCGCGTTTCTGATAGGAGGTCTCGCACTGAGTGGAATCCCACCGTTTAATGGCTACTTTAGTAAGGACCTGATAATTGGGGCGGCTTACCAGTACGGTTTGGTCACAGGGGACTTTTGGATTTACTTACTGGTTCTGATATCTGCCCT
Source organism: archaeon (assembly GCA_021817005.1). Taxonomy (GTDB): domain Archaea; phylum Thermoproteota; class Thermoprotei_A; order Marsarchaeales; family Marsarchaeaceae; genus JAKAWJ01. Next base: position 48,485 of record JAKAWJ010000011.1, on the reverse strand, counting down.
GCTCACGGCGGCTTACATATTTCGCGCCTTCTTTGTGGCGTTCATACTTCCCCCAAAGAGTGGAGCTACAAAAGAGGTTCACGAGGTTTCCTTAACGATGACCATCCCGATGGTTATCCTGATAGGATTTACCTTAGTAACCGGTTGGCTTTGGTCTCCACTAATGGATGTATTCCAGCCGTTCGTCACGTATGCAGCCTCCCTCGGTGCGACGCCACAGGCCCCGTCTTATGTCGGGCTGCTGACCCTCGCGTTCGCGTTGACAGGAATTGGGCTTGCATATTTGGTGTATATCAGGGCCACAGTTCCCCCAGAGAGATTCAGCAGCGGACGAGTCCTTTCGAAATTGCGGAACCTGATAATGAGAAGTTATTATTTTGACGCGGCGTACGACAGGGTGGCCGCAGGTGTAGAGAATGGCATTGCGTTGGCCCTCGACTATTTCGACCGGTTCGCTCTTGATGGGCTCGTCAATGGGATAGGTAGGTCTCTGGTTAAACTGGGAAGAGATTTCAGGTCTATGGAGACTGGCGAGATTCGTAACTATGTTGCAGTAATGGTGATCGGGGCAGTGCTGCTGATTTTGCTGTTTGAGGTGCTATGACGCAGTGGATTTCCTGACTCCGCTCATATTCTTCCCGCTAGCGACTGGCGGCCTGCTCCTTGCTCTTTCGCAGGTAGGAAATCTGGATGAGCTGGTCCCCAAGATTGCTCTCCTCGCCACGATCATAGAGCTATTGCTCTCTTTTGCAATGCTTTCCGCTTACGGACTGAATATATACAAATGGTCTCTCGGGACCTTTTCGGAGTATCATGTCTACTACTGGCTCCCGGCTCTGGGAATAAATCTACAGTTCGCAGTTGACGGCATCAGCGTTCCATTAATCATACTCACAGCTTTCACAATGATCTGTGTTGTACTTTCTTCAATGAGGGAAATCAGCTCGCGCAGGTCGTTTTACTATTCGCTTTTACTGATTACTGAAGGTGGCATAATCGGAGTATTCTCTTCTCTCAATCTGTTTGTTTTCTTCATCTTCTGGGAAATAGTGCTAATACCAATGTTCTTTTTGATTGGCGTATGGGGTGGGCCACGGAGAGAGTACTCATCATACAAGTTTTTGCTTTATACGCATGTTGGAAGCGTGGTCATGCTTATCGGAATATTCCTGGCATACTTCTCAACGGGTGGAGTTTCATTCAATATGACTTCAATCGCTGCGAAACTGGCGAGCCCCTCTTTCTCAGCGGTTACAAAAGATGCCATCTTCGGCACATTGGTCTTTGGCTTTCTCATCAAGATGCCGGTTTTTCCGTTTCATACTTGGCTTCCGGATGCCCATGTTGAAGCGCCCAGTCCAGTGAGCGTGGTGCTCGCTAGTTTGCTGTTGAAGATGGGTGGCTATGCCATGATTCGCTTCGCGTTTGAGTTCATCCCTCAGGTGGCTCACTCGGCAGCCCCCTTTCTGCTCGTGCTCGGCGTAATTAGTGCACTTTACGGGTCTTTGGTGGCCTACAGACAGACCGATGTAAAGCGGATGGTCGCGTTATCCAGCATCAGTCATATGGGATTCGTGTTAATTGGCATTGCCTCTCTCACTTCTATAGGATTGGTTGGTGCCGTGTTTCAGATGTTCAGCCATGGCATAATTGTTGGATCGCTCTTCCTACTCTCTGGTTTCGTTGGTGAGTCCACCGGGACACGTGAGATACCCCGCCTCAGTGGATTGGCCCACTGGCTTCCTAGGTTGGGCGGCTTTATGACATTTGCAAGCCTCGCATCGGTAGGATTGCCTGGGCTAAGTGGCTTTGTTGGCGAGTTTATGATAATCTCAGGTGCGTTTGCAGCCAACGTTGCAGTAGGAATCGTGGCGGCCATCATACTTGCGTTCACGGCGGGCTACTACATGTGGATGCTGCAAAGGATGATATTTTCTAAGCCGATGGAGGGGGCGGCTTACCGCGATTTGAGGGGTACAGAGCTTGCGGCCTTGGCCATTTTCGCAGCACTGATAATTCTTTTGGGTGTGTATCCCGGGCTTATCCAGTCGTATATCTCGCCATCAGTAACCAATTTCTTCCATATGGTGAAATGGTGAATATTGATTGAACCCTTACACAGAACTCCTTAGGCTATCTCCTGTTGGCGTTCTTGTGCTTGCCCAGATAATCCTGTTTGTTCAGGATTTGGTAAGGGAAGACAAGAGGCTCTCGCAGTACATCTCTGCAGCAGCGTTGGCCCTGACCTGTTTGTTGTCTGTGTATCTCGCCTCAAGTGGGAATACTGTCTCGTTTGCTAACTCCACCTTTGTATTTAACTCGCTCGCATACTATTTCGGGGTGATATTTTCACTATCCGCCCTCCTGGTTATGCTCTCAGCCGGTTCCTTTCTCGGCAGGGCAGAGTATGCCTTTGAATTTTCTTCTCTTGCGATATTGGGAGTGCTTGGCTCCTTCTTTGTAGCGTCTTCCACGAATCTGGTTGCGCTCTTCGTCGTGTTCGAGATGGCAACCACTGCTACCTACGGCATGGTCGCTTATGCAAGACGTAGCAAACTTTCGGCCGAGGCCGCGATAAAGTACTTCGTTGTTGGTGCCGTCTCCGCAGGGATCATAATCTACGGCATATCACTGATTTATATCGCGACGGGTAGCGTTTCTATCAGTTCCGTTTTTTCAGTGACGTCTCAGAGTTCTCAGTTGCTTGATGTGGGCGTCATATTGCTGATAGTCGGTTTTGGATTCAAAATCGCAGCCTTTCCGTTTCACATGTGGTTGCCAGATACATATGAGGGCGCTCCCTATCCCGCGACCACGTACCTCGCTAGCGTATCCAAAGTGATGGGCTTCGCCGCCTTGGTGCGTATTTTCTTGGTGATGGGGCCAGCCATTTATGCGCTGGGAGGCTTGAACTGGGAGGTCATCTTCGGATTGCTGTCCATCCTCACGATGACGTTTGGCAATCTTGCTGCTCTTGTTCAAACCAGTATGAAGAGGATGCTTGCATACTCTAGTATAGCAATGTCCGGATACATGTTGATTGGGTTAGCGCTTGGCACTTCATTTTCTTATGCTGTTCTTTTATACTTTATGCTCACCTATGCCATTGCCAAGGCTGGCTCATTCATAGTCGCACAGTTTTTTGAATCTGAGCACAATGCTAAGAGCATAGACGACTATGCATGGCTCGCACGGAAATCGCCACTGTCGGCTTTTTCCTTAACCATAATGCTCCTCAGCTTGGCAGGCATTCCTCCTCTATCTGTTTTTGTGGCAAAGTTCTTTATTTTTTATGCATCAGTTCAGGTCGGTGGATATTGGATACTTCTCGCAATCGCAGGAGTCCTGAACAGCGCGCTCAGCCTCTACTATTATGCGAGGGTGATCAAAAATATGTACATAGGGCTCGCTGGTGAGAGCCCACCTCCCCAAGGGCCTCGGCTTGAGCGCATTGGGTACATGATTCCTATCTTGACCTGCCTCGTGCTTACTATCGCGCTGGGCCTTGGGGAGGGAACCGTCATAGCGGTGGCCAAGCATGCAGTGACAACCCTATCAGCCACAGTTTTCTGAAGATTAGTCTTGGGCGGGCACACTAGCTTCGCAATTCGATGAAATTTTCGCCATCCGCCTTAGGGAATTCGGCGGCTTCAGTTCTAATATCCGCCTTGAAGGGTGAAGGCGACCATCAGCGTTCAAAAACAGTGTAGAGACGCTGAGGATAAATGATAGAGCCATCGAAGCATTTATCACGGTTTTGTGCTTCTTGGGAATCCGATTTGAGAGAAATGGTGAACAGTGATGCTAGTTATTACGAATGACGATGGTGTCAGGAGCCCGGGCCTTCTTGCGCTATTCCGTTCGGTTCAAGGGCTGGGCGAAGAAGTCGAGGTTGTGGGGCCGAATGGTCCCCAAAGCGCAGCGGGAATGAGTATTACATTTTACAAGCCACTTAGAATTGAGAGGGTGGCCCTTGATGGTGTCAGGGCGTATGCGGTGACAGGTTCACCAACGGATTCTGTCTTTCTAGCTAGATACAAACTTTTCAAATCCAAGGAAATCAAGCTTGTCCTTAGTGGAATAAACCTTGGGGAGAACCTGACACTCCAGTCGTATTATACAAGCGGAACAGTGTCTGCGGCTCTTGCTGCAGCACTGAATGGAATCAAAGGCATAGCGTTCTCAATGCTAATGGACACTTCAAGAGAACCACCGGTCGAAGCCTTTGATGACGCAGCACGCTATACTCGAGCCATCGTAAAAGAAGTTCTAAGGCAGGGCTTCCCGGAAGGGGCGGATGTGCTCAGTGTGAACTTTCCGAATCATATTGGGCCTCATACACGCATTAGAGTCACACCGATGGCAAGGACGATGTTTGATGAATTTGTTTTGGAAAGGAGGGATCCAAGAGGGAATAAATACTATTGGCTGGGGGGCAGAATCAGCAAGAATCTCAGAGAGGGAACCGACGTGCACACAGTGCTCGTAGAACATAATATATCTGTGACCCCAATCAGCATGTCTTCTGGATCCGAACAGGCCCTAAGATCAACCACTGAGCTTATCGGCCAGATTATGACAGAGGTTTAGCCGAACCCTGGGCGATATCTGGAGAGAGCACCTGACTTTGGGAATCGCTCGTCATGCTGGGCCTCGAGGTCACGATAATTTCGTTTCCTGATGGGTCCTCTATGCCCATGTTTATTTGGCCGTCGGAAACTTCCTCTGGACCAAATAGTATTCTGCCGTTGGCAGAGGCAATTTTTTTCGATACTTCCTGAATATCATCCACTTCGATGAAAAGGCTCGCTGGGGCGCTGGGTCTCTTCCAATCTTCCCCCAGCTCAGGAACCCTGATGAGAAACGGTATACCACCCACATCAAAGATCGCCATACCGCCCGATGGGCTATCCTCAAGCAGGTCGAGACCTATTGCATCTTTGTAGAATTTGATTGCCTCGTTGAGGTCGAAAGCTAGGACGGTAACCGCCCAAAGTCTCGGCATAAACCCACACGAAGGTACATTGATTTTAAACTTGAGTTTAGAGCGTATGCGACTCGCGTTACAAAGCAATTGGTGGGCTCGAATGTGATGCGGAGTCCACCCTTTGGAGTCCTTCAGAAAGATTAGACATAAACAACTTGCTTTTTGGAAAGTGAATAAAACAGGCTTTAGATGGATTTCGTAATCGGAGAGCCTGAGTGTGGAGCGTCAAGCGTGAGAGGTAAGGTGTTATCCACAGCGATTTCAGAAGTTTAGAAGTCATTTTCCAGCCGTAGCAATTACTCTTCGCAAACTCTAATCCCCGGCAGTTGCGGAGACTTAGGAACAGTACATATATCAGCCTCTTGGCTGAGTCTGACCAATAGCTCCTGTGCTATTGAGAGCTTTTTGATCTTTCGCGCCAAAAAGATTTTGCTTCCAGCCGGCTTCGAGAGCCGCCCGATTCTGCGACCGAGGTCCATACCCACTAAACGAATATTTCTTGCACCGAAGTGATGGCACAGCCATGCGGCTCTATCGCCGTCAGTAAATCCGTAATAATTCTTTACCCCATCCACTGGGCGGTTCTGAGTAGTGAGGAGTATTTTCGCCCGAAGTTTTACCAAACAGGGCAAGAATCTTCGCAAGGATTCAATATTGTCGCCATGGGCATGAACGCACATCACTGACTGCCTCGCACACCAGCCTATTACGTCGTCACCGCCATCTAGGTCCGTAACGAGGATATGAGGAGGAGCCGACCCCATCTCCATCAGCAGGCGCGCAGCTCCATCTGCGGCAACCACGAGAGCAGAAGGTGGTGTCGCTTGCATGGAATAAGCCTCGGGCAGTGAAGGTCCGGCGCCAAGCACGTAACAAGTCTTCCCCTTTATCAGCGAGCGTGCGAGACGTTCGGCGGTGGGCACGCGATTGCATAGTGAACTGGCCAACTCTGTTGCCGCCTTGTCGTTTTCGACGTTTAGGCCGAGGGCCTTGACGATCCTTGGGTACCACAAGTGGAACCATTCATAGTCTTCCGTTTTGGTCACCCGGCTCCACGGGACCCGAGAATTTCAGTGGATCTATGCAGCACGTCCTGCGCGTAGGCCACATACTTTCCTCCATCTGCTAGCCTTGACACAAGGCTAGCATAATATTCTATTAACGAAAGTAATTGCTCAGCGTCTTTCCGCCTTCCCAGCTTCAAGTAGGGCTTCAATCTGCTGTGGTGGATAAGCATTTCAATGAGCGCTCCATCAGCGCGTGTATAAGGCGCGTGTTCGGCCTCTCCTTCTCCGACTGCAGATATTTCAAGCGTGAATACAGACCTCCTCATGGCTTCTTCTTTTTCTTCGTGCGCAACTCGGAACCCAACCCAACCCTCAGAAGGGTAGAGAATCCACCACTTGCCGTCTTGCTTCAAATGCATGATAAGCTTCTCCTTCTCAAACACTGCCTGATAGTAGATCGTTCCATCGTGGCACAAGTTCAGAGTGCCAGTTCCGATTGCCTTCATGTTGGTATATGTTGGTGTTTCCCAGTAAATGGTAGTGACCATTTTTTCAGATATCTCCTTGGCGCCGAGCGGAGCTGGGTAAGGCTTCTCGCCGTTCATTGTAACCGCTATAAACTCGTATGCTATGCCACTTTCGAGGCTCATCATCATTACATCCTCCCCTGCACTTTGCTTTTAGCCCATACGCCTCAATGCGGGGTCGACTATGAGCTGTCGATGCCTGACACTTAAACGAGCCGTCGAGGGTTCCGATTGAATAGAGAGTGTCGCGCTTAAGAACTGTTAATTGCATGTCAGCCTTGGGAGCAAGATGATTTCGGTCGTCGAATACCGGGCTAGATGTAGCAGTCTTTTGGGCGCAATGCAGTCAAGGGCATTAGATCTTACCGTGTTCTCTCCCGGGCCGGATATGCTCTACTTTTCAGGTTATTATGACAGTCCATCTGAACGGCCGTTGTTATTCCTTATGCCGGCTGACGGGTCAGATGCATTCTTTTTTGTTCCGGAACTTGAAAGGGAACACGTTGCCCGCTCAACTTGGGTTGGATCTCTGTTTGACTGGAAGGACGGGACAGATCCTTGGAGCGGCTTGAGGGAGTGTGTGCGCAAACTAAGGATCCAGAGAGTAGCTTTCGATGGCTCTATGCGCGCCGACTGGCTTCTTCCTTTGCTAAAGGCACTGGGAGACCCATTTCCGCTCGACTCCAACGACCTTGTTCGACCTCTTAGAGAAGTCAAATCGGTTACCGAAGTTGGACTCCTAAGGAAGGCGGGCGAGATAGCAGGAAACGCATTTGGGAAAATTTTGCCTCAATTGGAGGCAGGAGTTACAGAGCGTAAGGTGGCGCAGATCCTAGAGACGGAGATGTTGGCGGAAGGAGCAGATTCTCCTGCCTTTCCAACAATAGTAGCAGCTGGGGCGAATGCGTCAGTGCCGCATCATTTGCCAACAACCAAGGTTCTTAAAAGCGGGGAACCAGTAGTCATCGACTTTGGAGCTCAGTTTCAACATTATAACTCAGATATGACGAGAACCTTGTTTGTGGGACATCCAGATAACGAGTTTCAAACTGCCTATGACGCCGTAAAGGTGGCACAAGCCGCGGGTTTTGAACGAGCACGGGCTGGATCCGAGGCTCGTGCGGTCGATAATGCAGCTAGGGAAAGCTTGAGGATGAACAGTTTTGCAGAATACTTTATTCATCGGACGGGTCACGGTATTGGCTTGCAGGTCCATGAGCATCCTTACATCAATTTTTCAAATCCCGAGAAACTCCTACCTGGCGTCTGCTTCAGTATAGAGCCTGGCGTATACTTTGGAGGTAAGTGGGGAATAAGGATCGAGGACATTGTGACTGTCACTGACAAGGAAATGGAAATACTGACTCCGTTTGACAGAGAACTTGTGAGGCTCTGAATGCGTGGCGCGTGCATATGGTGTTGGGTCAGTTTTCTCCTTTGCTTGATGCGGCGGTTCAAGTCATCGCCGGATGTTTGGCGGTTTTAATTTGGCTTTATTCCTACCGCGCCTACCGCTTTCTTGGCTCGCCCACGCTTCTTTTTCTGAGTACTTCCTTCGCTCTCTTTGCGGCCGGGCTTTTTGTGCAAGCGCTCTTCACTGTTCATGCATACTCCACAGGTAGCAGACTTGGGGTTCTCTTTATCGGAGAGGGCTCTCTGATTTACTCAGTACTTGAATTTTCTGGCTATGTTGTGCTCGCGAGTGCCTATACTGCCGGAGGTAGAGCCGATGGGGATGCAGTTCCACTGCTCGCCGCGGCCCCAACAACCTTTGGTTCGATAATGTCTTTTCACAGATTATTTGAATACGGTATCCAGACTGCCTCGATTATGGTGCTGGCCTACGCGTTGGGGAGACTTTATGTTGATTACAGGAAGAATAAGACGCCATACACTAAATTTGTGGGATATGGTTTTGTCTTCTTGCTCATCCAAGACGTGGTACGAGTCATTTACCTGGCGAGCGACTTCGACTACCTGATATCTTCTGTGTTCCAGCTGACTGGGTTTGTTCTGATATTCTACGCCTTATGGCTGGCCAGTTCTAGATGAAGCGAGACAAGTATCGCTCGAGAGCTACAATCGCCGTCGATGTGATGAAGGCCATTATCGAGCAGGGTGAAGAGCAGAAGCTCACCCACGTACTCAGCAGGGCAAATATTCCTTATACGAGGCTAACGGCGCTGCTAGCAGAACTTGAGCGGGTAGGTATGATAGAGTCCAAAGCTAACAGTGAACGCAAGCAATATATTGTCACCCAGAAAGGGGTCACCTATATCAAAGAATACGAGCGGTTTCAAAGGATTTCGCGCGCTTTTGGGTTGCGCATCTGAGCAACCCGCAAGTATCTGACAGCTCTAGGCGAAGTAGCTATTCCATTTGTTATTCACGAGACTCTTGGTGGCGTCGTCCGCGTCTACCACTTCTGGCCATTCTCGCTCGTAACCCTCTTCACGCCACTTTTTGGTAGCATCTATTCCCATCTTCGAGCCCACATTGGGTAGCGGTGAGGAGTGATCCAAGGAATCAGTTACTGCGTTTCCTATAAGTATTATATCCCGGAGCGGATCCACCCTGGTCGTCGTGGCCCAGAGCACCTCTTTCAGGTTGGTTATGTCTATATCGTCGTCAAGAACTATGATGAATTTGAGGAACATGAGTTGTGGCAGCCCCCAGAGAGCCATCATCACCTTCTTGGCCTGAGCCGGATATCGTTTCTTGATTGAAACTATGGCAAGGCCGGTAAACACTCCCTCGGGTGGAAGATAAAGACCAGTCACCTCGGGGAGAAGCAGTCGCACGGGCGCCGTGAATGCCGAGCCTGCCGCTTTTGCTAGGAACGCGTCTTCTTGAACCGGCTTTCCGACCACAGTGGTATGGTATATAGCGTCAGTTCTGCGCGTCATGGCAGTAAGGTGAAACACCGGGTATGACTCCACTGGCGTATAGTATCCGGTATGGTCACCGAACGGTCCTTCAGGCTTCCTCTCTCCGGGTTCTATGTAACCCTCAAGTACTATTTCGGAGTTTGCCGGTACCTTAAGGTCTACCGTCTCACAATCGACCAGGTCCACACCCTTGCCTCTCACGAAACCTGCAAACAGGTACTCGTCAAATGCATCCGGCACGGGAGACACGGCTGCGAAGATGGTAGCCGGGTCAGCTCCAATTACGGCGGCAACTTCGGTGCGTTTTCCAATCCTCTCTGCGTCCCTTTGTGAGAGCGAACTGGAGCGGTGCAGTTGCCAGTGCATTCCTGCGGTCTTTTCATCATAGACCTGCATCCTGTAGACGCCGATATTCGTGTTACCGGTGTCTGGGTTTCTGGTTACGACAAGAGGAAATGTTATGAACCGTCCCCCGTCTTTGGGCCAGACCCTCAAGACTGGTAGAGAATGAAGAGAAGCGTTGGCCGTCATGACTATGTCTTTGCAAGGCCCAGTCTTCACTGTCTTTGGGGCAATGCCAGCCATTTCTCTCAGTCTCGGCAGGGCCCTTACAGAATCGAGTATGCCCTTGGGAATATCTGGGTTCATGAGATTTCCCAGTTTTTCCCCGATTTCTGAGACTTTCCCTACTCCCAGGCTCAGGGCGACCAGCTCATCGGATGAGAACGCATTTCCAAGAATTCTTAAGTCTGAACCTTTCACATTCTCAAAAAGAATTGCTTTGCCAAGGGAGTTCGAGCAGGCTCTTCTCAAGACCTCAGCCACTTCGAGGTCTGGGTCGACCTGAGGTTTTACTCTGACGAGTTTACCCCTGCTCTCGAGTATCGACATATACTCCCTAAGATCATTGATTGGCATCTCTGACTACGTTGACGTATGCCAGAAGGTAGGTTATAGAGCTTAAGTAAACTCAGTTTATCTTAACCGCTTGAATGGCTCGACACCTTTTGCAAAGGCATCACTTTCGTTCAAGCGACGCCCGTGCGCTGGGAGCGACATGGCCCTGACTTACGCAACCATGGTAGTTGCCGGTTCTAGCCTTGAGAGTAGGCGAAAACTCTGCGCCAAGTTAGGCAAGAGGGCCGAATCCGAGGGCGTTGAAATCTTCCATGCCAGCGGTCGGATTCAGTCAATTCTAAACCCTTCTACTCATCCAGAGAAGATTAACCATCTCGCGAAAGCCGTAACGCTTGCCACTTGCAGCATTCTCATGTTACCGGAGCTGGGCGATATTTCATTAGCGGAGGCCGAAGCGGCGATTGCCATTGATGCCGCCGGCCTATCCAACGGACAGTTTGTCAGCCGCCCCGGACTCTATCACAAGGAGGTATTGCAAGAGAAGTTCTCAGGACTTTCGGCCGCAAACTTCGGCCTCGCAGAGCTACCTGACTTTGCGGATATCGTCACAAAAATTGACTTCTGCGAACCCCAGCACTCGCTTGCGAAGGAAACAACTTTGATAAGCATAGATAATGCGTTTACGGTTAAGGGAGTCGGAATGGTAGCTCTTGGCTATGTAGTCAGCGGGCAGGTTTCGGTCCACGAAACCCTAAGGACAACTGAAGGCAAGGAGTCTGAAATAAGGAGTATCCAGGTCATGGATGTCAGTGTGGATTCAGCACAGGCGGGATCGAGAGTAGGGTTAGCACTGAGAGGGCTCGGGGAAAAGGATCTTGAAGGTGCGCTCCTCGCTCCAGCGGACCTGAAAACCAGTACGAAGGTGGGGGTCAGGTTCAGAAAGGCACCATTCTACAAACATGATTTGTTAGCTTCGAGGGGATTGAGTATAGCAGTTGCGGGCCAGCTGATTCCGTGCACAGTAACGGAGGTGCAGGATTCCATGCTGGCTCTTGAGTGTTCAGTGCCGCTCCCTACAGAAAACATGCGTGGGATGCTGGTCAATCCCAGTCTTCCGCAAGGGTCCCAGAGGGTCGCTGCCGCATTGACTTGGTGAATCCATTGGTGGGGACGAGAGAATGCCTTCCTCCGACATCATGTTCAACTTGATTTTTAGCTGAGAAACTGGAGTTTATCACGGTGTGAACCGAGAAGCGGTGGCAGGGAACAGTTGATTTTAGAGGCAGATTTGCCGGGTGCGAGCAGATTCGAATGCATGTGTCAACCAGACGCCACTACGTTCTCAAGAACGGCGTTTCCACATTCTCATTGGCATTCAGCTTTTGCCGGCCAAGCTGCAACGTCCTCAAGGGTAAGTCCTGTAACGCTGCAAGGTCTGAACGTCCCGGGCGCAGCCGTCCTGCAAATACCTATAGACCGCGGTGAAATCCACGCGCGGATGAAACATAACTCTTCGAGGCCAGGGGAACAGCGCTTGACCGAAGTCTTATCGCCGAATAAGAATATCCGCGCGCTTTGGTCAGGGGAGGGCGTTGCAGTGATAACCTTATCGTGTACATCCAAGCTATTCGCCGTGTCACAAAGTTGACAGCTGACACGAAAGCTTCCGTGGAGTCGCTTCTCGGCCTCGATAAGTGGGACTGGGAGAGGACTAGCCACATCGAGATAACAGATCAGAACCTGTGTGCGAACTGCAAATTAAAACCCTGCCTAAAGGTCTGTCCGGCCAGAGTTTATACGAAAGAGGGCGCAAAGATAGCTTTCAACTACGAGGCATGCCTAGAGCTTAGGGCATGTTACATAGCATGTCACGAATACGGAAATGGGGCAATAAAGTGGCGTTACCCCGCCGGTGGAAAGGGCATCAGTTACAGATTTGGCTGAATCCCACAATGTCCTGACGAAACGCCTCATAGACAACCTAATTTATGGGATGCGCATCAGTAAGGCGAGATTAATGATTTCTCTATGGGGTTTTCCTCTACAGGATAAGGCCAAGGTGTGGACTGAAAACGAGCGCACCTCAGGCAGTACGCTGGTAAAGCGGGGTTTCGCTCATATGCTCAAGCACGGGGTGGTAATGGACGTCACTAACGTGGAACAGGCTCAGATAGCAGAAGAGGCAGGTGCTGTGTCCGTTATGGTGCTCGACAAGCTGCCGTATGATGTGCGGAAAGCCGGAGGTGTCGCGCGCACCGCAGGATTGGGCATTATACAGGCAGTGATGGACCACGTGACAATACCAGTGATGGCGAAGTGCAGAATCGGTCATACCTATGAGGCGGAAGTGCTTCAATCGCTCGGGGTTGATATGATTGACGAGTCTGAAGTGCTTACCCCTGCCGATGAGGAACGCCATATATGGAAATGGGACTTCCGTACGCCCTTTGTGAACGGAGGGCGGAGTTTGGGTGAAGCGCTACGCCGCATTGAAGAAGGGGCGGCAATGCTTCGTACGAAAGGTGAGCCCGGGACAGGAAATGTCGCAGAAGCCATAAAGCACTTCAGGTTGATGAGGAGGGAAATCAGCGAGGCCAAGGCGCTTTACGAGGCCGGCGACGAGCAGGAGCTATTCTTGCTTTCAAGAAAATATCAGGTCTCTCTCGGAACTCTCGTTGAGACCGCGAGGCTTGGTCGAGTGCCCGTTGTAAATTTTGCGGCCGGTGGTATCGCAACTCCTGCGGACGCTGCGGAAATGATGCGGCTTGGAGCCGACGGCATCTTCGTGGGTAGCGGTATATTCAAGTCGAAGGACCCGCTCGAACGCGCAAAGGCGGTGGTTATGGCAACAGCTCACTTTGATGAGCCGGATATTGTGGCAGAAGTTCAAGAAGGCATCGATGAAGCAAAATCAATGGAAGGATTGGACGAATCGACGATGGTATTCAAAATGCAGGAGCGTGGGCCGCAGTGACGATTACTATTGGGGTCTTGGGCCTGCAAGGAGATTTGGAGGAACACGTCTCGGCTTGGAAGCAAGCTCTCGAGGAGTGTAACTCGAGTGGTAATGTGCGAGTTGTAAAAAAGAAAGAGGATCTCGGATCACTTTCTGCCATATCGCTACCCGGCGGCGAGAGCACGGTGATGGGGGGACTTGCTAGCAGGTCCGAACTCTTTTCGGAACTTAAAGAAAGAATTCTTGACGGATTGCCAGTTCTCGGCACATGTGCGGGAATGATTTTGTTATCTAAAGGTTCCCGAGATAGGGTTGTAACGGATAAAAAGCAACCGCTGCTTGGAGTTCTGGACGTTGAGGTCGAACGCAATCATTACGGGAGACAGGGAGAATCTTTTGAGAAGATGATTTCGATTTCGGTGCTTGGCCCCGAGCCTTACCGCGGAGTTTTCATCAGAGCGCCAGTTGTAAGGAAGATAGGTGATGGAGTGAAGAGCCTCGCGGAACTCGACGGCGAACCAGTTTGCGTATCCCAGGGCAATCTTCTTGCAACCTCATTTCACCCTGAACTCTCAGGAGACGATAGATTGCATTCTTATTTTCTGCGGGAATACCTGAAATAGTTGCCACTTTGGACTGCAACAGCACTTGTTTATGGGGCTCTATTTACGCGTCGCTCAGGGCTTCGACACCGGAGATTGTTCAGCGTCGAAATAATGCCCCATAAGACTTAAAGCTGAACCGAGAGCGAGTACCTCATATGGCTGAACTTGACGATCTCAGGGGCGTCGTCACAGTGGTCAAATGGGGAAGGAAGAATTCCCTCTGGCCGCTGGCATTCGGAATAGCATGCTGCGCAATTGAGCTCATGCAGACCGGAGCCTCGAAGACAGATGCAGAACGGCTTGGTATGCTAATGCAGAGGGCCTCCCCTAGGCAGGCAGACGTTATGATTGTAGCGGGGACAGTCACAAAGAAAATGGCGCCAGTCGTAAGGCGTCTGTATGAACAGATGACTGAACCAAAGTTCGTTGTGAGCATGGGTGCGTGTGCAACATCCGGTGGTCCCTTCCGCGATTTATACGATGTTGTGGACGGAGTGGATGATATGATTCCTGTTGATGTCTACGTGCCGGGTTGCCCTCCCCGCCCCGAAGCGCTGGTATACGGCCTCACCCGAATTCAGGAGATGATTGACTCCTATTACCAGGCTGGACTAACCCCTGGGGGCGCCAAACCTGAGACAGTTGAAGAGGCACAGACTACAGCGTGATCATGCTTGGCTTCAAAACCGCAGCTCAAGCCACCTGTTGCTCCACCACCTGATCCTCTTCAAGCCGAGAAAGAGATGGTCCGTACCTTACTGGGGGCGCTTCCTAATGACTTCGTGAACCTCAAGCCTGCAAGGCGCAGGCGACTCGTTGGGCAGTGTCTGCCGGCAACTTTCCTGCACGTTTTGGCGTTTTTGAGGAATGAGGCAGGCTTCGACCATTTCAACTACATGACTGCAGTGGACCTCAGAACCTCTTTCGACTTGGTGTATGACTTTTGGTCAATCCAGAAGCATATGGAACTGCTTCTGAAAGTCAACATTCCGCACGGCCAGAAGGATGAACTCGTGCCGTTCTCCACCAGTACCGGCGTCTATCCGGCAGCGGAGTGGTTTGAGAGAGAAGTGTATGATCTTTTTGGAATCGAGTTCACTGGCCACCCCGACCAGAGACGTATTTTGTTAAGGGAAGATTGGAAAACTCATCCATTGCGGAAGATCTACGACAGGCGGGGAAATCCAATCAATCCCGCGCTTGGGGCGGCGGGCCCGCCAGCCTTGTGGCGCACAAACGAGGGGAAGATTGCGCTTCCGAAAAAGTGGCTCGAAGAGGATCCGGAAGTTTCAGAAAGTGTGCTCACAGTAAACTTTGGTCCGCATCATCCCTCCACGCACGGCCCGCTAATGGTCAGATTGCGCCTGAACGGGGAGATGGTGTATGACGCCGATATTGTCATGGGCTATCTTCACAGAAACCATGAGAAGCTGGGAGAGAACAATACTTGGATTCAGATGTTACCCTATCCCGACAGGACGAACTATGTATCGCCAATTAACTGGGAGTGGGCGTACGTGCGTGCAGTCGAGGAACTTGAAGGAATTGAACCCCCTCAGAGGGCGGAATACATCAGGGTGATTATGGCCGAGCTGGACAGAATCCAGAGTCACCTTATGTTCCTGGCTACGAGCGGAGACACCGTTGGTCAACTCACAGGATTCGTCTGGGGACTGAGAGATCGTGAGCTCATTCTTGACCTGAACGAGATGGTGGCGGGGGCCCGGATGCTTCCGAATTACTTTAGATTTGGCGGAGTCAATAGAGATTTGCCCAAGGGATTTAGTGAACGAGCAAATAACGCTCTGGACCTGATTGAGAGTCATCTTGCGGAGTTCTCGGCGATATACGAGAGAAATCCTGTGTTCCTAGGGCGGTTCAAGGGTGTGGGAGTGCTGAGTCCACAAAATGCAATCGATTGGGGGGCAGTGGGACCCGGGCTAAGGGCGTCGGGGGTGCAGTTCGATGTCAGACGCGATGACCCGTATTCAGTTTACGATCATTTCGATTTTGACGTAGTTGTGAGTAATGATGGCGACAATCTGGCCCGCTTTATGATGCGGGTCGAAGAGATCAAACAGTCCATCTCGATTGTTCGTCAAGCCCTGCATGGCCTCCCAAGCGGTCCCTACCAGGCTAAAGCATCAGTACTCAGCATTCCTCCAGGAGAATCATCCAGTCGTATAGAGACTCCACGTGGCGAAGGAAGCTATTTCCTTGTGAGCGACGGTTCTCCGCGTGCAGTTAGAATGAAAATAAAGAGCGCCGCGTTCATCAATCTTTATGTTGCAAAGAGGCAAATGGTAGGCGAAAAGCTGCAAGACGCGCTTGTTATACTTGGTACGTGGGATCCAGTTCTCGGGGAAATTGATCGGTAGAACAAGATCCCTGTCTGGTTGTGTATTGGACTTCATGCGTGTCAGTACATGTCGAGTGAAACCGTAAGAAGAGGCTTCGCTCCTGCCCGGTTAAGGTTGTCGAAAAGCTTCCGACCCACGACGATTATTTCGTCGATTTTCGCGGACTTCAACGATATCCTTTCCCGAGTGAAATTCGTCTCCATCTCAGGGGGTACCAGTCCCCTTAGCGTGCTTTCGTCCAACCCCTGCACTTTGGTATAGGTGACTTCGACTATAAACTGTCTAGGCGGTGTTTGTAAATCATTTTGACGGCTTGATTTACGACCCATTTTAATTCCCTATCGAATTGAGCATCTCTCTTTGCACCCTTTTCGCTTTCTCGATGACATCTACTTTCAGTGGGTCGTTACCCAGCTTCTGAGCCAAAGCGATTGAGGCGAGGTCTCCGACAGCGGTTAGCATCAGCGTTTCCTCAACTTTATCGGCAGCAGGAAGTCCTATCTTTAATACCCGCAAGCCTGAAGCGTCTCGGTACGTATCCTGGAAAATAGCTGTCTCCGACTCTGAGCACTCACCGCTTAGCATGATGCCGCAGAAATCTTGTCTAGCCTTTTCGGATTCCCAGGCGTTGATCTCATTGTGGTTACATTCTGGAAGCTCGCCACAGAAGGCAGGAATCTTGGCATTTTCATTGAACTGAGTCTTCCACCGGTAGGCAACTGGCAGCAGATAACCCGAGCCGTAGACTACGGGGTAGGAGCTTCCTACAAAGCCCACAATGCTTTTTACGAGACTTTTTGTTGCGCTGTCATCCAACCTTTCCCGCAATTTTCTTGCCGCATTCTCCAGTTTCAATCTGACCGGGAGGTCTCCCACTAGCGAACAAAATAGCGAAGCTGTTGCTCCGAGCATCATGGCGAGGCCAAACCTTGGCGCGGGAGCTCCTGTGACAAGTCTGACATGGGAACCAAGAGCATGGGCTATATCAAGGAGCTCTCCTTGACCGCTTATTACACAGGTGATCTTCGCATACTTGGCTATACTTTTGAATAACTGAATCGTCTCGTAAGTAGAGCCACTGTAACTAACTGCGATGACGATATCCGCCGCCCGCTCAGGGAAAGAAGGCTTTTCATAATTCGCGGTCGATATCGGTTTCTTCCAGTCAGGTTCGGCAAGAATTTTCCAATAGGCTCCAACTATTCCGCTTCCGCCTATCCCTATAATAGTGCATGACTCGTAATCCGTGTTTGACGAATAATCCGATATAGTCGAAAGCTGTTTGAGAAGGTCTGACGCATAGCTTTCTATTACATAACCAGCTAGCTTTTGGTAATTAGACACAGTTGGATGCGGGAAGTAAGTAATAAACCCGATTTGTCATAGGCCAGACATTTTGTCTACTTCCAATCCGAAAGCCACCGAAAAATAAGGAACGAATACTCTGCGAAAAAACAACCGCACGATTAAAAGAGTAGGGAGGAGAAGGGGGGGAGGACCCCTTCTCCCTTCACTCCTTTCCAGTCGGGAGTGGACTGGGGCCGGTGTATGATGGTAGGTCTGGCAATCTGTCCTTAGTGCTAGTTTCTGCGATGGCGGCAGCCTCCTTCAGGACCTGCTCTGACTCTTCACCAGAGGACATGAATGTGGCGAAGCTGTAAGAGCCTCCTTGGGCTTCCATCATGATTCCACTCAGAACGTCGTTGATGTCGCTGATTTCTCTTGCCGCTTCGGGCATCAGACCTGTGATACCAGATTTGACAGCGTTGAGCACGTTTATTGCCGGAGCTAAGCTTACGACCAATCCTCCGAGATCCACGACAGTCGAGATACGCGTGACTATCGCTTCAAGCGCAAGCTTTGCCTGTGAAATTATCTGGCTCATCTTCCGTATTTCGCTTACTTCGTTAGCGTAGACTGTCGCCCTCGCTTGGTCGTGCTTCTGATAAGCATCAACCACCTTGCGGAAGGTGGCCTTCTCCTTGTCTGACAGTCTGTGGGAGATCTGGTCCAGTTTTTGCGACTGGGCCTGAATCGCCCTTGTTGCGTTTTCAAGCCTCGGCTTTAGCGGGCCCGGCGGGCTCACCGCTTCCCTCAGCGACTGACCGAAGGTTTTAGTCTCCCTCCGGTCCCAGTTATTTACTAAACTGCTTGCCATGTGCGGGATCGCACCTTGGATAATATGTCAAATTTCTTGATTAAGACCGACGTTACCTGCGGTGGTGTAACCTGTGTCATAGGCACTTCGGTGACGGTTATCTGTTTGGGTCAAAGTGTTCACCAGTGTCCAAACAGAATCGGTTCTCATGATATGTAACTGCGAGATTCTTCCGATCCCCGGCGGCATAACAGACTTGGAAAGCCCGCAGCAGTCAGAGCCTTGGGCTAAACTGGGGCGAACTCTCCTGATTAGGAAGGTGGTTTCAATCAGGCTTATCTCTCTGCAGCTTGTGACCGAACTTGGCTCTCAAGGTGGCTCCCGAAGGTTGACAGTCCAAACAAGCAGAAAAATCAGGCTCATTAACGAAGAAGAACTGGGCAGGATTGAGCTCTACAGAACCATTTCTGATGACGGCTCGGCCCTAAATCCCGTTAACATCCCCAAGGAGGTTATCTTGCGTATGCACAGATTAATGCTCCTTGGGAGAGCATTCGACGAAAGAGCGACAACGCTTTCAAGTGTTCGAGAAATAGGCACGTATCCCCCGCACCGTGGACAGGAGGGCGCGCAGGTTGCTTCAATACTCGCACTTAAGGAAAGCGACTGGTACGTGCCAATGTACCGTGATGGCGCAGCAATGATTGCCAAGGGCTGTGGTCCAGAGAAGCTCTTCCAGTATTGGGGCGGCGATGAGCGCGGCTTGAGTCCACCTCCCGGTTTGCGGATGCTTCCATTCGGAATACCCGTATCTACGCAATTACCGCACGCTGCTGGTTTGGCTATGGTTGAAAAATGGAACAAGTCTGGTTCCCTTGTATTTACAATGACTGGGGACGGTGGAACATCTAGGGGAGATTTTCACGAAGCACTGAACATCGCAGGCGTCTACGGATTACCATTCATCCTTGGAGTGGAGAACAATCAATACGCGATATCCGTACCGCGTTCGGCGCAAACCCATTCGGGGACGATAGCCCAGAAGGCTCTTGCCTACGGCGTAGATGGCATCTATGTGGATGGCAATGACCCTCTGGCCAGTTACTCAGCGACGAGTTACGCAGCTGAGCTGGCAAGGAGTGGTCGACCGGTGCTTATCGAATACGTCACATATCGCATGAGCTATCATACGACAGCAGAGTTAGTCTCATTCAAGCTCCAGCCCCAGGAAGAACTTCGGCTTTGGCAGACCAAAGACCCCATAGCCAGACTTGAGAAATACATGTTGAAGGGGAAGCTGATATCCCCTGAAGATATCGAAAAGGTGCGAGCTGAAGTCCGAGAAGAAATCAGGGCCGCGGTAGAAAAATTCAGGGCGATTCCAGCTCCGGAGCCTGAGGATATTTTTAGATATATGTATTCATCATTGACCTATCCACTTGCGGAACAAATGGAAGAAGCATTCGGAAGGTACCCTTCCGTAAAGGAAGAGTCCGCGGTCCAGCCGCCACAAGGGGGCAGTTTGAAGGAGCTCAATATTCGAAACGCACTGAATCTTGCGATAAAGCAAGAAATGGAACGCGACCCAAGAATTGTTGTGTACGGCGAGGACGTTGCGCGAAACGGTGGCGTGTTTCAGGTGACACGGGGCCTGAGCGAGGAGTTCGGAGAAAGGGTGTTCGATACGCCTTTGTCGGAGGCGGCTATCGCCGGAATATTCGTTGGGTTGGCAATAGGCGGAAGGATTCCGGTTGCTGAATTTCAGTTCGAAGGATTCACGCTAGCGGCATACGATCAGATATTCAGCCATATTGCCAGAATGCGCAACAGGACGCGCGGGAGATACGCATTGAGGGGGGTAATACGGTTCCCCTATGGCGGAGGACTCCACTCACTAGAGCACCACTCAGATTCTCCAGAAGCTTACTTTGTGCACACTCCTGGCTTGAAGGTCGTGGTTCCGTCAAATCCTTACGATGCGAAGGGTCTGTTTGCTGCGTCTGTTCGAGACGACAACCCTGTGATTTTCATGGAACCCAAAAAACACTATGATTCCCCCAGAGAAAATGTTCCAGAGGGAGAATACACCGTACCACTGGGTAAGGCTAGGGTAGTAAAGGAAGGAAATGATGTTACAATAGTTACGTACGGCGCTATGGTTTACCCAGTCATGGAAGCCGCTCAGAGTTTCCAGGCGGAAGTGATCGATTTGAGAACCATCTCGCCTATCGATTTCAGAGCGGTGGTTTCTTCAGTTGAAAAGACGGGACGACTGATCGTAGTTCATGAGGCCCCTCGCACAGCTGGTGTTGGCGCAGAGATTTCGGCTTATGTGGCACAGAAAGCAATGCTTTCTCTGAAGGCGCCAATTATTAGAGTGACCGGTTATGATATAGTAGACCCTCTTGCAAAGCTTGAAGACAATTATACCGTAAATGCGGAGAGGATCGCTAAGGCAATTAGGGATTCCCTCAGCTACTAGACCTTATGAGTTGCTGGGAGCGGCTCCGTTGCCCGAATGCCAGCCGTTAAGTTCTTTTTTACCATACCTTTAGCAAATTCATGAAGCGACTATCTAAAAAGACGACCTCAAGCGACTGGAGAGCCAAACGATTGGTTTCGACGCCAATGACCTCTTAAGAATGTGGGCCGAAGAAGAGTTCGTTTGTTATGCAACTCACCGAATTGATCAGGGGCATACCCCCGACAGAGAGACTCTATTTTCGAGACTCCTATTCGACCAGTTTCAACGCAAAGTTGGTAGCTGCCGCAAAGGAGCAAGGGAAGAGCTACTACGTCGTATTGGATAGGACACTCTTTCATCCGAAGGGCGGTGGGCAGCCTACCGATACAGGCAGTATCAGGGCTGGCGGATTCAGTGCAATTGTAAAGAAAGTGATGGATGTTCAGGGCGTGGTAGTGCATTATGTCAAGTTGGAAAATGGAACGGAAATGCAGATGGGCGAGACGGTGAATGGCTCGATTGATTGGGAGCCTAGATACAAGTACATGAAGAGACACACTTCCGCACATATGTTCGACCACTGCATCAACGCCGCCACCGGCCGAATTTACAGAACACTTTCATCCTGGCTTGGTGAGCCGCTGGCATACGTGGATTACTCTGGCTCACCCCCAACTGAGAAGGAGCTATCCTTAGCAGAAGAACTGGCAAACAACTACGTAGATCGAGGGTTTGAAGTTAATATATCGTTCGTCAGAAAGGAAGACCTTGTTGAACTGAGTGGCGCTCCTAATATTGAGAGATTGCCAGAATCAGATACTTACAGAGTTGTACAGATAAACGGATTCGAGTCTATACCCTGCGGGGGAACCCACCTCAAGAACACTAAGGAAATAGGACGTTTCAGGATACATTCTCAGACTCATATCGATGGCGGTTTCCGGGTGAAATTCGACGCGGGCTAATCGCAGACTCCGCGCTCTGCTATTTTTCGCGGAGCAGTTTCAAGCGCCCATCATCCCAGGCGGCCACTCTCCTTTCGCACAGAAGATTCGCCGACTCTTTGAATCGTTTTGACGACACTCTGATGCCGTAAAATCTACGGAACCACTTCGCGAGATCCTTTGGACCGCCCATCAATTCGGGGTGAGCCCTCAGCAGTTTAACCGTGAGATTGCGCACATCCTCGTTAATGTTCCAGGGAAAAACAAACCAAGCCCACTCTTTGACACTGAGCCCAGTATAGTCGGGTGAGTATGCGCTCGTTGGTATGTGCATCATTGTTGCGGTCTTGACATCTTTGGGGTTCTTGGACCTGACGTGGGTGAGTGCTGTCTCGAGACTGCTTCCGGTATCGGTAATGTCGTCCACAATGAGCGCGTTCTTCCCGGTCAGATCAGCACACAGAGGAAATCTTACTGAGGCCTTTTCCGAATGCTCGCCAGTTTCGAACCAGTGATCGATTTTTACCGCTAGCAGGTCGGTAATCCCCATTATGTCGCATGCAATACGGGCTGGCACGACCCCGCCTCTGCTGATTGCGACTATGACATCCGGGTGAAAGTCACTCTGCAAAACGCGCAGAGTCATGGCTTTGGCAAGTCGGTTTACGTCTCCCCAGCTCAGTATCTGGCACTTAAGGTCCAAGTTTACGCGTTTCTTGCGAAGGACCGAGGGCGTAATTAGGCCTTTTCATTCATGCGTAAGCCCTTGTTAGGGCGGTTGAGATTCCAGAGATGTCAGGGCATTACGTCGAATTTTGAGATTCTGCTCGATTACTTCGGCAAACTATAGAAGGAGCCGACGATGTGCGGATACAGAGCGATAGATTCTCCGCGGCCTCGCCTTTCACTCAGTCTTGGCGGCAACCTTTTTTCGAGAAGCCGCAAGCTTTCCAAAGCGCTCGATTACTTCGATGTCAAAGTCACTCTCGTGGTTGTTACTTTTTGGTCGGGAGAGATGAGCCCTGCTTATATGCACCAGCTCGTGAATGATTACCTGTCTTAATGTCGCGATTCTCGTTTCAGGCGGCAGGTCACCAAGGGACCAAGAAATCTCCACGACTGGCTGCCACACTAGGCGTTTCTTTTTTTGACCTACAGCGATTCTCTTTACCCTGGTTTGACCGAGTACGCAGTTCTCGAGTCTCTTATAGTATATCTTGATTGGTGTACCTTCTAGTTCGGGGAATACGCTGAGGCAGGCCGACAATTGCTGCTGCAATTCATTGTTCGACAATATTGAATCGCTGCTTACTTTGTGGGGGGTCCATTTGGCTGAGCCCCGGACTCTTCTGACGGAAGTGATTGTTTCCGAAGAGCTCCCCAGACCACGACAATCACTCCCGCCGCAAAGAGTCCGATAGATGCATAGAACACTGCTGCTATCGCAGGTAGATTGATGGTCGCGGGGGCAAGGATATAGTCTGTGGTCACAGGCAGTGTGCCGTTATTTTCAAACTCTGCAGTAAGGCTTACCGGTCCGGGTTTGCCCAAGTCAAAACTGATTTCGTAAGTCTCGTTGCCTGCCGAAGTATAGCCGGGCCTAATCGTCCCGTTACCCACGAAGATTGTGGTCTGAAGTGCCTGCGGCGTCTCATTATAACCAAGCAGTAAGTATTCATAAGGCGAAGTGTAAGTTACATTTTGGGCTTCGCCCGGCTGCAATGTCAGGGAGCCCTGGGCACCACTGGAGACGTAAACATGGGTGGCATATCCCGTCACAATGGGGAGAATCAGGAAGAACATGAGGGCCGCCATTATTAGCAACCCGATACCAGCGTATACTTGCGTCTTGCGCACGTCTCAGCCATGCCCAAACTGGGCGTCTTTACGATAAGTGTTACTGGCCCGCTAGCTTGTTACTCACGGAACTATCAGGATAGTCCCGTCTTCATTCTTTTTTATGGTTACGTAGTCTCTGCGACTCTTCAGCATCCCGGCAGGTATTGCCACTCTGACCACTGAGCCACTGATAATGATCTTCTGCGTGGGATACTGGAAGTGCAGTTCGTGAGGGCGATCAGGGTCAACAAGCCCGCCAAAGTAATCTTCGACAAACAGTGAATTTCGTACGTCGGCTGCCACCTTTAGACCAGCGTCTGTGAGCTGGGTGCCGTCCAAGATTTTGACCGAAGGCTGCACTCCGATTACGACCAAGTTCCTGTCAAGGAACTCGCGCTCAATCCACCAGACTCTCTGGCTCAATTGGATAATCTCCCCGCTCTGACTCGGCTTCCATTCGAGCCCCCATTACACGAGCATAAGCCCTGACTAGAGAATCCTTGACTCGTCTCATATCCAGCGATTTCCCGGTAATCTCCTCGACGGAAGTCATTGTTTCTGCGGAAAATCCGCAGGGCCGGATCATCTTGAAGTACGCGAGATCTGTGTTCACATTCAGTGCCAACCCGTGATAAGTGATCCAGCGATCCACCGCTAAACCAATTGACGCGATCTTCTTGTTCCCAACCCAAACTCCGGTTTTTCCTTCAATAGCTGAGGATGATATCGAAAAAGTGGAGAGTGCCTCTATTATTATTCGTTCTAGGGCCCTGACAAAGTCACGCAGGGCGAAGTTTGTGCGAACCAAATTGACTATGGGGTAGGCTACCAGTTGACCTGGGCCATGGTAGGTGGCGTCGCCTCCCCGCTCTACGCGGTATACCGGTACGCGTGGGTCGAGCACGTTGTCCATATTGCCTTTTCGACCAACTGTTATCACATGTGGATGCTCCAACAAAATAAGGAAGTCGCGCTCCTCGTTGCCCGCGGCTTTGCTCTCAACGAGTTCTTTCTGCAGGTTCCAGGCAACAGCGTAGTCCACAATACCCATGTCGCGTACTATTGTGGGCTGCGTCTCCTGTTCACCATATGAATGGATTTTCCTTCTGCAGCTTCAATAGCTTCGAGTATAGCTTCTGGATGGGTCGGGTGGGGGTGAATGGTAGCGGACAAATCTTCGAGCGTGGCGCCCATCTCTATTGCGAGTGTTATTTCGCTAATGATATCAGATGCGTTTGGACCAACAATCTGCGCCCCAAGTACCGCCTTGGTTGGCTCTTCATAGACAATCTTTACGAAACCATTAGTTTCATCTTCGCTAATCGCTCGCCCGAGTGCTGCGAAGGGAAACTTGGCCGACCCCGCTTTGAATCCCGCTGAAGTAGCAGCTGATAGGCTCAGGCCCGCATTAGCCACTTCCGGATCGGTGAATGTGGCATCTGGGATCACTTTATTATCAAACACGGAATCGAGACCAGCGACCACTTCGGCAACAACAACACCCTGCCTCATCGCTTTGTGCGCAAGCATGGGGCCAGGTGTAACGTCACCTATGGCGTAAACTCCGGTGGCGGAAGTCATCAGCCTAGAGTTAACTGGGATAAAGCCTCTTGGGTCCGTAGTTACGCCCGCCGCCTCGAGGCCGATTCCCTTTGTGTTGGGCCTTCTACCGACTGAGATCAGTGCACAACTGAATGATTCAGTGACTTTGCCCTTCTCGGTCTCATATTCAACTTCCAGCATATCACCTTGGGTTTTACCGCCTAGGACCTTTGACTTCAGCTGTATGTCCATGCCATGTGCCCTAGCTGAACGAAGCACGACTTCTGACACCTCCTTATCCATGCCGGGGAGAAGCTGGTCCATCATTTCGACCACAGTTATCGCGGAACCCATTTTGGCATACATAAATGCAAATTCCAGCCCTACTACACCGCCCCCGACAACAAGCAATCTCTTGGGAACGGCTCGCAGGTCCAAGACATCCCAGTTGTTCAATACCCTCTTGTGGTCGAATCTTAACATCGGAAGTTCCACTGGCGACGAGCCAGTCGCTACGATTATGCTCGATGCCTGCAGCGATTCAGTAGTTCCGGTTTTCGTTACCACTTCTACTTTATGCTTCTCAGTGATACTGGCTTCCCCAAATACTACCTCGGCGCCGTTTGATTTCAAGAGGTTGCTAACTCCGTCAACCAGTTTTTTTACAACCTGGTTCTTCCAGTCTACGAGTTCTGGTAACTGAACAGATATTTCGCCCTGTAATCCTTTTCCGGCAAGGTGGACGGACCTGTCTGCTATCTTCGCTGTCCCAATCATGGTCTTCGTTGGTATGCAACCATAATTCAGGCATTCACCGCCAAGTTTATTTCTTTCAATGAGCACGACCTTCTTTCCAAGCTGACCCAGGCGAATCGCGGCAACATATCCACCTGGACCACCACCGATAACTACTGCGTCAGGGTTTTCCATAAAGCTGAATACCACCGATTCAGATGAGGTACGCCACCAGCTGTTGGGGGTCCGCCAGTAACTGTTTAAATCTCTGGGCAAAGGTGGCAGCTACTGCCCCGTCAAGGACCCGATGGTCAAAGGTAACTGAAAAGTTCAGTATGTCCCTAGCTTCAAGTTGTCCCCCACTAGAATACACTGGTCTCTTTGCGATTCTGTATATGCCAAGTATTGCCACTTCTGGGTGATTTATTATTGGAGTAGCGAATACCCCTCCGATATTGCCTATGCTTGTTACTGTGAACGTGCCTCCTTGCACATCTGATAGTGTCAGCCTCCCAGACCTGGCCTGGTCGCTTAATCGAGCAACTTCTGATGCGATTTCGAAGATTGTCTTCTGGTCGGCGTGCTTGACCACGGGAACAACGAGACCTCCTTCTACAGAAGTGGCAATCCCGATGTTATAGTATTTGTGCAGAATTATCTCTTGGGTAGAGTCGTCGAGCGTTGCATTAAGGTAAGGATATTCTTTCAGCGCGACGCTAAGCATTTTAATGATAAAGGGAATAAAAGTCAGCTTCACACCCTTAGTTTCCGCGAGCGGCCTGAAAAGCTCCCGAAGCTTGACCAACTCCGTTACATCTGCTTCGTCGAAGTGGGTTACATGAGGAGCTGTAAAAGCAGATTTGACCATCTTTTCTGCAACTGAGCGCCTCAGCCCACGGAGCGGGATTCTTTCTTCAGTTACTTCGGATGCAGTTTGGCCTGGCCGCGCTGAACCCTTGAGGGGACTCT
Organism: archaeon; assembly: GCA_021817005.1. Lineage (GTDB taxonomy): Archaea > Thermoproteota > Thermoprotei_A > Marsarchaeales > Marsarchaeaceae > JAKAWJ01. Next base: position 21,706 of record JAKAWJ010000011.1, on the reverse strand, counting down.
CGTTAGCGGGTAGCGACACTGCCGCTGCAGGCATGCCCGCAGAAGAAGCATTCGAATAGCTACGCACGTCAGACTCTGTTATACGCCCCCCTGGCCCCGAACCCGCAACTGAATTCAGGTCCACGCCTAGTTCGCGCGCTAGCTTTCTGACTGAGGGAGGAGCGAGCACCCGCGCCCCCAAAACTCCTCCCTGCTGGCCTGACTGCGCCTCCATCCTCTCGGCTTGTGGTCGGCTTCTGTCATCAACTGGCCGAGTATCTTGAGGAGGAGTACCGACAGAAGACTTTGTGCCCGATGTTGCGGTTGCGATCGTGAGAACAACTTGGCCGACCTTAACCTTCTCGCCCTCTTTACCCATTATCTGGTCGACTTTACCGGCAACGGGGGATGGTATTACTGCATTTACCTTGTCGGTCATTATCTCTAGAAGTGGCTGATCTTCTGATACCATGTCCCCTGGCTTAACAAGCCATTTAACAATTTCTCCATCAGTTACACCTTCTCCGATGTCAGGTATTTTGAACTCATACATTGTCTTCTGGCCCTTTCCGACCGCGCTCCCCTAGTCTTGCCTTCGGGGTCGAGAGCTGCTCCTTCTTCCTAGGACGATGGGGTCCCGAGATAGCCGGCTGCCGCCCTTCCTAATTCCTAGGTCAACCACGCGGTTCTTCTATTGAAGGCATAGAGAGCGAATATAAGTTGTTCCTAGGTGCTTTTATTTCTACAAGGGTGTCTCAGGATCCCGCTGGCAGCGCGGTGCGCTCGCCAGTGCGAATTTGGTCGATTATGGTTGAGAGATAGTATTCCCCGGCCCTGTATGAGCTTCTTACCAATGGCCCAGCCGCTACATATCTAAAGCCGAGACGAATCCCAATCTCGCGGTATTTTTCGAATCTTTCAGGAGAGACATATTCCACCAACTGAATGTGTCCCCTTGAGGGCTGCAGATACTGGCCGAGTGTAAGAAAGTCAACCCGAGAGCTTCTCAGGTCGGACATAGTCTCCTCGACTTCCTCCGCGCTTTCACCTAGGCCCAGCATTATGGAGGACTTGGTCGGCATCATGCCGTCCTTGGATTTGATGGCCCGAAGCACTCTGAGAGTCTGTTCATAAGACGCCCGTGGGTCCCTTACGCTCGGGCTCAACCTGCGGACGGTTTCAATATTATGAGCGATTACGTCAGGGCCAGCGGAAACCACTTTATCAAGGCTCTCTAGGTTTCCTTGAAAGTCCGGAATGAGCACCTCTACCCTTGTGCGAGGGCACAGGGAACGCACTGCCTTGATTGTGGACGCAAAAACCGAGGCTCCACCGTCAGCCAAATCATCGCGATCTACTGAAGTGATCACGGCGTAGCTTAATCCCATCTGCCTTATGGCCTGCGCAACCTTTTGCGGTTCCAAAGGGTCTACAATTCCTCTAGGTTTTCCGCTCTTCACCGCGCAGAATCTGCAATGCCTCGTACAAAGGTCGCCAAGGAGCATGAAGGTTGCGGTCCCGCCTCCCCAGCATTCGCCAATGTTGGGGCAGTGCGCTTCTTCGCAGACCGTGTGTAGCGACAGGTCCGCCTTTAATTTCTTTATTTCGAGATAGCTCCTTCCTGCTGGGGGCCTCACTTTGAGCCAATCAGGTTTCATCGCTTTATGCAAATCTAAGGGTTCCATCTTAAGCTCACCTTCCTGTGGCCTGCTTATCGGCCGTACAGCCACCTGCGACTATGGGTAGAATCTCGCTCAGGGAGCGAGCATAAGCGTCAGGATTGAATGACTTGAGCTCAGAGCGGCTATAGAAGCCCGACGTAAACGCAACCGCAAGAATACCGGCTTTCTTCGAGGCGATGATATCCTCTGGGGAGTCGCCAACGCCCGCGGCAGAGCTGGCAGAGACACTCAGCCTTTTTAGGGAAAGGAGATGTCCATATGGCTCCGGTTTCGGTTTTGCTACATCACTTGGGGTTATAATGCTGCTTATGTAGCTAAGTAGCCCAACGCGTTCCAACGTAGGAACAATGGCAGCTTCTAGGAGAGAACGTGAGGTCACTACACCTGCTTTGACCGAATTTTGCTCCAGCGTGTTCAGCAGGTGTTTGGCTCCCTCCATAGGAGTTGCAAGCTTGAAAGTTTCAGTATTGTAAACTCTGACGTAGTCAGCCAGTATTTTCCGTATTTTTTCTTCTTCCAGTTCTGGTTTCAGGGCGCGGAGGCGCCGGTCAAAGGGCATTCTCACGTCGTTTGTGAGCTCTGCTGCAGAGTGTCGGTCTATTCCATTCTCTACAAGCGCCTTGATTTGTGCAGCGGCGAACGACTCTAGGCTATCGATTAGCGTGCCGTCAAGGTCGAATATGACAGCTTTATAATTTGAATCGAACAAACTCTTCGGCATCTCACATGTGGCGCAAGACGCATGGATAAGGGCCGCATACTTAAGGGTTGATGAAACCTCAGCAAACAGATTCGTTTCACGGTTCCGACTTCGAGTCGATGACTCCTGAGCGCGTCGCTTCTTTCCGAACGTGGCCTAAACCCACCCTCTACGTCTTAGCACCTGTGGCGCAGACGAGTTTGAACTCTCGAAAACACTTAAGAACCTCCGCTCCTCCTCAATCCGATTAATCTGCCCACCAAACGACCACGAAACCCTAGAAGTGTGGACTCGTCCACCTCCGTGGAACAATCCTCGGACTCTAATGAAAAGAAATCGCCTGCCGACAGTCCGCGCACACCAAGTTTGGCGCAGCCGGACACCGTGCTTGTTGGTCAAAAGCCACCGATGAGCTATGTAACCGCAGTACTCACGCACTTTGAACGTGGCTCGAAGCAGGTGCATATTAAGGCGAGAGGCAAGGCTATTACTAGAGCGGTGGATACTGCTGAGATTCTGCGAAGAAACTTTATGAAGAATGCTGTAATTAACGACATTTCGATAGCGACAGAAACCGTCGAGCTTGAGGGCAAGCCGAGAAATATATCCGCAATCAAAATCACTTTGGGAAAGGAGTAAATTTCTCCAAGGCAGTTCTTTTTTTTTGGGCCGAAGGCAAAAATCCCAGTCCCGTCATCATTAGTGATATAATGCTTGTAGTATCCATAACTAGGTATTCAGAGAATTTGGATATCGATCAGATTGGCTGCGGATTACTTTCTTGACGAGGCGCTTGCAAGGCTAATCAAGTACGGCGTCGTTGTCGAGGAAGATAAATCATTAAGATTCAGTGATGAATGGGCCGAACGCCTGGCGAAGTCTGTCTCTTATGGTATGGGGGCCGAACAGGTAAAGTTGGCAATCACTGATGCACTACGTCAGTATTACAGAGAAAAGGGATACGATGGCGAGCTACGATTCGACCTGATCTGGGTGAAAAATTTGCTCCTGAAACAAATAGACGGCGAGGAGAGCAAGGATTTACTCGTATCATTCGCCAATGGCGTTAGGCTTCTCGATGAGTGACAGCTGTTCAACCAGCTCGCCAAGCGAGGCTCTGAGAATAGCTTTTACGTCATGTTTGTGAATACTTTCGAAGTTTCTTTGCACAAAGAGGAAGTTGGTATCCTGCGACACTTTTCCGCCATAGGTCCTTGCGACTTCCAAACCCATTTCTCTAACAACATCTTCGACAAATCTTGGCCTTGAGAACGCAGTTCTTACCAGGCTCGCCTCATCAACCCTTTTTAGCACGGCTTGGGTCGGACTGCTCATTGCTCTTTCTGCTATGTCTACAAGCTCATATACGTCAAGCGCGCCAGGCTTGGCTCCATAACCAACCAGCTTTGCCGTCCCCCTCTGGACATGTGAGGCAAGAGGAAGTTCATTAACAGCGCGGTCGATCAGGTCGCTTAGGTCTTGGGTTTTGCGTGAACCAAGCTCAGCGCCAAGTAGGTCCTTGCTGTAGTCTCGTATCATCTCAAGGGCGCAGGGGCATACAGTCATTCCAGACACAATGACGCCGATTGAGTGCCGTGTTACCGGAGGCTCGCGCTGAGCCTTTGCAGACGAAATAACTTTTATGGGCTCGGTCGTCACCCTGCCATTTATTTTCGATCTTGAACGCAGAACCATCGCACCTCTGAGCCTAGTCTCAGCATAGCTTGAGGACTCAGAGACCTCCAGTGTGCGTTTGGAGACCTCTTCGCAGAGCCCTTCAAATGTCTTTATTGGAAGACTGGAGGAACTCTCGAGAATGTCCATTATCGCCTCACCGGGTCTGCTCATATGCATTCCTCTCTGCCATTCAGGTAAATCGGTAAAGACATCGAATGAGGCTACAACGTTGTATGGACGCCCCGAAGAGTTAAAGACAACCTCCTTAATGACATTTACAATACCTGCCTTTTCAATCCGTAACGGAAATCTGGGCTTTTGCGACTGGACATCAAGAGGCCGCTCTTTGTCATGCATCAATTATCTGGCGAGTGGCCCCCGCATAAGTGTTATTTGGGGGTGGTTTGGTGTGTTTTTGTTCTATTTACGGGTGTCCGAGGTAGACATCGTCAAGTATGGATCCATTTGCCTCCCTGATTTGCAACATGCTCACTATATCCTTGAATTTGCCTCCGACTAAGCCGTTCGCTACCAATGCCGCCCCAACGGCACCCTCTTTCGCTGTAGACGAAAAGGTTTCAAGTTCGCTCACAGGTGCATACGCTGACAGTGCCTTGTGCAATCTTTCTCTGAAATACTGAACTCGTGAGACTCTTCCAGAAATAAAGATGTCTTTGGGTTTCAGTTTGCAAGCGGATACCAGACCTCCTACATCCCGTATTATGCCTTCTATGAATGCGTCACTCGCCAGCTGGGCTCTCATACTTCCAGACTCTGAATAACTTGCGAGTTCCTCTGGCGAAGCGTCCCCATTTTCGAGCGAAGTAGTGAACAGCGCTCCCCCTTCGTAGGCATCTGACTTTGAGAACGATGACATCAGTGCTGCCACTTCGCCATCAATGGAGCCCCGAGCGCGCATTCCCAGCCAGCTGTTCGTGCCTCCAATACCATCTACAATCCTGCCAGCCTCAACTGCAACAAAAGCATTGAAGGAAGACCCCAGCTCCGCAAGCACCAAACTTGTCTCTGGAAGCCCAATTCTTCTTCTTGCTACCTGGGTATAAATCGCTAGGGCAGCTGTGCACACTTTGTCCGAAGTGCCCATGTCTATCCGGTTGAGCCGCCGGTGTCTGGGGACTGTCGGAAGTAGGCGAACTGACGGAAGAACGTAGACGTTCGGCAGTTTACCACGAAATGCTTCAATCACCCTAGCTAGTGAAGAAGGCTCCTGACCCTTTTTCAGGGAGATTTCAAACAGCTGATCTTTGCTTATCTCTTCAACCTTTGTCAGCCGGGTTCCGAACCCTGAGGGAAGAACCACAGCATCAGGAGTGGGAGTCAACGAAAGCACGGTCTCAAGCACGATGCCAGGTCTTTCTTTGACAAATCTCGTAGTGAACGACTTTTCAAGCACTGGTCGGATGCGATCATTCTGTTCCAGTCCCACGATGTCGTAGGTAAGGCTGCCCTGATCGATACCGATGGTCGTTACCAATTCGGAACACGGGTGGCCTTGCCAGATGATGCAAACCCATAAGTGTTTGCCCTAACAAGACTGACAAAAGGTTGAAGGGTGTCTAGGATCTTTGGCTGGTCAAGCATGCGTAGCCGTGGAAGGGGTGCGTTTCTCTGCAGCTCACTTCATTTACTCTGACGAGTTTCGCGAGAATCTGCACGGTCACAACTACACCGCGGGAGCAGAGATCGAAGGAGAGATAGGACCAGCGGGAATGGTGATCAATTTCCTGGACCTGAAGGGAGCACTGTTGGAGGCCTGCGAACCGCTAGACCACAAAGTGCTCTTGCCGGGCGCTAATCCGCTCGTAAAGCTAAGCGGAGACTCTGAAGGCTCAAAAGAGGTACGAGTGGTTTGTGAGTACGGAGAAGAATATGTTTTTCCTCGCAATGCGGCAGTAATTCTCAGGCTTCAGAATGTGACTGCGGAAAATCTGGCTCATTATATAGCCGAATTGCTCCGAACCAAGCTCCTGCACCCAGCCACTGCTGTAGCGATTACGGTAGAGGTGAAGGAGACGCCCGAATTCGGCGCGCGAGTCAGGCTCGAACTATAGCCAAATCATGGAAAAATTCTAATATCGCTGGGCTATGAATGGCCCGCGCAAGAACCTTCCCAAAAGCGAACGCAATTCATCCTCATCGCCTGCCTCTGAAAGCTCTGATTGGTCTCCGGGGACTAGCCTGCCACCTGCCCCTCTCTTCGCTCTGTACTTTGCAACAACAAATCTTCCAGCGGGCCGCGTGACAAACACAAAAGAATTGGGCCTTTTGTAAAGGTGAATGCGTATTCCTTCATCAAGCTCGAGAGAGCGTGCGTTTGAGAGCACTTCTTTGATACTACGAAAAATTGGATTCTGTCCCAACTCCTCATCGTGGGGGATATTCCCAGGTTCGCTTTTAGGTTTTTCTGGACTCAGGAGCCGCAGACCTAGGACAGTTAGTTAGGGCGTATTGAAACTCTATCTGCTGAGATGTCCTTTTAAGATGGGCTGGACTTTTTTGCTGGATCTTCTCCCCTAGGGATGTAGATATTCGTGCCAGCTCTCAGATTGTATAATACGCTTAGCCGTCGAGCAGAGATTTTCTCGGCTCTAGAGTCGCACAAGGTGAAAATGTTTGTTTGTGGCCCAACCGTACAGGACCATCTTCATGTCGGTCATGCAAAAACATACACTGCATATGATTTGCTGGCGCGCTTGCTAACCCATTTGGGATATTCGGTAACCTTTGTGATGAATATCACCGATGTAGACGACAAGATTTTCTACGGAGCCAAAGCAAGTGGTAAAAGCGTCTCCGCATACGTCAAATTTTACACATCATCCTTTCTGGAAGATATGAAACGGCTCGGCGTGAACACCGTGACCAGCTACGAGAAGGCGTCGGATTATGTCGATATAATGGTCGAGCAAGTGCGCACGCTCATAAAGAAGGGACACGCATACGTCTCTGGCTCAAACGTATATTTCGACGTGAATTCTTTTCCAAGCTACGGCAGGTTGTCGCACGAATCAAAGGTAGAACTCGCGCTCAAGCCTGTAGATTTGGCTACGGGCAAGAAATCTCCTTTGGATTTCCTTCTGTGGCGGGAAGGAGAAGACGACGAGCCTGGCTGGTCAACTGAATGGGGGAGGGGAAAACCTGGCTGGCATATTGAGGATACAGCAATTAGCATAAAGAATTTTGGCGCTCAATACGACATTCATGGAGGGGCGCACGAACTAATCTACCCTCATCATGAGGCCGAAATTGCGCAGGCAGAGAGCCTGACCGGGGTGAGCCCCTTTGTAAGATACTGGGTGCACACGGGCTTACTAACCACTGAGGGGAAAAAGATGTCAAAATCCGAAGGGAATGTCGTGCGCTTGAGGGACGTTCTCGACAAATACGGTGCAGATTCTTTGAGGTTTTATATCTTTCAAAGCCACTACAGGGTTGATTCCATCTTTGACGAGTTGGAGCTGGAATCGGCGCATCAGAGACTTCTTGACCTGCGTGAAAGGATTTCGGAAGAAGTATCTGAAGTGAGCTATCGACAAAAAGGTGAACTCCTACCAAGAGACAAGCTATCTGCAGAACTACTTGGTCCATTACTTGATGACCTGAACACGCCTTTGCTTTGGCGTAGGGTGGAGCATCTTTCGAAATCCATGGGGAGCCTCCCCCAAAACAAGCAAGTCCGTGCAGTGCTTTCACTTGGCTTGGTCTCCAGCCTCACTGGTGTGGATTTCCTTGGTATGGACAGTTCGAACAAGGGGACCGAAAGCTGTACCCAACTATGCAAGTAGCGCGTGGCTCACCTCATGAATGAGAATAAGCAGGCTGTGTTTGAAACAAACGAAGCAATGTGGTGGTCATTTTGGGCAAAGCTCGAAGATGTGGGCGCTGGGTATGTTCTCTATTCGGATGATTTTGAGGAGCCTTTGTTCAATCATTTGGGTTTCATACACCCCGCATCGGCTAGTCTCTCTCAAATCAGAGACTCGATAGTAAGGAGCTGGTCACTTCTCAAGCGACCAAGCGCCATAATTCCGAATACGGCTGATTTTGGTGTGCACCGGAAATTAATGAAGAACGAGGGTTATCGAAGCACCGATTCTCTGGAGGTGATGGAACTGGTCCGTCCTGACATGCTGAAGTCAATTGATTTTTCAGTAAATAAAACAGCGGAAGCTCGACTTGACGAGTGGACACTGGCATATCTGGATGCGTTTTATGGCTCGAGAGCGCTCATGGAGCCGGTGAGGCGTGCAGTTAAGGTTGCGTACATGGATGGCCACACGACTTTTTATCACGTGGAAGTGGATGAACAGTTTGCGGGAGTGACGGCCTCATTTGCGTTTGGGGACGTAACTGGTATTTACTGCGTGGGCACGGTTCCTCAGTTCAGGCGTAGGGGCGTGGCCTCCAGTATGCTTGCGCAAGTTCTACACGATTCGCAGGGCTCAGACTCTGTCTTGATACTCCAAACTTTTGGCTCTGACCGTGTGGTTGAGTTCTATGAGAAGCTTGGCTTCAGGAGCGCGTATTCGAAAACGGTCTTCCAGAAGTGATATCGCTGCTTCAATCTCTACTTCCCAGTTGGGTGCGCACCAAGCGCTAGTACTCGCGTAATCGAGACCGGGGTGTAATCGCGCTCACGTTACAAGGGAATAACCGTCGCCTCATTGAGTAAAGACGGATAAGAAGCTCTGCGAGGGTGCGGATGTAGTGCGAGGAAAAGCTGATATTTGTCGCAGGAAGCTCTTTTTGTATTGGGTAAGCCAATTGGAAGGGAAGGGATTCAAAAATGGCTCACCTTTCTGTCAGTTGCTGGAAGGTTAAAGGCAACGGCAAGGACTGGATGGAGAGTCCGTGGGCTTCCAGACGAAAGTGTCGCCGACCACTCGTTCGGGACGGCTCTAATAACTTCATTTATCTGCGACGCCCTGAGGGACGGGATAAATTGCGAGAGGGCAGTCCAAATGGCGTTGCTCCATGATATTGGAGAGGCTTACATGGGCGACTGGGACCTGGAAGCAACGCAAGCTCTCGGTCGAAGCAAAAAACTCGCCGTGGAGGAATCTTTCGTGAGGAATATATTTTCGCTACTTCCGCAGAAATCTGCGCGGAAATACGGAAGCCTGTGGCAAGAATATTCTGACGGCAAAACCTTGGAGTCCAAGATTGTCCACTTTTCAGACAAACTTGAAGCCCTTATACGTGCAAGAGAGCTGAGTGCAACTCTGGGCAGTAGGTCAACATTCGTCCAGTTCAAAAAGAATTTTGCAGAGTTGACTCTGGATCCGCTCCTAGAGCGGATCCGAACTGGCGTGCTTGAGGTTCTTGACACTTGAACGAGCTGAGAAGGGACAGGCTCTCCGGCGAGTGGGTTATCGTGGCACCCAACCGAGCTAGCAGGCCAGTATCTCCAGAGATGTGCCCATTCTGTCCTGGCGCTCCGGAGATTGATGCTCGAAAAGAGGTTCAGATTTTGAGAAATCGCTACCCGCCTCTGTCACTTGATGCCAGTCCAGCGAAAGGAGTAGATTCTGCGCCAGCCCGCGGTGTGAGTGAGATAGTTATAGAATCAAGGAAGCACAATGATGATCTGGCTTACATGCCAGAGGACCAAGCTCTCATCGTCTTCGATGTCGCACTGAGCAGAATGCGCGAGCTATCTGAGAGTGAGGGAGTTGAATATGTTCACTTCTTCAGGAATCGTGGCGGAAAACAGGGCGTCACGGTCTCGCACCCGCACTCTCAGGTATACGCACTTCCATTTGTTCCAAAAAGGCTGCAGCTCGAACAACGGGCATTCCGGTCAAAGGCATGTCCCGTCTGCAGCGTCGAGCTCACGGCTTCTGCAAGATGTGTTTCCTCTGACGTAAACGCGACTGCATATGTTCCATACGCACCTAGGTGGCCCTACGAGATGCATGTTGTGTCGTCGCACACACCCGAACTATGGGAGATTAGTAAAAAAGAACTGAGCAGTTTCGTGAGAGCCATTCGGTTTTCAATGTTGACCATTGACCGCTTATTTGGCTTGCTAACCCCAGTTACTCTAACTCTGCATAATTCCCCCAAGCCAAGAGCGAACTTTCATGCGCATGCTGAGTTGATTCCTGCATTTACCGATCGCTCTAGAGTGCGATTCAGCACGGGCCTCGAAAGGAGCGCCGATACGCATTTACTTGACTTGTTGCCGGAAGAGATGGCTGCTACACTTAGGGGTGCAGCAAACTCTTGTCAGGCACAGACATTCAACTCCTGAGACATCGAATTTCGTTGACGATTTTTATTGCGAGGAGGAAGGCGGAATGTTCATTGAGCTTGGCAGCTCTAAGAGGGGAACGCAAAGACGTATATTCGTGTTCGTTACATGCCAGTTGCGAGTCACACATGAGTGAAGGCCAATTTTCAGGGCCCTCTAGCAAGGAAGAGCAAGTTGAGAAATACCCTGTGGATGAGAATCTGAAGCAGCTCGCCGGCAAAACAATTTATAGGACGGAAAAATGGTGGAAGGCAGCGGTTCTGAGTGAGGGCTGGGGAAAAAAAGCCCTTACAGTCTACCTCTGGCAATTCCGAAATGGCGACTGGAAGGTCGTGCAAAAGTACAAGATACATCGCAAGGACGAATGGGTCAAGGACAAGGAAACCATAGAGGCATTGATTGAGAAACTCTGATCGCTCACGCACGCTTCCCCGAGCGCAACGGGTGCGTTGGCTCGCGCGGAGAGAAGAGGGGACGGAGCCATGCCACCTCCGGAGGTTCTGTCAACTCAGCAGCAATTCACATACTCCTTAAAGCTGGTAAACAAAACACAGAGTCGCGAGGCCGCAGTGTAGTAATCCAAAAAGAGTGCGACCCAAACCAAGAAGACTTAAATATGAAGCCGTCGGAGAATTGCCGGCGATAAAAGTGGGCGATCGGGTTTGGAAGCTTTTCCCGCGCGAAGGCGCACTACATCCCGCTTAGGTCAATTCTAGAAGAGATAAATGCTTCCGATTTCGGCTTTTTGTTCGCTAAGATGGTAGGTCGGAGCGTTAAAGTATCTTATTCGGTGAAGGCTACTGGCTCATATTCAGCCAATGCAAGCAGCTTTCATGATTGGTCTGAAGTTTCGCAGAGGATAATGTCACTTTTGGGCGGAAACGCTGCATGTGTGGGATACGTGAGTTATTCAGCCGCATCTATGATGGAAAAGCTGCCATACAAGCCTCCTTCTCCATTCTTTGATGTTGAATTCGCGTCTTTTTCCAGCCTTGTCGAGTTAAACACACCTCTGAATCAGTTTGTCGACGACGCGCGCAACGCCACGACAGAGCTACCAGAGTCCGAATTCCTCTCAGATAGTTTGGGGAAAACTGGTTATGAATCCGCGGTGACAAGGGCAAAAAGGTATGTCAAGTCCGGCGATGTCTTTCAGGTCGTCCCCGCTCGAAGAATGCGCTTCAGTACTTCGAGTGACTGGGGTAGTGTGTTTGCAAGATTGGTCGCACTCAATCCGTCCGCCTACATGTATTATCTCAAGTTTGCGGAGAGAAGAATTATTGGTTCGTCACCAGAAACACTTATCGATGTGAGGGGCGAGAGCGCGGCGACTTTCCCGATTGCAGGGACGAGGCAGATAACGGGCGACCAAGAGGAGGATCGGAAACTCAGGCTCGAGCTCTTGGCGAGCGAGAAGGATGCAGCCGAGCACGTCATGTTGGTCGACTTAGCCCGGAACGATCTGGGCAGAGTCTGCAAAATAGGCACTGTTCGTGTGCCCCTTTATCGCAAGGTTATCAGCTACAGCCATGTGCAGCATATCGTGTCCAAGGTAACTGGAAGGCTCCTTGACGGAGTGGATGCACTGGATGCTTTTCGCTCGGTGTTTCCCGCTGGAACGGTATCAGGAGCACCGAAGATAAGGGCTATGGAAATAATCGATGAACTGGAGCCCTGTGCCCGCGGGCCATACGCTGGAGCAGTGGGTATAGTCAGAGGAACAAGAAGTGCAGATTTCGCCATCAATATACGGTCACTTTCGGCGATTGGGAACAACTGCTATGTTGGTGTTGGCGCAGGAGTCGTTGCTGATTCTGACCCCGAGCAGGAGTTCATGGAAACTCAGCATAAAGCTAGCGCGCTGCTCACCGCCTTGAGAGCAAACCCCTTGGCTATTCGAGGGGGTTGAATAGATGAGGCTCCTCTTAATAGATAATTACGACTCCTTTGTCTACAACCTCTACCAGGGCCTTAGCATGGCCGGCGCCGAAGTCAGCGTGATCCGAAATGACCGAATCGAGCCAAGGGCTGTCCTAGATTACGATGGTTATGTAATTTCCCCGGGCCCAGGTGATCCGCGAGATCCAGCAAGGACAGGTGTGGGTCCGGCCATAATCAAAGAGCAATCATCAGAGAAGCCTGTGCTGGGCGTATGCCTGGGCCATCAGGAAATCATCTATTACTTTGGTGGGCAAATTCGTCCGGCCGTGAACCTCAGACACGGCAAGAGCAGCCTGATTGAACACGAAGACGGGTCTCTTTTTGATGGCATTCCAAGAAGGTTTTATGCCGGCAGATATCACTCCTTCGTGGGGACACTCGACAAACGTGTTTCAGAGCTGCGCCCTACCGCTACTTGCGTTGATGACGGGGAACTGATGGCCGTCGAGCACAGTAAGAGGCCCGTCTACGGAGTGCAATTCCATCCAGAATCTGTGCTGACACCAGTCGGGCAAAGAATACTGAATAACTTCACGAGGGTGTGTAAAAAGTGATACGTGAGGCGCTCGCAACTGTACTTGCGGGTCACGAGCTCAGTCAGGAACAGGTTAATGCTGTTATGGAGGAAATTGTTTCGGGCTCTGCTACACCTGCGCAAATCGGAGGTTTGCTCATTGCTCTCAAGGCGAAACCCGAGACGGGCACAGAAATTGCGAGTTTTTCGCGGGCAATGCGGAGGTATTCCCTCCAGATTCACGTCGGTTTACCGGGTCCGATCGTTGATACTGCTGGCACTGGTGGTGATGGTACTGGGACGTTTAACGTAAGCACGACTTCCGCAATTTTACTGGCTGCTGGCGGCCTGAGAGTGGCAAAGCATGGCAACAGGGCCGTGAGCAGCAAGAGTGGGAGCGCGGACTTGCTGGAAGCCCTTGGAGTTAACATTTTTGCATCGCCAGAAGTTGTAGAAAGATGCATCATTTCCGCTGGATTCGGCTTCCTTTATGCGCCAGTGTTTCATCCAGCGATGAAAAGCGTGGGAATGATCCGCAGGGAACTTGGGACGAAAACAATTTTTAACCTTCTTGGGCCACTTACGAACCCTGCCGGGGCAACCCATCAGCTGCTCGGTGTGGCGGATGAACGAGCACTCGGGACTGTATCTGCTGCACTCAGGGAACTGGGAACCAAGAAATCGTATGTGATTTTTGGTATGGAGGGGATGGACGAAGTCTCTGTTTGCGGACCAACACTGACCGTCAAAATAGAGGAGAATTCCTTTACTCGGCTTAGGCTTCAGCCGGAAGATTTTGGTCTGAACCGCATCCCTGTTGGCCAACTTAAACAGGGTATTTTTTCGGGGAACGCGTTGTCTGTGTACCGTATACTTAGCGGCAGGTGCCATCTGGACGAGCCAATCGTGTCATTGGCGTTGGCGAATACCGGCTTGGGATTCGAGCTCGGCGGACTTGCGTCTTCAATATCCGAAGGCGTTGAGGTGGCACGTAGTGTCATATCAAGCGGAAGATCAGTCGAAACTTTGCAGAAAGTAGTGGAATCAAGTGAGGGTAATAAACAGAAACTAGAGGAGTTGGAAAAACATGCCTGAATTTCTTGCAGCTGTATGCGCGAGCGTAAGGCAGGATCTCGAAAATGGCTACTATACTGTTGAGAGAAGGGTTAGGCGTGAGAGGCTCAGCCTTCGGAGCCATATCAGCAATGGTCGACCGGCCATAATTGCAGAATTGAAGGCAAAGTCTCCCTCGCGGGGCCAGCTCAGGCAGGCAATTCAGCCGGCTCTCGCAAATGAGCTGGTTGCGTCTGGGGCGGCAGGTTTGTCGGTGCTCACTCAGAGGGCGCACTTCAAGGGTTCGATATCTCTATTTCAGGAGGTTGCGGAAAGCACGAGATGCCCCCTGCTTTTCAAAGATTTTATAGTGTCTGAGCGTCAGATTGATGCCGCCCTTGCATCTGGCGCGGATATCGTTCTCTTGATTGCTGAGATATTCCACTTAGGATTGTCTGACTTGCCTTTGGAGGAAATGGTCGAGTATTCTCATGGCTTGGGCCTCGAGACGCTGGTAGAATTTCATTCGCCTTCCTTGATGGACTCTTCTCTAAGCTCTAAGAGTGACTATATCGGGGTAAACAACCGGAATCTTGAAGATCTTTCACTTGATACCAACCACTTTTTCAGAATTGCGCCAAATCTGCCGCGCGACAGATTGGTTGTTGCCGAAAGCGGCTACTCGGACTGCGCAGACGTTCTGAGAGACTTTCGAGCGGGTGCGGACGCGTTCCTGATAGGTTCTACATTAATGGAGTCCCCTGATCCTGGGAGAAAACTTAAGGAGTTGGCCTCGTGTGGTTAAGGTAAAGATTTGCGGACATACGCGAAAATCGGATATAGTCATTTCTGCGCTTGCGGGTGTCGATGCGGTGGGAGTAGTTCACGGCTTCCCGGATTCACCAAGGGAAGTTTCATCACTCATGCTTGACGAGCTCTTCGCAGCCGTGCCGTTTATGACCCAGTCTGTGCTCGTAACCAACGAAGACGCTCTGGCTCGCCTCGAAAGCCTGCCTACAATGAACCTGCAGCTCCACGCAAGACCCGACAAACTTGCGGAGATTCGAGATCGCTACCCCCATCTCAAAATAATGCCAGTTCTCAGGGTTGGTAGTTCGATGCCCCCTGAGGAGGTCGTTCGGCCCTATACGCTATTCGATACCGTCTGTTTAGACACCTATGTTGAAGGAACATACGGCGGCACGGGCCGCATACACGACTGGCGGCTCTCTAAAGCGATATCGGAGAACTTTTCCTGTGTTGTTCTATCCGGAGGTCTGAATCCCACCAATGTTCAAGAAGCTATACGCATGGTCGAGCCCTATGGGGTTGACGTGTCAAGCGGCGTTGAGTCGTCTCCAGGTATCAAGGACGCCGAAAAGGTACGTAAATTCGTTCAGATGGTGAGACAGATTGACTGAACCCGAACACAAAGCTGGGTGGTTTGGCGAATTTGGTGGGCAGTATGCCCCTGAAACACTGAAGGAGGCACTCGACGAACTTTGGAGCGCCTACCAGAGATATAGCGAAGACCGGGGATTCCAATCCACACTTTCGTCACTTCTCAGAGATTATGCTGGGAGACCAACACCACTCTACTTCGCATCAAACCTCAGCAAAAAGCTGGGTGGGGCCCAGATCTACCTCAAGCGTGAAGACCTAGTACACGGAGGAGCGCACAAGATGAACAATGCCGTTGGTCAGGCGCTGCTCGCCAAGGTGATGGGAAAGACTAGGATAATTGCTGAAACAGGGGCAGGGCAGCACGGCGTTGCTACAGCAATGGCGGCTGCACTCCTTGGAATAAAAGCCGAAATTTACATGGGCACCCATGATATGGCTCGCCAGCGACTGAATGTCTACAGGATGAAGTTGCTCGGCGCTCAGGTGCATCCGGTTGAATCTGGCTCCAAGACCCTGAAGGATGCTATCAACGAGGCACTGCGCGACTGGATTACGAACGTTAGGACCACCTATTATCTCCTGGGTTCCGTGGTGGGTCCGCATCCTTACCCCACGATAGTCAGGGACTTGCAGAGCGTAATTGGAAAGGAAATCAGGACACAATCGGAAAAGCAAATTGGTAGACTTCCGGATACTATCGTGGCTTGCGTCGGAGGAGGTAGTAATGCGATGGGTACGTTTGCACCATTCATTTCGAATACAGAGGTACAGTTAGTGGGCGTCCAGGCTGGGGGACAGGGCCTGGAAAAAGGCATGCACGCAGCTCCACTCATAGCTGGTTTGCCCGGGGTTCTTCAAGGGATGAGGACCATGGTCCTTCAGGATGATTACGGACAGATTCAGACTACTCATAGCATCGCGGCAGGCCTTGATTATTCTGGTGTCGGCCCGCAACATGCCTATCTAAAGGCGATTGGAAGGGCGAAGTATGAAACTGCAACTGACGAGGAAGCTGTGGCTGCTTTCATGGAACTTTGCAGGCTGGAAGGAATCATACCGGCTCTCGAGTCGAGCCACGCCGTGGCATATGTTATCAAGCACGCCCCCGAGGCCCCAAAAGATTCGGTTATGGTTGTCACTCTTTCTGGCAGGGGGGATAAGGATGTCGAGAGCGTCGCAGCCTTTAGAGGCGAAATACTTTGACCAGCTCACGCGCGTTCAGCGACGGCAAAAGAGCGCTGATCGCCTATCTGATGGGTGGCGACCCTAATCCATCGCTCTGTTATGATGCCGCTCTCTCCGTGATTGAGGGGGGCGCAGACGCGCTCGAATTAGGCATCCCCTTTTCCGACCCAATTGCAGACGGCCCAACGATACAGGCTGCATCAGTTAGAGCGCTTTCAGCTGGAACAAAACCGGCAGACGTGCTGGAGCTTGCTCGTGAATTAACCAAGAACGTGAGGGTGCCAATCTATGTTATGACCTACTTGAACCCTATACTCCGCATGGGCCTTCCGGCATTCGCAAGAGCGGCTTCTACAAGTGGAGTTACGGGCGTAATAGTGCCGGATCTTCCTATCGAACTATCGGATGAATGGCTGGTCGCGGCTAGAGCTCAATCACTCGAAACTGTCTTCCTGGTTTCTCCGGCAACCACTTCGAGCAGGATTGATAGAATTGTCGAAAAATGCTCTGGCTTTGTCTACTTGGTATCGGTTTATGGTGTGACGGGTGAACGAAGCTCCCTTCCGGATTATACCCAGGAATTCGTGAGTCGTGTAAAAAATAGAGTGACCATACCAGTTGCGCTCGGGTTCGGCATTTCAAGACCGGAGACAGTCAAGCAGGCCATCAAGCTGGGCGTCGATGGAGTGATTGTGGGAAGCGCGCTCGTGTCAAGGCTTGCAAATTCGGAGGGTGAGTCGGCCCTGGACGAGCTCAGGTCATATACACGAGAGTTGAAAGCCGCCACGCTCATAGCCTAGGCGTGAAGGTTTAAGGTAAGCTGGCTCTCATAGAGCTGTGCACAGGTTCACGAAAATAGTCTGTACCATTGGTCCTGCCACTTCAAGTGCCCCGGCCATAAAGGAGCTCATACGGGCCGGAATGGATGTAGCTAGATTGAACTTCTCTCATGGTACAGGTGAAGAACAGATTGAGCATATCCGACTGGTCCGCCAGGTGTCTTCTCAAATGGGGCGAGAAGTTGCCATTCTGCAGGATCTTCCGGGTCCGAAGCTCAGGATAGGAAACATGGGAAACCGGCCAGTCATGTTAAACAAAGGAGCCACGGTAACATTATCCACAGAGGCCCTGACGGGGAGTTCGGATATAATTCCGGTAAGTTTTACTCAACTTCCTCGGATTGTTCATGAGGATTCAAAGATCTATCTTGCGGATGGAACTGTAAGGCTTCGAGTTAATTCGGTAGGACAGAATACGGTAAAGTGTGAGGTGGAAATGGGAGGATTCGTTGCTACGGGCAAGGGAGTCAACATCCCAAGACTGGCATCGAAGGTTCCCGCCCTTACGCAAAGAGACCTGGAACTCATAAAAATCGGAGTCGAGAATTCAGTGGACTATGTCGCAGTGTCATTCGTGAGCACACCAGAGGATATGCATCAGGCCAAGAGTGAGATACGAAGAGCAGGTGGCGATGCAAGCGTAATTTCCAAGATTGAGAAAGTTGAAGCTGCCGAACATTACAAAGACATTATTTCGGCTTCAGACGCAGTAATGGTAGCGCGGGGCGACTTGGGAGTCGAACTCGGCCCCGAAAAAGTGCCCATGGTGCAGAAGAAAATTATTCACGAAGCCAATCGTCTAGGTAAGCCGGTGATAACTGCAACCCAGATATTGCTGAACATGCTGCACGAACCAACTCCGACTAGGGCAGAAGTGAGTGACATAGCTAACGCAATACTCGACGGCACGGATGCACTCATGCTTTCAGAAGAGACCGCTGTCGGGCCTTACTACAAAGAGGCGGTAGAAACACTTGCAAGAGTGAGTAAGACGGTCGAGCACGAATTTGGCCGGTCGCTCTACCATCCAGTAGACGGAGAAAACGTTCAGGAGGCGACAGCCGCAGCAGCCTGCCAGGTAGCAGCAGCCACAAAGGCAAAATGTATAGTAGCGTATACCTGGTCCGGCGCCACTGCAAGAGTGGTTTCTAAGAATAGGACGCACATACCAATATGTAGCTTTTCTCCTGTGCAGTCCACAGTTCGGCAGCTCTGCCTAGTGTGGGGTGTCGAGTCTCGCCTGATGCCTGAAAGCAGGACCGAAATTTCTCGAGAGGAAGTTGAGAAAAGAGTGCGCCGATTCGGATTTGCTTCGGACGGAGACAGGGTCGTCGTTGTTGCCGGTTTCCCAACCGGCAGGCCAGGAACCACAAATATGATACGCGTTCAGGAGATTGGGGAGTCCCGAGCCTCGTAGAATGGCGTTGATGGGACTCCGGTATAGTCTTTATCCTTCAAGTTCCGGTGGCACACTCGTCAGACATCACGCAATGCGCGTATCGCCATTTCCACGGCGGTATCTAGCTCCGATTCGTCTTCTACCAGAACTTGAGCATACTGTTTGGCCGATTTTGGCCCCAGCGCCGAAAATCGAATCCTACCTCCTTCGAACGTGATTTCCCCAAAGTCTCTCATGAAAAAACCCTTGGAATAGACTATTCTGTGCTGTCTAACCTGCTCAAGGACGTCCTTGTCAAGCTCCATCAATCTCGCTCGAAGCTCGGACAGTATTGACTTTTGGTCTGCATCGAGTTTCCCTATTATACTAGACATTGGGTTCACTTGGGTGTCGAATCACAAAGACTTTGTGCAGGGGATTCTGAGTAGATAATGGGATTCCAAGCTATGAAGATTGCGGTAGCCGGTGCGTCTGGGTTTGTTGGAAGCAGGGTATTGCGAGAGCTATCAAGGTGCGGGTTTGAGGTGGTGGGGCTCCTACGTTCGCAGTCAGGGATTCACAATGTGGTAACTGCCGGGGCGAGCGCCGCTCTCGTAGACTATTCATCCCAGGAGACGCTGGAACGGGCTCTTGCAGGTTGCGATGCACTCTTCCACCTGGTGGGCACGAGCTCACAAACCCTGGAGAGTCCCTTCAGCAGTAGTATGATTCAGCCTACCCGGGCGCTAGTAGCCGCTGCAGAGAAGGCTGGGGTCAAGATGCTTGCGTATAACAGCGGTCTCGGAACGAACAAGGGTAGCACGCAATCTTATTTCTTGGCCAAAGCGGAGTGCGAGCGTATTATCCAAGGCTTCATGGGAAAGAATCTGATCTTTAGGCCGTCATACATTATTGGAAAGGGGGACGAGTTTTCAGGTCTCATACTTGAGAGGTTGACTAGGGGTGAGGAGATACCTGTCTACGGTAGCGGGGGTTATAGAATCCAGCCAATATCGGTTGACGACGTTGCTTCTATATACGCTAAGAGCTTATCACTAAATTCAGTCTGGAACAGAACATTTGACTTGGTCGGTCCAGAAGTAGTTACATTTTCGGAGTTCCTCAAAACTTATGCGGAAGTAGCGGGCAAACCACTTAAGCTAAAACCCGTCAATCTGGAATTTGCGCTTCAGGACTCGATGCGCCCGGTTAACGAGAGGCGATACGGTACAGAACTGAGTACAGACGAACTTGACGTGCTGGTTTCAGATTTCATATCCAACCCATCGGAACTTGTCGCCGCTTTTGGTGTCAGGCTCACGCCATTCCGAGACGTCCTGAAAATGATACTCAGAAACAACTAATATCAGAACATTTCAGTGGCTGGATATTTCTGTTCGGGCCAAGAGCCGGGAGAGAAGCATATCAACGAATTCGTAGGGACTCCTTCTAACTTCAAAGGCCGACTGCAAAGCCTCTCTGAATTCAGCTCCGTTTTCTAATTCTGCCGTGATGGTTGAAAGAACTCGCTGCCTGAGCAGGAGATTCACTTCTGCGACGTAGGCCCTCCTTTCCCTCTCGACCTTGCCGCCACTCTTCTCAAGAAAGCTGAAGTGCTCGCGTGTTGTGTCTACGATCTCGGCCACGCCCATCGCGCTAGTCGCGATTGTCTTGATTAGTGGTGGTGTCCACCCGTCCTTCTTCGCTCTGAGCTGAAGGGCGCCCCTCACTTCAGATGCAAGCGTGTCAGCCCCCAACAGGTCGGACTTGTTTATAACAATAATATCCGCGATTTCTGTGACACCAGATTCCAAGAGCTGAACGGAATCGCCCGATGCCGGCATGATCACGGATATCACTGTGTGAGCAGCATTCACAACATCTAGTTCGTTCTGGCCCACGCCGGTCGTCTCAATTATGATTACGCCGGAACCAAATAGAGAAAGAAGCCTTATCGCATCTCTGGTCGCGCGCGAGATTCCTCCCAGCTGACCCCTCGCACCCATGCTTCTTATGTACACTCCTTCGTCCGTTGCGAGCTCGCTCATCCTCGAGCGGTCTCCCAGGACCGCGCCGCCGGTAAGGGGGCTAGTAGGGTCTATTGCAAGCACACCCACGGTCAAACCTCTCTTTCTGAGCTCAAGGCAAATTGAGCGAATGAGAGTGCTTTTACCTACTCCGGGAGCACCAGCCACCCCTACAATTTGAGGGTGGGCGTAAGTCATCTTGGCTAGGAGAAAGGAGATTCGTCCTGCCGCGTCTTCGTCATTCTCTGCCATCGAAATGAGTCTGGAAAGCGCCCGGACATCTTTCCTTGCAGTGCTCTCGAGCAGACTGGCTATTTGGTCAGACATGGCTAGAGCGCGGCACCGGAAGCTACCCGCCTCTTCGCGGCGCCAGCGACCATAGCGACAAGTTCGGGGATTGATGCGCCAGGTCCAAGCACTCCTTTTACGCCGAGATTTAGCAGCGAAGCAGCATCATCATCCGGGATTATCCCCCCCACTACTACTGGGATGTCCGGGGCTCCTGAGGCCCGCAAATTCTCAAGCAGTTCTGGGATTATAGTCATGTGCGCACCTGATAGGATACTTATCGCGACTACGTCGACATCTTCCTGCACAGCTGCGGCTGCGATCTGCTTTGCAGTCTGTCGCAGGCCGAGGTAAATTACTTCCATGCCCGCGTCACTCAAGGCTCTTGCAATCACCTTCACCCCCCTGTCATGGCCATCCAACCCGGGCTTGGCAAGTAATATACGCAGCTTCGGAGTGGTGCGACGGTTCTCTATCATGCTTGGTTGCGACATGACCCTTCCTCTAGAATACGCTCGGCTCGGCATATCCCCCGTAAACTTTCTTGAGCGAGCGGACAATTTCGCCTACAGTAGAATAGCTCCTTACACACTCAAGGATATAGGGCACAAGGTTCTTGTTTGAACCCGCAGCAGCCTCCAGCTGCTTGAGCTTCTCAGCGACCAAGTCGCCGTCCCTTTCAGACCTTAGCTTCTTTACTCTCGCAACCTGTTTCTTCTCTATTTCCGGATCTATCTTAAGGATAGGTATTGGGGTGAGATCGGA
>JAKAWJ010000010.1 GCA_021817005.1 archaeon | reverse complement strand
TAACGCGGGCCGAATGCGAGAGATCTATCTCTCAGGGTTCGCCTATCAGGGTTCGCCTAGTCCGCCTTCCGCGCGCGGGCAAGGAGATCCAAGGAAGCAATGATTAGCCCCGGCCACCCCCCCCCCAAAAAAAATATTTGGCTTCACCTTGGTCTCCTTCAGTGCTTCGGAGACAGAGTGGTTAAGCAGGGCCTGAACTGCCACAAGAGCATCACGAGCTCAGCCGCTTAACCCGCACAGCCTGAAGATGGAGATAGCTGAATGATACTGAGCTTGCTCAATTGTGGAAAAATGTTCAGGGGGCCCACGTACGCGCTGAACGAAACTGTTTCGCTGAAACCGGTAACGTTGAAATCCAGCATGAACTGATGGGTTAGTCCAAGGTCTGTCGCATTCAGCGGATAGCTCCTGAACGCGGCGACTGGCAGACCCAGAGGCGAACTGGCAGCAAGCGTGATGTTTGAACCTGCGTAGCTCGAGGGCAGACTTCCGTAATAGCTCGCCTGGTATTCGCCCGGGGGCAGGAGCGGAAGGGAGTAAGAGTCCGAGCCGTCTATCGCTACTGTAAGATTCACTGGCGCATAATAGACGGGCGAACCACAGTAGCCCCGAACTGCGAGTATGATTCCCTCGGCCTCACCCAGTATTCCAAAGGTGCCGTTATCAAGGAGAAGCTGGAGAGCACTGGAAACGCTGTAATCCGGGAGCGTTCCGCCTCCCGCGCCGAACCACGGATTCCATGGGTCCGCGAGGATCGCATTTATTGCGCTCAGATTTGGAATGGGTTGAGTGTACTTCCAGAAGGCCGAATCTATAACTTCGCGGATTCCATGAGCTTGAACCGGATAAACCTGCGGAAGGTTGTTCTGGGTGAGCACGACTGAGCCCTTGGGGATGAGCGCGATCAATTGCTCGAGTTCGCTATACTGCCTGAGGTCGGGTTCAAGGGTGGCGTTGAACGGCTGCGCGGTAGTTCCGTTCAGGGGGCCATAGGGCTCGAAATATATCGCGGAGATTGCAGATAGAATCACCATGAGAACGATGAGCCCGGCATATGCGGCCCTTCTTCCTGCTACGCGGCTTGGCGGGAGAGCCGGAGCCGAGTTCCGACTTAACTCCCGCAAAGGCGACCTACCTTCCCCCAAGAGGAGCCCTTTGATTTTGGGGATTGCGTCAAGAGCTGCGAGAAACACAAAGGGCGCGAGTATCACGGTATACTGCAGTTCGAACACGTAGGGATAGTAGAATCCGTAGTAGCCCGAATTGAAGAGGAGCACGAGGTAAGGCGAATAGAAGGGCCACCAGCGGGGAGATAGAAGCGGCAGGAATGCAAGGGGGAGAAAAAAAAGGAGGAATGTTTCTGACGCTACCACCGGATTATAGTTACCAGCAAAAGCTGCGTAGCCACCCGAACCGCCGGACGCGCCTGATTTCGCTGCGGGAAGGTTGATGTAGGCATATTGCCCGAATAGCGACGAAAGCGAGCCGTGGGCAACCAATGCTATGAAATATGTGCTCACCAATCCTGAGTAAACGAGTATTATTAAATATGGCAGCATCACCTTCTTTGAGCTCCCGCTCTTCCGTGAAAAGCCCAAAATCACGAGTTCAATCGCGGAAAAAAGGAGCGGGAACACGGTAAACGGAAATCTGATCGAGGCCGCAAGGCAGAAAAAGAGTGCAGCTAGATAGTGGCTGCCTTTTGAGTAGGAGTAATAACCGAAGATAAAAAAAGTCGGAAAGAGCGTCTCCACATGAAAGTCGAACCAGTTGGGGCCTGCCAGCGGAAAGTACACGAGATACAGAAGAGCTAGAAGCAGGGCAACCCGCGGGTCGCCCAGTTTCCGTCTTGCAGCCCAGAATAGCGGGATGGCGCCAAGCCCGAGCCAGGCAGACTGAAAGGCAAGCGCAAAGAAAAAGCTTCTCGGAAGAAATATTAGCACCCAGGGGAGCAAACTGCCGTGACTTGCAGGGACCACCGAAAAATAGCTGGAGGGTTTTGAAATCACGTCCCACGCTATCTGCATGTTCGAGCCGAGGTCGAGAATCGTCGCGTTAAGGTTCACAAATTTCACGATTGTAAGATAGCTCCAGTATGTTGTGTACCCCAGATACGAGACGATTATCGCCCAGTCATACTTTGACAATTTCATTCGGTGGACACTGCTAGCACGGCTACCAAACAAATCGTCTTCTTAATCCTACTGCAACCAAGCAGGCTGAGTGCGCACTTCGGTGGAGCAAAAATTCCGGTGCAACAAACCAAGAAGGGCAGAAGCTGCGGGCTAACACTAATGCTCTGCCCGCCCATCAGAGATTGAATCGCTTGACCGGGCCAATTTGGTATTGCTGCGGCACGCGCAAGGTGTTATCACAAAGTGTGGGCTTCAGAGCCCGACTGGTCGAGCCGCATGCCGCGGATGTGCTACCGTTTGCCTTTCATGACTACTGGCAGAGTCGCTCCCACCAGGCTGTGTCAAATGAGGCGGAAGGGAGCACGCTCACACTCCAATTTCAAATTCAATCCCAACGGGACGGCCCACAGGGACTCTCTCGCGCAGGCGTTGAATGGGTCCTATCTGGCCCGGATCTCAGACGCCGAACTACGAGAGCTAAAGCAACCACAAGCGCCCACCAGTCATTCGGGGAAGGCCCAGTTTTGACTTCCAGCCTGACCCCTCCGCTGCTAAAAGCTGCCGTAGAGTTCCGCATCAAGTAGCGTCAGGAATATTTGACAACCAAGTCGCGGAAGACATCCGCGACATCTTCACACCGGTCTGTCACGATTTCCATGTATTCATAGACCTCCTTTAGCTTCATTATCTTTACAGGGTCAGAGAGTTCATAGAGACGCGCTACCGACTCGTTCAGCAAACTGTCTCCTTCGTTTTCGAGCTCGTTTATCCTTACGCAGCGGGCCATGATGCTGTTGCTCCCCCGCAGGCTTGGCATCTGGCTCACAGAGTCCCGGATGAGATTCACGCTTTCAAGAATAATATCCGACATGCTCCGCATTTCTGGAGTAGGCGCGTCGAGTTTGTAGAGGCTCACCCTGACTGCAACTGCGTGGATTGTGTCCAGCACATCGTCAAGAGACTTTGTGAGCGCAGATATTTCGGCCTGGTCAATTGGTGCAGCGTAGGAGCGGTTCAACTTTGTAAAGACTTCGTGAACTATTTCATCTCCTTCGTGTTCAACCTGCTTGATCGCGGCATAGCGCTCCCCAAGCCGGTCGAACGAGTAGAAGAGCTCGTGCAGTTCAAGCGCGCTTTTCACCAGTTTGTCCGAAAGAGAAGAGATATAGTTGTAGAAGGAGCTGAAAACCTCGGAGACATTCTCCAGGCTCTGCTTCTTTGTTTCAATCCCGAGCGCAACGGTCACTGCCGCTCCGGCGAATGCGGCAAGCGCGACAAAAAGAAGCATCACAGACCGGTCGAGCGCCAAGAGGAGAGGAAGGGCGTAAACACCCGCGACCGCGCCAAGCTTGCCTACTGTAGCCGCAAAGCCGTGACCGGTTCCCCGGATGCGCGTAGGAAATAGCTCAACCGGATAGACCCACGTGGTTGTGTTCGGGCCCATGTTTTCCGCAACATAAAACACGGCGAGCACCGAGCTCAGCCCGAAGAGGGATAGCGAGCTACCCGCGAGCGCTCCAATAAGCAGCGCAAGGCCCATCACAAGAAAGCCCCCTATCTGGAGAGGCTTCCTTCCTATCCGGTCAATGCTGAGCACGGCAAGTCCGTAACCTACCCCGGCAAAGGCGTAGATGACTGCATAGGCGAGTTCGTTCGATGTTGGCGGGGAATTTGCTCCGTAGAGCTCGTGGATAAAGGTGGGCGTGTAAATTCCTATGCCATAGACTGCTATGTCTACAAGGAACCAGCTAACCGAGGCGAAGAAGAGCCTCAGCCTGTATGGAGAAACGATGAGCTCCTTTGCCGAGGTCGACTGGGCCACTGCCATGATTTCCGAAGTGCCTTCCTTTTCCCCGGTCATTTCATGAATCACTTTCCCCGCTTCGTCAGTTTTACCCTTTGACAGGTACCAGCGGAGCGTTTCTGGAAGCCTCGTTCGGAACAGGAGGACTATCACGGCGGGCGCAACACCGGAGAGGAGCATCCACCTCCAGCCGTTCGGCCCGGTGCCAAGGAGGGCTAGGCCAACCACAATCGCGGAGAGCACTCCCACTCCCTGAAACGCAAAAGTGGAAGCGAGCGCCCTGCCGCGCTTCTGGGCGCCAACGAACTCTGCGACGTATGAGGAGCTTACGGGATAATCCGCGCCTATCCCTATCCCTAGGAGGAGCCTGAAGATCACGAGTTCATAGAAATTCGCGGCGAAGGCTGAGGCCGCGGCAAAGACGACGAAGAAGAGGAGGTCAATCAGGAAAAGTCTCTTTCTTCCCAGCCGATCTGCCAGATTGCCGAAGAGAATTGGGCCGATTACGGCGCCGATTAACGCAGAAGAGCTGAGTAGGGCGAGCTGTGTGGTTGAGAGCGCAAAATACGGCTTGAGGAGGATGAGAGCGACGCTTATTATGAAAAGGTCATAGCCGTCAAGGAACACTCCCGCTCCGGCGAGAGTGATTATTCTGTATTGGAAGGAGCGTCTACTCGATTCTTCGACAGTCTCGATGTAAGCGTCGCCCAAGAGCTACCGCCCCGAGTTAGCGCAGCCGCTAAATAAGATGCGGGTGGTTCCTGAGTGCCTTCCTAGTTACAGCTGCAGGACACCCAAACGAAGCCTATCCAAAGGAAGCTCGTGTTCGCCTTCTTGGAAAGCGTGCCTGTTCGAAGAAAAGACAATATTTGGAGCCACATATTCTTTGGCGCAGAGGATACACCCCTGTCGAACTATTTCCCAGCGCTCTAAGAGAATCGAATGCGCTGGCACGAGGTAGAGCCAGCGGTCGCAGGAGTGAACTTGAACAAAGAATTTATGCTTAGAGGCGGATGAGTTCGAGCGTATCCCTTGAAGTCCGACCGCTATAATGCGGCTGCTTTTTTCGCGTTTGCGCTATATTCCTTGGTCTGGTCCGATATCTCTATTACACGCTTTGTGAACCTGCAGGCCACGATTCTTGACCTCGGGGCGAATATGCAGATCGCCTGGGATGTCCTGCACAACCCCGGCAGCTACTTTAGCGTACTACCTCAGTCGCACGGCAGCCTCCTACCCTGGATTCTTATTTTCCTTCCAGGAACCTACTGGTTCGCCCTGATTTTCCAGTCTGTCTGGATTGGGCTGGGAAGCCTTCCGTTATTCTGGATTGCAAGGCGAAGGCTTGGCGACCGCGTGGCACTCGTGATCTCCTGTCTTTACCTCACATATTTTCCGCTGGCAGGTCCGAACTGGTTCGACTTCCACGTAGAGACTCTCTTTCCTACGATATTCCTCTTCGGTTACTATCTACACATGCGAGGAAGCGCATGGGCAAGCGTAACTGTGATGGCGCTTGCCGCCTTAATCCGTTTCCCCTATACCGTTTTTCCACTTATTTTCTCAGGAATCGAATTGTACCGAAACCGGCTCATTCGCGAAGACGCCGCCGGTGCGTGGCGACGCCCCCTTCCTTACTATATTCTTCTTCTCTTTTGCATCAGTGTTTCTGGCTATTTTGTGTATTATGTCGCCCGCGGTTCCGTAGGGTCTCTCCTTTCAAGTTATTACGTAGGATCCTCGCTGGGTTCGAGCCAGGCGCCCCCCTTAGGGTCTTTTGTCTCTGTCAGCGCGCCCTTGAACTTCACATTCTCCCATAATGTCTACCTGCTGGACGTAATCCGCACGTTCGCGCTCTACTTTGCCCCCTTGATCTTTCTACCACTGGTATCATACCGTTGGTGGCCATACTACCTGCCGTATCTCGCGATTATGCTACTTTCAGGCTACGCAGGCCTGTACTACCCCCTTGTATTCGTCTATCAGTATCCGGCGATGTTGGCACCCTTTGTCTTTCTTGGCTTTACCGATGTATTGGGAGTCTTGCAAACAAAAATGGGCAAGAGGCAAGCGGCTGTGCCGTCGGAGAAGCTGAGGTTTTACCTTCCTCACACTTTGAAGAGATTCTACGCGACCCCGCACTTTCGCCGCAAAAATAGGCGAGGTGGGGAGAATGACGTACCCCGGCACGCCGTTATTGCCGGTTCGAAGGCTCACATATGTGACCGCTCGGGCCCCCTGGGCGCCATCCTCATTCTCGCTATTCTGTCGAGCGCAGTTTTTGCCAGTGTCTACGAGCCTTACGGGCCGCTTAACAGGGTCTCTCCTGTTCCGCTGAATTGGTCCCCCGTCGCAAATTGGGAGAGCTTCAATGAGTTCGAGCGCCTATTGTCCCTGGTACCGAACGGCTCTAACTTGCTCGTTCAAGATAACATGCCCGAAGTTTTCCCCACTCAGCTCCACGGATTATCGCTTGCTGTGGACACGGCCTTTTGGTCCTACTATCAGTCGGGCGCCAACCTGAGCGCGATAAACGCCATCCTGATCGACCCGGGCTCTCCTTGGTTCGTGATGGAGAATCCTCAGAGCTACGGTTACAGCATGTACTCCGCGCTTCTCGCTCTCTGGCAGACTGGTGATTTCGGTGTGGTTGGAGAGGCACAGGGCATGGCGCTCCTTGCAAGAGGATACTGTGGACCGCTAAAATACTACATTCCGCTGAACCAGTCCATCCGCGTCACTCAGCTCTACGAAGATCCCGCGAATCCATTTAACGGCGGTTATGCCGGAATGGCTAACTACACACTGGTAGACAGTGAGTATTTTGGCCCCGATTTCTATTATCCGCCCGGTAATTACCTCGTCACTCTTGTGCTTCCAGACCGCTTGAGCGGGAATTTTACCATGGCTCTCAGCGTTACTTCGGCCTCAGGAAACTCGATACTGGCTTCGAAACTATTTAGTTTCAGGAATGATCAGGGACGAAGGCAAGAATTGAGCGTCTATTTCGATTCGACTCCGCTGAACTGGGGGGTGCAATTCAGAGTTTCGGCTTTGAATCTCAATGGCTCCCTTATCCCAGTAACACTGCAGCTTGAACAGCTATCCGCCTTTACATCACCAAATGGCTCGACCTCAAGTTTATGCGACTCTGTGAATCAGGCTGGAGCCTCGGGCACCTGAAATCGATTCAGCAAACGGAAGCTCTCCCCCAACGCGCCCTTCGAGCTGGCAAGAGGCACATGCTCGAGCGCACAGGGACGGGCGAGAGCGTCATATAAATATGGACCAAAACATATATGTCGTCGAAGCCAGCAACGAGCGAAAGGTCGGGCGTTCGTAAGAAGATTGAGTCGACCAGGAAGCTGCAGGTGACGCGAAGATGGCAAATTGTGAGCTGGCTGCACGTTCAAACGGCAACCCTGAGAAAACTGGTGCGGACGTGGCAGTAGCCTGCTGTTTACGACGGATGTTGGTGCTCTCTCGCCTCACGCGGCAGCTGTGCACAAAAGCATAAATATTGTCCAGTGCGAGCCAATCGGTGAATCTAATTGATGACACTGAAGACACGGTATGGAACAAAAAGGAAGAGCGGAATATCCCCCGTCATCGCAACCATCATCCTGATAGCAATCACGATTGTGATTGCTGTGGCAGTTGCGGGCTGGGTATTCGGACTTTTCGGAAGCTACACTAGAGGACCAGCAGTCACAATAAACGCGGCATCGTCGAGCTGCACTAGCAGCAACAGCGAATGCTACATCCTAGTGCAGAACTCTGGAGGAGTAACTGTTAACGTCAATGTCGCCAGCATAGATGGAAATAGTGCGGCCGCGATCGTCGGTGGCTCTGTCACAATTGCAGGAGGGCAGAGCGCAACAGTCAGCTTGACCGGTGTCACTCTCGTTTCTGGCGAGACCGTCAGCATTGTCCTCGGCTTGAGCAGCGGCTCCACTATCTCGACCACCATAGTAGTGAGCTGAACCTACTCTTCCTTCTCTCCTTTTTTCTTTTTCTCTTAAAGTGGAACGCCGGGCCCAACCTAAGCCACATCCGACACTGAATTATTTTCCCGCCAAGTGTGTTCCTTTAAAATTTACCTTTGTATGAGGAATTGCGCGTATAACAGCGATATAATCGCGAGGGGTAGCATGAATTGAAACAGGTTGGTGAGGCCGGCAAACGATATCACCGCAACTGCAACAAGTGGTGAAACTACCTCAGCCATACCTGAAGAAGCCTGAAAAGCGTAGCTCGAGTTCATTACTATTCGGTTCTCTACTGAGTTCAGAGCCCTGTATTCGGTCTCGGGAAGTATCAAGGCATGTGGCACAGAAAAGAGAAGCATTCCGGCTACGAATACTATCAGCATGGGCGCAAAAGCCATAGCTAGGAATGAGGCAGTGAGAGAGCCCTCAAGCAGTAGCAGGGAAACCTTTCCTATCTTGCGAAGGCGCGTGGCCGCGCCCCTTATTGCGACAGATATCAGAAAGACAGCGACGAATAACAAGTAGATGTGAGGGACATCAAGCCCAAACCTTGCCCCGGCATACACTCCGCCGTAGGAAAGCACAATCGGTAAAAGGAGAGAATACAGTAGATTGAGATTAAAGAAATGGAGGAATTTCCTGTTCCTTAGCGCCACGACCCACTCCTTGGGCCGAAGTGACAGGGCTCCAAATTCAGGGCCAAGCCTTCCAGTGACTGAGCGGATTCCACTAAGCACTGCGACCAGCCCCGCAACCGAAACAGCAAAAAGAAAGAGAAACATTGAGGAGTACCCACGTGTGCCAGCGTAGGCACTCTGAAGTGCCCACGCCACGACTGGCCCGCTTATCAGACCTGCTCCAAGAGCCACAGAATAGTAGCCTATACCGCGCGAAGGGTTTGCCGAACCCGAGTCAAGGTGCATGAGAGCTGGAAGGAAGGGCTGGGCCATCCCCACACCCGCGCCAGCCATGAAGGCAAAGGAGCCAACCCCCAAGGGCGAGCTTGCGTAGAATGAGAATCCGAGCATTGAGACGCAGAGGATCCCGAACCCTGTAAGAGCAGACGCGAAGTGCTTCTTTATCAGGCCCGTGGCGATCACCGCCCCCGCTCCGTTCCCGGCCCAGAGCAGGAGAACGTAGTAACCCAAGCTGGACGCACTCACGCGCAGGGAAAAAGTTACAAAAAGTGGTATTACGATTAGAAGTGAGGATGTCAGCATGCGGAGAAACAGGGTAAGAAGGAAGCCCCGCGCCATGAATCCGCTGCGAGGAGCTGCGCCGGTCGCGAGAGTCTTTTCGGCTGCCTGCAGCTCTATTGAGGGCGCTCGCGCCTCATGCTCCCCAATCTTCCGCTGCTGGGCTGTCATACCACAGTATCCGCTCAGGAGAGCAATTACATAGAGCCTTCGCTTCCCCCTGAGGGGGAAGCGCTCGCGGCAGCCGAACCCCCGCTAGTCTCTGCGGGTGGCGAGGTAGACAAACGCGGCTAGCGGAATCGCTATCCAGAGCGCAGCCGTAAGGACGAGAGTCACGGGGGTGATTCCGTAGGAAGCAGGATTTATCGCGGTCGAGCCACCAAAGGCGCCAGTGTATGATTTGGACTGGTAGTCCCCGACCAGCGCATAGAAGTGAGCGATGTTAAAGAAATCCGCTGTTATTGACACGCGTAGCGCTCCCGCACTCCCTGAAGCATATCCCAGAAGGTCCGAAACTGCAAAAGTGATCAGGCTCCAGAAGAAATCGAGCACAACGAAGATCATCACTCCACCTCCAATGAGAGCTCCCGTTCCCTTGACCAGGTGGGCGAGAAGATACATTATTCCTACAAAGCCCGCTACTTCTACGGCGAGGCTTCCGAAAGTTTCGAAGATGAATGTGCCCGAAAGCAGGCTGTTTACCATGATTTTTGTGGTCAAGTCAATCGCGGCGAGCGTAAGAGCAATTGCGGCGCACAAGCCGAGAACCACGGAAACGTACCTCCCGAACGCGAGCCCGCGACGTGTCACCGGTCTCGTAAGTATAGACTCAATAGTCCCGGTCACCCTGTCCTTTCCGTAGTTTGTATAGGAGACCAGCACGGCCATAAGCGGGATGAAGAAAGAGAGAATGCCGCTCGTAAAGGAGGAGACAATCGCAGTGGCTTCGACTGCGACCTTTACCGGTCTGAATGTGCTCGCGGGATAGGCCGAATAGGCGACCAAGCCCCCGGTAGAGTTGGTTATCCAGAAAATTGCGGACTGGGTGTTATTTGGCGCGCTTGGAACTTTAAAGCTCGTAACGAAGCCCGAGAGGGGTCCCAGGTCCACGCCCTCACTGAAATTGAGCGACGCGGTCGAGCTCAAGTTTCCGAATTCGTAGTGGACCGAGTAACCCGAGGGTTCCGCCCCGTACGGCCCCTCGTAGACTACAAGCGCGTCTGTCTTCGTGGAATTTGATTTGTCAGCTATCGGCGAGACTGGTCCAGCCCCGAAATCGGAGGCAATCGTGTAGACCTCCCCGGGAGCCTGAGCGAGAAAGCTGTAACTTCCGATTTTGGGCAACCCTCCCGACGGGTATCGGATAGAGAAGCTCAGCTTCTTCGCGCTCACTCCTGTGGGGAGAGTGAGGTGGTAGGAGCCGAAACCCGTTGAATTTGTCGTGATGTTCGTGGAATAGACCTCGCCATTTGACGCCGAAATCCGAATGTGTGTTATCGCTCCCGATAGCCCGTCTCCATAGCCATTGAACGCATAGACGAAGAAGTGGTAACCCCCGGAGTCCTGATACTCCAGCAGTGTTTCCGCGCTCTGCGAGGAAATTCCCGAAGGAGAAGTCGCGCTCCTGATGAACGGGATCACAGCTAGACTGATGAGTATAACAATAGCCACGATCACGAGCAGAGATTTAGAGGTAAGCGTCCTCCTAACATCGTAGGCAACCGTGTTCGTCATTTTCCGTTCGCTCCCCCAATGAGTCTGAAGAAATATTCTTCGAGCTGCACGTTCACTCTTGTGAGCTCGCTAACGGAATAACCCATCCGGACAAGCCCGGAGTTTATCTCTGCGCTCGGAGCGCTCGGTTTCGTAAGGTGCACGGTCTTTCCATCGACCGAGGGCTCTCCCACACCCTTGAGATAGTCCAGCGCCTTCGAATCGAGATTGTCCACTGTGATCCTGTAAGACTCCTCTCCGAGGTGACCCAGTTCCTCCTTCGTGAGCTCCTTTATGATCTTTGACTTGTGAATCACCACGACCCTGTCCGATATGCTCTCGACTTCGGCGAGTATGTGCGAAGAAAGGAGCACGGCCTTTTTCTGGCGGCGCATCTCCACCATTAGGCTCCTGAAATACGAAACTCCCTCCGGGTCAAGCCCGTTAAGGATTTCATCAAAGAGGTAGTTCGCGGGGTCGGAGTACATGCATACTGCAAGCGCAAACCTCTTTTTCATGCCCTGGGAGTAATCCCTGAGCTTCCTCCGCTCGAAGCCCTTGAGACCCACGAGCTCGAGAAGCTGCCTTGCTTTTTCGTCTCCTTCCTTTCCACCAATGCCGTAGTAGCCTCCCAGGTACTTCATTAGCGACAGAGCCTTCGCGTTCATTTCAAAGTTCGGAAACTCTGGCACCCAGCCGAGCGCGGAACACGCAGCCACTTTGTCCTGAACGATGTCATGGCCGTCCACCAGAACTGTCCCGGACGTGGGCAAGATCACTCCCGCTGAGGTCCTTATTGTAGTGGTCTTCCCGGCTCCGTTCAGCCCGACAAAGCCCACTATTTCCCCGTTCCTTACCTCGAAGCTTACAGAATCAACCGCCGCAGGCTGCCCCCTTCCGTAAACCTTGGTCAGATTCTCTACAACAATCAATTCTCTTGAACCGGTCTAGGGCTGAGCACTTATTGGCCTTTCGTAAGAGCCTTGGTGAGGGAACACGTTCCCAGCCCACATGCGAGAGCTTACAACGGCTGAACACAGGCGACCTGACACTGCCTAACCGTATCGGAAAACCACAAAGGAAAACCGGAATTCTAGGTCTC
This sequence comes from archaeon, assembly GCA_021817005.1. GTDB lineage: Archaea > Thermoproteota > Thermoprotei_A > Marsarchaeales > Marsarchaeaceae > JAKAWJ01. The sequence goes on along the minus strand of JAKAWJ010000010.1, from coordinate 43,820 downwards.
AAGGCAAAGCCAGTTCCAGCCTCGTAAACCCGCAAAACTGGATTTCACAAAATTTGGGCCGCCTGACAGCGCACCCTAACTATGCATCTCTCCCCGGGCCAACCTCCCTGCGCCGTTCAACCCAACTCCCGCCTTTCGTCACGGCTCTGAGTGCTCGCAGGTATCCAGTTCGGAGCCTTGCTTTCCAAAGTTTTTAAGCGCAGTAGGTTCTAGGTGAACAGAAAAGATATGAAGTTATCTATCGCGCCTGAGCCAGCCCAAATAGAATTTGGGGGCGCGTGGCTAGAATTCGATGGCTTCAGAAATGCACCCGACTTCTTTGCGAGCGAATTCGGATTACCCCTCGGGAGCTGGGAAGTTATAGAAAGGACGAGCAATACTCAGGAAATCAGCGTAGAAAGTGGTAAAGTCACAATTTCAGGAAACAGGTATTCTGGCTATGCAACTTTGCTCCAGCTTCTGAAGCAAAGGCCTGGCATGCTTCCAGTAGTCCGGATTAGAGAAGATTTTCGGTTTGATTTTAGGTGCTACCACCTCGACATTGCGCGGGGTGGAGTTCCAAGAGTAAGCGCGTTCAAGGAACTGCTGCGCTGGTTGTTCCTGCTAAAATACAATTATTTTGCCATATATTTCGAGGACCTGTATCCGTGGAAGTCGCACCCCGAGATCGGACGGAAAAGGGGCGGCCTCCTGCACGAAGAGCTTGCTGAAATCGAAACTTACGCCGGCCAGCTTGGGATAGGTGTGATTCCATCGCTTGAGCTTCTGGGACATATGGAACACACCCTCTCTCTTCCGCAATACCGCAAATACGCCGAACTCTGGTGGCTGAGCCACCGGGCCGCGGATGGCTGCATAGACCCGGGAAACGCTGGCGCGTCGGAGCTAACGCTCTCCCTGCTCAGGGACGTGCTGGAAACCAGCGGCTCTGAATTCGTTCATATCGGGGCCGACGAGACTTGGTCCTTGGGAAGGGGGCGCAGCCTGGACCGCACGGTTAGCTACAAGGGGCCCGAACTCTTCTTATCACACTACGAGAAGCTCCTAGGGGAGGTAAAGAACCATCAGAAGCAACCCATACTCTGGGGTGACATGCTTACAGGCATGTATCTCACAGACGAAGAAAGGGAGAAGTGGGCGGGTGTCGTAAAGAGCGAAATCTGGGATGACGCGCTTATCGCCAACTGGGACTACGAGCCTGAAAGCATCGCTCATTTCCGCGAAAAAATAGATTCAATCGGGAGGCTCGAAAAACAGCTCGCCTGTCCAAGCGTCCACAATCATCGCAGGTTCTATCCTGAGTTTGACGTCGCACTCACTAACGCCAGAAACTTTCTTTCCGCAGCCCGAGAGAAGAGGCTGAGAGGGTTCATGGTAACCGCGTGGGGCGACGATGGCTCCGAGTGCCTTTACTCCTTCCTTAACCCGCTTCTCCTCGCCTGCATGGAATACGCGGAAGGAAACGGGAACTGGGAAGAGAAATGGCTCAGACTGAGCGGGGAATCTCAAGAGCTACTCAAAGCTAGGAAACTCTTTGGAGGTAGGCTCGTAAGCCCCGTGTTAAAGAGCGTGCTCTACCTAGCGAGCCCCCAATACCATATCGAGCTCAACCCGGAGGAAGTCAGGAAAGAGTGGATGGAAGTGCTTGAGGAGACAAAGGGGCTTGCGCTTCCAGATGACCTAGCGTTTATCAGGAATAGTCTTGAGGTTGGGCTCAAGATAATCGAACGCGCCGCGAAAGCCTCTGACCTGACTGAGCTCGCGAGAAAATACGCGGAGTTGTGGCTCAAAGAGCGGAAACCCAATGGACTCGAAGCCATACTTTGCCGGCTGTGGGGCTCCGCGGGAGTGCTGGAGGCGGGCATATCACCACCTTGAAATCCATGATTGCCCAGCCATCACGTCATCGCGCCAGGCGCCGAAACAGCCAGGTTCTGATTATACGGACCGTGACTGTCCTTTGACAAATGCCTGCGGCCGGATGCACGACCAATTCATGTATCCAAGAGAGATTGGAAAGCATATTCTCCCCCTGTGCCTTCAAGAGGAAAGACAAACCAAGGTGTACAGACTTTCGGGGAGTTAGCTAACCCTTGGGGGACGCTAACCGAGGTGAAAGGTCTGATGAACACCCCGCCCAAACTCAGGCTGCGCCCGTAAACGGTGGAATCGGGTGCATCAGGAATCTGCAGTCTTGCCGTGGCCTTCGGAGCTGCGCCTCACGATCTCTGTGGTGGACTTTCGTCCGGTGGGCCATAATGAGCGTAGGGAGGAAATGAGAACTCCTTCAGGAAGTGGATAGGTCTGCACGAATTCGAAGAAACAGTCCGTCGGGGCTCGAAGGAGTCCCTTCCGGATATAATCCGCACAGTTAACAGGGTGTTCAGACCGGCTTCTGACCCCCTTGGAGGGATGGCACATGAATTCCCAGCAGTATTCAGCGCAGATAACGCCTCAAACCTGTACTATGTGTCGGACAAGGAAGGCATGCCGGTCAGTCACGTGGGCGTGGCAAAGTTTACGGGCGTGCTAGACTGCGCCCGAATCAGCATGGCCTCAATCGGGGCGGTGTGCACTCTTCCTGAATACCAAAAACGAGGACTCTCGACCAAGATACTGGAGAGGGTAATATCGGACCTTGAGGTCGAGGAGGTGGCCCTGATGCTTGTATCAGGTAGGCGCGGGCTGTACAGTAGGCTCGGTTGCGCCGAGGCAGGAAATATAATCACGGCCTATTTCGAAAAGTCGTCCCCCCAGCAAGCTGGCGTCTCCCACGATACCAGCATACGCGAAATCCGTCGGGAGGATTTCGGAAAAAATGTGGATAAACTCCTCGCGCTTTACCGCTGCCATCGCTACAGATACTCGAGATCCAAGGAACTCATGCTCGACCTGCTAAAGGGATACAGCGCGAGAAGAAAAGAAGTTGGCGTAAGGCTCTACGAGGTCCTCAGCTGCGGAATGCAGGCTGGCTACGTCCTCACGAGCCTCGGAGAAAGGTTCGAAAGGGAGCCAGGTACGCTGCGGATACCTGAGTGGGCTGGCTCTGCTTCCTCTGTTATCTCGGCCCTGCCCCTGGTCATCGAGGAATACGGCGTAGAGAGAGCAAGGTTTCAGGTCCAGCCTTCCGACATAAACATGGTCAGCTGTGTCAGGAGGCTCGGCTTGAAAACAGAGACTGGCCCGGTTCAGGGAACCGTCAGGCCCGTCTCGGTGAGCTCGTTAATCCTTGAGCTGGGGCCGTGGTTCGAAGAATATCTCGGGTATCGAGTCGAACTCAGGGAAGAAAGCCGGGAAGGCTGGTTGTTACGTGGACCTTTCGGCGAATCCAAGCTAAAGGGGTTTGCGGCGCTCACCAAGTGGCTGTTCGACCCTCCGCCCTCCGGTCTGGGAGTGCCACTCATGTTTACGGATGACATGAATTATGTTTGAAGAGCTCTTGCTCCCAACGGCCAAGTCGTGCTGCCCTTCCCCCTCTCCTTCCCCGCTCGCTCGTGATAGTGCTGGAAGAGGCTAAAGCAGTCTGTCCCGGTACAAGCGGTCTCGTCCGAACCGATGCCCACCCGGGCTGCATGATGACGAGCGCAATTGCGCTCGCCGCAGCTAGAAGAATCCCAGCGAGAAAGGGATAGCTCGGACTGGATTCGGAGCGGTTACAGCCCGCGTTATGGTGACAACCAGGAAGCAGCGTGCTGCCGAGAGTGACAAGCGCACCCGCAGTCATAAGCACAGCCGCCAGATGCCGTGCCTGAACCTTCACGAAATTGCGCGGAAAAGGTTGTATTTTGGTCTTTACATAAGTAGTCGCATAACTCCATTCCTACTCGTTTACCGAACACTCTGAGCGCGCGAGCGTTTGCTGGGTGAATTGTTTGCCAGTCAGGAGATTGAATGGTCGCGCTCCAAGCTGGAGTATCTACCAGCCTCCGTAGCGTAACAGTCTTTCGCACTCGGCCGAGAGGCATGCGTCACGGGTTTTCGTACGCGCGTGCCAGATTCATCAGCAATCTGACATACGAGTACTCGGCCCCAGCCAACCCTTTGACGGGGCCGCTGCCCTCGACTACGTAATACTCATCCGGCGCATGCGCCTTTGCGCCGTGACCCAAACCGAAAATCACAAGCGGCAGCCCGAGCGGAGGATTCGTGAATGCGTGCAGTGGCGCTGTTCCTGCCATTCTCGGCCAGATCTCGGGGTCGTAGCCCAATTCCTTGTAGGTTGTTACAGCCGCCTGGACGCATGGGGAAGCGGGGTCTGTTATCGCCCATTTCTCTCCCACAGCACGCCCGAAGTCATCATCTGTCGCAATCACTCTAATGTCGCCGAACCCCCTGGACCTCAGGTGTTCAGTCAGCGCCCGGTTCACCCGTTCTGCGCTCATCTCAGGTACCAGTCGCACTTCGAGCTTTACCTTCGCCCTGCTCGGAAGTATTGTCATAAAGCTCGGCCCAGTGTACCCAGCCTTTATGCCCTGAATGTTCAGCGTCGGGGTATAGAGAAGCCTCTCAAGCGCCTTTGTGCCTGAGAGGTCATTATAGAACCTCTTTACCCCGAGTGAGTTCTTGATAGAATCAAAGTCCACCCTTTTTGCAAGCGTTTCAAGAAGCGCCCTATCATTTTGTCCCGGGGCCCTTATGTCGTCGTAAAACCCCTTGACAGTAACGAGCTCGGGATCAACGGGGTCGGCCTTCATTGTGGCGAGAGCGTTCACGAGCCTCCAAACCGGACTTTCTACGAGCGGGGCGTAGCTGCTGTGAATCTCATCCTTTGTGGGTCCGTGCCCCCAGCTTTCACCGGAACACTCCAGCTCGAGTTCATAGACGCCCTTGCATCCAAGGTGCAGGGACACTTCGCCTTTGATATTCTGAGAGGCTAGAGGCATGATAACGGCGCGGGCATCCCGAAATAACTCCTTGTGTTCAACTATAAAGCCGTAAAGATGCGGACTGCTGATTTCTTCTTCACCTTCTGCAACGAACTTCAGGTTGACCGGCAGTCTTCCGTCGATATCCATGAGCGTGCGAATTGCGTTCAGGAATGCCATCATCGGCCCCTTTGAATTCACGGCCCCCCTGCCAACGATTACTCGCCTGAAAGGCGGCATTTCTACCACCCTCGGCTCGAAGGGGTCCTTTACCAGAGTCCAATGCTGCCCTTCAACCTGTTTTACGTCATACATCAGGTAAACGAGGATGGTTGTCTTTGCGCCGCAATCCAAGTGACCGTACACGACGGGCATGCCCGGAGTACGGAAGATCTCGGTTGTGGTGCAGCCCACCCACTTGAAAAGATTCCTCACTAGCTTTGCGCACTCTTCAATTCCCCTGTTCTCAGCAGCAATGCTGGGCTGCCTGATCAGCTTCAGAACGTTTTCTATATGTTCGTCGAGTCTTTCGTTGATTGCTCGCTCAACCAAGTCAGGGTTCTCAGCCTGGGCCAATCTTTTTCACAGATTGCAGTGCGCTCAGGGCCAAACTAAACCTTTTCCTGAGCTCGTCTGTGGCTCCACGTACCGACTTTTCGGATAAGTGCGGAGCTTGATAAGTCAGGCTACATGGTATCAATGGGCAACTATCTCGAATGCTTTTTAATCGCTTTCATAGTCGTGCGTCCAGCCTGCTCACCAGAATGAGCGACGAACCTAAACGTGTAAACCTGCTCTATTCTCGTGAATGTGACCCGATAATCTCCAACTCCTGGCTTCTATAGTCCCTCGAAATCGCGGTCAGCCGTTCTCCAGTCCGCAGGCTTCCTGCAAGGTCCTAATCTGACGAGTCCAACCGCTCTCACTGTGCGGACAGTATTATCAGTGAGTTCTTTCTTTTGTGAGGAGGAAATTTTTCCAGGGCCAAAGTGCCTTTATGCCTCTTCCACCCGGCAGAGCTCATCGTAATGTTTTCTACAGTACCAACTTTCTTCTTCAGCACAGTATTCCGCAGCAAGCTCTGAACACCCGGGGTACTCACAGCGCTTCGACGTGCTCATTCACGACAGGCTCCCGAGTTGCGCATAACGCTAAGCAACCACTCACCTGCTCTGCCTCTGCACTATTGATAAGCTTTCTCGCTTCCGGGTCGTGTGCTCGTGTCACGCTCGTTCACGCACGAACAGAACTACTTGCCTGTGAACCAGATCTCTGAACCTCCCCAAGTGTCGGAACAACTCCGAAAAAGCTTATCCCGAATACCAGCCACCACACTCTGGTGCACGCACATGACCGGATTTTCGCTCAAATCCAGGCTATCGGGCTCAAAGGAGCCAGCCTTTGGAACTTGGATTTCTTCCTCTTCGCTAATATGCCTTGACGCACTCAAGGAAATGGAATTTCAGTGGTTCATGATAGATACCGAACATGCACACGTGAACCCCGAGACCATGGCAGCGATGGTATCATCACTGGGGGGTAATGGCCCTGCGCCGCTCGTGCGCGTTGGGAACATCGACCAGTACCTGATAAAACAGGCGCTCGACTCTGCGGCCGAAGGGATTCTGGTTCCGCTTGTAAGCACAGCTGCACAGGCGAGGGCGGTAGTAAGTTTTGCAAAATATCCTCCCCTGGGCGTAAGAGGGATTGCTGCGGCTGCCTCTACTCGGTACGGCATGAATCTCTCTGAGTACCTAAGAACCGCGAACTCGGATACGCTCGTAGGCGTGCAAATTGAAACCAGAGGGGCCATGGCGAATCTTGACTCGATTGCGGCTGTCGAAGGTTTGGACCTCCTCTTCGTGGGGCCCCAGGATTTGACACTCAACCTAGGACTGGGAGATGACCGTTCGAATCCCAAGCTCAAGGAAGCGATGCAGGAAGTCGTGAAAGCCTGCGAAAGGCACGGAAAGATTCCAGGAACGCTTGTGATTAATCCTGAAGAAAAGAAGTCTGCAATAGAGCTAGGCTTTAGATTCATATCGCTCGCATCGGACATAAGATTTCTTATCCAAGGTGCGAAGTACTATCTCAACTCGTAGAAATCTTTAGAGGAATTGGCCCAAGTCCAGCCTTATCATTCAGCTTGCTCTCTCGCAGGGTCTTGGAGGCTTGGCCAGTGGGGCGCCTGCACTATCCTGCTGCGAGTCTGGTTTAGACAGGTAGCGGCTTGAAGGGGTACTTTCCACACTGTCCGCCAAAGACCCAAGCCGAGCGCCAAACTCCAAGCGGGCCAGCAACCGTGGTATAGTGCATTTCACCGAAACCAAAGAAGTAGCAGCTGACCGATTCTGTGCCCTCTACTCCGATTTCAGGATGAGAAGGTCCAATGTGGAACGTGATGATGGGTACAAGGAACACGAAGAGGAGAGAAATAAGCACCAGTATTGACACGCCCACGGCCAACCGCGGCATGCCTATTCTTTTTGCAAAGCAACACTTTTACTTTACCTTGGCTCTGGAAGAAAATCTTCCTGCGGCAGGGAAGAGCAAGTCACCGAGAATTAATGGCGAAAAATGTTCTCTCACCAAGCGTCTCTGATTCGTGGAAAAAATTCTACAGCCCACACGCCTACCGCGTTCGGGCGCAGGGACCCTTCTGAATTAAGAAAGGGCTACTCAGCTATGTCGTTTAACTGCGTTATCAATAACAAATTTCCTTCGGTATCTTTGAAGAAAGCGACGGCGGCAATCTCGTCATAAGCTATCGACCCTTCAACTCTGTTGGTCCTTGTCTTCTCTGCCCGCTGGAATTTCACACCCCTCTCCTTGAGATTGTTCACTACCGACTTGATGTCTCTCACCGTAAAAGCGGAGTAAGCGAGCTCCCTCCTCTCTCTTCGTGAGGGGGTTAAGAGCCAGAACTCGGTCTTGCCCAGTTCCACTGATGCAAAGTATTTCCCCATCTCTCCTTCCGGACGCACAATAAGTTTGGCGCCTAACGTCTCCGTGTAGAACTTCAGTGCGCGGTCTAATTTACGAACTGGAAGAACCGTTGCGTATGAAGCTCCCTCTAAAGAGGACACATTTCTTGAACATCCTCACTCTGTATAAGAAGCGGGGTCGAGAGTAGCGGACCAAGCAAAAAATACAAACAAACCGTACTTCTTTCTGGGATCCTATCACGGGCTTTGTGAAAATGGGCAGATTTCGTGAGATTGTTACGAGCGCGCCAGAAAATTGGGCACCCAGAAGGAAGGAGTGAGGAGACAGGTGGTCGCAAAAGCGGATTCACCGCATTTAATTGCGCGGCAGCATGCACTGGAGCTTTGCGAGCCACTGAAACTCGAGCTCGTCCCGCGACCCTCACCCTGAGTGTCTTATTGCCGCTCAAAAGGGGTCAAGCATTCGCCCAATTTTGGGATGAACTAACCCGGAATCTACTGGACCGAGGGCTGGCGCTTCGAACCGGTAGGGGAGGACACCTCGGAGAAGCGGATAGAGTTAATGAGCGCATTTTCGGCAAAGCTGTGCGCTGGCAGCCACCAAGGTCTGCAGCCCTAGAGTGGCACGAAGCGTGGTGGGCTCCCGCCTGCGTGAGCAGACTTGATTTCAGGTTCAGTTCTCTGAAAGGAGTCACGCTACTTACTCTGGAATTTCGTGGCTGGGGGAGCTCCCTCGGGGAAAACGGGGCCAACTCTTGGGTTGGTATTCAAGCGAACTAGCAGCTCCACTCCTAAAATCGGCTGCCCCATCAGGCTTGAGTGCTTGGCTTACCGACAGATTAGCTAGAAAACCCTCGGGGAAGACGTCACAAGAGCTCTATAGCGACCCTGTTCATCACCGACCCAACTTCAAGCTCATACAGCAAGTGCTCAATCTGAAGCCGGAAGACAAACTTCTCGAGGTTGGTTGCGGCGGAGGAGCCTTTCTTGAGGAAGCACTAAGGAGCGGGTGCAGCGCGTGGGCAATTGACCAAAGTAGGGACATGGTGAGCGTCGCTACAAGTGTTAATGCCCGTGCGACTGAGGAAGGAAGACTGAAAATTGTCCACTGCGACGCCTCCCACATCCCATTTCCGGACGCAATGTTTAACTACGCAGTAATGTCTGGCGTACTCCAGTTTCTTTCTGAGCCAGTTGCGACTTTTCGTGAAATCCTCCGTACGCTCAAGCCGGGAGGGCTCCTCGTTGTCACCTCCAGCACGAAGGAGCTTAGGGGGACGCCTGCGGCTCCTGAACCAATAGCAAATTATCTTCGTTATTACGAAGATAACGAACTTGAAAGTTTAGCCAAACTGTCTGGATTTTCAGAAGTGACTGTCAGCCGACCGGATATGACTGAGCTTGCCCGAAAATCCGGAATCCCCGACTCCGAGCTTCCGCTCTATGGAGGAAATTACGGCCAGCTACTGATTGCCAGAAAGAAGTAGTTTGCCTTTGTTAATACCCTGAATTCAGGCTGATTCGAGAACAGTCTTGGGAGAGGATAGGTGCTACCCCATAACCCCGGCGAGTTGACCGACGTGCTCACACCTACGCCATTTTCCTCTTACTCCAAGTTAAAACAAGCATTTGATTTTTTATATAAAATTAATTAAGGATAAAATTTAAACGGCTCTCCTTTACCTCCCCCCCAAGCGCCTAGAGCACGGCCGCTGTTAACCCGGGGTTTGATTCTGAGCGTGCCTGATGAATACTGAGATAATTTCTTTTGCTTAAACGAAGTATGCGAGTATATGACAGCTCCAATTCAGAGTGAGCTCCTCGCAGAGGTAAGCAAAGCTGCTGAAAAGATAGAGAAAGCATAGGTAGCCCAAATCCACTAATAACAGTATTTGTACGGTTTGACAAATTTCCTCCTAGATATTCTGGATTTGTGGAGCGCTCATTGCAAGAGAAAGGGATGCATCCCAATCTGGCACTCGCTCATTATTCTGTCACTCAAAGGGCAGCTCGCTGCATACGGTGCAGATGATGCAGTCGATTGCCAGGACTTCCCCGTTACTCATCTAGCTGGATGACAATCTCGAGATAGGTAGGAGTTGAAGGCAAAGCTCCTGCTGTAATCGATTTAACCTTCATGACCGACGGGACGCAGAAAATCGTCTAGTTCAGCTCACCCATCGAAACAACCTGTTAGATACAATAGCTATTTATTAGTTAATGTTATTTTAGACTTTTTCCAATGGAAACGGGGCTGGCCTGCTTCAAAGGTCGCTTTTAAAGTTGTAGGGTAACTTTGGTATTGGCGCCAAACGCAGAAAGAGGGTGACGAGGTGGTGCTGAGCCGGGAGCAGTACGAGTACAATGTTGACGACACACTAGACGCAGCCCGACAAGCCGTAGGGGAAGTTAGGCTGGGTCTAAAACACCTCTTCGAATACTTAGCATGTGTGCGCTACGTGGATGTCAACAACCTGAAAAAGCTTGACGCACACCTAGAAAGCCTGAAAAATATGAATACGCCTCAAGACTACGCGGAGTTAAAGCTCAGTCAATCCTCTGTCTGCAACCCAAGCGACTTTTCCCAATAGTGTAGCTCTGGCTTCGGTGGGCATCCGCAGTTCTTGCGCTGGATATCAACTATCTACACCTGGTATGATTGATTGTAGCTTGTGGGTCCCCGCAAACCCTTATTACTCTGCCTACCCAGGGTTACTATGGGTGGGCAGAGTGAAGTGCAACCCCGACTATTTTAGCCTGGGTGTAAAGAATGAGCGGGAAGAGTTATACGACAGGGAAGAGGAGTTATCTGCGCTTGAAAACTCAGCACACCCGATAACCACGCTCACGGGTATCAGAAGACTCGGTAAATCCTCACTCCTTGCTACTGGGCTAAAGCGCAGGAATGCGCTCGTGGTGGATTTCAGAGGCACCGGTCCGAATCCCTCACCCCTCTTTCTTTTGAACAGGTTCGAGGAAGCTCTTAACTCGAGCGGTTTGAGGAACCTCTGGGAGCATCTATCGAAGCGCGTCTCCTCGATCACACTCGGACCACTGGGCGTTAGCTTCGCGAAGACGAAGCCGCTCACGGTTAGCTTCGCAACACTCTTTGACGCGATAAATGAGTACGCGGAAAGGGCGGGGACGGACTTTGTGGTCGCCTTCGATGAAGCCCAGGAGGCGCGTGGCTACAAGCCTCTGATTGGCGCGATCGCACGCTCTTACGACTATAACAGAAGGATAAGGTTTGTTCTCGCTGGGTCACAGACCGGCTTACTCAACGATTTCCTCAGCATTCAAGATCCCGCCTCCCCCTTATACGGAAGGTACGTCTACGAGTTGGCTTTAAAGAGGTTCTCGAAGCAAGACTCGCTAGAATTTCTGCGCAGAGGTTTCGAGGCCTGCGGCGCAGAGCCCTTGAACATTGAAGAGGCTGTTCAGAGACTAGATGGCATAGTGGGCTGGCTGGTCTATTACGGGTACATGTGTTTAAACGAAGACGCCGACCTTGCCCGGGTGGTTGACTCAGCCGTGAACCTGGAGCTCAAAGAGCTTTCGAAGCTAAGAGGAAAGTACTATAGGCTCATACTGAAAGCGGTGACGCTCGGCGCGAATACTTGGTCAGAAATCTACAGGTATGTAAAGGCAAACACCGAGGTACTCTCAGACGCCTCATTCAATGAGGCGCTTGGCAGACTCGTCAAGTACAGCGTCCTTGAGAAAAAGGATGAGGAGTATATGATACCAGACCCAATAACCAATGAGGCTGCAAGGCGCCTCTAAAAGCAATAACGCGTCAACCCACTACTAAGGGTTGCAACAAATGCTATAACCGCCCTGATAAGACCCTTTAAGATGACGAACAGGATAAGCAACACGATAGGTGCTCATCTAATCGATGCTTTAATCGGCGAAATCGGAACTGCTACATAGTAGCCCAAAATATTAAAGCTTGGGTTTCCATGACAAAGAGAAATGAACTGGAAGCTGACGTCTATTCTTGTGATTGTTGTCGTGGCACTCATATTCTTAGTTCCTGTAGTGCCCGCTGTTGCATTGACACCCGGAATTGCCCAAATCGTGAATCATCCAGTCTATTCCCACTATTACAAGTCGATAAGCGGCGTATTCACCTCATTCGGGACAAGCTTTTATAAAGGAGAATACTACTTTCGTCCGTCTCCGTTTCGGGGTATTTATGGTTGACAGTGATTGTAGGCAATAGACTGGCAAGCCCCATATTCTCAATTTTTGGAGACGTTAACCGATAACCGTTAATTCCAGCAGGTTAACCATAAACTTGTACTTTTCCTTTCCAAGTTCTATCAATGATCCGGAAGACCGCCTTTAGAGACTAAAAATGGATACTTTATTAGGTAAAGAGAAGGTATTGAAATTGAGAAATCCATACGAACTAGCCTATGGGCCGATCAAGTCTCGACTCTGTCCAACATTTTGTCCCAAGCGCAATCATCAGCGCAGTGACCACCTTTGGGTTCGTGCAGCTCGCCGAGGCTGGAATATGGCTATCCTCCTCGAGGGAAAGTTCAGTGGACCAACTGGCTTGATGCTTTACACTTCCTTAAACTGACTGGCGCCTCACCCGTCTCTGACATTCTCCCCCCTCTGGAGGATGTGGGGTTTCTGAGCCTTGATGGTAAGGCATCTAAGTAGTTTTGGTTTATACGTTGTGAAGCGCCTGCGGGTGGCGTGAAATTGACGCCTGTGGAGACTAAATCTCTACCCCTTGAGGGAGAAGCCTTGTCTAGGCTCGCTACAAGAGATCTACGCTACAGGGAGCCTGTTAAACGGGGTAAGATTCACCCGGCTAGGTGCAGCCTCGGCGGCAAAGGGTTCTACCCAAGTGGTTGTTGCAAACGGTTTAGAGGAGCTAACGGTGAACAAGCATACTGTAGAGGACCACCTCGTCAAAGCCTCAAACTCCTTCCTGAATAAGGGTGACGACTTGGCTAATCACGGATCTGAAAGCGTTTGGGAAAGCCTTGGGAATGATGATCAGGAGGAGGTGTTACGGAAGTTGTGCTCGGACCGAGGGTTTGCGGAGACCGTCTTTCCATAGCACTTCGAAGGCTTAGGCTTACCGAAGGAAACATGTAAGGAGTCTACATGGCGTCTGACTCATACGCTCGGCACATCTTCGAGTAGCTCTGATTATAAGCCGGTGTTCTCAGGTCAGGCTAAAGTCGCAGGACACAGGAAACCATGAAGCCCAACGCACAGTGGATCCTCAACGAGGCGGGGGGAATGGAGATACAAGTTAACAGCGCTCAAACACTGGCTCGAGCAAACCTGCAGGGGACTCTAAGCAGCGCCGCTGGTTTACCGCTACCCTTCAGTCTTTGTCTAATTAATGATACCGAAGATAGCCGTGGCATCGTTTACAGATTGGTGTCTCCATATCATCGTCTTGGGACTGGACAGGAGTCTGAGGTCGACCACGCCAAGAAGTGCTTTACAGACCTTGTAGCCTGTTTTAGAAGTGAGTTCGCAGCTTTCTCAGCAGACGAACACAAGCACGTCTCTGACACTGCTAACTATCCTGCCCCAATGCCAGATCGAGGTTTTCTGACTCCGCTGGCCCGAGTGCCAGCTCGTCGTAACCACCCACTTCGCCAACAGGCGGGAACTAAAACTTGATATTTAAGAATCAGCAACTTGAGCACAGCGCTCGAATGCTCAACGCTCAATCGGCTCCCACTTTCCGGAGCTGAAAGATCTGTAACAGGCGTCGATCATCTGATTAACCAATAGTCCGTCATTGAAGTTTTCAGAGGGTAACTCGCCCTTTGCGAAGCTATCAGTAAAGTCCTTGAGCTCGTCGACATAGCCATAGAGCAGCGCTTCTCTCCAGATTGGGTAAAGCCACCCCTTCGCGGCTTCGGACTTTTCCACAACATAACCCACTTTCGACTCATCTGCCACCGTAAACAATTTGAGCCCTGTCTCCCTTGTTACATCCAGGAACAGCGCTCCTTCACTTCCGAAAATCTCGTAACGCATGTCCAGACCCCCATGCGCTGACCAGCTGTTTTCAGCCTGGCCGATTTCCCCGCCGGAATACTTTATGAGCGACACGCTCTCGTCTTCAGCGTCGGTTTTGTCTCGGTGGAGCTGCGTCGAACCAGCCCCGAATGCCTGCCTCGGCTCGCTCCCAACGAGTTTTCTTGTGACCTCGAGTGAATGGCAGCCCATGTCGAGGAGCGAACCTCCTCCTGAAAGCTCCTTCTCCCAGAACCAATCGCTATGGGGCCCAAAGTGCGCTTCCCTCGCCCTTACATGAAGGACTTTACCCATCGCTCCTCCCCGAATCAAGCGCTCCGCCCTCTTGATTTGGGGCAGGTAGACCTGATTCTCGGCGTAACCATGGAGAACACCGCTTCTGGTCGCCGCGTCTGCAATTTCTTTTGCCTCCCTTACGTTTCTCCCTAGTGGCTTCTCGAGAATCACGTTTTTGTGGTTATCCGCGCAGGCTCTTACCGCGTCTACGTGCAGGAAGTTGGGTAAGCAGATGTCCACCGCGTCGAGTTCCCTGTCCCCGCAAAGCCCATCCATAAACTCGTCGCCTCCAAACCAGCCACTGATTCCCCAGCTCCGGGCAAAGCTTTCAGCCCTCGTGCGAGACGCGACCGAGACCACCCTAACGTCGCACAACTGTTTGTAAGCCTGCATGTGGAAATCGGCGATGAATCCACTACCCAGAATCCCGATTTTGAGCATGAACGGTATCCCAGTCTGACTGATTAAATCTTATCCCTGAACAGGTCACGAAAACGATCTCTCTGGCGCCAACTCCCAATCCATGCTGCTCATGCTGGCAGTTACCACCCAGACGCAAACCCGGACCCGTCCCACAACTGCGCGCCAAGCCGAATTGACTGGCTAGGAGTCAAAATTTCTATAAGGCGTTGGGCAAAATACAACTGATGCTCAGTATTGCCATCATCGGCTGTGGCGGAATAGCCAGGGTTCACGCACGAGCGTATTCAAATCTCGGAGATCGGGCGAAAGTGACAGCGGTAGCCGACATTGATTACACTGCGGCAAAGGAACTCGCAAGGATTACGGGTGCCGAGCCGGTAGCCAATTACCGAGAAGTGCTATCGCGAACTGACGTGGATGCTGTCGACATATGCCTGCCTCACCACCTCCACAAGCAGGTGATTATAGAATCGCTACGAGCAGAAAAGCACGCGATGTGCGAGAAGCCCATGTGCCTGACAACTCAGGAAGCTGACGAGATTCTGGCAACCATCAAGGACTCGAAAAGGATGTTTATGCCCGCTCATAACCAGGTGTTTACTCGGGGGGTTCAGGAAGCGAAGCGGCTGCTGAACGCAGGCGAACTTGGAAGGGTGCTCTTCGTGAGCACTCAGGACTGTTTTGTGAACACAGGTATAACCGGCTGGCGGACAAAGAAGGCGCAACTGGGCGGAGGCGAGCTGATAGATACGGGTTACCATCCCACTTATCTCCTGAATTACCTGTCTGCTTCTCGGCCCAGAACGGTCTACGCACTGGGAGCGAGGCACAGGATAAGAATGGAGGGCGAAGATACCGCGTTCGTTACTCTGGGCTTCGAAGACGGCTCCCTCGGAAGCATCCACTCTTCTTGGGCTTACGAGAACCCGAATTTCGCCCCCCTGTTTTCAGTGGTGTGCGAAAGCGGTCAATTAACAGGAGGGCACAACAATCTAGCAGTAAAAAACATTTCGGGAGAGACAAGCACCAGAACCTGGCCAAGTAATGGCGACTCCTTTCGTAGCGAAATCGAACACTTCATAGATTGCGTGGAAACAAACACCATTCC
Organism: archaeon; assembly: GCA_021817005.1. Classification (GTDB taxonomy): domain Archaea; phylum Thermoproteota; class Thermoprotei_A; order Marsarchaeales; family Marsarchaeaceae; genus JAKAWJ01. Next base: position 28,182 of record JAKAWJ010000010.1, on the reverse strand, counting down.
TCTCCAGACCGCAGAAGACGGAAAAAGGGCGCTTGGCGTCATCCAGGCGGCCTACCGCTCAATCGAGCTTGGACTTCCTGTAACCCTGAGCTAACCAACATGCTTTTTTTCAAGCTGTAATCCTTGCAATCCATATTGCTCACAGGGTCCAATGTCTGAAGGCACTAAAAACCCGACCCCCCCCACGACCAAAACACGCGGGTCTTGCTGCTCGTGAGTTGGCAATAATCTTAGCTAAAGCCAACACCTCCAGCTCCGAAACCTTCTATTCGTTGCAACCAGCTCTTACCGGAACTGATTGAGAATTCAGAGCACGTAGCGCGAAATCGCGGTCTCTGAAACCAGGCCCTCCGACGCGAACGTGAATGGTTCTATGGGCGGAGCGTGCAGTTCATTCTTATCTAGCTGCCGCGAGTATTCCAGCACTCCATGACAAGTATGCCCTTTTACTCTCACTTTCACGAGCCCCCTGTTCTTTGCGGCAATTGTGCCCACATCAGAGTTCGAGCTGTAAAGAAGAGGGAAGGCATAGGTCACGGTTACAAACGGACGCCTTGTCACGAGAATCCTCTTTTCAACGAACTCGGGTTTCGAATCAGCCACCATTTTCAGCCAGAGTGGTTGCAAATCATACCTTCGCGAAAGCAATGTTTGCGGTCCTTACCCTATTAATTTGCGCGCGTGCTTAAATCTTCTTCTGCGGCGCATTAGCTACTTCGTCTTACCCCTCCCCTTCCCCTCCCCCCCACACGCACTCAATTCGCATGGGACCACTTAAACGCCAAACCCTGCGCCTTACGGGCAGAAAAAGTTCAAAGCAGGCGAACAGCGCAGATCGCTGCGAGCCCATCTATATTTGAACTTGTTCGATTTTCACTTCTTCGCCCTTTTCGGCTGAAAGATAGATTCCGTCTATTACAGAGTGTAGCAGGATGCTCTGTTCAGCGCTGACCACTGGGGAAGAATCGTCCCGGATACACTTTACGAAAGCCCGCACCATTTCGTAGCCCAGATCAAGCTCCCTGAGGATTGGCTTGGTGTCGGTTAAAGCGTTGTCTGTCCTGCTGTGGAAGCTGATTTCCCGCAAAGCTTCGTCACCCGTCGCTTCCAGACCACCGCGGTCTCCGAGTATTCGGAGGCGCCCCAGTTCTCCCACGTGCGAGACGTTCGCTGCCCAGCCCGCCTCGATTAGTAGTGTCGCCCCGCCTTCGAACCTGACAAAGGCTGTGGCATAGTCCTCGAGCTCGAACTTGCTCGGGTCATAATTTCCCCAGTTGAACTTTACTTCGTCCGGATTTTTTCCAAATGCTGTGTAAGTAGCGCCCGACACGCTCACTGGTTTTCGGAAGCCCAGAAGGCAGAGCGCACTGTCGAGCGCATAACAACCGATATCAAGCATCACTCCCCGCCCCCCCGAAAGCTTCTTGTCAATAAAAGTAGGGATACCGGGTATCCCTCTTCTTCTCACGATGTAACCATAGGCAGTGTAGGCGTTCCCGAGCAACCCCCTCTCAGCGTATTCTCGTCCGAACGCAAGCGCAGGGGAGAATCTGCTCCAGAACCCAACCATCAGCTTTTTTCCCGACTGCTTTCCAGCCCGGGCCACGCCAAGCGCTTCCTGCAGGCTCGCTCCGAGCGGCTTGTCTACGAGCACATGTACCCCCCTGTGAAGAACATACGACGCAACTTCGGAGTGCATCCCTGTTGGCGTTACCACGCTGACTGCGTCCAGACTTTCCCTGTCGAGCATCTCAGCGTAATCATCATAGGCTTTCAGCTTGAAAGTCCGCGCTGCTTCCTCCCTCCTCTTCGGGTCGATATCTGCTACTGCAGCGAGCCTGACATCAGCAAGCTTCGAATACGGCAAAAGGTGCCTGCTCTTGCCGTGCCCACCGGCTCCTATTACACCGACATTCAACTTTTCCAAGCGAACCATCTGTCAAAATGAGCTATAGCAATAAAACCGTTTGCGGACGAACACCGAGCAACCTCTGGCATCCGGCGCCTGCAGGAAAGCTCTTTGTCGAACTGACTGGATCTGTAACCACCACGAAGATGGCCTTGGGGCTGCAAAAGCCGAGAGCGCCCGATTTGATTGGGCCAGGGTTTATGCAGCGCGTGCTTTTGTCCGGGGTTCGTAACCAACCAAATCGGCCGAGCAGCAGCAAACCTGCCCCGCGCTCCAGCTCTGCCGAAACAGAGCGAAAGCGCTCCTCCTATAACTGACTCGCGATTTCCGACCGCGGTCCAATCACTTGCAGGCGTTCGGAGCACCAGGTATCGAGCCGCGATGGACGAGAGGCAATAAAGATGGAGTGGGAACGGCCTACTCTTCTGACAGCAAGCTCTGGTTCACTCTCTGGAACGGCATAGTGACAGAGGTTTATTACCCCACGGTCGACCGCCCGCAACTTCGCGACCTCGAACTCTTGGTTACAGACGGAGCCTCGTTCTTTCACGAAGAGAAAAGACACTTGGATCATTCTGTTTCGAAAGTCTCGGAGCACGCGCTTGGATACATAGTCAGAAATTCCGACAAAGAAGGGAGGTATTCGATTGCAAAGAAGATCATAACCAATCCCCACGCTCCTTCGCTCATTCAGCACGTCACGCTTGAAGGCGATACCGAATTCCTGTCGAAACTGAAGCTCTACGTGCTCTGCGCTCCCCACCTTGAAGTCGGGGGCTGGGGGAATACCGGGCGAGTGGTGCAAATAGGAGGTAGGTCTGTGCTCACTGCGGAAAAGAACGGCGTATGGCTTGCGCTGGCCGCGAGCCTGCCTTTTTCGAAGACTTCCGTGGGCTATGTGGGAGCGAGCGATGGATGGACTGATATTTCCTCCAACCTTCAGATGGACTGGGAGTTTGACGAAGCTCCCAATGGCAACATAGCTTTAACCGGCGAACTGGTCCCTGGCGCGAGCACCGAATTCGACATCGTGCTCGCGATGGGCGAGAGCTACCACCATGCACTGACTGTGCTCTTTCAGACGCTGGCCTCCCCGTTCAGTGAACTTTACGAAAAATTTGTGGAGCAGTGGGACAGGGCGTGCGAAAAAATGCTTCCACTTGGGCGGTTCTCGGGCGACGGGGGAAATCTCTACAGCTCGAGCTACAGCCTTCTTCTGGCTCACGAAGACAAGACCTACCCCGGAGCAGTCATTGCTTCACTCTCAATACCATGGGGGGAGTCGAAAAGCGACGACGACCAGGGAGGTTACCACTTGGTATGGACGAGAGACCTCGTAAGCAGCGTCACTGGCCTGCTTGCCGCAGGCAATCGCGAAACCGCGCTCAAAGCGCTGGTCTACCTTGGAGTAAGCCAGCTCGAAAACGGAGGTTTCCCGCAGAATTTTTGGATTGACGGCGACCCGTACTGGCGCGGAGTCCAGCTTGACGAAGCCGCATTTCCCATAATCCTTGCCTGGAAGCTCGACCGAGATGGATTGCTCTGGAGCGTTGATCCCTATCCCATGATTATGAAAGCGGCGGCTTTTATAATCAGAGAAGGTCCGGTGACCCAGCAGGACCGCTGGGAGGAAGCGAGTGGTTACTCGCCCTCGACGCTGGCGGCCACGATCTCATCTCTCATTTGCGCGGCTCAGTTTGCCAGAAAGAAGGATAATCAGGTTACAGCCAGGTTTCTTGAGGAGTACGCAGATTTCCTTGAGAGCCATATCGAGGACTGGACAGTCACGAAGACTGGCAAGCTCGTCCCGGGAATTTCTAGGCATTACATCCGGATAACTCCTGCAAGCCCGTACAATCCGGTTCCCACCGAGAGCCCGGATACGGGGCAGATTGTGCTTGCGAATCAGCCTCCTGGAGAGCGCAATACCTATCCCGCAAATGAAATAGTAGACGGGGGATTCCTTGAGCTTGTCCGCTATGGAATTCGCAGGCCAGACGACCCAGTAATCCTGGACTCAGTAAAAGTTCTGGACAGCGTGCTCAGAGTCGAAACTCCTTCAGGTCCCTGCTGGCACAGGTACAACCACGACGGCTATGGTCAGGGTAAGAACGGCCTGCCTTACGAGGGCTACGGCATCGGTAGAGCCTGGCCGCTTCTCACCGGAGAACGAGGCATGTTCGAGCTCATATCTGGACGTCCCGCTCTCGCCTACCTCAGGGCACTCGAGAACTTCGCGTCGTCAACCGGGCTCATCCCGGAACAGGTCTGGGACGAGGAGGACCTGCCGGCTGCCCATATGTACAAGGGAGGTCCTACGGGCTCTGCTATGCCTTTGATGTGGGCGCATGCAGAATACCTGAAACTCCTTCGCTCAATCGCTGACGGAAAAGGGGTTGATATAATACAACCAGTGGCCGAGCGCTATGCAAACAGGAATGTCCCACGTGAGGGACCACATCTCGAAATCTGGAAGCCCAACAGGCAACCCCCAAGCATTCCGAACGATTCGCAGCTACGCATACTCGGCTACTCGCCGTTTACGCTGCACTGGTCAGGCGACAACTGGAAAAACCCCATTGACCAGAAATCCCAGCCTACCTCAGTTGGGATACACTACGTTGACATAAAGCCGTCCGACCTCCCGCGGGACGCAAGAGAAATCAAATTTACGTTCCAGTGGATGGATTCAGGGGCCTGGGAGGGACGTGACTACACGGTAGAGCTTCGAAAATGAAATTATCTCTGGCGCGGTTTTTTCGGACCGACACCGGTTGCAGTTCCTCGCGTGCCTCCCTGAGGCAATCCACCCAATGCACCGGTAGTTCGCCTGTTCAGGTAGTCCTTAATCATCGCGCTGGCTTCGACCGAACCGTGGGCTCTTGCAAGACTGTTCGCGAGCTCCGGGTAACCCGAGCTTCGAACCCAAAATGCAATATGGCCCTCTTTTACGTGATACTCTACGCACCCAATATCTTCCTTTATGAGCCGGTCCATCTCCTTCTGCAATTGCTCAAGAGTGTCCGCTCGCCCGACTGTGCGATTGTAACTCCTGAAATAAAACGTGCTCATATATCAATTGACGAGGCGAATTTGATAAAGCTTACCAAACAGCTACTCGGGAGGCTTCAGGCAGAAATCCTCTATTATCGCGTGAACCCATGCCAGATTGATCAGGGAGGCTGCATGGGTTATGCCCCGCCGCGCCTTTCCCCTCATTCAGTTCGAGCGAATTTTTGAGCCGTGATGTTCCCTGAGTTTTACGAGCTTGGGGCTGATTACCGCGCGGCAGTAGGCCTTTTCGGGGTTTCTCTCGTAATACCTTATGTGGTAATCCTCCGCCCTGTAGAACGCCCTAAACGGGACGAGCTGCGTAACTATCGGATTTGAGAAAACCCCTTGCTCCTCTAGCTCACGTATAGCTTCCTCGGCTTCGCGTCGCTGGTCTTCCCCGTGATAGAAGATCACCGATCGGTACTGCTCTCCCTCATCGCCCCCCTGCCTGTTCAAAGTGGTGGGGTCATGAACTGAAAAGAAGACGCTGAGCAGGTCCCTGTAGCTAATTACTGCAGGATCGAACGTCACCTGCGAAACCTCTGCGTGACCAGTCCTCCCGGTGCAAACTTCTTCGTATGAAGGATTGGAAACGTGCCCACCCGAGTAGCCGGGCTCTACCTTGAGCACTCCTTTTAGCTGTGAAAACACGGCTTCGGTGCACCAGAAGCATCCACCTCCAAACGTAGCAACTTCAACTTTGGTCTTGGCTGTCATGGTCACACTCGGCAAAGCAGTAGCGCAGTTATAGCACTTGCGGGAGAGCTTGGCCAGCCCTTTTCTGTCCACCTCAAGTGACATGTGCCTAGGAGCCCGGTTGTGGCCGCGTGTAAAGCGCGCGGAAACGCATGATTTCCAAGCCCTGAAACAAAAAGTGCCCAGAGCGCCTCAGCTTAGGCACGGGGACTCGGGGACACGAGGTCTGCAATGTCGCGCTGGTACATGAGTATTCTCTCAGTGAGCTCAATCGCACGCAGAACGACCGGAGAAAGCGTATGCCTTTCCCTGAAGTCTGTGGTAGTCCTCATCAGGCGGTCATACAGACCGAGCGCTCGTTTTGATAACATATAATCCCTTTCGACTAGAGACGACAGAGTAGATTCTTGAAGCGCGTCCACTTCAGTTCGCACTGCATCCAGAAATCTAAGGAGCGTCTCAGGAGTCTTCGCTCTTCTACCTAGCAGGCGCTCAAGCTCTATGCAAGTGTCGCCCGTATTCTCAATCGAAATAGCAGCGACCCTGTAGTCAAGACAATCGATAATCCGCAAGCCGAAGGCAGACGCAAGCCTCGGGTTAAGGGATGCTGCTCGCACAAGCCGCACGCTCAGGAAATACATGCGGTTGACTTCGCTGTCCCTGTCCGAAATGGTGGTTGACAGGCGCGCCTTGTCTCCAGAGGTCTTTAACACATCCGCAACCATCCCCCTTACAAGAGAACTCATTCTCTTCATAATCACCTGAGGCTGCACAGCGCGCATATCCAGAAGAAACTGTGCTGTGATCGCGTTTGAGTTCTCATCTACTACTTCCAAGCCCGCGAGCCCCCTGATTACGCCCAGAATACGGGAGCGTTCGGCCGTAGGGATCTCGGCATCAGCCTCAATCCGGATTGAGCTCATGCCCAGAAGGTAAGCGCCCATTATTTCGTCAGCCACAGAATCGGTTGGCGGGTCATGCTGGGTGTCAAGCCTTATAATATACTCCTTGGCCGAGCCCTCTTCCAGTCCCGAGGGAAAAACCAGAAGGCCGCCTTCTGCAGAGTCTCTCACCTCTACCAAGCTCCCCTTGTGGAGGCCTGTGCGCTCAATCCACGACCTTGGGAGAGAGACGACAAGGGTCGACCTGCCCATCTTCTGCAACCTCCTTGAGTCCATGTCTAGACCGCACTATACTTTATAGGCTATCTCCTTATTAGGTGCTCGGAACCACGATATCTGCGATGGCCATCGACCCGACTCAGGCAACCGAACGTGGCCCAACCCGCACCCAATGGGCGATTTCCTCGCTCGCAGGAATGGGTGCGCTGCTTGACGGTTACGACCTGAGCGTGATAGCGTTTGGCGTTGTTCTCGCCGCAGGTACTTTCGGGTTTTCGGCAAGGGCAGACCCACTGCTCTATTCCATGGTTCTGACGAGCGCTCTCGTGGGTATGGCAGTCGGCAGCTTGTTATTCGGATGGCTAGCCGATAGAATCGGGAGAAAAACCGCGTTTAGCGCAGACCTTCTCTTCTTCGTGGTGTTTGCAGTGCTCTCGGCATTTTCTCAGAACGTCTATGAACTGATAACTTTCCGATTGCTAATGGGAATAGGTATAGGCGGAGATTACCCGGTCAGTTCAACGCTCATATCTGAATTTGCCCCAAGAAACTCGAGAGGAAGGCTGCTCATGTACGGAATTATGTTCTACTGGGTGGGAACGCTGGCTGCAGGAGTTGTGAACTACTTTGCACTTGGTCTGGGCGCATCAATAGCCTGGAGGGCGGCGCTTGCCGCAGGGGGAATAATCGCGATTCCGGTTGTGATAGCAAGAAACGTAGCACCGGAGTCGCCCCGCTGGCTAATGTCCAAAAATCGCTCTGCAGAGGCGGAAGCAATATCGAACAGGGTGAGCGGCACGAGAGAGCTAGCCCCCGCAGCAGGTTCATATGACTTTTCAGAACTCTTTCGAAAATACCGAAGGCAAATTCTCTTCGTGACGCTGACATGGTTCAGCTTCGACGTAGGCGCCTACGGGTTGGGCTTCTATTCTGCTACTCTGTACTCACTTTACGGCATCAAGAGCCTAGCCGAAATCGCACTCTTTGGCGCAATCAGCGCGCCCTTCCCGATTTTGGCCTATCTTGTGCTCATGAAATACGTCGACATCTGGGGAAGGAGGATACCTTCCCTCGCCGGGTTTGCCGTGATGGCGGGCGTGCTTGCCACGTTACCGGCTTTGCTCAGAATAAACGCGATCTTCCTTCTGCCGCTATTCATTCTTTACTCTTCACTTGAACAGTGGCCCGGCGGAATATTCAGCTTCGGCTATTCGGTAGAGTTATTTCCGACGACTCTCAGAGCCCGGGCACAGGGAATAGGTACTGCAGTTAGCAGAATCGGAGCCATTATAGGCACGCTCTTCTTCCTTCCTATCGCGGCGCACGGACTCGTCTATGGGACGCTCTTCTTTGAGGCTTTCATCATACTCGCGCTTCTGCTCACATTGGCATTCGCGCCAGAAATCAAGCGGAACGAATTAGAAGAAGTTGCCGGAGAACTTCCTGCCTCCCCCTACAGGAGCTGAAGTATGCTCTTGAACTCGAAAGGAAGAAGAGGGTGGAAGCCCGGGCCGTATAACCGGTTCTCAGGCTCTCAACCTTTGGTGCCTCCGGAGTAGAGCCCCCTCAAAAGGTAGTTCTGGGCTGCGAGCGCCAGAACGATTACCGGAACTGCAACGATTATTCCAGCCGAACCAACCTGCGCCCACAGGTTTGCGCCCACAGTAGAACCGAAACTCGTGGGGTCAAACAGCGCAGCGAAATTGGTGACAGCGAATGATCCGGTCGGAGGAAAATTAAACTGATAGGGGGTCTCCGATAACACGAGCGGAAACAAGAGGAGGTGCCACGAGAAAACGAACGACAGGAGCGCAGTTGCGAACAGCCCCGGCCTAGCAAGCGGCATGACAACTCTGTAGAATGCGCGTATCGGGGAATAGCCGTCTATATGAGCCGCTTCTTCGAATGTCTTTGGAAGAGAATTGTAAAAGTTGCTGAGAGTCCAGATCGCGAATGGAAGCGTAAAGATTGGATAAGTGAGTATAAGGGCGATCCACGTGTTCAGCAGACCAACCTTGTATATCATATAATAAGCGCCGAACACGAATGTGGTGGATGGCAGGCTAAAGAGATAGATCGAAAGAAAAAGCAGCCACCTCTTCCTTCGCCTTGCTACAGCGAAGGCAGCTGGCGCGGCCAGGATCAGAGTGAGCGCCATTACCGAAAGAGAGACTACGAACGTGGTTATGAGGTAGGGCTCGGCCTGCACTGCAGTTGCTACAAAGGTTACAAGGGACGCGGCTTTCGGCCAGAATAGCGGAGGATTGTAGAGGTTCAGGCTGTCCGGCCTTGTCGCAATCAGTCCCATCCAGTAAACCGGAAAGAGGAGAAAAACCAGAGTCAAAGCAGAAACTATGTAAATAAGCGGTCGAAACGCAATCTTGAGCGCACGCGGCACAGTCAACCGAGCGCCTGTCGCTCCAGACCCTCTCTTACCGATTTTACCCTGCGATAGCGTAACTCGGATAAGAAGATAAGAGAATATGCTCACTATCGCCGTGAGAATGATTCCAGAGGCTAGCCCTTGGGCAACCTCGTTTGCGTAAAAAATCTGGAAATATACAACCAAAGGGAGCGTTGCAACTGCATAGGAGTAACCCTCGTTAAGTATGTATGGCAGGTCGAAGTTGCCGAAGGCGATGATGAGCGTCAGGAGGAACGCGGTGAGAATCGCACCCTTTGCCATTGGCATTGCAATCGAAGTATAATAATCTGATACCCCAACGCCATCTACTTTCGCGGCTTCCTTGAGGTGAGCCGGTACCGAAGACAGTCCTGCGAGCACGACTAGGAAGGCAAGGGGTATGCTCGTCCAGATGCTTACTATCGTAACGCTGTAAATCACGAGTGAGGGCTGTCCCAGCCAGTCGACTGCGTGAAATCCGAGCAGCCGTAGCAAATAGTCAGCAGGGCCATTAATGGGGTCATAGATGGTAATCCAGACGAGAGCCGCGGCCGTAAACGGAATGGTATACGGAAGGTAGGCGAGCAGCGAAAAGAGCCGCCGGCCGCGGACTAGCGAGTCTACAAAAATCGCTAGCGCCGTGCCCAGCACAACGGCAAACGTCGCGCTGCCGAACGAAAAGATAAGGGTGTTCTCGAGAAACCGCAGCGTCTGGGATGAGCTGAACAGCGCTACGTATGAGGAAAGCTCGCCGCTTGGTGCAGAAAAGTAGATGGACAGGGCGAAGGGTACTATCGCAAAGAGCACCAAGTAGAAAAACGCCGGAAAATAGAATATCCGATCAGCCAACCAATCTCATACCCTTGGCATCGAACCACATCACGCCCTCTTCAGCGATCGAAAAATCTATCGTCTCGCCTCCCCTTGGAATTTTTCCGTTTCTTGAGAGCGCCCTTAATTCCTCACCTTCCATGTCCAAGTAAACGATAGATTCGCGACCACTGAACTCGCTAGAGATCACCTTCGCTCGGTTCGGCCCGCTGCCCAGTACAATCGCTTCAGGCCTGATACCAACGTGTTTTGCCCCCGAAGGAGGAACGTGCCTAAAATGTATTGACTTTCCGACGATCTCCATCCGGACCGTATTCAATGGGGGATATCCGATAAAGTTGGCCACAAACTCGTTTGCGGGCTCCCTGTAAATTTCCAAGGGAGTTCCAACCTGAAGTATAACACCCTTGTCCAATATCGCGATCCGGTCGGAAATCGAGAGCGCCTCGGCTTGGTCGTGAGTCACATAAATTGTTGTGATGCCAAAGTCCCTCTGAAGCTCCCTTACGAATTTCCGCGCGGAAAATCGAAGCTGCGCGTCAAGGTTCGATAGCGGCTCGTCGAGCAAGAAGGCGGTGGGCTTCTTAACAAGCGCCCTCGCCAGCGCCACTCGCTGCTGCTGACCGCCCGAAATCTCGCCTGGCTTCCTATCAAGTGCAGTTTCTATTCCCAGCCGCTTCGCCATTTCGGCAGCTTCATCGAGCGCCTTAGATCTTGCAACACCTTTGGCAAGGAGTGGCGATGCGATATTCTCTGCTACGGTCTTGTTTGGGTAGAGAGCGTAGTTTTGAAAGACCATGCCCACGTTTCTTTTGGCAGGCGTTAGCTTATCTGACAGCTTTCCGTCGATGTAGACATGACCGCCATCTTGAGTCTCCAGCCCGGCTACAACCCTGAGAAGTGTGGTCTTCCCAGAGCCCGACGGCCCAACCACCGAGAAAAGCTCCCCCTTCGAAACCTCTAGTTCTACGTCTTTCAGAACCTGCAGGTCTCCAAACCTTTTGTTAAGGCTCCGTATTGCGACACTCATTTGCTGGAGACCGTAAAAGGAAAAAGGTAGGGAAGCTGGGCCCGCGATGGCTCAGCTGGCATCCTTCACCCAGGCTGCCGCGGCCTGATTCAGGGCCTGCATCGCAGCGGCGCTGGAACCGTTGTTACCAGTCAAATAGTCGTACACCGGCGTATTAAAGTCTGGAATAAGGTGCGCAGCTGTAGGCGGAATGTTAGGTGGATTTGCCCAGGCGACAGCCGCAGTTTCAAACACGTCCCTGATTATCCCCTTTTGCCAGGCAGATACCGAAGCGTTTGCGGAAATCAGGTTGACCGCCTGCGCAGAAATCGGAAACTCGCCAGTCTGGTAGTAGAGCTGCGCGTTCACGCTGGGCTGGAGCAGATACTGGATGAACTCTGCAGCGAGGGCCTGGTGCGTTGAGTACTTGCTAACCCCCAGAAAGTCTGTTCCAGTCTCAGAGTAGTTACCCGGAAGTGCTGCAATCGCGTATTTGCCGTTCACCTTCGAACTTGAGGCAACAAGCGCAGGGTTCTCCGGCGTGAACATGATTGCACCGGCTGCAGTGCCGTTTGCGAAGTAGCTACCAATCGTGCCGTAATTCACCGAGCTGCCAAAGGGCTGGGGGTCATACTGGACAAGCTCACGCATTATCTGAAGGGCCTGAAGACCGGCTGTGCTGTTGAATGAGGGTAGAGGTATCCCGTTAGAGCCTGCGGTGCCCTCGAACATAATGTTGTAGTTCGTGATGCCGCCCTTCGTGCCGCCGTTTAGCGACTGATTGTGCATATAGTACCAGCCATAGATTGCCGGAAATGTGTCGATAATGTCGTGTGAAAGAGAGGCGTCGGTCAGGAAGCCGTATTCTACGGTGTGGGTCTGGTTGACCAGAAACTGGTCTGCCCAGACAACCTCGGTCCAGTTAGTCCAGGCCGCGGGGTTGAATTGCACGTGATACTCGCTGTAGAATTGCTGGCCCAAGGGACTGCTCGTGTTGAATATATCCGTCCTGTAAAACATGGCAAAGGTCGCGGAGTCGTAGGGTGCTCCTATTGTCTCAGTAGCTCCAGTTGTCGCATTGCGGTAGAGACCCCCAAACGAGAGCTGATACTGCGGGATGTCTGTAGTGTTTATCTTAAAGAAGGTGTTCAGATTCAACAAGTAGGGCGCGACCGAAAGTGCGGTGGTTGAAGTGAACCCGAGTATGTCATACTGGCTCGAATGAGTTTGCTCTGCGCTCACTTCGTCCGCTATATAGGAGCCGAAGGAAAGAGGCTCAATTGTTATGTTCACGTTGGGATGAGTCTTCTCGAACTGCTTGGCCGCCCAGCTCATCCAAGCATTAGCTGGATCACTAAAAGTGACGAGTGTTAGCTTCGTCGCCTTCGAGCTGCTTCGCGGGGCAAACAGGTAGACCCCGGCGACTATGGCCACCAAGATCACAACTACAATGCCGACCACTGCAGCAGTGCTCAGTGCGCCGGGCTTTCGCTTAACCATTTGGAATTCAGGTGGGTCTTTCCGGCATCTCTATAAATTCTATGCATTTGCTACCTAAGCGGAAACGAGAGCGCCCCATATTGTATTCAGTACGCATTCTCTACGCGAGTAGAGCAGGCTCACGCCTCGAGTGCGCAAAATGCTTTAAATATTTTGGCAAGGAAGCCTTCACTCAGGATGCAGAGTCACGAGGAAGAACTGAAACTGCAGGTCATAATCCTCACTGCATTCCTGACCGCGATAGCCTTTCTCTCTTACACACCGATGATAAAGGCGCAGTTAAACTGGGTGGAAAGTCCCGGCTTAGCCGCAGATTATTCAGCGTACTATACGGCTGCCTATAATTTCCTGTTCAGCCCCATGCATCTTTATTTTCGAAGCTCCATACAGAACTTTCCAGTGCCCAACGCTCAGGGCTTCGTCTATCCCCCTTGGTTTGTGCTCTTCGTCCTTCCATTCTCAACTTTGTCATTTCCCACCTCCGAGAAGGTGTTTGCTCTGTTTCAGCTCTGCCTTATGCCCGTAATGGCCTACCTAGTCTACAAATTACTCGAGCCCAAGAGCGAACTCGGGTACCTGGCCACTGCCTTCGTGGTAGAAATGGTAATGCTCGAACCGTTCGACAGTAGATACGTGGGAATTGACATTTGGCCTCAAGTTCTGGAGTATGCCCCTTTCTTTGCGGCGCTCGCCGTTTTTCCCATTGTCGCAGTCAAAGCGCTCACGGAAAAGAGGCGCTGGGCGCGGGTACTCCTGACCCTCGCTTCTGTGACCATTTTCGTATTCACAGCGGGTGTGCCAATAGCTCATGTGCCCCGGCTATTTCCAGTCTACTCTGGCGTGATGAAAGTGGGAGGAGCATACCGGTGGCAGTGGATGCTTGGACAGTCCAAGGTTCTCGAACTTGCTCTAATTCTTGCCGCGCTCGTGCTTGCCAAGGAAAGACCAGACTTATCGCTACCTATGCTACTGCTTTCGTCTTTTGACCCCAGGTTCGCACTTATGGCGCTACCCCTGTTCGTCTACATTGTAGCCAAAGGGCACACTAAACACAAGCTGATAAGGGGATTAATTTATTCGATTATATTTCTGGTGGTTCCGTTTATACTGTATCATGTGGTGCTGCTAGAATATGTTTCATTCGTACTGCAGGGATATATTCTGGCGCCCGGCGGAGGGGGCTCGTTCGTCTTCTGGGATTATGAATGGCTCATTTTCTATGCACTTCTGGCCACCGAAATCGTATACTTTGCAAGGGAACTTCTGGACCGTTACCCCGCTTTCTCAAAGAAAATACTTCGGATTCAATTGGAGACCTCGAACTGATGCGCGCTCAGGGGTCATCCCTGAATGCGTTATTTTTAACTTGGTAGCTATATGGCAGAATTTGCCACCAGCGGCGTCAGCAGGCTCACGAAACTTGCAATCTGACAGAATTGACCTGCTCGGAGGCGGGACCTAGCACAATCGTATTTTTTCTTTTGCCACAGCTACTCCGACCCAGATGGCCTCCCATGACTAAAGCGCACGCTCTTCCTACAGGCTCTTGATAAACTATTCAGAGGTATTTCTCTGATATCGAAACTGATTCTGGTCGTGCGCTATCCATTGGGCGCCGGTATCCGAACGGGCCGGGCACCCTCTGACTAGTATATGGTGAATCCTTCTCGTGGTTCAAATTTGGGCGGACGGGCCCCAAACCGCCGCGCCGAAAACTCAGAGAGGTCTACCGGAGGCTGCCTCCCGCATGCCACGTGCGCCAGATATTCCCCGATTGCGAGCGAACGCATCACCCCGAAGCCGTTGTCGCCGCAGCCCACAATCACATTCCCCGCATCGTTTATCGGACCAAGTAGCGGATGCCTGTCGGGTGTTCCTCCGACTAGTCCGGCCCATGAGGTGATGAATTCTGACGATTCAACTTTACCTAACCTTGAGAGCAACTTTTGAGACACTTCAGTTTGAAACCCGGTTTCGCCACGAGTGTCAAAATTGTCAGGGTCAAAATTCCCTAGGGAAGTTCCGTCTCCCACTGCAATCGACTTGCTTGACTCCGGCCTGAAATAGAAATGGAGCGCCTGGTCATCAACGACAGGGCCAAGACCGACTTCGTAAGTGACAAGACCCAGTTGTGTCTTATACGGAATCACAGGAAGGTCAAGGTAATCCCGGACAAGTTTTCGGGTCCAGACGCCAGCCGTAACTACGACTGCATCAAATTTCAGCTCGGCCCCTGACGCTTCGAGCTTGACACCTGAGGAGATTTCTGTAATGGAAGTTACCCTTCTCCTATCATACCTGACGCGGAGCGACCTTGCGAGGGAGAGCTCGGCGCCCACCAAATCAGTGGGGGAGACGTAACCGTCCTGCGGAGAATAGCTGGCTACTTCTTCTTCTTCTCTTAGCTTTATTTCAGGAGCGAACCTGCGGGCGTCCGTAGCTCCAATCATCTTCGCGTCTTCACCCGCTCTTCGCTGTCGCTCAACGAGCCGGCTTAGCCGCTCTTTGTCTTGGGCAGGAACTATTCGAATCATTCCAGTTCTGCGAAACACCGAATGAGGAACGCTGGTTTCAATGTCACGGATGTGCTTGAGAGTCCTCGAAACCAAAGTGGAGTCCTTTTCATACCATGTCTGCGTAGTCAGAATTCCCGCGGCAAAGCCCGTAGCGCCAGCGGAGTGCCCGGTTGCTTCGAGGAGCATGACACTCGCGCCCAGCCGAGCCAGAAAAAGAGCTGTGGCCGCGCCCCATGCACCCGCGCCCACCACACACACTTTCAAGGGTATCACCTGCGCTATGACAGGGTTTCGGAGCCCGAGTTGCTAGCCCCGAATAAACGCGTACGCCGCAGTGACTACGTAGAATCCGAGCAGCAGGTCGTACAGCCCAGGAATGTATGAACCTGCCGTTGTACCGCTATACATTGTAATCCCAAACAGGTATGAGGCAAACTGACCGGGGGTTGAGAACCCCACGAGGTGATATGTGGCCACGTCTGCTAAAAGAAACAAAATCATGAAAGTGCTCCAGGCAGCAGCAAGCTTCGTAAATATTCTCGCGTTTAGCGCGAGCACGATGACTCCTCCTACCAAGTCCACTATCGCAGTAAGAGCGAGCGCGTCCCAGTGGAGGAAATACTTTGGAGTTGTGCCAAAATCCGTTTGCAGGTTTTTGTCCGTAACCAAGATAACCGCCGTGATAACGAAGTCGATGAATAAGAGCGCGGATATCGCAATTCTACCCCTAGAAGGCTTAGCGGAAGTATTTTGCACAGAGGTTTGCATATCACTCTCATTCTGCATTCCTAATCTTCGCCTCTACGAGATATATGCCTTCCGTTAAATGGTGCCATAGATACCCCATCGCTGCAACACTGAGTCAGGCATAACCGTCCTACATATAGAGCAAGTGGTGATTGAAATATCCGCGCGTTTCTCCTCTGAGCAGGTTTCTCCGCACACACTTGTATCTCAACCCAACCCAACCCGAAACCTGCCAATATAGCCCGTTTTGGGGCAAATTCGATTCTCGACATTAGTCGGCAGCGTGATGCTGCCTATATCCCGACGGTTGAGCGTTTCCGGATTCTAAACCAGAACTTGCTAAGCGAGCTATCCCCTAACACGAAAAATGAAACTATCTTTCCTAGGGTGTACTATTTGAAAATGGTCACGCTGCGACCCGGTGTCAGAAATGATTGCTCCCGGAGTCTCTGAGCGACTTAATCTCGAAATTGAACTGAACGGAAATAAACTTGCATAGAGATTTGTTGACTGATTCTGTTAGAGCGAGAGACTTCCGCTTACATCCTCTGGAAGCTTCCTCAGGATTCACTTCATATAGCCGAACAATTTTTATCGCTTCACCCCAAGGCCGGAGACAGGAGCCATTCTTGTTTGTTTCCCAAATTTACAATAATAGTTCCAACCCACAACCGACAGTCGCGAGTAACTTCGTTATTATGGAGTATATCCGCGATCGCCCCTGAGCATCTTGCTAAAATTGTAGTGGTGGACGACTCCGATAAAAGAACTGACCTTCCAGTCGGAACCAACCTAAACGTGGAGCATATCAAAATACCATCGAGAGTACTCATTACTCGTGCAAAAAACCTAGGTTGGAAGATGGCGTCTACAGAATTCGTCTATTTTATCGATGACGACAACATCGTTTGCAATGAAACCTTCACGCCATTGCTGAGGGAAATGTTGCACAGACCCAAAATCGGCGCCCTGGTCCCGGGCGTGCTCTATAGGCGGTCTCCAAATCTCGTGTGGGTATACGCTACGCCGCTTTCGAAAGATAGATGGAAACACAATCTTATTGGAAGAAACCAGCCTCGGAATAAACATTTTGAAGGTAAGTTAATCCGGACAGATGCCCTACCAAACGCTTCTCTAGTGCGCAGGAAAGCCCTCGAAGAGGTCGGCGGGTTCAATGAGACACTTGCCGTAAACAGTTCTGCGGAGCTTGCTATCAGGTTGCAAAAGGCGGGCTGGAGCACCTACTCCTGCACAAGCGCGTTCATATACCATGACGTTGACCCGCCAGGCAGGGTGGGCTGGTGGGCCACCCATGGAATCGCCGACCCGGAAAGAGTCTATTACGAAGTAAAAGACTGGTTCACTCTTATGAAACTTATTCATTCGGAAGAGCGATTTTTCAAACTCAAGGCGGCCATTCAGTCAGCAAGATTTGTCCTGCCTAATTCACTCGCCTACTTTTTGAGAGGCGGGCCACGCAGGTGGAAACTTCTTGCGAGGCTCACCGACGGTCTGATCAAGGCCCTCGTGGAGGACGAGCACAATCGCACACTCTCTTAGAAATGCTTACTTCCCTCCCGTGAAGCAGTCCTAACTAAATAAGGTAAGAGGATGAGGCAGATTGACATTCGAGCATTGAATCTCGAGCGCGCGGATTATACGGTAAACCGAGTTAGGAGCTGGGTAAGTTACAAACCTGCTTGGAAAACAGATAGGGAATCGAAAAATGCTAGGAGGACGGTTGGGCCTTGGCAAAACCGTCTCTGCAGTGCCGTAAGTGGCCGCCCTGCCCTAAAGTCGATCAGCATTATCTTCGGGTTTCTCATTTCTGTAGCTAATAAAGACCAGGGATTTCAGAGCCAACATTCCAGAGCTATATACATCGAGATGGCTCAGAAATCTGAGTCTCCTGAGAGCACGTCCGATATTGTTATCGAACAGTCCCGTACCCTTTCTCACAGTCTCTACAAGCGGAATGCCCTTGATCGCCCGAGAGCCAAGGTTTGATATGATGTGACCGTGTTCGTCGACCCACGTCTCTTCTGCGCTGTTGAACAACCTGTTGTGGATGGATTTGTCATTCGGAACTCCGAGCAACACTTGTCCACGTCGTCTTACTACTCTGCTAATTTCCTGCAGAACTGGCAAGGGGTTAGGATAGTGATGCAGCACCCTGATGCACACCGCGCAATCAAAGGTATCGTTTCTGAACGGTATTCTCCTGATATCTCCACGCAATAGCCCAGCCTTGTCCAACCTGCTCTGAGCTATTCGAAGATTCAGCTGAGAAAGATCCATCATCAGAGTTTCATCATATATTTCTTCAAGGAGTGAGGTGATTCTCCCATAACCCCCTCCGAGCTCTAGACACCTTCCCGACGTCCAGAGCATTCTTCTTATTGTTTCCTTCTCTGCCGAGTCAGCAAGCTCTAGATGGCGCCATCGCTTGCTGTAGTCATATCGCTCATAATCTGGCACTCCCACCGTTCGGAGCTCGCGACTTTGCGCGGCAATTCGGCCCACCTTACGGGAAGCATAGCGACGAGCGATGTGCCGGTGCATCGGCACGGTTCTTTCTTTAGAAACATTAAGCTTGCTCGGAAACTTGCAGGATATCGAATCCAAAGGTGTCAATAGAGTCAAGGTTATAGTATTATATTACCTACAGATATTGGGTAATATTGCATATTGAACAATCCTCGGTCGTTCCGGTTCATGTCACCACGGGGTTCTTGACCCTTATTACGAAGGGAAGAATAACCAAACAGCCTCACGTGGTTCGTCTGAGGTATGTCACGTGGGAAAAGACGTTTCACGTCCTTGCTCCGACTGAGGAAAGCGATTGGGTAAAGAACGCACTGGCCGCAGGAGTCTGCCGGGTCAGACTCGGAAAATATTTCTATACTGTAACTCCCGAAAAAGCAGACGCAAAAACAGCGAGGATAGCGTTAGATATTTTTCTTAAAACCTTTCAAAAACAGCTGGTCTCAAAGTACTACGGCCGTGATCCCGTTTGTTTGAAGCTAGCCCCCCAGGGCCCTCCAATTTTGAGGGGTTATGCCTCTGGCGAACAGGACGCAAGACTAAGTTACAAAGAGTGGATTAGGGGAAACTCAGACTACATGGAAAGCGTCTCAAGTGCCTTTGACTCCGCCGCAGAGGAATACGACTTTACTATCGGCAATAATTATATCAATTCATGGATAAGGAAAGTCTCGATAGCAGAAGTAGTAATGAGGTCAAGGCCGCCAGATAATCTTTTGGAAATTGGATGCGGCACTGGCGAGGAAGCGATCAAGATCTCAAAGTACGTAAGCCGAATTGTGGCGACAGACGTTTCGGAAGAGATGCTGAGGCTGCTCGAGCTCAAGCTGCATGCCAAGCGACTCGACTCCAAAATCATACCAAAACGGCTCAGAGCGTCAGACATACGGATGATACTGGACTCCACGGGTGGCAGTGGCTTCGACCTTGTCTACTCACTTAATGGAGCTCTAAACTGTGAACCCGCAATAGCAAAGTTCGTATCCGGCCTGGACGATGTTCTGAACGAGAGGGGCTACTTTATTTGCTCTGTGAGAAACACTCTCTGCGCCTCAGAGTTTGTGACGCACCTTGCGGCGATACAGCCTCGTAAAACCAGCCCGAGAAGGCATCAGCCTCAGATGGTGTCTGTGGGTGGCAAGGATATCCCTGCATACTACTACCCTCCAAGCGTATTCGAGCGCTTCTTCGAAGGAAGGCTCAAATTGATAAAGCGCCTCGCTCTTCCGGCGATTATACCTCCCGCGTATTTGAGTGATTACTATCTCGGGCTAGGGAGACTCAGGTCGATCCTCGAAAAACTAGAGGTGTCGGTGGCGCACAGGTTTCCTATGAACCTGCTCGGTGATCAGACCCTCTTTGTTTTTAGAAAAGTGTGATACTTTGTTCAAGAGATTTACGCGCCTGTATTACTTCGAAAAGCGAATTACCCAGTATCCTTCCTTGGCTTCCACTTGACACTTGACATTCCTTACGCTAAGCACAGTAGGAACCGACTTCATGGCAGATTCTTCGTTATCGGTAAGAATCTCAATCTGCTCACCGGCACGGGCAGCCGATAGCGCGCGCACAGCCTCAAAGGAAGGATAAGGGCATACCATCCCTCTCGTATCTATGCGCTTTGTATCTAACTCGCCTGTACCGTCTTTCTCCAAAGTTCTATCACCCTCAGACAAACAGAACTACACCTCCATTCTGGGCCGCGGGCAAGGCATTCTTAAGGAAGCCTATGACATCTTCTAGCTTCACTCCTTCAATTACGTTCGACTCAGTGATCCCCATGCTAGCAAGCAGATCGGCGCTCGGCGCGCAGGCGCAGACATAGACGCCAGATGCAATCGCGTCCTTTACAAACTTTTCAAGCGGTGGCATGCCGGGCATCGTGATCCCATCCTCCGGCCTAGCGTGCTTCTTGACAGCTTCCAAGCCGGACATGGTCGCATAAACGGACACCTTGCGGCCCATAGCCACCCCACCCAGGGCCAGTGTCATGGCTGGATAAGCCCTCTCGGGCTCTTTCGTCACAAGCACTATGTGCATTTCCTGGGGCTCTGAGGCAGCTCTCTCAATTTCATGCGGCCCGGTGATCGACAATAGACTTCCAGAGCACTACCGAATCTGCTGTATTTAAATACAACGCCGTTGTAATGGGTTTATGACAGTCGAACTCCGTCCACCGGTCGAGGTTGGAAACACACCGGTTGTCAAACTGGCCGATTATTCCACGGAGAAACTTGAGGTTTTCGCGAAACTTGAATTCTTGAACCCATTCGGATCCCTGAAGGATCGCCCTGCACTCTGGCTCCTCCGCGAGGCGCTCGAGCAGCAAAGGACCAGCGGAACTCAGAAGGTTATTGTTGAACCCTCATCTGGAAATACAGGCATTGCCCTCGCAGGGCTCGGAAAAAGGCTTGGGATGAAGGTCTCGATTATCGTTCCAGAGGCAGCCAGCCCCAGAACGAAGGAAATAATCAGGTCTCTGGGGGCGGAACTCCTGGAAACCCCGGATGACCTCTGCCCAAGAGTGGGTCCGGGGGCAGACCAGGCCATATCTCTCGCAAATTCGCTTGTAACGAGCCAGCCGGAGCGCTACCACATGCCAAACCAGTATGAAAACGACGCTAATTTTATGTCGCATTATTCCACCACGGCGCCAGAAATATGGTCACAGACCGGAGGCAGAATAACTCACTTCGTTGCAGGTGTTGGAACTGGCGGTACACTTACCGGGGTCGGGAGTTACATCAAGGAAAGGAAAGAAAATGCCCGCATAATAGCCGTCCAGCCAGAAAAGCGACACAGAATCCAGGGTCTGAGGAACCTGGAAGTTTCGGCAATGCCTGCGCTCTTGAAGCGACGTGCGAGTGTAATCGATGAATGGCTCACTGTATCCGACAGGGATTCGTTCGCAGAAG
This sequence comes from archaeon, assembly GCA_021817005.1. GTDB lineage: Archaea > Thermoproteota > Thermoprotei_A > Marsarchaeales > Marsarchaeaceae > JAKAWJ01. The sequence goes on along the minus strand of JAKAWJ010000010.1, from coordinate 6,936 downwards.
TCGCACGGCTCGCTCGCTCAACCGATATCTTGGTAGGACCGTCATCTGGAGCCGTTCTTGCAGGACTTAGGCAGTTGTCGCTCAAGAGTGGAGTGGTAACCGTGGTATTCGGGGATGATGGCTCGAAATACAAAGAGCTTTACAGGGAGCTAGGTATCTTTGGCGAATCCGAACTGGACAGACTGCTAGCGCAGAGGCGTGACCGTGCTTACACCGTTTGAGATAGCCGCTGATACAATCTGCCCTGCGATACGAGCCGCTGTTGCGGAAAAACTGGTAAAGGAAAAGAAGTATACCCAATCGCAAGCTGCTCGCAGGCTGGGTCTCACCCAGCAGTGCGTAAGCAACTACATGGTGGGCTGCAGGGCGATGTACCGGAATCTAGTTCTGCAGGGCGGAGCAGATACACTAACCGAGAAAATAGCCTCTGCCGTAATCGATGGAGCTGACGAGCTCTCGCTTACACTCATGATATCTGACGCCTGCATGAGCCTCCTCATGCTCGATGAACTTTGGAAGCCCGCAACATCTAAAGTGCTGGAAGAAGATGCCGCCTGCCCCGTGTGCAAGTCAAGGAATCCGGGTAGCTGCGTCGTCACCGAGTGGACAAAATCATTGAAAATCCAAGGAAACCCCGTTCAGACGGCCCTTCGCTCAGACGAGTACCGTTCGTAGATGCTCCAAGCGTAGCCCGTGTGCGGGCATTCCGAACTTTCACAGACTTCGCAAAACATCTCCCCGTGGCGGTAGTCAACGTCGGCAATCCTACCGAGTTTGCGGTCGAGTATCCTCACTACATTTTCATAAATATTGTAGTGTTCAAGCCGAGGCAATCGCTTCTGAGAGCTTCTATCGAGGGGACCAGTGCTTTCCATCCTTGAGTGTCGAAGACATTTGCAACAGAGTATATATACTTACGTCTCGCAGGCGCCTGAGGAAAGCCCAGCTGTTCCTCACTTTGGAGCGGAAGAACCAACCCTGCTATACGGTATACCTCACGAATTCGGTTTCGCAGGGATTGCCCTTCGCAATCCAGGCCTCCCGCTTCTCTGGCACGTAAATCATGCCGTCAAGCGTGCGGCTCCAGTGCCCCTCCGGTTTTGCACGGTTCACGTGGGCACAGATTGTGTTCGGTCGATTCTCGTGATCCCTGAGGAATCCCTCAAGTAGATTGAGCGATAGTTCTCTCTTGTGTTCATCTATCAGACTTCCCATCCTCGCGCATCTGAACTTGCTGTTCGTTGCATATTCTTCACTCTTCCCTTCATTAAATCCCTTGACAGCGCACAGGTAATGGTTGGCGTGATAGAGCGCGTCATCTGAACGCATTACCTGCGTCTTTGCAGGGTTGGCTTCGACATCGGCAATCGATTTCGGGCTTCCAATCATAAAGTTGAGCGCAAACGCCTTGTTTGCGTGGCCAATCACGTCGACCGCATCCTCGACGCTCGCCCTGTTCATCACTTCCCTGACCACGCAGAGCATCGGCACCCCCAGCGTGGGGGCATCATATCCAAGCGCGTTGATGCACACTGCCAATCCGGACGAATTTATGCCCATCATAGCGGGGGCACCCGCGTAGGAGTAAATCAGCGCGTCAGGTGCATCAGTCTGCCTGTACCTGGTGAGCGTGGTGCATTCGCCGTCGAGCCAAGGGTCAATCCCCTCGTCGTTATTCTGCCCGACATACGTAAGTCCGTCAGCCGTGGCGCCTCCCCTGACCGCGAACGATGTGCAAGCCTTCGCCAGTCTGGGATAAAACACTTCGTTAAACGCGGCAATCGCAAGCACCTCGTCCAGCTCTATGCCAGCGCCGTCAGCTTCGCCCCGCAGCTCATCAAACACGGTTTCCGAGAACTCTCTGATGGGCCCGGCGAACTTTGACGCGTCACGCAGCACTTCACCTTTTTCGGTTTTGAGATACTTTGCGTAGTAATTATAGTGAGAATCAATAAGCCGCCGCATAAGCGCCCTATTATGTTCACCGTACATGAACCCCCGGTCGTAAGCACTTCCACGGATCTCCAGAACATGGTAACTCGGTGCCTTCAGTTTTTGAGTCAAGGTGCGTTCCTTCCGCGGTCGCGTCTTATAACAATTGTTCAGACGCGCATGCGCTTTATGGAGCCCACCCTTCTGGGACGCTCGGCCCACCCGCCTCAAGCGACACACTCGAATTCCATCAATGCATGCAAGCAGTTAAGAGCGCAACCGGTTCGCGCAAGTTGTTCAGTAACCCACCCTAGTTCTTGGAGGTGGGTGCGCTTATACCGGGAGCAAAATGGCATGACACCCATCGGCCCGGCTCCACAGACCTGAGTTGCGGCTCGTCCCGAAAGCAGACATCCTTGGCGTAGGGGCACCGGGGGCTGAATCTGCAGCCCTTGGGTGGAGATATGGAGCTCGGAACCTCCCCCCTGAGCGCTTTGCCTACCCGTTTTTTCTTGGGATCGGGCTCAGGTACAGAGGAGATCAGAGCCATGGTATAGGGGTGCATTGGATTTGTGAGTACCTCACGCGTTCTTCCGACTTCGGCAATCTTACCCGCATACATCACTGCCACCCTGTCGGCCATGTAGCGGACTACACTCACGTTGTGCGTGATAAAGAGGTAGCTCAGCTTGCGCTCCTCTTGAACCTGGCGCAACAGATTGAGAACCTGCACCTGGATTGATGAGTCAAGCGCAGACGTCGGTTCATCAAGCACTAGGAACGCTGGGCCAAGTATCAGCGCGCGCGCGATAGATATCCGCTGCCTCTGCCCGCCACTGAACTCGTGCGGAAACCTCGACAGCGCGCTCTCGGGAAGGCCCACTGCTCTCAGCGATTCCGAGAGCCTGTCCCTGAATCCTTCTCGGTCGCTCCCTTCTTCCCTTGCAAACGCCTTGAGCGGCTCTGCCAGTATATCCTTGACCCGCTGCCTTGGGTCTAGCGAAGAGGTTGGGTTTTGAAACACGATCTGCATTTGCCTGCGTGTCTTTCTCAGTTCTTCTTGGCCAAGTTTCGCAAGGTCTTTCCCCTGAAAGACCACGCGGCCGCCCGTTGGTCGTTCCAGCATCACAACAGTCCTGCCGAGCGTAGTCTTCCCCGAACCAGATTCTCCAACCAGTCCAAGCGTCTCGTTCTCGCCTATGGCGAGCGAAACACCGTCCACCGCTCTTACCCACAGCTTTTCCTTGGAAAGCAGCCAGTCGAGAACGCCCGACCTGACTGGGTAGTATTTCTGCAGTCCGTCGATTTCGAGAATCAAGCCCAAAGTGCACCTTACTGCCTGAGAAAGCACGCAACTCTGTGCCCAGGAGAGACTTCCTTTGCCAGGGGCAGCTCAACCCTGCACCTGTCAAACGCATACGTACACCTAGGGTGGAATTTGCAACCAGATGGAGGAAACCTCAGGTCCGGCACGTCGCCCGGAATGGCCTTTAGCTTCTCCTCATCCTTGAATTTCCGCGGAAACGACTGAAGGAGACCCTCGGTATAGGGGTGCATCGGATTTGAGAAAAGTTGGCCGGCTTCAGCATGCTCGACAATTTCTCCGGCATACATCACAACTACTTCGTCCGCTATCTGCGCAGCAACAGCAAGGTCGTGAGTAATGAAAAGCACGGAAGCCCCGATTTCATCTCGGAGTTCACGCATGAGTTCCAGCACCTGTGCCTGGGTCGTGACATCCAGCGCCGAGGTTGGCTCGTCCGCTATAAGAATGGATGGCTTTTCAAGAAGCGCCGTCGCGATCATCACCCTCTGCGCCATGCCTCCGCTGAGCTCGTGGGGATATTTTGCGGCGACGAGCTCGGGGTCGCTAATCTGGACTTCCCTGAGAGCCTTGATTGCCTCATCCGGGTACTTTCTGCTGGCTCTCGGTCTCGGAAGCCTTGCGCCCAGTAATCTCGAGGCTGTCCTGTGTGACTCTTCTGGCGCCGGGGCTACCCTGAAAGGCCCGTAGCTTGGCTTGCCCACCCTTTCGTCCCTTACGCGAATGGTCTCAGCGAGCTGGTCGCCCACCGTGTAGACCGGGTCTAGAGAGCTGAGCGGTTCCTGAAATATCATTGACAAACCAGTGCCTCTTAACCGGGTCATCTGGCTCTCAGGCAATTCTACCAGATTCTTTCCTGCGAAATGGATTTCGCCGCCTGCTACCCTTGCCGGGGGAACCGGCAACAACCTGATTATGCTCAGACCGAGCGTGCTCTTACCACAACCGGACTCTCCCACAATGGCAATTATCCGCGAACGCCTGACATTCAGGTCCACCCCTCCCAAAGCGGTGAGTTCTCCCCTGAAGGTGTTATACTTGACAACCAGCCCCTTTATCGTCAAAACCGCGTCTCCGAATCCGACCGCTTCCCCTCCGCCTGCCGCAGGAAGGGTCTTCGCTTCACCCAAAGGTTCCTCTCACCCTCGGGTCCAGTGCGTCCCGCAGTCCGTCTCCCAGAAGACTGAATCCCACAGCGACAACGAGTATCGCGAGCGCAGGCGCGATCGGAATCCAGGGGTAACTGCGTAAGTATGACTCTCCCTGCACAGTCAAAAGCCCCCATTCAGGAGTGGGCACCTGTGCACCAAGGCCGATGAAGCTCAGTATCGAGTAGGTGAGTATCACGTTCCCGATATCAAGTGTAGCATATACAAGGAGTGTAGGAAAGATATTTGGGAATATGTGATGGCCTATAATATACGAGGGTCGTTGACCCACCGCTCGTGAGCTATCAATAAACTGCTGGGATTTGACGCTCAGGGTTTCCGCTCTTGCAAGCCTTGTATACGTCGGCCACCACACTGGTACCAACGCGAAAATTGAGTGGAGCGTGCTCGGTCCAAGCGCGGCCACTATTGCCAGAGCTAGCACAATCCCCGGAAAGGAAAGGAAGATATCTGTGACTCTCATGATCACTTCTTCGGTAAGCCCCCCTCTGTAGCCAGCAAGACCACCAGTGAGCAGACCGAGTGCCATAGCGACCCCGACCACTGAAAAGGCAACTTCGGCATCAATCGGCGCGGCAGCGAGCACTCTTGAAAGCACATCTCTCCCCAGGTCGTCTGTGCCCAAAGGATGAGCAAGCGAGGGAGGGCGTAGCAGCTGAGTTGTAAGCGCATACGGGTTGTAAGGCAGTATTGCATCCCTGGTAACAACGTCGGCTATCGCCAAAGCAACAAAGGCAACTGCAATCACGGCGCCAGCAAGGGTCATGGGACTGGATTTGACAACCCTCCAGGTTATTGCGGCCTCGTTCCTGTCGAACGGCAGCTGAAACTTACGAGTGCTTGCCAAAGTCCATCCCTAAATCTTTATCCGAGGGTCAAGAACTGCGTATAGAACATCAGCCAGGAGGTTCGCTATGACCACGCTCAAGGTAAAGAGCACTGTCACTCCCATAATCGAAGGAAAATCCAGATTTTCGATCGATTGAAGAGCGAAATATCCGATGCCGGGCCAGAGAAAAATGGATTCGACAACAATCGTACCGCTAAGTAACGCTCCGAGGAGCAAACCGAGAACAGTAGTAGTTGGAATAAGTGCGTTTCTCAACGCGTGTCTGTAGACCACAGCACGCTGGGCCAGTCCCTTGGCGTATGAGGCTCGCACGAAGTCCTTCTGGAACACCTCAAGCATTGATGACCTGGTTATTCGAGTAACGATTCCGAACACCGTGAGCGCGAGAGCGGTCGCCGGCATGACAATATGCCACACAGAATTGACAAAGTCAGTCCAGTTCCCCGTAAGAAGGCTGTCAACAATATACATGCCCGTTATGTGGGCAGGAGGTGCAAGGTTGCTGGAAAGCTCACCCTGCGTAGGGAAAATGTTCAGGACATAGCCAAAAACCAGTATAATCACGAGCGCGACAAAGAATGGTGGTGAGCTGAAGCCAGCCAGGTAGAGGAATCTGATTCCGTGGTCGTACTTTCCGTTGTGATGCAGCGCCGAAACGACACCAAGTGGTATTCCTACGATTATTGTGATAACGATGGCAGCTATAGCAAGCTCCACGGTGGCAGGAAAGTACTGGGATATCTGCGAAAGTACCGGCCTGCCGGATGTTGGAGACACGCCCCAGTGACCGGTAATCAGCCCTCCCATATAATAGAAATACTGTATGTAGAGGGGGGCGTTGAGATGATACCTCGCCGCGAGCGCCGCCACGGCGGCGGGTGTCGCTCGGAACCCCGCCCAAGTCCTCGCTGGATCAGGAACGATCACGCGGGAAATCAGAAATGTGATGAGCGTAACACCGAGGAGCGTGGGCACGAGCAGGAGCAGACGTCTGAGAATGAACCCAACGAACCCCGTTGTTACCTCACCGGCTCAGTATTTAGCTCGGGTTGCAGGCATAGTATACTGAATTGAAGGGCACGCCATTGAACGCAGTGCTGTACCAGAGACCTGCCACGCAATTGTTCCACACCGTGGGTCCGAATCCTCCTCCTGTATCATAAAAGTCCACGGCCTGTCCAAGCCATATCACCGCTGCGTTTTGCTTTACATCAAGCTGCACCTGAGATATCTCCTGCGCGCGAAGCGTGGGGTTGATCTGCGAGTTGCTCTCGGTCACCAAGTTGTTGATTGTCTGGTTGTTAAGGAAGAAGAATGCCCCCAACTGTTCATCAACTATGAATTCGTATCCCGAAAAGTCTGGAATATACGTCCATGATCCATAGTTGATAATCGGAGACGTGGTGTTCGTGCCAGGCACGAGCGAAAGGCTGAGCCACGTATCGAAGGTGACCTCTTGGGGATTGAGCGTGATACCCACCTGTGCCAAGTCCTGCTTAATGATGGCGGCTACGAGCCCTAGGTAGTCGCTTTGCGGGTAGACAAAGTTTATCGCAGGGAGCCCCGCCCCGTTGGGATAGCCCGCCTCCGATAGCAGCTGCTTCGCATACTGCACGTTGTAAGCTGGGGGGGTTATGGAGCTGTTATACCCAAAGAATCCT
>JAKAWJ010000045.1 GCA_021817005.1 archaeon | reverse complement strand
AATTCGCTGCACTCGGTCGCTAATTGTCTCATATAGCAGGGACCAGTCGGCTGAAACACCGAGCTCTCGGAAGAGACGGATATAATCTTGGTTGTAATCTTTAATCTCTTCTTTCACGAGCTCGACGAACTTCTCTCGTTCCATGCTTTCTGCTACAATTCCCAATTTCTTCTCAATCAGCAATTCGGTAGGTAGCCCGTTATTATCCAGTCCAAAAGGGTAGAATACGTTATAGCCCCGCATCCTTTTATAACGAGCCACAAATTCTGCTTGGGCGTACGAGAAAACGTGGCCTAGGTGCAGCTGGCCCGATATCGTGGGCGGAGGAGTGTCAATCGAAAATACTTCCCTTTCGTCCTTAACAATGAACTGATACACTCTGTTTCTCTCCCAGAACTCCCTAATCTTGGGCTCGACTTTGGATGCTTCGTAGCGAGGTTCCACAATGCAGAAAGCTGCAGGAGGGACTCTTTATTCTTATTGATTCCGTCGCAGAGAAATTGGCTATATATGGCAAACTTTATCAGTTTAAAGCGCGCTCATTTCAGTACGGTTAAGATGACTGGCAGTAACGAGTCCGCGCCTAGATTCAACCTATTCAGGAGGCGTAGGAAAAAGCAGTTCAAGCCACAAGGTGCAGACCCCATTTCTAATCTGGAAAGCTACACCCTCTACTTGGCCGAAGAAGCGGGAAAAGAGAGAGAACGAAGGAACAGCACCCGAGTCTGAGCGGAGTTTGGCGAAACCCAGCCCATCCCTGAAAAGGGATTCACAGCAAGCTGGGCGATGACAAGAACTCAGCAAAACGCGAACTTAGTACGTTCAAAATAGCAAAAGACTTTTCAGGGGCTTGTTCCACAAAAGAATTGATCCACGATTTGTCCGTTAGGAGGACCCCCCTGAGGCCAAGCCGAGCGAGACTGGGGTTTGGTTCCTTTATTATAATTGTAGTGTTCTTGTTGGCCTACGGGATTGCCCGGGCGGGCCTCTTGGTGGTCTTCCTTTCGCTCGCTGTCGTGCTTTTATTGCTGGTAGCGTATCGCGCCCGAAGTCTCATTTCTTCTTTCGGAGGCCTAAGGACGAAGGGCCGGAGCCTAAACGAAATGAGCATGAAAACCTATCGAGTTAGAATGGCCACTACCGCAATCATAATGGTCATAATATTCGTCTCTCCGTTCATCCTTGCATTCCTGCTCAGTCCACTTCTTTGGCTCTCGATTGTGCTGGGTGGCATAGCTGGCTTTATGGCCGCGGATATGGTGAGCTTCGTCTTAGTAAGAAAGGCTGAAAGAAACCTGGAAAGGAGAGTTTACCGAGTAGTTCGAATTTCGGGCTCAAAGGAGGGTACCGTGCTTGTAGGTTTTGAGGCAATTAGTGAATCGAATTGAGAGAATCCAGAGCGTTCTATGCGCAATATCTCTTGGTTTCGCTAATCGCAGTCATTCTGTCAGTGCTCGTCGCTTCAGCTTCTGAAACATACTTCAGCACGGACTTCTTGAGCTATTTCAAAGTAACCGGAAACGTATTTTTGACGTCCGTTGCAGCCGGATTTGTCGGAGCCGTTGCCTCATTAGTGATTCACAGATACGCTTCAAAGCGAGTTTCGGTGGGGGTAAGATTAGCCTTTGTGGGAGCGTTAATGCCCGTACTTCTTATCACGACGGTTGTAATCGGACAGGTGTTCATCTCCGCACTCGCCCTGGGTAACGAAGGCACAATTCTATCGGTATTCCTTATCCTCGGCTCCGTGTATTTTACCACGTTCTTTTCGATAATGCTTGTCGCGGATGCAGTGTCTCGCCAAGTGAAAAACGTATTCTTTCTCGCATACGCATCCATGTTCGGTGGACTCGCCGCAGTAATCCTTCCGATGATGGCTCTCCTTGTGATTGTTGGCACGGCGTCCACGTTCGAGTTGTTCCTTATTTTTGACCGGGGCTATTACAGAGCGCACCGGAGCCAGTTGGAAGGTGGTGAGGGAGAGCTTCTGCGCTTTTCTTATTCCACGAAGAAGATGAGAGTCGGCCTAGGAGATTTCGTGTTCTACTCAATGCTACCCGCGTCAGCGCTCGTGAATATAGGTCCCGGGGCGTCAATGCTTGTTTCTGGCCTGGTCGTGAGCGGTGTGGTGCTGAATCTCTTCCTGCTCAGAAACAGAAATCTGGTAAGCGGTCTACTCTTTCCTTCGCTACTTGGCCTCTTGCCCTTGGTGGTCAAGCTCGCTCTATAAGGTTGACTCGTGTCGTCATCGGTTCCGTTTCGCCGCATTAGGCTTCCCTCTAAGAGAATAGCTGGCTGCTGCTACTGCAACTATAATTATTCCTCCTACGACAAAGTAACTATAGGGCAAGCTCGCGCCCCCAGGAAGCTGGTTCAGGTCAAAGTTCGTGTTTTGTAGCTCATAGGATTCGGTCCGATTTGCCGTACCGAACTCTGTCCGAATGTAACCCGACACGAGCACCCCAGAGTTCGTGGCGTAGTTATCGTCGAGCCAAAATCTTATGAGAGGCGTTCCAAGGAATGATTTTGCTACGGACATCACATAAGCCCGGATGTGGTCAATTGTCACATTCTGAGAGTGAAACGTGATATATTCTCTGGTTATGGTGAAGTTCATCACATATTGGTCTTCTTGGTAGCCTCTGAAGTAAAACGAAAAGTTGTCGCTTCCGGGTGGAACGCCAGAGTACATAAAGAGACTAAAGGGAGAGGGTCCAAAGGTGGACGCGTTGTATGGGTTGAAGAATCCGATTTCGGCGGTTGTGGTATTGCCCCCTTGTACTGTTGTCCCATTAGTCGATACCACTGTATAACTTGAGTAATAAAGAGAAGCCACTGCCCCGGTGCCATTAATCGATGTGATGGTGAGCAGGTCGTTCGCGGTTAAGTTTACCTGCTCGGTTTCTGTCACGGTCAAATAGGTGAGCGTATTTCCGGTTTTGAGTCCAACCCTTGAGGCCGGGCTTGTCTCGCCTGCGTGGACAAGGGTTAACTGGGCTGAAACCAAAAGAACTGCCAAAAGGGCTAATGTCACTAGCCTGAGCGACTTCATCCAATCCTGAAATGAGGAGCGACGTCCTATTTTAAGCGTTGCCCGAGCGGTCGGCTAATAGCGGGTGGCTTGTCTCGCGCCCATACTTTCGACACGGTCTGCTGCCGCGTGCACTAGGATGTCGGGCCAGCCCGCCCGGGGCATTTTTGCCACAAAACTCCTCGCGCTCTTTCCGGCCTTGTTTGATGCTTATTAAACTGGCACATAGTATAACTAAATATCAGGTTGTATAGTCATTATCACAAACGTAGATATATTGACCTTATCCATGGTTTTTATGGATGTGCGCGCGGATAAGGTTTAAATAAACACCAAGGAAGCAAGGCTCAACCGAAATGAAGGCAAATCTTCGTTTACTTCGCTTTAGTGTTCCAGTGTTCTTAGTGACCATAATGATGGCTTCGGCTGTGTTAGCTGGGGCAAGCTCGGCGGCGCTCCCACTTTCTTCGGTGAGCACGAACGGTCCGAGAATAAACCAGGTAAACTACGAGTACTTTACGAGCGACCACAGCGGCTATCTCTCTCTTTCAGCTGGAAGCGTGAACCAGCTGGAGTATGGATTGCTTGCTGCCGATGCGTCGAGCGCGGCCACGGCGAGCAACCTCAACGTCACTGATGTCAGGGGCTTTACGTTCTACCAGTTCGGCCTTAACGAACTCGTCAAACCGACGAACAGCGTTTACTTCAGAAGGGCTCTGCAGGACCTGATTAACTATAACGCCATGGAGAGCCAGGCGTTCCAAGGGGTGGCGGGAGTGGCCTCTTCTAGCCTCTATTCTTCGCTTTACGGCGCCTACTACGATTCGAGCATACCCGTTTCCACCCAGAACTACACAGCCGCAATTGACAATCTGAAGCTGGTTCCTGGCGTCCATTACAACCCGAATGGAGGGAAGACTGGGACTTGGACGTGGAGTAACGGAACGCAGCTTGTACCTCAGCTCTACTACAGGGCGGACGACCCGGTGCGCACAGCGGCCGCGCAGCTTCTTTACGAAGAAGCAAGCCAGATTAATTTGACAATTAACCTTCAGACAATCACTTCCCCCCAGAGCGATGCGATCGTTTACTCCATCACCAACAAGTGGGAGATGTACACGGGCGGCTGGATTGACAACGGCCTGCCCAACTTTCCGTATTCCTTCTTCAATTCAGCGTTCAATGGAACGTTCTTAAACTACGTCTCCTTCAATAACAATACAATGAACGCAGCCACCGATGCGCTGTTCTTCGCTTCAAACACTTCGGCAGCAATAAAGGCTGCCTACACAGTGCAACAGGTATTCGCTCAGCAAGTGCCCTATATCCAGATTGGCTACTCGAACATCATTAACGCAATTCTATTGACTGGCTGGCAGGGATACGCCTTGATTCCAGGGTACGGTTCGGGGTGGGTAGCTGGCCTGTGGTATACGCTAATGAATGTGCATCCGTCTACCAGTGCAACCGGAGGAACATTCAACGAGGAAACCCATAATAACGCCGTGGCGTTGGGCGTGAACCCCACGACAGGAAATGACGATTATGTGACAAGCGCTGACGTATGGGACGAGGTCTACGATACCGCGTTGCTCTTCCCACTTGCTAGCGAGAACGTTACATCAATTGGTCCATGGCTTGCCTCTTACAAGATAACGCCTTTCAGTGGAACGACTCCGAACGGTTTGCATATTCCGAAGGGTCAGGAAATAACGCTGAATCTTGACCACAACATCACCTTCCAGGACAACGTTCCACTCAATGCGAGTGACGTCAATTTCACCCTCTGGTATGAGAACTTTAATGGAAAGGGCTCCTATGGTACCGCGCTCTACGCCGGCTCCTTGCCCGGACTCGTAGCCACGCAAGTGACAGGGCCATACCAGATCAACATATTCATTAACGACACATCGATGTGGGATATCTATTCTCTGGCAGCGAACATCTTTCCGGAGCACATCTGGCAGTATATACCTACATCAGTCGCAGACCAAGTGAATCCGCTTGAATCCTTACCCGCACAGTCAAAGCTGAACATCACCAACGCTCCAGCTTCGGTGAATGACCTGCCCTTCCTCTTAGTGGGAAGCGGACCCTTCATACTGAAGAGTTACGACGGAACCACTGGCACAGTAACGCTGGTGCGCAATCCAAGCTACTTCAAGACCGCTTGGTGGCTGTGGCCCGGAGCCAGCCCGTGGAACGTGAGCGCAGGAGGCACTACCACATTGAGCATGAATGTCACACAGCTCGCGAACGTAGCAGGCGACTACGCGCCAATATCTAACGCCTCATCCGTGAAGGCCGAAATAATGCAGGGAAACACCGTTTTGGCGACAGTCAAGCTTTCCCATGTCAGCGGAAACACCTACTCTGCGAGCTATAATGTGCCATCATCATGGGCGGCCGGATCGTACGAAGTGGTTTACAACGCCACCTACACTGCTGCAGGTATAGGCAGGGAACAGCTGATGTTCGGCTCGCTGAACGTTGCCCCCTCACACACTACTCCAACCTCTCCGACATCACCAACCTCTCCGACATCACCAACCTCTCCGACATCACCAACCTCTCCGACATCACCAACCTCTCCGACATCACCAACTACGACTACCACTCACTCAAATAATACCCTGCTAATAGTCGGCGTAGTCATCGTAGTGATCATCATCATCGCGGTGGCAGGGTTCGTGCTGGCGCGTAGGCGATAAGCGCCCGCACTTTCCTCTTTTTTTATTTTCTTGACAGATACCGGTAGAGAAAGTTTATGGGCGCGAGGCTCACGAGGCTTAGTGAGTAATGGCCCTCATTCATTACGTGATCAAGAGGCTTATTTACGCACTTGTCGTGCTCATAATAATCGCAAGTATTGATTTCTTGATTTTCCAGTTTATTCCGGAATTCGTACTTGGCCTGAATCCTGCAACTCTTCTTTTGGGCCAGTTTGCAAATCGAATTCACCAAGCTGGGGCGCTTGAGAAGGTCCTGATCAGTATTGAAAACACATACGGGCTCAATCAGCCCTGGGACATTCGCTATGTCAAATATATAGAAAACATGTTTACCTTCAACTTTGGGATTTCGCTTGACTTGAGTACGGGTACTGCGGTCTCCTTGGTAATTGGCAGAGCCCTTCCAAACACAGTCGCGCTCGTAGGCTCAGCTACGATTGTCGCCGCCCTAGTCGGAATCGCGCTCGGAGTAGTGGCCGCAGCGAAAAGGGGTAAGGCTAGTGATATCGCAATCGTGGACACTGGTCTACTTTTCTTCTCAATGCCTTCGTTCTGGCTGGGTCTGATCCTTCTCGTCTTCTTCGGTGCATACCTCAAGATATTCTGCGTGAGCCAGTCGATTTGCACCGTGGACAGGGTGGGGCTCGCCTACCTGCATGGTTACATCATGGCCCTGATACTTCCTGTAATAAGTCTGACCCTGATTACACTGGGAACCTACCTGCTTATAATGCGAAGCAATCTGATCGATGTGTTTACCGAAGACTACATCAATATTGCAAGAGCAAAGGGAGTCCCCGAGAGGACGATTCTATTCAAGCACGCCTTCAGAAACGCGGTGCTTCCGGTTGTTAGCGTCGTCGGGCTCTCACTAGGATTCATTCTTGGCGGAGCCGTGATTACGGAGACCGTATTTTCGTGGCCAGGGCTGGGGCTAACCATAATCAGCGCAGTGGATGGAAGCGATTATCCGGTCGAGCAGGCGATTTTCTTTATAATCGCACTGATGGTAGTGGTCGGGAATCTCATAACGGACCTGCTTTACGCTGCGCTGGATCCGCGGATCAGGTACTAGTTATGGAGGGCTTGACAACTCATGAGTCATAGAAGTGGCGACGGCGTCGGAGGGACAGAAGAGAAGAGACTGGTTAGGCCTTCAGGCAGGTTTTCTACAAGGGCGAAGCAATCTCTATCAGCCTTTGCCCATTCAAAATCAGGACTGATCGGAGTCGCTATCATCATAATCTTCGGAATGATGGCCCTGTTCGCACCTGTAATCGATTCAAACAACCCAATCACAGGGACGAACTTGGCCGCCCCTTACGCTGTACCTGCTTGGGCAACGATCTTCCCTCAGTATTCTCACTATCCACCAAATCTACAGGAGCTGACGGACTCGACTTTTTCGAGTCCGGGCGCTCTGTCTGCCTGGAGTTTTAAGGAGGGCCCAGGGTTTTCATACGGTTGGCAGGCTTTTCCGGTTACCGGGCAGCGAGCGCTTTCTTACATAATAGCAAACAAAGGTGAAGGCAGCCTGTCCGTGAATTTTACCGGAACCACTGCTTCCACCTTCAACCTGTCCCAGACCTTCAGCTATACCAAGTATGACCCTCCGAACCGCTTTGCTTTTTCGACTTTCGTTTACCCGAGCATCGCGAAGAACGTAACCTATACAGTTACCGCCTATCTGAAAACTCCCGCGGGAAACGTTTACACCGTGGGCGTCGCACAAAGTTCGCCGCTCTACAGCGGTACATGGAATCAGATATACGGAGACTCGCTTTCGAACCTTCTATCATATAACACGGTTGCCTCGCTCCAGGGATTGTCCAAGACTGTTTTTGATGAGCACGGCAATTACACGCTCACGCTCTCAATAGCGGTGAGCCCCACAGAGAAGGGAACAGACCTCAGGCTGCATGTCGGAGACATGAGTTTCTTTATATTTGGCTCGGCCTACGGTGTATTGGGCACGGATAACCAGGGGAGAGACATTTGGTCACAGTTCGTTCATGGTGCCAGAGTCTCTTTTCTGGTAGGCATTTTGGCAGCCTTGGTGACAGTAGCAGTGGGAGTAGTGGTCGGGCTTGCGGCGGCGACGTATGGAGGTCTCGTAGACCAACTGCTTATGCGGGTTACCGACATATTCCTTGTTTTACCGGGTATACCCCTGCTAATAGTGCTGATATCGGTGCTCGATAGGACCCCGATTTTTGCAAATAACCCTGGAGATTACATTTGGCTCGTTATATTTGTGATTGCGATATTATCGTGGCCTACGGTCGCAAGGATCATTAATTCACAGGTTCTCTCGCTAAAGGAGCGACCTTACGTAGAAGCCGCAAGAGCGCTTGGAGCAAAGAAGAGTTACATAATGTATCGTCATATACTTCCTAATGTGCTGGGCCTGATATATGCCAACTTGGCGCTCACAGTACCCACGGCGATTTTAACGGAGGCGGCGCTTGACTTCTTGGGATTTGGAAGCGGTCTGATCACTTCTTGGGGTACAATAACCAGTTATGCCTCCCAGAACTGCGCTGCGTCAGCCGCTTACTCATACTGCTGGTGGTGGTTTGCTCCTCCTGGGGTAGCAATAATGCTTCTCTCATTGTCCTTTATACTTCTTGGTAATACACTGGAAAGCATATTCAATCCTAAACTGAGGCGGAGATAGAAAGCGATTGGCAGTTCTCGAAGTAGACAAACTAAAGATGTATTACTCGACACGGGAGGGGGACGTGCGCGCGGTTGACGACGTCAGCTTTACGCTGGAAAAAGGGACGACCCTGGGTATAGCCGGAGAATCGGGCAGTGGCAAGTCCAGCCTGGCGTACACTCTCATGAAGCTTCTACCGCAGAACGGAAGTATTCGAGGAGGTAAGATTATAATTGCAGGGGTTGATGTCAGCGATATGCCCGAGGGTGAAGTGCGCTCCAAGGTTCGCTGGAAGCACATTTCACTCGTTCCTCAGTCCGCGATGAATGCTTTGAACCCTGTATTCAAGGTTGGGGAGCAGATTTCGGAAGCGATACTCGTCCACCAGGACACAGACCCTGATATCGCGATTGAGAAAAGCAAACAGATGCTAGAGCTCGTGGGAATTGATCCGAGGCGGTATGACAGTTATCCGCATGAACTCAGCGGCGGAATGCGCCAGCGGGCCATGATTGCGATGGCCCTCGTGCTTAACCCGGACATCATTGTCGCCGACGAACCCACAACCGCGCTGGACGTGATTGTGCAGGCTCAGATAATTCAGCTCCTTAAGGACCTGAAGCGCACACTTTCAATGTCGCTTGTTCTGATAACTCATGACCTCTCCCTTGTGGCCGAAATGAGCGACATGGTGATCATTTTTTACGCGGGCCAGATTGTGGAATACGGGAGCTCAGAAGCGCTTTTTGTGACTCCTGCACATCCCTATACCTTTGGCCTGATTCATGCCTTTCCAAATCTCAAGGGCCCGAAAACAAAGCTGATATCGATACCAGGGTCTCCACCCGACCTAGTAGCTCCGCCATCTGGGTGCCGATTTAACCCGAGGTGTCAGTTTGCAACTCAGATTTGTCGCGAGGTAGAGCCGGAGCTCAGGAGTCTCAATGGTGGGCGCTTGGTTAGATGTCATCACGCAGAAGAAGTGCTTGCGAAATCGGTGAGATAATTGACTGAAGCTGACTATAGTGCGGAAGATAATCTGATTGAGGTGAGGGATCTCGTAAAATATTACCCTCTCAAGACAGGATTCAGTGCATCCATCCTGGGCTCAAAGGATTTCGTGCACGCAGTAGATGGAGTGTCATTCATCATCAAGAAGGGCGAAATTTTCGCGCTTGCCGGAGAAAGCGGATGCGGCAAGACGACCACCGGTCGATGCATCCTGATGCTCGTCAAGCCGACATCAGGAGATATTATCTATGGAGGCAGGAACATAGCCAAGTTGCCGGATTCCGAGGTAAGAAAACTCAGAACCAAGCTGCAAATCGTCTTCCAGGACCCATACGAATCTGTGAATCCACGCTTCACGATATATGAAATCGTTTCTGAGGGATTGTTCATAAACGGCCTAGTTTCGACCGACGAAGAGGCGATGGAACGTGTCAGGACAGCCCTGTCATCCGTGCAGCTCACGCCGCCAGAGCAATTTATGTTCAGATATCCGCATGAGCTCAGCGGGGGACAGAGGCAGAGAGTTTCGGTTGCCAGAGCTCTTGTTCTGAACCCCGACTTTGTGGTAGCTGATGAACCGGTATCCATGCTTGACGTATCAATCAGGGCTGAAGTTCTCAACATAATGAAGGATCTCGTTGACAAGCTGGGAATATCATTCATATTTATCACGCATGATCTTGCGGTTTCAAAACACATAGCCGACCGGATTGCAATAATGTATCTTGGAAAGTTTGCTGAACTTGCTTCAGCCGAGGAGCTAGTGGCCAATCCACTTCACCCTTACACACAGGCCCTCATGGCCGCAATTCCTGTGCCAGACCCAAGAGCCGAGAAAATAAAGGTGCTCGTAAAGGGCGAAGTGCCTAGCGCCGCACGCATTCCGTCAGGGTGCAGGTTTCATCCAAGGTGCCTCTACGCGACTGAAATTTGCGTCAGCCAAGTGCCAGAGTTCAGAATGGTTTCTCAGGATCACTGGGTGGCTTGTCACTACGCTGGGCAAGTCGGGATTGCAACGCAGAAATAGTTGTGAGTGTGGACTCTGCAGATTACTTGAGCCGCAAGAAAACTGGCTCTCCTGGGTCCTGAAGTAAAAATTATACAGAGCGAGTTCACGGGCCTCGCAGAATGGTCCTTTGACGAACCATGGACCGCGATTCACACGTCCTCCAAGCAAGGTTTAGCCCCTGTGAACTGTCAAGGGAAATTAACTATGGCTGCCAGCTTCTCCTCTCTCAGACAATTTTAAACTTCTGGGAAAAGGGCAGTATCGTTTGTAAGTCATAGCGCTCCCGAGCAGCTAATTACCGTGAGCCCTTGCCGTATCTGAACCAGAAGGCGAAGGTAACCACACTTTGAGTTGGGGGGTCATAGTCCTTGCAACCCAACTTTGGTCCATGAAATTGCTCAGACTTTGCGGGCTGTCTGGTTAACCTCTGTGACGAGCAAATCAGTTGGGCTCGTCGTAACGAGTAAACGGCAACGATTCGCTTGTTGCTGAATTCTTCTTCCGAGCCTCATCCGGCCTTCGGATTCAGTACGCTGCGGAGGTTCATGGACATTCTCCTACCCAAGCAAGATACTTGGAGCCAGTTACGGCGCTGGAAAACTGCTGCATTAGCCAGCGGCGTCGCTCGGGCACAGTCGCCGCTCTCAATGCGCTTACCAAGTTCATCCTTACATTTATGAGGTGGATTTCACTGTCCTCATGCCAGTCATGTTCAGGGATTTGGTCAGGGTGGACTCCCTGCCTGTGTAGGCAGCACCTCTGGGAACAAGGGTATGCGTAACCATTACGCTCGAAAAGCCTGGCCGCGGACTTGCGATCACAATACCCCATTATCTTTTCACTTTCGCCAGTCCATAGGTAAGGAGTGGAGCCCTCTCTTCTCCAACCTCCGCCTTCGGCGAAGCCGTCGAACCCCTCCGAGAGAAGAAGAGGACCTCCCTCGTGAGCACCCAGAACAATAGTCGTAAAGGCGTTGGCTCTCCTTATCTTGTTGAGAGTTTTGAGGAGGTCCCGTAGGCCAAGTAGCTCATCACTCTTGTAGGAATCTGCTTTGAGCAGCTTGATTACGAGGAGGTGCGGATTCAGCCCGGAATCTGGCCGATTTGCCTCACTCTCAAACATAAATTGTTCAAGGCCCCACCTGAACGCAGCCGTCGAAAGAGCGCTTCGTTCAAGCGCGAAGAAGTAGCCCACCCCGAATGGCTTGACCGGCGTGGGTTCAAGAGTCCTTACAGCGCGTTCGTTGAGCGCAATTGCAAGGTCAACAGAATCACGGTTGTCGCTATTAACGGGTGGGGTGATTGGCAGCAGCATGGTGGCATTCGCCGCTGCTTGAGTCAAGAGCGAGGCCTCAAGGAAGTCGCCGCAGTGTTTCAAGCTCTTATAAACACCGCTCTTTTTGGCGTCTAGCCCCCCGAACCTTTGCATCGCTCTCAGGCTGGAAGAAGCAAGCGATTGCATCGCATCTTCAAATTCCCCTGCGTCGTGGGCGTCTGAGCGAAAAATCAGCTCTGGTTCAGGATCGAAGAATATCGGCAGTTCTGCAAGCTTTTCCAGTCGGGGTTCTCCGTTTTGCGCAGCATTTCTGAAATCTTCGAGCTGTGACAAGCCTATTACAAGTCCCGAGGGTAATTTTTCGAGTTTGTCTGAGCGGAGCGTAGCGAGCAGGGCCGGGATAGATGGCGGAGCGTACA
>JAKAWJ010000009.1 GCA_021817005.1 archaeon | reverse complement strand
ATGACTAGAGCAAGACTCCTTGCGCCGGCAGTTCTCCTCCTCGGTCTCGGCGTTGTGGCCTACAGGGAACTCCCCGCAATACTGGGCTCCCGGGTGTTCAGTAACGACGCCTGGCCCTTGCTCTCGGACATCCGTTACCTTGTTTCCCACCCCACGGCGACGCTCATCCCCTGCTCGTCATTTCCCACGTGCTACTATGCCTACTGGCCCGCCCCTACCGTGCTCGCAGCGGTTTTTCGGGAGGTGACCGGTTTGCCACTCCTGAGTGTGCCTGCCACGCTCACCCTGTTCTTTTCAGCGCTGTTTGCAATGGGAATAGCGCTGTTTGCCAGGTTGAGCTTCAGCCGAGGGGGCTCCACGCTCGGAGGAACGGGGCTCGGGACTGCGCAGTCGCTTCTTGCTCTCTTCGCGGTTCTCGCGCTCGCCGCTTCCAGCTGGCTGCTCAACACTTTCTACGCTGGCTACAAGGCCGAAGCCGAGGCCATGCCGCTCTGCATACTCGCGCTTTTCCTGTTCACCAAGGGCTTGAGGAATCCCGAAGCAGAGGGCGGAAGCGCCCGGTGGATTGCGGTCATCGTGCTCTACCTCGGAATCCTCCTCACGCACCACTTCACCGCGTTTCTCACAGAGTCGGCGATGGCAGGGGGGCTCGCGCTCGCGCTTCTTCGCACGCGCTTTCGCAGCCTGAACGCGCAGGCTGGGGCTGTGGTCGCGGCGAGCGCTGGCATCACCGTTCTGTATTACGCGCTGCAGGGTTTTCGGGGGCTGACAGAGTACTACCCGCCCGGCTTTACAGAAACCATTCTCGCGTATAACGCGGGCTTCCTCGTAATCGCAGCGATTACCCGCGCGCGGGAAGCGCGCGCGGTGCTACGCGTTCTCGTCCCATTGATGTTCGCTCTTGCGGCTCTCGTGATGGTCTTTCCCGGGCGCATCCTTCCAGGAATCCCCCGAATCTCGCCGCTTGAGCTCGCGCTTGCGGCCGGGCCGACTGCGGTGTTCGCGTGCGCAAGTCTGGGCTACGTCAGGTTGCTGCGGGAGGCCCCGGTTGTGCAGAGCGTGCTCGGAGCGTGGGTTATAGCCGCATTCTCGCTCGTGGTTTACTCCACGTTTGACGGGAACGCCATCCTGCTTTACAGAGGAGTTGTGGCCGCGGCCACTCCCTCGCTGGTTTTCGCAGGCTATGAAATCCTGAGGTCCCTGGAAGCGTCCCGGGGACCGGTCGCTTCCTCAGTTCCTGGCACACCCCGGAATCGGGGTGCGCTAGGCTCAGAGCGGCCGAGGTCGTTTTGGACGGGGTGGGTGGCTCTAGCCCTGCTGATAGTGGCGGCGGCCCTGGGCGTGGGTGCATCGCTCACCTACTACGGCAAGAGCGTCTATACGGGAGAAACCTGGGCCTACCCCGAAGCCGAGCTAACTGCTATTCGCTCGCTCTCAGGGCTCCTCGGCAACCAGAGTATTGCAGCGGGGCTGAACGAGGCCGGGCCGCTGGGTTTCTACCAGGGCAATATCAGCGCTGTCAATTCCCCGCCTTCGCCCCCGCCTTCTCCTAATTACAGATTGACTGGGCTCGTCATCCTGTTAGGTCCTCAGGAGTTGAGCGGAAACTTCTTCGGTTACGGCCTGGGCTGGAACGTGCAGAGCATGGAGGACGTGCTGCATAACAATTCAATATACTATAACAGCGGCAGCTTTGTTGCGCTAGGAGACGTGCGTTAACACTTGAGCTTTCGCGTTACGCAGAGCGAGGGGGCCTGGTTCGTCTGACTGAGGATGAGCAGGTTCTACGCATTCACTCTCTTATCAAGGCGAGAGGGGACTTCAGGGTGCTCGAAGGCGTGAGTCTTTCGCTCGATAGAGGTGAAGCGCTTCTCGTTCTCGGCCGGTCCGGTATTGGCAAGACTTCGCTACTCAGGATAGCTGCGCTGCTCGACCGTGACTATTCAGGAAGTGTTGAAGTGCTTGGAGCAAACCCGGACGCCACCAAGGGAAACAGGCTCGACGAACTCAGGTTGAAGGGGATTGGCTACGTGCCGCAGGACGCCGGGCTCGTGGACTCGCTTACGATTCGGGAAAATATCGCACTACCTCTGAGCTTGGCCTCTCTCCCAAAGGAAGATTGCCTGCGGCGTATGAGAGAGCTCTCGGAGCGCCTTGAGCTCTCTAGCCTGCTCGACAAGTTCCCGGACGAAGTGAGCGGGGGCGAAGCCCAGCGCGCGGCGGTGGCAAGGGCGCTCGTCAAGGAGCCGAGGCTCATAGTCGCCGACGAACCCACGAGCAATCAGGACCCCCTCCGGGAAAGGCTGGTGATGCAAGTGTTCGGCGAACGGCTTGCGGCTGGCGCAGCTCTATTGATTTCCGCGACCCAGATGCCCCCCGGCTTCCAGTTTGGCAGGGTTCTTTACCTGGATAATGGCAGGCTGACCCAGGATGTATCGGGTTCGATTGAGAGCAACTGAGCCTGGCGGGGTCCAGCGCTTCCTCGTGGCAAGAGCTGTGGTTCAGTCCTGGCCTGGCCAGGCCCGCGCGGGTCCGGAAAGTCGACTTCCGCAGTCCGCTGGCTTTCTATCTCAATCGGATTATGTTCAAGAGTCGCTCGTAAGGCAGGCGTGACCCTGCCAGTGCAGCCAGGACGGGTGAAACCTACGCCAATCACGAGAACGCAGCCCGCTACGAGCTCGCAGAAAGTGAAACCCTTTATACCTGAATAAGTGGAAGAGCCAAGCCTCTCAATCATCATACACAGGAGCGATAAGCGAACGAACAGATTGCTATTGTTTGGCGCGGCAATTTTCGCCGCGGCTCTCGTCCTGTCACAGGGCCTCGCGCCGCTAGTGAGCGCGCAGAGCTCGGGCTATTCCAGCGCGCTGAAAAAGATTGAATCGGCTTTCACTGCGGTTCAATCTGCCGAGCGCGAGGGCGGAAACGTGACCGAGCTGGTTTCGCAGCTGAACCAGGCTCTTGCGCTGCTTTCACTCTCATCGAACGTGAGCGCCACGAATCCCGCGCTTTCGGAAGAGTACATCGCGAACGCCACGGCGATTGCGGAGCACGTGCTTTCCAGCGCCCCCGCTATCGGCGCGAGGGGCGATGCCGGCAGGTCGGAAAGAACCTACCTCGCTATCGGCTCATCAGCGGGAGTGGTGGCTCTCGGTTCGCTCATCTACGTCTACGGCGAACTCGTTTACTACGCCATCTTCGAAAGGTTGTATCGGGGATACATCGTGAAGAAACATGATTGACAAAGAAACTGCTGGGATAGTGCTTTCGGTCGTGGTTATACTTGCAGTGTTTGCGATAATCCAGCCTCTTATCCCCACGGCAACCGAGCGATTCTCCGAGCTTGGCGTTCTGGGCGCTAACAAAAAAATAGGCGACTATCCCACGAACGTCACGCTCGGCTCCAGCGCTTCTCTTTTTGTCTACATCGGAAACCATGAAGGCGTGGTGGAGTTCTATAATGTGAAGGTAAAGCTCGGAAATCAGACTACTATTGTGAACAATGTGACGAGCGCCCGGGCGCCGCTTGTCGCGAGCTTCTACAGGGTGCTTTCAAACAACCAGACTTACGTGCTTCCGCTGAACCTGAGCTTTGAACACGCCGGCACGAACGAGAAACTCATCATTGAACTATGGATGTTCAACACCACGTCTGGTGAGTTCCAGTACACCGGGCTCTGGAACCAGCTCTTTGTGAACGTTACTGCTCTGCCGCAGGCCTAGTTACGTGGGTTCAAGAATCTGGAGCACTCGCTCTGCCACAAAATACGCAAAAAGTGCAAGCAGTATCAGGCCGAGAAAGTCTACCCGCGTCCTGTACTGCGGGTTCAGTGTCAGGCGCAGTGCGAAGTAGATCACCGCAACCGAGCTCACGTACACTCCGAGGTCGGTCTGATTCAAAAACACGTAGGCTGTGTAGGCCGAGAACACAATCACCGAGTAGACGAGTATGAACCTGAGTTTGGTGTCCATGCTGCTCTCTAGCGCTCCTCCTTCGAAGCCTCCTCAGAAAACAAGCGGAAAACCGCAAAACGTGTAGCGCCGTCAAGCTGCTCCTCCATCAGTCGAATGGGCGAGCCCAGGACTCTTGCAATAGCGCACGCGGCAACGCTCGTCGCAAGCGTGCCAAGACATCTGTTATAGTAAGGTGTTCTTGATTCGCTTACAGGTGAATTCAGTTCCAGTTTTATCGAAGTTCCCTCCTGAACGAGCCTCGCACCCTTCGCCAGCCCGGAAGTCTCCACTACTACCGTACGAACCGCCTCCTCTGGGTCATCTCCTGCACCCAGCGCCGCTTCCCGGACAAGCGTGGCTCCAGGCGGCGTAAGCAATAGCCCCTTCCTGCCCCGGGATTCTATTATGAGGCTGAGCGGGGGACGGGCGAGTGTCCTGAGCTCATCTGCTGTGATTTCGGCTCCGCCGTTACTTCCTTCGTCCCCGCCGGAGACGAAGCTCTTCAGCCCTTCGGGAGAAGGTATATAGTAAGCCCTGGCTCTCAGCCCGGTTTCCTCGAGAAGAGCTTCCAGGTTCGCAGTGCTGTCTGCGAGCAGCCTGGAGAGAGCCGGTCTCGCTATGTCTTCAGGAACGACGAGCAAGACCACTGCGCCCACGGTCGCAAGAGAAAAGCCGAACGCATTTATGGCCGTGCTGCGCACGAGCAGGTAACCCATGGACGCAATAAGCGCTCCAGCAACGAGCAGGTCAATTCCAACAACAGTATTGCGTTCTGCCATCTCTCTCACCGCTTGGGACGAGGAGTCCTGGATCCCGAGCCCGAACTACGTGGTGAACTCCGGTCGGAGTTTGAGTCTTCCCGGAACTCCATCCGGGCAAGCCTGTAATATTTGTGTCTTCGCCAGAGAGCGGAAAGAGAAAAAATTATCGTGAGCCCGCCGAGCGAAAGGGCGATTGGCACGAGCCTTATTCCCCAGGGGGTGTAGTTGAGCGCAAGTCCGGTGAGAGGCACAAGCGCGAGACTCAGGCCAACTGAAAGCGCGAGCCGCTCAAGTGCATCGAGCTCGCTCTTCCAGATGAAAAGGCTGTGCGCTCTCGGGTAAAGGAGCTCTACGAGCGAGAAGCCGGGCAGGAAGAGAACAAAAAGCGAGCCGAGCACATACCTTGCGTATACAAGGGCGCCTGACGTCACGAGCAGAATCAAGAAGGAAGCCGCGGTGGTGCACATCACCCCCCAGAACCAAAGACTGTATGGGGAAAGGGCGAACGAACCAAACCCTTCGTAGGTTGCCGCTTCTTTGAGCTCGATTTTGCCCTCTGACCTGAGCTTTGAAATCGTGCGCATCACCTCAATTCGGGTGGAACCCGTTTCCGAGACGACCCGCGCAACCGCTTCCTCAAGAGTAGAGTCCCCTTGAGAAGCGATCGCAAGCATTGCGCCTTCAGTGCCGCTGAGAGACTTTGTCTTCCGAGCCAAGCAGGGTGACTCCCTTACAGCATCATAATAAACTTCCCCTCCCTCCCCGCTATCCTTCCGGGGGGGGCCCGATAGCGAGCCCGAGCGGACTCCCTTTCCTGCTCAGACGCTCAATTCCTGCGCACCGGGAGCTTCGAGCGCGAGCGCACGGATGCACTCTTCCGGCTCGCCCTCGAGAACGCTTATTCCTGCATCCCTCAATGCCGCAAGCTTCCTTTCTAGGCCATACAGGCTGCTAACCGCGCCCGACTCCGTGGACTCGGTGACCCAGGGCTTCGCTGTGCAGACAAGCCTGAGCTCTGTTCTAGAACCGAAAAGGCTTGAGAGGTAACCTGCAAGAGCGATAGCGCGGGACTGCGCTTCTTCGCCCGCGAGGTTTGTGAAGTAAAAGAGAGAGAAATCCGCGCCAGAGCCCGGGCTCCCTCGCGTCGTCGCCACCCGCTCTATCCACTCGTAGAGACCTTCTACGGCGCGGGGGGAACCGCCAGGGGTAGAGCACAGAGCCCTTAGCTTGTCGAGGCCTTTGCTCTCGGCCCCTTGGGTTTTCAGGCGCCTGTCCAGGAACTCTCTCCGTAAGGAGCTGGTTATGTCCAGCAAACGCTCAGGCACTTCCAGACGTACATCTGCAAAGTCGGTTGACGCGACGAGCGCGGTTTCAAGCGAACGCCTGAGGGGGCCGGCATCCGACTCATAGAGCACCCTTCTTTCATCAGCCGAGCAAACCCGAAACGGAAGTTCGGCAAGGTAAAGCGAGTTCGCTACACCGAGGAAGGTTGTGGCAAGCCTGTCCCGGTCGGGCGTGAGGCTCGACACCGCATCAAGGACGAGCAGGTAGAGGGGAGCAGCGGCCGCTCTGTATTCGTTCACCATGAGTTTCGAGCGCTTTGCTGTGGCCTTCCAGTTCACGCGGCTGGTCTCGTCCCCCGGTGAGTATTCCCTTACTTCGTAATAGTCACCCCCAGAGCCCCGGCTGTCCAGTATGGCTTCGCCCGCTACGCTCCTTCTCGCAAGAAGCGAAAGTGTCAGCGCTGCGACGTCAGTGATTCGGGGCCGGACGGCGTATCGCTTTGCGATCTCGAAAGAACACCCTCCCCAGAAGAATCCGAGCACGCTCCCTAGGTCGAGCATCACTGCCCGGGACTCAAACCTTCCAGTGTGTTCGGCTCGAAAACTGACGCTAATATTTTTCTGCGTTTCGTCCCTGCCTATTTCTTGAGGTGAGACGCTGAGTTCCGGTATATCCCCACGGATAATTCCAGCGATCCTGACTCTTTTCGTCAGAGAAAAATCATGGACTCGTTTATCCCCTGCTACAAGGTTCTCGACCTCAGCAATGGAATTCGATTGCCCGCCAGCCATTTCCAAGGATAGCCTGCTAGCCGGGTTTCTCACTATTGCGAAAATCACCATGTAGTCCAGTCCCAGAGCGAGAAGAAGAGCCACCGAAAGGGAGGTGAGCGCCAGGTCAGAAGTGACCGCACCAGCTGCAAGGAGAGAGACGCTCGCCCCGAGAAAGAGCCTGCCGCGTCTGCTCAGACTTGGAAGCTTCCGAGTCTGTGCAAACTGTTTGCTCAAGCCCGCACACAACCTACCCGGAGCTGTTCCATTCTTTTAGCACAGGACCATGTTCCAGTTGGGCTCTCAAGGCGGAACGCATTGATTCAGGGTGCACGCGCAAAAGCGAACCTCTCAAGGATATCTAGGCCGCCCCAATTCTCTCCTTTGGCACTGCCACTGTCTTCAGTGCTTCCGAGATCATCTCTTCCCGACCCGTCCCGTCAGCTTCCAGATGAGCTCGGGATCCGGCGCCAGGAGCCGTTTCGATTCTGTGCCTCATCACAAACGCAGTGAGCTCCTTGATATCATCCGGTGTCACATAGTCGCGGCCATCCAGCTTTGCCAGCCCTCGGCCGCCCTTGACAAGCGCGACTGATGCCCTTACCCCGGGCCTTACGACAAGCCCGGGCAGCTTGCGAAAGTGGTTCACGAGCTCTACCGCGTATTTCCGCACAGCCGCTGAGACGAACACCTTCCTCGTGTCGCGTATAGTGCCGAGTAGCTCCTCACGACTTGGCCCTGGCTGGATATCAGCGGATTCAATCTCGTCAATTCTTTCGAGCACTTCCATCTCGGCTTCAACACTGGGGTATCCCAGTTCGAGCGAGAACGCGAACCTGTCTCTCTGTACGTCAGTTAGCTGGTAAGTTCCCGGAGAGCCATACGGCACCTGCGTGGCTATCACCATGAACGGTTCGCTCAGCGCCATTGTTTCTCCCTCTATTGTCACCTGGCGCTCCTGCATTGCCTCTAGGAGCGCGGACTGAGTCCTCGGAGGAGCTCTGTTCAGTTCGTCGACAAGAAGCACGTTCGTGAACACCGGCCCTTTCCTTAGCTCGAACGCACTAAGCTTCTGGTTAAAGAAATTCACCCCGATTATGTCCGCGGGGAGCGTGTCCGCCGTCATCTGCGCTCTTCTGAACTCCACGCCGAGTAGCCTCGAGAAAGCCTTTGCGAGCGTGGTCTTTCCTGTACCCGGCGGACCTTCTATGAGAACGTGTCCGCCCGAGAGCAGCGCAGCAAGAAGGATGCGCTCTGATTCCGGCGCCCCAACGTAGAAGCGCGAAATTTCGTCTAGTACATCCTGAACGGAGCCCATCGGATTCAGCACCCATTAACTTCTGTATAAGGCTTGGTAAGTGTGCAGGCCATGGCTTGGTCGATAGCGTGAGACGCGGCGCAATAGAGGGGCAAAGGAGAGCGCGTCCCCAATTCAAGCCTGGCCAATCTAATCGAGGAGGGGTAGTTTGCCGCTCGCGCACGGAAGGCACAAACGTTTTGCTCCGGCAGGGCGACACGTCGACCCTGCGCCTTGCTCCGAGCAAGAAAAATCGACACCGCCAGCCGCCGCGAGTGCTAAGCCGAGCGTTCCCGTCGCATTTGACGCGCCGCGGCCGGTTGAGACACCCTGCGGGCGCGAACTTGCTGCGTAGCGGGTGAAACACGCCGAAACTGGAAAACTGCTCTCCCCCGGCTACTGAGCTGGACTCCTAGCCTATCCAGGCTGTTTTCCTGGGTTTGGGGGCAATGGTTCATGAGCCCCGTCGCTTCCGACCCTCCAGCCACTAAATCTGAAAGGAGCCACGAAGACTTATAAGAGGACTTTGGCCACGGTTAGGAAAACCGATGAGATGAGTTGGCCAGACTTCTAGCCTTTGTTGACATTTTTGTGGAATCGCCTGAAATGGATAATGTAGTAGCTGCCTTATCCAAGCTTGAGAATCTCGAAGAGCTTTACGAAGTAACCGGTGAATTTGATCTCGTGACGCTCGTATCCGCAAACGATATCGAGGAGTTCAGGGATGTTTTAAAGAACAGGATTATGAAGATCAAAGGGGTGAAGAGCACGGTTAGCTCGGTCGTACTCAAGGCTCACAAGGGCGCGAGGACAAACGCTGGCTCGGCACGGCCCAAATCCACGGGCGCAGAGTAGCCTCGGGCGCGACCAAGCGGAAGTATGCATGTAGTCACACCGAGAGTGGCAAGCGCAGTTGGATTTGTCGGAAGCATTCGAGCTCTTCCTGATTCTTGGCTCGGTGCTCATATCGGCGAGGCTGTTAGCGCCATACGTTGCCGGGGTCTACACGAACTCGCGCAGCAGGCTCGAGCGCGTTTTCGCTCCTCTTGAAAAGCTGATATTTCGTGCGCTCGGAGTGGACGCTCTTCGGGTGATGGGCTGGAAGGAGTATTTTCTCTCGGCAGTAATAGCGAACGCCTTCGCAATGGCGCTCGCGTTCGTTATTCTCATGTTCCAGAATTTCTTTCCACTTGACCCGCAGGGCTTCCACGGCCTGAGTCTCGGGCTTGCCTTCCAGACAGTGGTATCATTCGGAACCAATACGAACCTGCAACACTACAACGGAGAATCCAGCCTCTCGTACCTGAGCCAGATGGGCGCGATACAGTTCCTGCAGTTCTCTTCGGCCGCAACCGGAATCTGTTTTGGCGTAGCCATGGTGAGAGGGTTCATCACCGGATCTAAGGGCCTCGGTAACTTTTACTCGGACTTTGTGAGAACCATCACGCGCATACTCCTGCCTTTTTCGCTTCTTAGCTCGGTTGCTCTCGTTTGGCTTGGCGTGCCCCAGACGATATCCGGCTACGCATCAGTCATCGGCATCGAAGGCATTCGCCAAACCATCCCTGTGGGACCTGTGGCCTCCCTCGTATCGATAATGCAGATTGGTACAAACGGAGGAGGCTATTACGGGGCCAACTCCGCATACCCTTTGCAGAATCCCAATCCCGCCACGGATGTGCTCGAGCTTTACCTGATGATGCTGCTTCCTACCTGCCTCATCTTTGCATTCGGAAGATTACTGGGTAAGAAAAGGGAGGCCAGGCCGCTCCTGATATCGGCGTATTCGCTTTATGCGCTAAACCTGCTTGTCGCGTTTCTCGCGCCTCTCCCTTCAGCCCAGGCGCCGGGCATTGAAGTTCGGTTCGGAGGTTTTCTTTCAACTTTCTGGACCGTGACCACGACTTCTACCATGACGGGATCGGTAAACGCCTCTCTCTACGCAATGAACCCTCTTGCAATCCTGTCGGCTTTCATGGGCATGTTCGTCCAGGCGGCACCGGGGGGAGTGGGTTCGGGGCTTGCCTACATGCTCATGTATGTTCTCATTACGGTTTTTGTGGTGGGTCTCATGTCCGGGCGCACGCCGGAGTATCTCGGGCTCAAAATAGGTGCGCGTGACCTGAAGCTACTCATGCTCGCCTTTTTGATACATCCCCTGATCATTCTCGTTCCGACAATTCTCGCCTACGTTTCCGGGGCCGCGGCAGCCGTGAACGCAGGTAGCGGTCCTCTCGGGCTCACTGCGATAATGTATGAATTTGCTAGCGCGGCGTCCAATAATGGCTCGGACTTTCTCGGGGCAGCTGCGAACACTCAGTTTTTTAACCTGAGCACCGCTTTCGTGATGCTGATCGGCCGGTACGCTCCGCTTGGGCTGCTCATGGCTCTTTCTGGCTCAATGATAGGAAGGAAACGATTCTTTACGACTGGCCTAGACACCGCGAGTTTTGCTTTTTCCGGAGTTCTCGTGCTCAGCGTTCTCGTGCTAGTTGTTCTCACTTTTCTTCCCTTTCTTGCGCTCGGGCCGATACTTTCCTACCTACGGGGCATGGTGAACGGCTTTGGCTAGCTCTGCTGAGCGGGCCACGGAGGGTCCGGGAAGCGCAGCCCCGCGCGGGAGAGGAGCTAAGAGGGACTTGACGGCTGAGCTCGGAAAGTCTGAGATGCTTCTCGACTCACTACGGGGATTGAATCCTCTTTCCCTGCTATCGAATCCTGTGATGCTCACGGTCGAAATCGCGTTCTTTCTCGCTCTTGCCGTCGCGCTCTACCCGCAGGCGTTCGGAAGGCTTGCCTCTCCAGATGGAAGAGCGTTCTATGTTTCCGTAGCCGCGCTCCTGCTTCTCACGGTCTGGCTTGCGTCGCTCACCGAAGCCATGGCCGAGCGTCAGGCGAAGATGAGTGCACGCAGCCTTCGCAAAATGGAAGCTGAAGTAACCTGCCGCAAGCTCGTGACAGTTGGCTGGGAGCGCCTGAGCACGCTTGTCAAGTCGAGCGAGCTAAGGAAGGGTGACGTTCTTCTGGTTGAAGCTGGAGAGATGGTTCCGATCGACGGGGAAGTGATTGAGGGCATTGCAACTGTGGACGAAGCACTCGTATCCGGAGAATCCAGACCAGTAAGGAAGGCTCCGGGAGACATTTTGATCGGGGGCTCTTGCGTGACAAGCGACAGCCTGACCATTCGCGTAGCCGCGAATCCCGGAGAAACCTTCGTTGACCGGATGATCCAGCTAGTAGAAACTTCGAAGCGGCCGAAGACCCCGAACGAAAAGGCACTCTCCGTCGTGCTTCTCGGATTTACTGCCATCTTCAGCATAGTGATCGCCTCCCTCCTTGGCTTGGGTCTGGCACTGGGCCTGAGCCTGGATATCGGAATCTTGCTTGCGCTCTATGTCTGTTTGCTGCCTACGACAATCGGGGCTCTTCTTCCGGCGATTGGAATATCCGGGATTGCGAGATTGCAGAAATCTAGGGTGCTAGCGAAATCAGGGAGGGCCATCGAGACCGCGGGCGATACCGACGTAATACTCCTCGATAAAACAGGCACAATAACCGTGGGAAACAGACGCGCAGTGGAGTTCGTTCCCTTTACTGGTTACACCGAGCGAGACGTAGGCGAGGCCGCGTTTCTTTCTTCCTGGCACGACGACACCCCCGAGGGGAGAAGCATCATCACACTCGCATACGAGCGCGGCTTCGTTCCGCGTGAACTGAACGCGCTCGCGCTTGCCGAGTCCTCTGCATTTTCGGCCGCCACTAGGCTGAGCCGCGTTAAGCTGGTGCCATCCAAAGGATTTCTGGTGAAAGGCGGGTTGGGGATAAACCAGCGCGAACGCCACAGGAGAAAGTCGTTTGATGCAGCAGGGGAGATCGAGGAACTCGAAATATTGAAGGGGGCTCCGGACGCCGTAAAGCCGCTGGCAAAGAAGCTGCCTGCGGAGTTCGACACAATTGTTGATGGGATATCTGGGTCGGGTGATACGGCGATGATAATTCTGAAGAACGGGATTCCGCTCGGGGCTGTCCGGCTGAAGGATGAGCTAAGACGGGGAATTGTTGAGAAGATTGTCTCCCTGAGGGAGATGGGCATACGGCCGGTTATGCTCACGGGCGATCAGTCGCTCACGGCTGAAAGGATTGCGAATGAGGCCGGAATAGAAGAGTATATCGCAAGAGCGAAGCCCGAAGACAAGTTCAGGGTAGTCCAGTCGGAGCAGAGCCAGTCAAAGGTTGTTGCGATGATTGGCGACGGAACTAATGACGCTCCGGCGCTAGCGCTCTCCGACATCGGGCTCGCGATGAATTCTGGCACGCAGGCTGCAAAGGAAGCGGCTAACTTCGTGGACTTGGACTCGGACCCCGCGAAAATAATTGATATCGTCGTGCTGGGTAAGCAGCTCCTGACGACGCGGGGGGCGGTCACCACTTTCAGCCTCGCAAACGATGTGGCAAAGTACTTTGCCATCCTTCCAGTGCTCTTCGCTGCTTCCGAGCCCGCACTCCGTTCGCTGAACATACTCGGACTGAGCCTGCACACGGCTGTGCTTTCTGCGCTTCTCTTTAATGCGCTCATAATCCCGATACTCGTACCGCTTGCACTGAGAGGCGTTCCGTTCCGACCCTCTTCCACCATGAGCATATTCCTGCGAAACTTTGCTATCTACGGTCTGGGCGGCCTGGTGGTTCCGTTCGTCGGGATTAAGCTGATAGACATTGTTCTCTCGACGCTTGCGGGGTGGGTGGCGTGACCAAACCCCGAGGGCCCGGGTGGCTCGGGAAGTCGAACCTTACTCCCGCGCTCCGGCTTGCCCTGATTACGCTCGTAGTTTGCGGCATAGCTTTCCCGCTGCTGGTCACTGCAGTCGCGCAGACGCTATTTCCCTATCAGGCAGACGGCGAGCTAGTGAAATTGGATGGGAGAGCCGTGGGTTCCAATCTGCTTGCGCAGCAGTTTACCCGGCCAATCTTCTTCCAGCCCCGCAATAACTCTGCTTCTGGCGTTGACCCGGACATCACGCTCGAAAACGCTCTCAGTCAGGCTGAAAGGGTGAGCAACGCAACTGGTATCCCGCTTGCGCAGCTCGACAGGCTCGTCTACGAAAACGTTCAGGGGAGATTTCTGATATTTGGTAGCCCCTACGTCAATGTTCTCAAGCTTAACCTTTTGCTCATCCAGAGCTACCCTGAAATCTACGGCAAGTACGGTTGAAATCGCTGGCTACGCCCCATTGATAATCTCCGTTGCAGCCCTCGTATTCTCTTCTGGGCCCTGCGGTAGTGTAATCTAGCCCAACCCATCTGGGCAAGCCCGGGCTCAAGGGTCTGGTGGAGGCTCTAAGCTCGGAAGTGAGTCTCCGGGGGACCCTGCTCGATTTTTCCTCCCGGAGGTTCAATCCAGCCGGCTCGTCTCGCTGACGCTTTCTCGCAGTGGCGCGGATCTCACCTCAGTTTCATCCAAAACCCGAGTGGACTTGAGTTTCGTGCCGGGAGCGGTTTCTGCTGATAGCGCAGGCAGAGCGCGCTCCGGCGGGTTCAGTTTTTGAAATGTCTCGCCACTTCTGAAGCATAGGCTCTGCCCAGGCTCTCTCGTTCCGATTCCAGCCAGCTAGTAAGCCGGGCAGTGCCGAGAGGGCTTGCGCGTATAAAAAGCAGGTTGTCAAGTAGTGCACCCATTTCGTCCCGTGTGACCACCGGTTCGTGTACTAGCCATCCGAGAGGCGCGGAAAGCCGCAGTGCAAGCGCAGGAGTGGTCCCGAAAAGCAGCGCCCGTACTCCTATTTTCTTCCTTATGGTTTCAACAAGCTCGCGAAAGGAGAAGCTTTCCGGCCCGGCGCAGTCGAGCGTCTCATTCCCGGCATGCTCTGAACACTCGACAGCAAGGCGCGCAAGGTCTTCAACGAATACTGGAGAGAGGCTGAAATCGCCGAATATTGGAAACATCCGGAAGTGCCTGAGGACCCAGGCGATGTTGTTGATCAGGATATCCCCCTTCCCGAAGACAAGGGCTGGTCGCACTATCGTGAAAGGAACCCCCAGTCTTGAGAGCTCGAGCTCGACAGCAGCCTTTCCTCTGTAATACGGATAGGGAGAGTCTTCCGAAGGATTGGCTATGCTGATATGCACTATCCTTTTCACCCCTGCCCTTTTCGCGCACCCGAAGAGCGATCTTGTGTTTTCGATGGCTTTCGCGAATGTGGTTTGGTCCAGCTCGAATCTTACCCAATACGTGTTGAAAAGCAGATTGCAGCCCTGCAGCGACTCCACGAGAAGCTCTGGTCGATCAAAATTGAACGGTGACAGCTTGACCTCAGCCAGTGGAGGTTTTCTCGAGGTGTGCCCCGTAAGCGCGAGCACCTCAAAACCTTTACGAGCCAAAAGAGATGAAATGTAGCTACCGGTGAATCCGGTGCCGCCAACTACTGCCGCGCGTTTCAATCGGAATCCTGAGCGTGTTTCCGCCGAAGCTCTTGAAGATTGTTCATGTAATCGCTACGAATCCCCTGCCTCTCGTCCATCGAACTGCGCTTGACAGATTTGCTGGGCCGCTCGCACATGCGCGAGGCCTTTTCGATTTGGTGCAACAAAAGCGACTTTTCCGTGCAGGAACCGAAATGTTAATGTGATAGCCGACGAATGCGACCCATGGTTAGTACATACGCACTTTACCTGGGCGACAGCCTGGGCGACGTGCCGGTCTAAAGAGTTCCACGGATAAGTGGATGAAAATGGGCAGACATCAATCTCCGCCTGGCGGAGACGCAATACCTCTCGTAAGAGGGATCGTCGAGCTCGGGCCCCGCGACTTAAAGCGCGTGGCGAGTTTGACGGGTCTTTCGTATGAAAGGGCAAACAGAACGCTGAAGAGGGCTAAGGAGCAGTTCGGGATACGTATCATTGGCTCGCCAAACCTGTCGGCGCTCGGCCTAGTCACCGGTTTCTACACTGCTGAGCTATCTCCTGAAAACCGCAAGCATGGAATGAAGGCCTTGAGAGAGCTTCCGAGCTTGGAATCTGTCGCAACTGACCCAGCAAATCTGAGCCGCTTGTTCGGGTTGATTTATCTTCCGGCGAATCAGGCCGGGGTCACGTATGAAAGCCTGTTCAGGAGACTCATGGACGCTGGATTCCTCGAACGCTATACTCTCGAGCGCTACTCAAAGCGAAGAAGGTATAGCCTGATACCGGAGTTTATCGACTGGGAGACAGGTAAGTATTCGTTTTCATGGGATTCTCTGCCTGAACGTGCGGCGGAGGAAACCCCGACAGAGCTTCAAGAATGTGCAGGCGACCTTATCGACATACTGATTCTGAAGGAACTGGAAAGTGACGCAGCTGTGCCTCTCGTGGAACTGTCGAAGAGGCTGGAGAAGCTGCATGCTGTAAAAATAACCGACAGGGGACTGTATCATCATCTGCTGCACCATGTTTCTCAGAGGAAGCTTCTCTCGCGCTACCGCGTGTTCATGCCATTCGGTTCGACCTTCCAGATTGGAGTCAGGTTAACCGGAAAAGACGAGGAGGCGGCTGAGAAGATAAGAAGGGTGCCGTTCCTGAACATGGAACTCTTGGAAGGAGAAAAGCGCTTGGCGTGGCTGAACGTGCCTCCTGCGGAAAAGGCAAACCTCATCCGGTATCTCTACGACAATGTGTTTGGCCACACCATGGCGGTTGAGTCGTTCGTATCACTTCCGGCGCTGAGAGAGACCTTCACGATACCATACGAGCTCTATAACAGCGAACTGGGTGGATGGTCATTTGAACCCGAAATACACGCCGAGCGTGTGCTCGCGAAGGCAAAGGAGCTGAAAGAATCCGTTCCAAGGATAACCTGAATATCTCTCTAATCGGCCCAGTGCTCGGGCTCCATAACGCTGGCGACTGATTCCAGACGGAATGAGAGGGTTAGCTCGAGCAGGCATCTTTTTCCATACTCTGATTCCAGGCCCCGAAGCGGAATGGGCCTGTCAGAAAGAATGGGACAATTTAATATTTTGGGGATTCAACGGACCCCTCATGCTGGACCCAGAAATGGATAAATTCGCAGA
Organism: archaeon; assembly: GCA_021817005.1. Taxonomy (GTDB): domain Archaea; phylum Thermoproteota; class Thermoprotei_A; order Marsarchaeales; family Marsarchaeaceae; genus JAKAWJ01. Next base: position 41,580 of record JAKAWJ010000009.1, on the reverse strand, counting down.
ATTCTTTAGCCGACGCCCGAGGCTGAAGGATATGAATGTGTCCCAGGCGAGGGCGCTGTGGCGCGACTGTATAAAACTCGCTCCACGTTCGGGCGTTCCCTTGAAGAGTGTTGAGGACAGCGCTTTGGCTGGCAGAGAGGGAAAGGTGCCCATCCGAATATACATGCCTCTTCGGACTGTTCATGGGACGGTCGTCTTCTATCACGGCGGAGGGTTCGTCTTGGGAGATTTGGATACTCACGACGAGATCTGCAGACTCTTGGCCCATAGTTCTGAGTGCAGGGTGATTTCGGTCGATTACCGGCTCGCCCCGGAGCACAGGTTTCCAGCGGCTGTGACTGACGCTCATGACGCGCTGAAATGGGCGGTAGATACCTGCGGGGGGAAACTAGTTGTGGCTGGAGACAGCGCAGGCGGAAATCTGGCTGCGGTGGTTACACAGCTCGCAAAGAAGGATGGACTACGAGAGCCCAGGCTGCAGGCGCTGATCTACCCGGCCCTGAACCTTATGGGACTCGAGCCTTCCATAATTGAGAATTACGACAGCCCATTTCTCGCGGCGGATGACATGCGTTGGTTCTGGGAGAAATACCTTGCGAGTCCTGCTGATGCATCTGACTTGCGGGCGTCGCCGATACTGGAAAAGGATTTGACCGGACTGCCCCGGGCGCTGATACTGACAGCCGAGCACGACCCTCTAAGAGACCAGGGCGAGCTGTATTCCACGCTGCTCAGGCGGTCGGGGGTGTCGGTTCTGGGTGTGCGTTATTCGGGAGTCGGCCATGGATTCCTTTCACTTCCGCTCGCTACAAGCCTTGACGCAATACGCCAGATTGGTGCGTTTGTCAGGTCCCGCCTGAGCGAGAGCTCTTAAGGCTGAACCGTGCACGGAATACCCTAGCGCCCTGGTTCCTGACCGAGTCTTCGGACTGTCCTGATAAAGCCACAAATTCTGGGCCGGAACTTTCTGCGTTGAAGTGGGGGATTATGAGGAGCGCGACCAAGTTCGGCTGCCTGCCACAGAATCTGCAATCTTGGGTCGAAGCAGGATAATCTGCCCAAGGGCGGCCCAGTGACGTTGTGAAGCCAGGATCGCATGCAGTCGCCGGCTCGCACCCTGGGTTTCAGGCCTCCACCCTACACGCAATACGCTGCTGCCCTAGGGCGTCACCATCAGCGCCTCTGGCCTGGTCAGCATTGATGAGGGGTTGGCGAGCTTTTCGACGGGGTTAATCAGCATTGGCTCACCAATCCAGCGAAGTGAAGCGAAGTCCCTGTAACGCTCCATCATTTCGGCATAGGTCTTCGCGAATGCTGTTATGCTCAGCTCCCCTTCATAGTGGTTGTTGAGAGTGAGCCATGAGGACCCGAGAGCCCGCTTCAGGTCAGATGGCATCCCATCCACCTGCCCGCGGGTCGATCCGGAATAAAGAATGAATACCATTCCTTCAGTTATTCTGGAGGAATCCAGCGTCGGCCTGAAACGGAAAGCGCTTATCTCGGAGAGTTTTCGAAGCCTACGCCGAACTGTCTTTCTATCGACCCCGATAAAGGAAGCGAGCTGCTGAATCTCCGCCTCGGGCGACTTGACCAGCGCGCACAGAAGCTCCTTTTCGCCTGTAGATAGCTTCGCATTTGGTTCTAGCATTCGTTTGTGCTTCGAGACCGAAATCAGCCTGCCAAATTTGAGCGACTTTTCGAGCAGTCCGATTCTGGTCTTCAACTCTTCTTCCCCGCGATGCAATACTTCGAATCTGAGCCAGAAGTCTCCTGCTCCTCCTGCAGAAGATGACACCACTCTACCTACATGAAAGAAGTCGACAAAATCCAGGTAGGGGAGCGCCCTCATCACGTCATTCAGCTCGGGTTCGCCCATAAGGGGGGGCCTCTGAACTGCCGAGCGCTTCTTCTTTGAACCCTTTCCCCATACCGAACCGTCTATCCGTGCAGCCTCCGGGGTCAAGGTCTTCTGGCCGGGCGACCTGAGCATGGTGACGATTGAGCCGGAGAGCCCGAAACACTCAGGGTCAACCTCTATACTGATTCCGTTCAACACTCTTGCGTGTTTCAGGCTGTCAAATCTGCGCTTGACGGAGGCAGGAGAAGCACCTATTGCTCGAGAAATTGCGGCATAGCTCGGACTTCTCAAGACATGGGTATGGTCGTCGCCCGGGGCGTGCGGACTGAAGCGCCTGAATATTTCAACTTCGAGTTTGTCCATTGTTTTCGCTATCTCGATCCCGACGGGTAAATCATGTTTCTGAACTCCCCGCGGTTTAGGCGATAGTTTCTGCACTACTATATATCGTTATTTCCGTGTTGCATGCACAGCGAACTGCCTCATTACCATGCTTCACAATGGATTTGGCAGGCAATCTCCGGATTTGGCTTCAAGTCTAACTGCGGAGCGGCGCACAGTCAGCGGGGCTGTAAACCTAGGGCGCCGTCTCGCAGGCTGTCCCACGACCAGCTGTTCAGGCTCCGGGTCTCGCGTCTGTTAGGAGGAGGCAGGAGAGAGGGTCATGAACTTGTAGCTCCAGCGGCTCTCGAGGCATCTACTCCGGCATTTTAATTCGAACGTGCAAAAACACCCCCAAGAGTCCCGCTTGCTACTTCGAACAGGTTAGAGCCGAGAGTTGTGCGCCTGCTGGAAGTTCTATGACCATCTAATCCGGCTCATTGCCTCATCTCGGATTACTCCAATATGAGTCTCGGTTTCAGCGAAATCGCGATTTACCGACGTCTGAGGAAGATAACGCAAACCCAAGTCCGCGGTCCCATAGCTCCAACCGATATGTGGTGCACGCTCGCTCAAGAGCTACGTGCTCTACGCGCCACTGCACCTTAAGACGGGAACGTATAAGAAGTGCGGTGGATTAGAGAGCTTAGTTATGACAACGTTCGTACTCGTGCCAGGGGCATGGCTGGGCGGCTGGGTGTGGAAGAAAATTGAGCCTCCGCTGCGAGAGAGGGGCCACTACGTGTTTCCGATAACTCTTACAGGTATGGGTGACAGGGTTCACCTCGGCTCAAAAGATGTAGGAATGGATACCGCAGTCCAGGACGTGCTTAACGTGATCAGGTACAACGACCTTGAGAGAGTTGTGCTTGTAGGGCACAGCTTTGCTGGGAAGGTAGTCGCGGCGGTTGCTGACCGCATTCCTGAAAAGGTGAGCTCTGTGCTATATTTGGACGCGTTCCGCCCAGAAAAAACCCGGGAACCCCAGGGAGGTTTCGACCCGACACGCGAATTCGGAAAGCTCCAGCCCGGGGATTGGGCGATTCCGCTGTCAGATAAGATTGTAGACAGTATCGGAAGGGATGTTCGGGGTAGCGACCGGGAGTGGTTACTTTCGAAAAGTACACCTTGGCCCCTGAAAATTGCGATGGACCCAATTGTGCTCTCAGATAAGTTCGACAGTGTGAGGAGCAGTTATATATTCTGTACTGCAAGCGGTGACCCTATCGATGAGATATTGGCTGGAAAGTGGGGAAAACTCGAGGGACCGTACAAATTAATAGATTCGGGACACTGGCCGATGATCACAAAACCCGACGAGCTGGTCGAGGATATGCTGGTTTTGAGCTCCTAGTTGAATTCCTCTTATCTTTGCCGTCCGAACCTGGCCTTATCCCCCCCCTCTTTTTGCTGCAGAGAGTCTTGGATAAAAAAATAATTACTGCAAATGAACAAGAAAGCACTGGCCCTTTGGGAGTAGACAAATTGCAAAACCTAGATGGGTCTTTATGACATTACGTTTTGAGAGATGGGAAGAGTCAACGAAGAAAAGGAATACCAAACGTGAAGACCGTATGGTGTGCATCTGTAAGTATCGAGTGATATTTTGTCCGAAGCATTGTATCAGCTTTTATCGGTGATGAAGTCAATCAGCAGGCTTTAACACTCGCACTAGCGGGTGGTCAGGGCTGGGTGGCTCCGGTGCTACTGGTTAACGCAAGGACAGTAGGGGTGTGGTCTTGTATTCAGCATAGAGACTAGCTCGGAATACAAGTCAGGCAATTCACAAAATTGTCGCGAGATAAAAGTCGGTTGCTGAAAGGCGAAGCAGATGGGCTAGGCGCATTCTTGGGCAGCCAAAGAGTCCCTCTCAAAGTGAACTGAGTTTTGCAAGATGGTCTGCTCCATTTGGAGAGAGTTTCCTACTCGTGTTCGAGCTGGTGTCGTCCCCAATTTCGCAAAGAAACACTTCCGTTGGACTGAGCAGAGAATTATGAAGAGCGAACGGGAAAACCCGCGTGCTCAAGCGGTGGGGATACGTCACTTTCTTAAGAATACAATTTTGACCAGCTCAGTCAGAATAGGGCAGCGCTTTCCGGCTCAGTTTCGAATTGCGGTAGCCCCGGAGCTTTCCGATACACTTCCGTAGTCTTCAAGCTGATGTACCCGTCCAGATAATTTCTCAAGCACATGCCGAAGTGCCCACCGTCTTTTGCGAAAAGGTATCGGGTATGGAAAGGAATTTCGCCACTATTACTGTGCTAGGGGCTCGTAATATTTCTGGGGATGGGCTGAAAGCGACGATAGCTCGGCGACTTCGGTGTGCGGGAGAAGATTTTTTGTGGCGAACTGTCGGGATAAGGCGGCTAAGTCTCAGCGTTTTTGTCTCGGTCAGATGGTGAAAATGGAAAAGTATAACACTTCTGGCTTTTACCAGTGTGCAATGAGTTGTTGCAGTAACCCGGCGGGTGTGGCGCAATACAATTTTTCTTCCTTAACGCCGATACTTGACTCTCTATTGAAAAGAGAGATATCTGCCCAGGCCTTCCTCCTGATATCACATTTGCGCAGCCCCTCAGTGCCTCTCTTTTCAGCGAAACATCTTCGACTAGACCTCGATTGTGTTTTCGGAGAAATCGAATTTGGAGGGCTCGTTTTCTCGGTCAATCCGGTGCATCGGTTAACTTGAGCGGCTCTCGAGGTTCTCGGCGTGGGGTAGGGCTAATGAAAAAGATTGTCATCATCTGCCTCTCTGCTTCCGGTTTATTACTAGTGACCTTGGGGGCTAGGTCGTACGCCGTAGACTATGCTGCGCCAGTATCATACTACTCGCTCTTAACTACAGTTGGCGCCTTGGTTTTGCTATCCGCTTCAGCGGTTTCGCTTCGCGGACTGGGGGGAAATTTCTTTGCCGCTCCGGCTTCGGTCGACACATCGAGAACTGCGCTGGGGGCGGGGCTCGGGACCGGAACGGCTGCGGCCGGATTGTTAATAACCTGTGTATCCCAGTTCCTCGTATTTCCGATTGGTTGCGTCGTAAAGGACTGCACCCCGGACCCCGCGTCGACCTGGGCTACCATTCTGCCGAACGTGTTGCTACTCGTAACGGGAGTGGGCATTTTCCCTTGGGGTTTGGGCAAGAGGGAATCAGTTTCGCTCTCTAGGGCGGGTCGCGGTGTGGGCGCGATATTGGGGGGACTTGTTCTCCTTGTATTTGGGTTCTCTGTTGGCTACTCCCCCTACTGTGCTGCAGCCGGCTGCCAGGCGCCCACGCTAAAGGGCTGGTGGTTGATCTACTGGCCCGACATTATTGCCGAGCTTGGCGGTCTTGGATTGATTATAGCTGGGTCTGCTACGCTTCAAATAGACCGAGATCAAACGGATGGATAGCAGATGTCAAGAGCATAGCCGACCGGCGAGTGTCAAGCATTCAGAAATTTTCCCAGGTTGAATGGCGCAAGCTAGGGTTACCCACTTGGGGTGAGGCTTGGCCAAGCTGCGAAAATTACCCTCCTCGCGAAGGGTTCGAGCGGAGGGAGATGAGAGGATTGTGGACCATTGTGGACGATTGTGGGCGATAGCCAAGCTGATATCGGGGTCTACGTGCGGGTTTTATTGTGTCTAAAGCGCGACATATCGTTCGGAGGCTGAGGACCTTTTGAAGGCAGTGCTCCTCCTAAGTTTCGGGTCTCCACGTTCAGTCGAGGATGTGCCCTCCTATTACACGCATATCCGGGGTGGGCATACTCCCTCGGAACGGGAGATTGAGATACTTCGCGAAAGGTATAGGAGAATTGGGGGAAGATCGCCACTTATCGATATAACTGAGAGCCAGAAGCGTAAACTGCAGGAAGCGATTACGCGGGAAGGGTCTGACACACGCGTTTACTTCGCCATGCTGCACTCCGCTCCTCTTGTGACGGATGTGGTCAAGCAGATGAGCGAAGCTGGCGTCACTGCAATACTAGGGATACCTCTCGCCCCGCATTACTCCGAAGTAAACACCGCAACCTATACTCTTTCGGTAGATTCCGCGATTGATGGCCTGCCCGGGGATAAGCGAATGAATGTAGACTTTATTCGGTCGTGGCACACTAGACCCGACTTTATAGAGGCCTGGGCGCGCAGGGTAAAAGAAAAGGCCGCGGAGCTTCCAGCGAATTACTCGCTCGTATTCTCCGCTCACAGCTTGCCCGAAAGCATACTTGCACGAGGAGACACATACCCAGCGCGACTGCTCGAGACCTGCGAGCTCGTTGCTTCAGCTCTTGATGGGAAGGAGTGGAGTTTTGCGTTCCAAAGCGCGAGCCACACACGTGAGCCATGGTTGGGGCCAGATCTACTGAAACACCTTGAAACATTAAGACAGGACGGTTTCAGTAGTTTCTTGGTAGCTCCGATTGGGTTTGTTTCGGACAACCTAGAAATACTCTTTGACCTCGATGTGGAGTGTAAGGAATGGGCGGAAGAGCGGGGTGTCACGCTCAAGAGAGCGAGGATGCTAAATGACGAGCCAGATTTCATAAGCTGTCTATTCGGACTCGTCTCGGAGTATGGATATCTATGAAATCGTGAGATCGATAGCCAGACTAGCACGCTCTAGGAGCTTGCCCCACAGGATACTCAAGATAGCCGAAGGGTCTTATCTTATCGTTTACTTGAGGATTCAAATCGGCAGATTGACCAAAGCGACTCCTCGTTTTCCGCCAAGTAGGTCTATATCTGGATGTTTTTGCGAGTTTCTTACAGGCTGACATTTAATCCACAGTTAGTGTAAGAACAGGACAAATTGCGGGGTTGATTCCCCGAAAGGTTATATGCGACTCGAGAAAATGGTCATTGTGAAAGGATCCCGCAGCCGGGCTTCGTTTATAGTCGCGCTAATAATGGTCTCTGGTCTCTCGGCAATAGCAGGCGGCGCTGCTGCCCAATCCACTTATTTACCTCCATTTTCGATTTACGGCACTCCATCGCCGCCAAGCAACCAACCCGTTCTAAATATGACCGGAGAATACTGGACTTCCTACATAAATGAAATCTACTACACTTGGTTCACTTCTTCTCAAGCGGTGATTGAAGCTTTGGTGAATGGCTACATACAGTATGACGCAGCTGGTGTCACGAGCATACAGGAGTACAACCAGTTACTGCAGTACCAGAAAACTGGAGCTGTCGCTATGAACTTAACCCCAGTCGATACGATGTCCTACGTTGCTTTCAATTACAAGACCTATCCCTTTAACAGTGTGTATTTTCGCAGGGGAGTCCAGCAGCTAGTGAATTATCAGACAATCGCTGCAACTCTTGATAACGGCGTTCTTGGTGTTGCGTCGCCCTACTATCTGTTTCCCCAGGTTTTCGGCAGCTATTTCTCAACTGGGGAGCAGCAGGCCTATGAGCAGTACGGCTCGTTCAATCTGAGCGCCGCTGTCAAAGATTTTGAGGCTGCGGGGCTGGTTGACCACAGCTCTCAAGGTTACTGGACCTACCCTAACGGGACAAAGCTCGGAACGTTCGATATAGTCACGATAACTGGCTATGATCTGAGTAACCAGGTTCTCGCGAGTCTGGTATCGGAGGCTCAGGCAGTAAACATTTCAATCTCAGTCTCTGAAGTTGGGTTCGTTACCCTTCTCGATGACCTTCTCCCTACGCAGAACTATCAAATGTATTGGCTTGAAGTCACCTGGTCTCCTCCGACGCCTACGCAGCTCTGGGAGTATTTTGGCAGTTCCGCAGCAAATGCCGAAATTTTCCATTACAACAATTCTCAAGCGTGGGCGCTGCTCGATAAATTAGAATACGATTCCACAACGCCCGAGCAGGCTGTGAACAATGCCGCAGCGGCGGCGACCTATCTGCAGCAGCAGCTGCCGGTGGTCACTCTCTGGTGGGGAAGCTCGATTGCACCCGTGGGCGTTACGGACTGGAGAGGATACGGCTTTGAACCCCCATACGGCATTCTTTTCCCGTCCAATATTCACCCCGCAAATGCGACCTTTGGGGAACTGTACAGGATTGGGGGTGGAGGGGGAGGAATCCCGGACACGTTCAACGTATACTCCTATACAGCCGCAATCGATGATTTCTTTTTTGCTCTGGAATATCCGAGCGCGCTGTCGGTTGCCTATAACAACCCAACGGGTTATGCTCCAGCGGCAGCTTACAACTGGAGCGTATCGCCAGGAGCTGGAACCATGCCGAACGGCCACTACTTCAATGGCACAGTTATAACATTCAACTTCCTCAATAATCTGGTATGGGCTGACGGAGTGCCCTTTACAGCACAGGACTTTAACTTTACACTCTGGTACCTTGACGTGGGAGCGTTTCTCTCAAACCCGTATTACCCGAGTGTCGACACCGTGGACTATGCCCCCGGAGTGACCCTGAACTATACAGCCGAAGTGCTTGCGCCTTCCCCCGTCTGGTTCGGTACCGCCCCGGGTCTTGTAGGTAGCTATGTACCACCGAACAATCCCTATGAGATAAAGGTCTATTTCAATACGTCTTCAATCTTTAACCTTCAGAACATCTTCGGACTGCCCATACTCCCGGAACATGCGCTCTATGATGTTCCTCCGAACGTAATTGATCACGAGACCAATCCCGGCGTTTACCTGAAACAGTACGTGCCAGGCGGAGCCTACGACTTTGAAACTTGGAACACGGTTCAGAACTACGTAACTGTCAACGCCTCCCAGTCATGGGCGCTCTACAATCCTTACAGCAACGAAATAAACGTCACCCAGGGCGCGAGCTACGACTTTGTGATGACTGTCAGAGCGTATAACACAAGCACTGTCGCGACGAGTGCAGCGGGGGTGAGCGCGGTTTACAGCCCTGTGGACAATGCGCAGGGCGAGCTTTATGTCCTGAGCTCAAATGGCCAGCAAGTCTTGCAGACCATTCCTCTGCAACCTGGCCCTTCAGGGAAATACACTGCCAGCATTGGAACATCCTCGCTTTCCACGGGGAGCTATTACCTGGTCGCCGAAGTCAACTGGACAGGGGCGCCCTACTACTTCTATACCTCTGGAGGCGGCACAAGCGCAAACTCCTACTCCTATCACGAGTACGGTGTTCTTAACGTTGCCCCCCGAGCAACAAGCCAGATATCGCCAACCACCCAGACTTCGAGTAGCACGAGCTCTACTGGGACGTCAAGCTCTTCAAGCATTTCTTCGACAACAAGCTCAGCAGTCAATCTGAACTATGTGTTACTCGCCGTGATAGTTGTGGTAGCACTTGCGCTGGTGGCCGCTGGAGCGTTCTATTCCAGACGAAGCAAGTAGAACTTCGGGGCGCTGAACGCGGTTACTGAACCACGGGGCCCAGTCCGTGCGCGACTATGCAGTGGAAACTATTCCGATGAGCACAGAAGCCAGTTCTGGGCTGGCATTGACGGGAACACTCCGCGAGAGCGGTTCAGACTCTAACCCAATTTTCCTAGACTTGGGGCCGGAGCCAGGGTTAGACTGATATCGGCAAGGGATGAATACCAACAGCGCCAGCCATGCAGCATAGCTAGTCGTGGTATGTAACTCGGGTCGGGCTTTACAGGGCCCACCTTGTCTTTTTTAGCACTGTGCAAGTGAGGGGGGAACCCTGTTAAAGAGCATTCAGGCGTGGGCTCTAGAAATGTTTTCTTGAATGGGCCGGCGGGCCGGGCCGCTCTTAGCCCTCGTAGGGACTGCTGTTGATTTGGGCAAGCCGGTACCGATTTCGCAAATTAGTGGCAATCGGTGGGAACACAGCGCCGAATCGGAGCGTAATCGCTCTTGCCTGCCAAATATACCAACAAAGGAAAGACATTCGGTTCAATATTTAAGAGCGGCTGATGACAGACTTTGCAACGCTAGACCCGCAACCTTTGAATTGCCAGGCCATGTGAGCATGCATTCATGTGGAAGGTCACCCGGGAAGGTGGCGCTCTTCTGGGGATAATTTGCGGAGGGAGTATGCATTTTACCTTATGGATTAAGTTACGACGTCGGTCGAGAGATCATGATACGTATACATAAGCCGATCACGTGTCCAAAGAACAACGGAATGACTGGAAGCAATGGTTTGTATTTATGTCAAGGAGCAAACTTTTCGGCGTTCTTTGGATAGGAGCAAGGTGTACAGCTAGGAAGGTTTTATCAGAGGGGTAAATAGGATCATCAAAGAAAGAGAAGAAAAATCCTAATGAAGTTAGTGATATCCAAGTTTGTTGAACCCAGGTTTACGAAGGAAGTTTCTGTTAAGAGTTCAGTCCTCGGAGGCAAGGGGCTGTTTACAGAGGAGGAAATTGCTAAAGGAGAAGAAATACTAAGGCTCGGGGGAAAGGTCACTGGCAGGAGACCCCGTGGTCAGCCGTATTCCATGAGGCTAGGAAAGAGACTGTTCTTGGTCGACAGCCATAATATGGACAATTACGTGAACCACTCCTGCGCCCCGAGTGCACATATTGACTTCAACACGCTTAACCTCAGAGCCAAACAGGACCTGAACAGAGGAGAAGAAATCACATTTAATTACTGCACTACCGAATTCAGAATGGACAAACAATTCTGGTTTACGTGCAGATGCGGTTCTGAAGGTTGTTATGGGAGAGTGAGGGGCTTCTTCTATTTGAACCCGGCCGAGAAAGGAGCGATCTTGCACGAGGCATCACCATATATCAGAAGTAAATGGTCCGTTGCTACCGGAGGCGCTATACCGGAGTAGCGGCGTTGGACGAGGAAACTACTTCGTTCTTGAGATTTCAAGTTACTTGTGTAGAAGAAGGACTAGGATTCGGCCAATTTGGTGGGGGCCAAGTTTCCAAGCACTGTATCTGGTTGATTAAGTTTGGAGATTACCAGAACTTGGTTGCTGTTGAGATATTGGCTGTTCCATTATCTCCAAGAGTACAGGCATCAAGAACGTGCAGCTAGCAGTGGATTCCGCTACCGAAACCGATTGCCATGGTTCCGAAACCCCAGCATGGCCAGGCCGCGCGTCATGATAAGGATGGAGGGGAGGCGGAGAGCTATAGCTCCCTATACTTTCTGAGCCTTGGGTCCCTTGCCAACCGCTCCTCAATTCGTAGGGTGGCAGTTCAGATTGATTGTTCCTTTTCGACACAAAGCGAATGTTCCAGATTGACTGACTTCTGGTCAGCAAAGGCCGGCTCGAATCATTGCAAGGTTCGAGGCTACAGGCGGCCTCGCAGAGACTCTGCTACTTTTTAATGCTTGTAGGGCTGTCTTTTGTCGGCTTCGATTCCCTTGCTGACTCTGATTCTCATGTGAACGCGTGCTGGGGGAATATTTTTCGCAATATGGCTGCAAAAGAGTTTCAGTGTGAATGGACTCGACGCCGGACCTGAATAAGAGCCGATTCTGCACACGCTATTGGTAGATAGCGGGGATTGGACTCGGCCACCTGTTGAAGTAAAGGTTCGAGCGTGCGAGCGGATTCAGGTGGATTTACTGAGGTATCGCACCAGATTCGCTGAGCTCGCCCGCAGGAGAGTTTTACGTAAAGCAGAAGAACTAGAATGTCAGGAAGGCAGCGAGGAAACGGCGAATCGGGACCAAATCGCCCGCTTTCGGCCGAGCGCTAGAGCGAAGGTAGTGTGTATATGAGAAGGGAAAAGTGGATATCATGTGCGTCGGCTTGAAGCCACCTTCCAGAGGATACCGCGATGCGGAAGTTGTGGAGGACTGGGTCTCCTCGGATATATTCGTGCTAGGTAGACGCCTTGGCCGTGGGTCTTCTCCTCAAGACAAGTGCCAGTGCAGTGATGATCACAACTATTATTATGACGACCGACAGGTAAATCACAGGCAAAACTGACGAGCTTACGGTAGTGGTTGGCGGCAGGGTCTGGGTGCTCGTCGTGCTGGAGCTTGACGGCGCAACCGAGGAAGAGGTGGGAGTGCTGCTAGCGGTGCTCTTCGGCGTCACTACGAGCACCCCATACTCGTGATAGGAATAGCTGTTATGCTGAGTTGTGGAGCCTCCATCATAGTAATAGTACGGGGCACCGGTCCAGTTAACCTGACCTATGAGATAATAAGTGCCTGGAGCAAGACTGGAAGTGTCTATCGCGGCGGTATAGCCACCGTTTCCAGAGCTAGTGAGCGGCGCAGTAGCAACCTCTGAGAGAGTAGAGTTGTTCAAAATGTAAACCGTGCCACTTCCATTGTCCACTTTGTTGAAGGTAGCCGAATACCCCGAAGCCGTTTGCACCACGTGGTCGCCGTATACAGTGACGTTCATTCCGAAATCTACCGTGCTTCCTTGGCTACCCGTTACAACATACGAATACGGGTTTGCGAGAAAATACGACGGGAAGTAGATAAGAGTGGCATAGTTGGCAGTCTCGCTCCAGCTCTGGAACATATAGGCCCCGGCCATTACCTGCTGGCTGAGGTAATCCTGAACAGGTTCAGTTGAGTAGCGTGCCTCGGTGACATTGTAGAAGGCATGTTCGGGCATGATTGGCATCTCCCAAATCGCGGGATAGGCGCTGTAGAGCGAAAAGACAGAGGTGGTGTTCATGTATATCGTCAGGGTGTAAGGGTCAGAGGGGGGTACGTAGGTACCCACCATCCCAGGAAGATTTCCGAACCATGTGGGGGAAGGAGAGAGTGTGTCAGCTGTGAGATTCATGGTGAGCCCGGGCGCGAAGTCGATTGTGTCTACGCTGGGGTTGTACGGGTTCGCAGAAAATCCTCCTGAGTCAAAGTACCAGAGCGTGAAATTAAGGTCGGCAGCTGTCAGAGGCGTTCCATCCTGCCATACGGCGTTATGCAAGAGGTGCAGGGTGATCGTAGAGCCATCGTAGGGGTGGCCGTTCGGCATCATCCCCGAGCCCGCGCTGATTGTCCAGTTGGAAACGGCCCATGGGAACAGGTTCGAGCTGTCGTAGGAGAGCTGCATGCCGGAAGTCCATTCAATCGCAAGTATTGCCTCATCCGGGCCGGTGACTTCGGTGTAGATGTTCTGGTCCGCAAGCGGCCCAATATCGCCGTACCTGTAGAGCCCGCCAAACGTAGAATTCGCTGGGTGCACATTTCCGGGGAATACATAACCCACGCCCCCCTGAAGTATGTTTCCAGACCAGCCCACCGCGCTCGCCGGAACTAGCGAGGTGGCCCAGCCTATCGTGACAAAAGGCACGGTCTCCTGCAAGTAGACAGCCGCCGCGTTCGCGTACTGTTTGGCAAGCGCTATAGAGCTCGAGTCGAAATAGAGCTTGTTGATCAGGTTCCAAGTCGTCTGATTGTCGTAGTGCTCGTAATACTCTGCAAGAGGGGAATTCGAAAGAAGAAGCCAGAACCAGTTGGGCTCAGCCGGAGGACCGAAGCCGAATTCGGCAAGGTACATGCCCATATCTTCTCCAGGCAGGAGGTCATAAACAAATGTGGAAAAGCTCACAATCACTTCATTTATCGTAAGATTGATCGAAGCAGCGTTTGAAATGAGCGGAGCTATCAACGCCTGATCCAACTCAACCCCCAAGTCCCAGATATAGAAAGGCAGGACCAGTTTTGTCCCGTTAGGGTATGACCAGTAGCCCTGAGCCGAATGGTCAACCAGCCCTGCAGCCTCAAAATCTTTGACCGCGGCGCTTGTGTTGAACGCCCCATATTTCTCGTAAGCCTGCTGCTGCTGGGAAGTAAAATACTGGCCATAGAGCCCTGGATACAGATAGTACGGAGAGGCAACGCCCAGAATCCCATCATCGAACGCGGCTGCGATATCCTGATAATTCTCAAGTTGCTGTATGCCCAGCCTGAACTGTGTGCTGTTATATGGATAGGCATTATACTTGAATCCTATGAACCAAATGCCGTTATACGGAGTCGCGTTCAGGCCTATTTGGCCCGCCTGAGCATATGAAAGTAGCTGGTTGTATTGCTGGATTGTGCTGACTCCGCCGAGGTCATACTGTATGTAGCCATTTACGAGTGCTTCGATTTCCGCTTCTGTTGTAGTAAACCATGTCACGTAAATGGACTTGGCATATGGACCCCAGTATTCGCCCGTCCTGTTGAGGAAGGGCGAATTGCTTGGGGGTGCAGGGGTTCCGTATATCGAAAACGGTGGAAGAGAGGGTTGCGCCGCAGCGCTGTGTGCTAAGGGGGTGAACATGGCAAGCGCCAGTGCGAGAAGCGCAAAATATCCAACCGAGTGTCGCATATGGGTAGTCCTGCGTGATTTCTGGCTCTTTCCGATAAAGCTTGTGGCCGAACCGGTGTAAGTGTTACCCCCTAAGCTGGCTGTGTAGCGACTTGCGGGGTTTTGTTCGCGTCTCATTAGGACTCCAACTTATTCGGAAATGGATACCCTCGCCAAACTTAATCAATCACCTCTGCACAAAGCACTTATGGTAGAGCTGACGGAACAGGCTAAGAAACTGCTTGATGGGAAAAACTTTGCATGTGTAGCAACGGTCATGCCGGACGGCTCTCCTCAGGTCGCCCCGGTTTGGGTGGAACGCGATGGGGACATGGTCGTCATAAACGCCACGACTACCAGGCAGCGCTATCTCAACCTGAAACGCGACCCTCGGGTTGCGCTGTGCGTGTTCGACATGAACAACCCCTACTCCAAGGCGATTATACGTGGCAAGGCTGTTGAAATAACGAAAGAAGGCGCCGAGGAGCACATAGACAAGTTGTCGATGAAATATCACGGCCGGAAATATGACTATCATGGCCCAGACCAGGAGAGGGTCATAATCAAAATTCGCCCGGAGCGTGTATCCAGCTGAAAATTTCACTAGTCCGCTGAGCCTCTCTGTCCCGCAAAACGGACTGTGGCTTCGCCCCTGGCACCGGGCTGCCGTGCGGGCGCCGTTACAAGGCCGAATTTCTTAGTGGTCGTGGTATTCCGGCCATTACCGACTCACTCTTTCCATGAATCGCAAGTCTACTCAAGATTTCTAAAGGAAGTGAATCGCTCCTTTGGGGGCAGCGAAACTAACATATCGCTCAGCGATTTTCCGGAGCCCGATTCTTGGTTTTTGCTCCCGTTTAGCAACTGTTTTTTGGATTCGAGCGCGAAATCTGTCAGTTGTGACTTTAATGATGCGGACTCCCGAGTAAGCAATAAATGCGGGGCAGGTTAGCCTGAGCCGTGCCAGCTGAAGAACGTTTTAGCCCCGAGTGGGATGAGAATACTTTCTCCCTTTTGGCATATCCTTCTGACCCTGAGATTTCGAGAGACGGTCGCTTGATAGCCTACACTCTGACCAGAGTGGACATGAAGGGTAACAAGTACGAAAACACTATAGTGCTAGATGATCTCGTAACAGGAGCAAGAAAGTTCATAGACAATGCATCTATGGCAAGGCTCAGTCCCAGCGGAAAGAAGCTCGCGTTTGTCCGCCAGGTGGCGGACGGCAAGACCGCCGAACTCTGGGTCGCGTTCACAGACACAACGAGCGCGCGCAGGTTAGCCGAATTCAAGGAGGTCATCTCTCTCGAATGGAATCAGGACGACAGGCGACTGCTGCTTGCGGGAACCAAACGAAATGATGATGAGGACTATTTCTATCACGACGGGATTCCGTACAGGTTCGACAAAGTTGGTTTTACTGATTCGGCGAAGGTGGTGCTCTCCGTGCATGACTCTGAAAGCGGAGCTAAGCTCGAAGAAATCGCTCGCGACTTTATACTGATCCCTTACTGGCAGATTGCCACTTGGCATGGAGACGGTATTTTGCTAAACGCTCCGAGGTCGGAGAATCCTTACGAGCGAATAGACATCCTGCTCTACAAGAATGGCAAAACTGAGACAATCTTCTCTGACTGCGCCTACAACGCGATTGATTCAGACGGGAAGAGAATTCTGCTCCATGGCAAGGAACACGCAAAGACTCACACCGAACACCGCTATCTGCACATTCTTGAAGGCGGGAGTGTGAAGCCAGTTACAGAACAGCTGGTCTATGACAACCTGTTGGGAAAGCTTGGAGAAGCGGGGAGGGTCTACTTTGTGAGCGCGCGTGAGGGGCGTCAGACTCTGGAAGTGGTTGAACCCAACGGCAACCCCCGCATTCTTGTATCGCATGACTCGTGGGTCACATCCTTTGACGTGAGTCTGGACGGAAAAGTCGTTCTTACCATGGAAAAGCCCGAAGAGCCAGCCGAAGTCTACGTATTTGATGGCGAGCTAAAACAATACACTAACTATAATGCTGAGGTGCTGAAGAGGCTCTCGCCATCCAAGGCGAACCATTTCCAGTACGAGAGTTTTGACGGGAAGAAGCTGGACGGTTGGTTCATAAAGCCCGCTAGGATGCCCGAGGGCAATGCGAAGAGTCCTGTGGTGCTGATGGTCCACGGGGGACCAAAAGGCATGTATGGCTACAACTTCAATATGACCGCACAGATTCTGGCCGGAAGAGGGTATACGATAGTCTACACCAATCCCAGAGGAAGCGACGGCTACGATGAAGAATTTGCCTCTGCGGTACTTCTAAAGACCGGCCTCGAAGACTTCAAGGATATAATGTCGGGTCTGGATTCGGCTCTCGCGCGCAATCACGATGCGGATCCCAAGCTTATTGGGATAACAGGAATCAGCTATGGAGGTTACATGACCAACTGGGCTATAACCCAGAGCGACAGGTTCAGGGCGGCGATAAGCGAGAACGGCATAAGCTACTGGTTCACAAGCTACGCATTCAGCGATATCGGGCTCTGGTTCGATAGAGAACTGATCGGACACGAACCCCTAAAGGATGACAACTTCCGCACGCTCAGTCCGCTCTTCCATGCTGAGAAGGTGAACACTCCGCTCCTGCTCATCCACAGCCTGGAAGATTACAGGTGCCCGCTTGACCAGTCGCTCATGTTCTACAACGTGCTGAAAGACCTTGGAAAGGAGGCATATCTTCTTGTGTTCAAGAAGGGCGCGCACGGTCACAGCCGGGAGGGATTGCCCAGGCACAGAGCCAAGCGCTACAAAGCAATAATCGAATTCTTCAATCAGAAGCTGGTCGAGCAATCTGCCGGTTTCAAGCTGATTACTGAGAGGTCCGGACCGGTTCAAAGTCATTGACGAATTCATTTCACGAACTGACACTCGACTCCCGGTGTACACTCAAGCGCGGTCCATGCGCTTATTTGCGTGCTCCGCGTGGTTTACTCAATCAAATGGGTCGTCACCTCGCCGAGTGCGGGCATGAGGGAGGTGCGCTGGCGATGGGAACAGCTGGCTGTCGCACTCGCAGCGCTAATTCCCTGGCTGGGTTGGTCAAACTGTTTTCGCGGTAAAACTGTAAACTCGGCTGACGATGTTTTGACCACCCAAAAACTGCTCGTGCTCTCTGACATCCACTACCCAGCTGGAAGAAGCAGAGAGGCGTTTTCGATAATTAGAAAGGAGCGACCGGATATTGTAGTGCTATTGGGCGACGTGGTCGAGGCGCCAAAGGATGCGCTAGTCAAGTATTACAGGGAGTTCTTGGATAACTACCCTTTCCAACTCGAGTCGACGGCCCTGATTCTGGGGGATAACGACTTTGCAGCATCGCAGGTGTTCAGGGACTTTGTCGGCAGCCTCGATACACTAACGGCTAATCATGATTTCTTCAAGTGTGGCAATCTATTCATGACCCACGGTAATATCGAAGGCAGAGGAAGGTTTTCGCCGCTCCTTGAGACAATGGGAAGCCGCTTTGCCAAAAAACTGCAATCGGCAATGCCGAGTCTGCTTTCGAGAGCGGTCAGAGTGCGATACTCGGTCGCATGCGATGACTATCTGTTTCTCGGTCACATTCACTACCTCGGAAAGGTCAGCAGCACTAACTCAGTATTTTGCGGGACTTTTTCGACGGAAAAGATTGTCTATCCTGCGGAGCTTTCTCTGGGCTATGTTACTGCAGAACTCGCGCGGTCACGGGTAGTAGACCTGGACAGTATAGTGCTTCATCACCTCAAGCCAGCGTTATGAGGATTCTCTCAGACCTGCCATTCCCCCCCGTAGCTCTCAGCCAGTATGGTTGCCAAAGGTTTCCAATCTTACAAAAATGTTGTACCTGACCAGCTCTGGTTAAGGAGCCAGAGTTCTGCCGACGGAATTCAAAAGATCGGTTTCTAGAGAGCTCGAGATATGTCACCACAAATGCTCCAGAATTCAGATTTTCTTATCTGCACCAAAACGACTCGATATGCGGGGAAGTCTACCCGCTTCAGTCCAAGAACCGTGTCGTTTTTGAGGGGACTGAAATGGTCCGGATCGGTTGCCAGAACAGCATCTGTGCCAAGGAGCGTATTTCTGCGTGTCCAGCAAAGCCTCGCTCTGGATACTCCACAGCCTTGGGCAACTTCTGCATCTGACTGGATTGCCTGAAAGTTCCTAAGAGCGTCAGATATAAAAAACTTGAGGCAGGGTAGCAAAAACTGCCTGAGTGCTTAGTCAAGCCTCAGGCGGAACTGCCGTAATCTACGGCGCTGAGCCGACGACCTACTAATCCTAGTATTTTGGGTATCAGACCACCGACGAGGGCGTCTTACGATTCTAACGTTTTCGGTGTTTGCGAGATATGGGCAAAACCATTAATTACTTCGTTTTGTTGACCGGGGTCATGGGTCGGATCAATCTTGCAGTGGATGACGGGCTCGCTCATACGCTCGGGGAAGAGGCGAGACGGCAGAACAAGACGCTATACGCGATTTCAAACGAGGCCGTGGAGACCTATCTCAAGATCTCGAGACTGGGCAAGTCATCCGACGAAGCCGTGCGCATAATCCAGATATTCGATGTGCTTGAGGCAATGTCTTCAGTACCAGTTCCCGAAATGCTCTTGGACAAGAGCCTTCAGATTGCCTCCAAAAGTTCGAAGAAAGAAATCCACGCCATCTGGCACCAGGCCGGGAAAACCATGGGGGAGCTCCTCAAAGGCAGCGCCCCAACCCTCGAAGAGCTTGTGCAGTTTCTACGGAAAAACAAGGAATTGATGCCGCTAGATGTATTTGACGTGAATCTACACGAAGGAAGTGTTGAGGTACTCCTCGCGGGGGCAGGGTACAGCGAAGCAGCTGCGGAATGCACGCTTGAAGCCCTCAAAGGGTTCTTGGAGGCATACGGGTGCAGCGTGCAAACCTCGGAATTTTCCGGAGGGTTCGTTAAGGCGTTGGCTCTCGCGCGGGCCCCTGCTGCCTAGGCAGGGCGGTCCAGCGGTTGTGAGCTCGGTTCTCCCCTTTCCTTTCGCGGCCGTAAGGTTATGTGTGGCGACCCCCCTGAAGCTGTTCCATTGAGGATGGCACTGTCCAAGCTAAGACGATCTGAAGGGGGAAACTGCCGGAAGGGAAATGGCGCGAGGGAAAGTCGTGCGCAACTATGTCCATATACATACACAGATAGCTGCGGCTGCAGACCTAGGTGGACCTTTGCCCGCTCGGCTCTAAATCCATTCGCGAGATAATAACTTGACCAAAAATGGCAGCACCTACGAACGACTTTCTGGATGGGATGATGTGGGCGCTCTCTGCAGGGGGAGCGCTGATCGGGATCGGAGCACTTCGGCTTCACATAAAGCAAGCCGACGACGCAGTAGAGGAGCCTGACCGACCTGCTGCAAAGGGCTATTCGATCATGATTGGCCTAATCGGCATATTCCTGTTCATTACCGGGCTCTCAATCAGCTTGCTCTGGCCGTTCAACTTTGGCGGAGGCGTGTACAATGTGCTGTTCGGGGGTCCAGCGGCGGTGGGAGGTCTTCTCCTCATTGGCACCGCGGCTGCGTTAATTCTCGGCAACGGCCTAAGGGAAATTTCTTATGCCGCGGCGGTAACCGGGATTTACCTGCTAGTTGACGGAGTGGCTATACTAAAGTACACCCTGACCACTGCACCTACAGAGGCTGCGCTGCTGTACGGGGGACTCGGAGTTGCCTCCATACTTTCGTTACCCGCCTTTACCTTGAAAGCGAAAGCCTGGAAATACCTCTTTGCGGCCGTGGTTCTGGTGTCGAGTATCGGATGGCTGATCTTCGCGGCGAACGCATCGTTGTCCCACCTTCAGCCTCCAACTTCACCTCCTCCTGCGTGAAAAGCCTGAAATCTGTTGGGGTCGGTGGGAGAGCGGTTGCGCTCCGGCGGCGCTCAGCTGGACAGGAACCCCAGCCAAGCCCGCCGGGGAAGACCAATCGACCTCACTAATCTTTATTCTGAAGCGTAGCTATACGGAAACCTGAAAAGCGTCTGGCGTTTCAGCTGCAAAAGGCTGCATGCGATGAATCGGGAGTTCGATGCCGTAGTGATAGGCGCCGGCCATAACGGCCTTGTAGCAGCAAATTACCTGGCAAGCGCCGGTCTCAGAGTGGGAGTATTTGAACGCAGACATCTCGTGGGTGGATGCATCACCACTGAAGAACTTATTCCAAATACCCCGGGGTTCAAGATAAATGGCGGGGCCATAGACCACATATTGATACAAAGGACCCCAATAATTGAGGACCTGAAGCTGAGCGAGTATGGCCTGAAGTATATCTCTATCGAACCGATGTTTGAAGTGCCTTTTCCGGAATCTCAGGGTGGGCCGCTGCGGTTTTATTCGGCACTCGATAAGACGGTTCAGGAGTTTGCAAGGTATTCCAAACGTGACTCTGAGAGCTACTCAAGGCTCTGCGACGAATGGATGAAGGAGGAAGCGCTGCTTGAGGCCCTGATGCTCGACGCTCCCCCGAAAATGGACGTGCTTTTCGGGGTGCGTGGAATAGGCACACTCCTCCGTAACCGTTCACTGCTCTCTGCCATGCCGCAGGCTTCGAGAGTGGACTTCAACGTGATGGTGAGGACCGTGCTCATGTCCGCTAATCAGTTGATTAACGAGAACTTTGAAGACGAGAGAGTAAGGGTATCTCTCGCCGCGCTATTCTCTCTGATATTTTCGACCATGTCCCCGAGCCTGCCAGGCACCGGGCTAATGGCGATAATGCACACAATGCTCTACCGCACGGGTCTAAAGCGACCACTTGGAGGCTCCGGCAGACTGAGCGAATCTCTTAAGGACTCACTGCTCGCCAAGGGAGGTAAAGTCTTCCTTACCTCGGAAGTGCGCAGAATTCTTGTCGAAGGTGGCCGGACGGCGGGGGTCGAGCTTGCGGATGGCTCCAAGGTAGGAGCGCCCGTCGTAGTTGGCGCGCTAGACCCTCAGGTGGCACTGACCAAGTTACTGGAACCGGACTTGTTGCCAGATTCCATAGTCAGGAAACTTGAGAGCCTGCGAATAACTTCTTACGGCATGACGATGCACGCTGCATTACACGCTGTTCCTTCGGAGCTGAGGGAGGGCGCGATTTCGAGACCCGGCAGAAGTGCTGGGAAGCTCCTGGCGCCTTCATCTTTGTCGGAGGTGGAACGGGCGTATCACACTGCGAACTTTAGTGGGCGTCTATCGGATTCGCCGCTGGTCGCGGTAAACTTCCCTACCACGTATGACCCCTCGCTTGCGCCAATGGGTAAACACGTGCTCTACTGCTGGGCGCAGTTCGTTCCGGACAGGTCTCCCATGACGTGGGAGAAAGATTATGCGAAATTCAAAGAAGATTCAAAAAACAAAATAATGTCCAGGCTCACCCAAACATGGACTGACATACCGGAGCTTGTTATCGACACCCTGGTTGAGACTCCGGGCGACCTTGAACAGAGGCTCTGGATTCAGCGCGGTAACACTCAGCACATAGACCCAACCCTCGAACAAATGTATTATTACCGGCCAATTCCGGAGTTATCGCACTACCGCACTCCAATCAGGGGCCTTTACATAACTGGGGCGGGAACACATCCGGGCGGAGGAGTTTCTGGAATGCCTGGCTATAATTGCGCAAGGGTAATTCTCGCAGACTTTAAACGCTAGAGAGCTCTCCGGAGCACTGCGCAGTCTACTTCCGTTGAATTCGGAATTACGGAAGCTCTTGAGTCCTGCCGCCGGACGTGACCCGCTCTGAATTACAGAGCCGCTTGTGCGCTAACGGAGGAAGCGAGTAATCTGCTTGTTTCCTGAACTATTAACGAACGAGTTGGGCCAGCCTTCCTCGATTGACGTGCTCATTGGAAAAACGGTGGTTCCATGGGGAAAGTTCTTTAGCAGGTCTGCGGCAATCTGCATCATGATGGGCTCCAAAGCGAGTCTCGATATCCGCTTCCCGCCTGAAAGGTACTTTGCTGTCCGGCGCTATACGGGCGCGAGTTTTTCTTTTGATGACTCTTACCTTGTATGCGTAGCAGATACCAGTGGCCAGCTCAACCTGTGGAAGCTCAGGCCCTACAACGGCCCTCATGGTGAAAGGTTTGAACACACCCAGCTGACAACATACGTGAACGAATCTGTAAGGGCCGTTTATCCTTCGCCGGTTGAAGGAAGGCTTGTGTTTTTTGCTGACCCAGTGGGCAGCGAAAACTTTCAGTGCTATACTTTCGACCTTGAGGAGGGCTGGCCAGTAAGAATCGCAGGCGGGCCGGGGGTAAGGTGCGAGCCCGGCGCCGAATGTTTCAATCATAAGGGAGATGAGATTGTCTATGCCTCAAATGAGGGCTCCCCTGCAAATATGCTTCCATATGTGCACAACCTTAGGACGGGCTTGAGAAGAAAGCTCACTGAAAGACCCGGTTACTATTCGCTGGGACACTGGTCGCCAGACGATTCCAAGATATCGCTCACCGAAGTTGTAAGCGTGGTGGAAAGCGCGATCTGGGTCGTCGACGCCAAAACCGGAGAGCTTGCAAAGGTTTCGCCGGAAGCGCCCGAAACTCGGTTCTATACAGGACCATGGACGCGCGACGGGAAGGGAATTTACATAATCAGTGACTTCGGGAGAGAGCATACAGGAATTGCCATTCTTGATGCACAAACAAAGACTCTCGCATGGCTGGATACCCCTAGTTGGGATGTCGAAGACATGGCTCTTTCGAAGGACGGTAGAGTTCTTGTCTATTCAATAAACGTTGGAGGCTACAGCGAGGTCTATGTAAAAACAGGAGACAGCCCAGCGAAACCTCTTCAGAATATTCCAAGGGGAGTAGTGCACGGTCTAAGCATTTCGAATGACTCCAAGCGGCTGGCATTTCTCGCTTCTACTCCGCGGTCGGCAGATGACATTTATGTTGTGAATTTTCGAACGCGGAAGCCTATCAGACTCACCGAGTCCATGCTTGGGCATGTCCCGAAGGAATATCTTCTGGAACCGGTGAACGTGCAGATCCGAAGCTTTGACGGATTAGAAATACCTGCCTTCTACTACGAGCCCAGAAGTGATGGTCGACGATTTGGCGGACTGCTCTCGATTCATGGTGGGCCCCAAAGCCAGGAGCGGCCAAGTTACGCCTATGGCGGGTTGTATCAGTTTCTTCTCTCTCGCGGGATTGCCATTCTCGCAATCAACTTCCGCGGGAGCAGCGGCTACGGAAAGAGTTTCGAAAGGAAGATATTTCATGACTGGGGTGGGGCAGAGCTCAGGGATTTCGAAGCAGCTGCCAGATGGCTCGCCTCGAGGCCGAACATAGACCCCGGACGGCTAGGTGTTTTCGGAGGGAGTTTCGGAGGATTCGCTACGCTGAGCTGCGTTACGAGACTGCCTGACTACTGGAAGGCGGGAGTAGATATAGTTGGCCCAAGCAACCTCATAACCTTTGCAAAAGCGGTTCCGCCTCACTGGAAGAGGCTTATGGCGAAGTGGGTGGGTGATCCGGACACAGAAGCTGAGTTCCTAGCATCGCGCTCTCCAATTGGATATGTTCAGAACGTGCGCGCGAACATGCTGATTATTCAGGGCGCTAATGACCCCAGAGTCGTAAAAGGAGAGTCCGACCAGATGGTTGAGAAACTTAGAGAGCTTGGCAGAAGGGTTGAATATGTTGTCTATCAGGACGAAGGTCACGGCTTTACCAAGAACTCAAACTTCCTCGACGCGATAGGGAAAGCAGCGAGATTCCTGGCAGAGGAGCTCTCCTGAACCAGCTCAATGCAGTCGGGATGTCTTTGGACCGTCCGACTTTCAGGTTCCGGCCAGACTACTCCACAGGATGAACCAAGGCAGACCCTATGGTTTCGAGAGAGTTTGGGGAGGGCTCAACCGCTCGAGCGGACTAACTGATGAGCCCATCTTATCTCAGCTCAGCTCGCAGCAAAGGTTTTCTGGATTTCCTTTGCTTTTTTGGATAGTTTCAGCGCCTGCAACCTGGGGTTTACGACTTCGTCAAGCGAGAGATTGATGAGCACAAGCGCCACTCCCACTAGTCCGATCATAATGCCGGGCGGTAGGAACCACCACCAGGCGCCAGAGAACAGGGCTTCTTCGTTCTGTGCCCAGTAAAGCATGCTTCCCCAGCTTACGATGGACACTCCGCCCAGGCCCAAGAACTGCAAACTTGCCTGAGTCAGAATCGCACCTATTGTCCCGAAAAGGAACACGGAGAAGATTATTGAGTACAGGCTCGGAAGTATATCACTCCTGATTATCTGGAAGTCGCTCAATCCTAATCCCTTGTCAGCGAGCACAAATTCTCGATTCTTGAGGGTTAATATCTGCGACCTGAGAATACGCGCGGGGTAAGGCCAGCTTATAATCACTATCGCGAAGATTACCGGGTATACGCTCTGGGTGACAATATAGGATGCAATCACTATCAAAAGCGGAAGCGCAGGTATAACCAGGAACACATTGATTATCGCGCTAAAGAGTTCACCCAGGATTGTCTTCTCAAAATAACCTGCTATGACCGCCATTGCGAGAGCGATGGCCGTGATGGCAGCACCCGCGAGAAAGCCCACGAGCAGTGACACTCTGGAGCCGATGAGCACCCAGGAAAGAACGTTGTATCCGAAGTAATCGGTTCCGAGCAAGTGCTTGGCTGAAGGAGGGAGGTACTGGCCGTAGGCCTTTTCCGGACTCGGAACAACATAGGGAGACACAAGCGCAATAGCCACGAGCGCAAGCAGTATTCCGAACCCGACTCTTCCCTTTGTGGACGAGAGAGTAAGCCATATCCCGCTCTCGTTCAACCTGCCCCTGCTAAGCAGTTGCTGTCACTCTCGGGTCAATAAAGCCGTAGATCAGGTCCACTATATAGTTTGTAACGAGTACTACTACAGTAATTACAAAGAATATTCCTTGAATGAGAGGATAGTCGTCGTTAAGAACAGCTTGGTAAAGCACGTACCCAATTCCTGGATATGAAAACACAATTTCCGTAAGAATTGCTCCGCCAACGATCAGCCCCAAGGAAATCGAGAAGCTGGTGAGGCTGGGCAGTATCGAATTCTTTCCGAGATAATATATGAGCATTCTACGTTTCTTCAAACCAGCGGCCTGCCCGAAGAGCATATAGTCTTCCGACAAATTCGTGACCGCTGTGTTTCGGGTCAAAAGGAGCCATCCTCCTAGCGAGACTAGAAGGAGTGTCGTAACGGGCAGAAAAGCGTGGTATAAGTAGGACCCGAAAAACTGCAATGAGAAATTGGGCAATATGTTCAGGGCATAGGCGTGACCAACTGGGAATACCTTGTAGACCAAGCTAAAGGTATAGAGCAAGCCAAGCGCGACCCAAAAATACGGGAACGCTCCGAGAAAACTAAAGACCGATGTTAGACTGGAGTCCAGTTTCCCGTTTCTCGACCAGCCCACCAAGAGACCAAGAAAGGTGCCAAGAGCAAAAGATAGAAGTGTGGCAACTCCAAGAAGCGCTATATCCCAGGGCACTGCGTATCTGATTACGCTCCAGACCGAAGCGGGGTAGTACGTAAAAGATGTGCCGAGGTTTCCGGTGAGCGTGTTAACCAAGTATTGTCCGTACTGGACATATATCGGCGCATGGGATATTCCAAAAAGGGATTCGAAAGCGGTAAGGGTCTGCGGCGGAAACACGACTCCCTGTTGAAGGTACCTTGAAAGCAGGACCCTCGCGGGGTCTCCTGGCATCAATCTCGGAATTGCAAAATTGATAGTGAGCGCAACCCAAACCTCAACTGCGAGATATGCCGTCTTTTTGGCTAGGTAGCTCGTTCGTCCAGACATAAATAGAAAAAAAGGAAAGGAAGGTGGAAGAGTTTGCCGGGCCTACGTCCTCCTTCTCATTAGCAGCACCGCAGCTATTATGATGATCACGATTACCACGACAACCGCAACTATCACGTATGTAGTTGTGTTTGACGGGCTGGGGCTGCTCGAGGATGGCGAGGTGGAGCTGGTTGCACTTGCGCTCGGGATGACTGGCGCGACGGTCGCAAGCGCCGCGTACTGCGGCCTGAGGTGAATGCTCTGGAATATCACGTCCATGCCTTCAGCCTGCCACGGCTCTGAGCTTGCATAGGGATTGCTTGGTGACGGCCAACCTGTGAATACCGTGGAATTGAATATTCCAAATGGAACTCTGGCCACGTCAGGTATGACTGGCATTTGCTGACCAAAGATTGCTTCCAGTTTGCTTGCGTAAATCTGAGCCTGGGTGTTGCTAGTAGTGGAGAACCAGCTCTGTAGCAGTTGGTTTGCGGTGCTGTTATAGAATCTCTCCCAATCGCCCGTCGCTGTTGAACCGATAGGAGCGGTCAGGGCGCTGTTCATGATGGAGTTATACTCGTAGAATGGCGTTGGCCCGTTAACCGCTTCCTCCATGGAGAAGCCATAGTCACCATCCTGAACATCAGTGGTCCACTGGGAGGTTGAAACGCCCACTATGTTAATCTGTATTCCCACAGCCGCGAGCTGTGTCTTGAGCTGCTGCGCGGCAGACACCCAGTCGGTATAGCCAGATGGAATGACATAGTTGAACGACATTACCGTGCCATTGGGGGTCTGCAGAATTCCGTTGGAATTCTTCGTAAAGCCCATACTCGAAAACATACTCTCAGCCTTTGCAACATTGGTCGAGTAGTTGTACTGAGCGGCGACAGTGGAGTTCACCCACGTCGGCCATTCGTACTGGTTGATTCCAATGGAATCCACAGGGGGCATGTAACCCGATTCGGCGATGGTGTCGATTGGAGTGTTGTTGATCGCGTAGGCGATGGCCTGTCTGACCTCCGGGTTATTCAGTGGATACATCTGGTCATTCGGCATAAAGTACTGGTAACCTGCGATTGGTGGGAACCAGTAGTAGTGATAGGTTGGGTCGCTTTTCACCCAAGTGTTATTCAGATTCGACGCGAACATCGGCACATAAGAAAACTTGCCGGATTCAAGGTTGGCAAGCGCCTGGGTGTTCGAAGGGGCGTCAACCACTACTACATAGTTCACGTATGGCTTACCCGGCAGCCAGTAATCGGTGTTCTTTGAAAGAATATACTCCGATGGAGAAAAGTAGTACAGCTTGAACGGACCTGTGGCGACTGGTTGGGAGTTGGTGTATGTGACTGGATTGCTTACGCTGCTCCAGATGTGT
This sequence comes from archaeon, assembly GCA_021817005.1. Classification (GTDB taxonomy): domain Archaea; phylum Thermoproteota; class Thermoprotei_A; order Marsarchaeales; family Marsarchaeaceae; genus JAKAWJ01. The sequence continues at coordinate 13,974 of JAKAWJ010000009.1, read as the reverse complement.
TCAGGTACTATTGGCACGTAATAGCCGATATAGAAGAGATACGGCGCAGCCGGCTTCGAGAACGTGAATACTACTGTGTTGTTATTGGGTGCTGTGACGCTGCTAAGCACGCTCCAGACGCCGTAAGTGTCCAGCGCCGGGTACTGCTTAAGGAGATTAAACGTGAAAGCCACATCCTGAGCTGTGAAGGCTACGCCATCGTTCCATTTCACGCCCTGCCTGATACTCATTGTGAGCGTTGTGGCATTGTTGAAAGTCCATCCGGTAGCAAGCCACGGATTAAGTGTACCGTTTGATGGGTTCCAGTAAATCAGGGTCTGGTAAAGCAGTCCGATAGTAGCTGGGTCAACCGCGGTCGGCGAAAAAGGATTGAAGTTGTCCGTCCACGGGCCTATACCTCCTCCGCTAACATATACTGTCCCACCTGTGGTCACGCCTGAATTGCTCTGCGCTAGTGCGGTTGAAACTGAGTTCAGCCCAAGCAGGGCTGCCATAGCTAGCATTAGCGAAACAAGAAGAATCCCGTTTCGCCATGCGCGTTTTTGTCTCATTCGTGTACTCACTATCTCGTTCGCCACCCACGTTGCTCTTAAACCTTTTTCAACAAATTGTTGATTTAGATGTATGTCAAGGGACGGACCGAGTATCTCAAGCCTGAATTTGTCTTCGGCGTATATTTACTGAGCGTATAGCTAAACACCTGCCCGAATGCTGTCCGCCCCGAATCGTTGTTATCACACTGACTGGGCGAATGGTCAGCATGTTTACCCGAATTGCTGCGGGGATAGCAGGTCCAAGAATTGCCAATTTTCGTATTCGTGAAAATAGGGGCCAAAGACCTTTATCGAAGTCGTGATACCCACTCTCGAAGTGTCTCCGGTTGACAACCTGCTCGAAGTCACTGACCTCTCGGTGGGTTACGTCACGAAGAACGGCCTGCTTCGGGCGGTGAACGAGGTATCTTTCAAGGTATCTCCAGGAGACGTAACTGGCATAGTAGGGGAGTCAGGCAGCGGGAAGACTTCGCTTGCGAACGCCCTACTAGCCCTGCTCAGGCCGCCGGCTATTTCCAAGGGAAGAGTCTCGTTTGGGGAAAGAAACGTTCTGAGCCTGAATGATGATGAGTTGCGGAAACTTAGATGGAAAGAATTAAGCTACATCCCACAAGGCTCAATGAACTCCCTGAATCCAGTCATGCGAATCAAAGATCAGTTTTCCGGAATACTGCAGACCCATCTTGACCAAGCGGAGAGAGACCGCACCCGCAGGGTTATGGAGGATTCCCTGTCCAAGGTGGGGCTGGACGCCCATAACGTGCTCGACGCCTATCCTCATGAGCTAAGCGGAGGTATGAAGCAGCGCGTGATTATAGCTATGGCCATCAGCCTCGGCCCGAAACTGATAGTAGCCGACGAGCCTACGACAGCGCTCGATGTCGTAACACAGAAAGACATAATGACGATGCTGGCAGAATTGAAGAAGCAAATGGGTCTCACTCTGATACTGATTTCTCACGATATCTCGATACTGGCAGAAATATGCAACTATTTGCTCGTGATGTACGCCGGCAGGGTTGTTGAAAGAGGAAGGTCGGAGGACATACTTAGCTCTCCGAAACACCCATACACCTCGGGACTCGTGGCAAGCATTCCACGGCTTACTGGCGAAAAGAGAGTCGCCGGAATACCGGGAGAGCCCCCAGACCTCGTAACTCTTCCTACTGGCTGTGCGTTTCACCCGCGATGCAAATACCGAATGACAGCATGCGTGAGCCAAGTACCAAGTTCGGTGAGTGTTGGAGACGAGCGCGAAGTAGCCTGCCTGCTCTATAGATAAAGGGGACACGGAAAGACATGGATGAGCCCTTGGTCCTTAAAGCTGAAAAAGTTACAAAGCATTTCGAGGCAAAGACAGGACTCCTTAAGCGAACGGTAATCAGGGCCGTTGAATCAGTTGACTTGGAGCTCCACAAAGGCGAAATTCTTGCGCTAGTTGGAGAAAGCGGTTCGGGAAAAACAACTCTTGGCAGGGTGATCGCAGGAATGTACTCTTCGACCAATGGAGGGGTTAGCTACTTTGGAACTGACACTGGAGATGCACCTTCTCTCCAAGACAAGTCCACAAAGCGAAGGTTTGCGGCGCAACAGGTTCAGTACGTATTCCAGGATCCGTTTTCCTCCCTTCCACCGCACAAGAAAATCAAATCCTCGATATACGAAGTGTTGAAGCTCTACCGTCCGAAAGCAGACGCCAAAGGACTCGAAGACGAAACCAAGAAACTGCTGGAATTGGTAGGGCTCACACCAGTCGAGCAGATGAAAGAGAAGTTCCCGCATGAGCTGAGCGGCGGACAGAGGCAGAGGGTCTCCTTTGCAAGAGCGCTCGCGGTAAGACCGAAAGTACTTATTGCGGATGAGCCGGTATCCATGCTGGATGTCTCTATACGAGCTGGTATTTTGGAACTCATGAAAAGACTGAGAGACGGGGAAGGTCTTTCCATCATTTACATAACGCACGATATCACTACTGCTCGCGTGATCTCTGATACAATATACGTGCTCTATAGAGGGCGAGTCGTAGAAAAGGGCCCTATCGACACTGTGGTTCAGAAGCCCCTGCACCCCTATACCATCACGCTCATCTCTAGCCTTCCGGGTCTTACGCTCGGAAGCGGGGTTCATGTGCCAGGACGCGACGCGCCTGCGGCCAAGGACAGATCTCTCAGGTCGGAACCGCCTGGCATTGATCACTGCGTGTTCTACGCCAGGTGCCCGATTGCGATCGAACTCTGCGCCCGTGAACGGCCCGCATTGCGGGGGCTGGCCGACGGAAGAGAGGTTGCGTGCTTCCTAGCCGGCTCCGAAACCACCTGAGGCTCTCCCAAAGCCCCGAAAATCGGCCGGTGCCGACAGCCAGTCGCTAAACCAAGCGGGACTGGCTACTCATACTCGGCGTTTTGGTTTACGTGGAGCTGAGCGGTAGAAAGAACCTTGAGCGCTTCCGCGAGCCCGCCCGACATTCCCGCGCGCTTTGCATCTCTTTCAGCCTGAACTCTCAGCAGTTGAGAGAAATTGGACCAGCTGTCGCCGAACTGGCTCCAGTGGCACTTTACTGCAGATAGCTTTTTATCGAAAGTGTCTGTGACATCGATAAAGGTATTTGGTTTGGAGGTTATCATAAACGCAATCGCCTGCACTTTGGTGCTCTGCAGGCCCTCACTGTAGTGCTCGGAATGTACATAGGGCCACTGTGACAGCAGAGCAGCCTCAGAAGCCATCATACCTGCGTGCCTGTGGTCCGGGTGGGCTTCGTAAGGCAGCCACGGGTCCAGAGTAATTACCACTTCGGGTTTGAGTGTTCGGATTACGCGCATGATGCCTCCCCTGACGGAAATCGAAGGCTCGAGCTCTCCGTCTCTGACGTCGAGCCAGTAGGCGTTTTTTGCACCCAGAACCTTCATGGCGGCCTGCTCTTCCGCTCTTCGTATCGGAACGAGCTGCTCAGGATATACGGTCCGAGTGTGGGTGCCTGCACGTCCGTCAGTTACGGTGAGATAGTTAATCTCCACTCCCCGGGCTGCAAGTTTGGCAATCGTCCCACCAGCGCCAATCTCGGCATCGTCTGGGTGCGCCTGCACAACAAGCGCAGACTTCGCGGAATTCAGGTCGAATTTCGGAAATATGGACTCGTTCATATCATTGGCACAACGCCTAAGCAACCAGATAAGAATATAACCTCTATCCCCTTTTTGGGCGGGGCCCCCAGCACGACCTGCGAGGAAGTGCGTAGAGTGCTCTCAGAACGAAGCTGATGATTTCCGCCTGACTGTGCTCGCGACAGACTCCGATTGCTCATCTCCCGTGGCCCTTCTAGATGAACTCGTTCTTTTCCCCGGGCCTCGCGGCACATGAGCCCACTCGCTTGCTCACTTTAGTATGAGCCGGAGCCCCGAATCTCCGAAATCTTGACCGGGCGCTGCCTCTTTATGGACTCGTACGCCGCGGCCACGACTTCAAGAGCCCTGAGCCCATCGGTCCCTGTAGCCAGCGCCTGGGAGTGTTTTTCTACCGCTCTGACGAAGTCGAGAATCATTTTCTTGTCAGCGTCGGGCCCATAGTAGGACCACTTGTAGCTACCCTGGACTACAGTCCAGAGATTTTCATTGAATGCGCTGAGAACTGCAGCCCCCTTTTCTGCGCAGGCGCTCACAAAAACGTTCCCCCAAGTGGGCCATCCCGCGAGCCTGGACCAGCTGCAGTCCACGGATACAGGGGTATCGTCTTCGAGTTTGCAGAGCACTAGCCCGGAGCCTTCGCCCGAGCCCTCTCCCGCTACGCTTCTTCCCCGGAGTGCATACACCTCGCTAAATTCCCTTCCAGAGAACCACCTCGCAAGGTCCGCAACGTGCACTGTGTGGTCCATGATTGCTCCGCCACCCGAAGCGCCCGGGTCGGCGAACCACAGACCAGGAAAGCGTCCTGGGTTTGCGCTTGATATGGAGCGGATCCCTCCGAGGTCAGAAAGCACGCGCTTCATTGACTGAGGAGCATCGTGATGGCGCATGGGGAAAGCGGTCCCGAGGGTGAGCCCATTCTCACTCGCGAGCTGCACCATTCGCACTGCGTCCGGGACCTTCGAGCTTATTGGCTTCTCCGCAAGGACGTGCTTTCCCGCATTAAGGAGGGAAATGGCCAGCCCTGCGCGCTTTGTATTTTCGGAAGTGACTATGGCCGCGTCGACGTCGGGGTCGCGCGCGAGCTCTTCAATGTCGCTGTATAGTTTCTTAGATTCAAAACGTTCTCTCGCAAGAGCCAGCCTCCTACTGTCATCGTCACAAACTGCACACATTTCAGCGATTCCATCTTTTTCAAGCTCGGTCAAAACGCGCGCGTAACTTTGTGCATGAACATGCGCGAATGATACCAGTGCTATTCTCATCACTGCGCAATTTCCCTCTTTAGCTCAACCCGCCCTGCGCCGTTTAGACTCTTGTTCAGTGCCAGCGCTAGCTCAAGCGACTTGTATGAATCCGTTGCGGGCAGCACCGGCTTCCCCCCGCGGGCAGGCTCCCAGAACGCCGCAAGTTGACGGGTGTAGGCGTCGTCTTCCCTGGGAGAGCTAGCTGAAGAAGTGTGGCCAGTGTAGACTTCTAGGGTGGTGCTCTCTCTGCTGTCCATCTGGGCCATTCCTTTGGTACCGATAATCTCGAAGAACGTCGCAAAGCGCCAGCTCGGAGGGAAATCCCAGCTTGCGTCTATGTAAGCTATAGCGTCCCCCTCAAACTCCAGCACAGCCTGCACTGTCATCGGGAGTTTGCCCTCGAATCTGCCCTGGGCATAGACGCTCTTGGGCTCACCTATCAGCCACCTCAGGTAATCAAGGTCATGGATTGCGACGTCAAGTCCCACGCCATTACTCTGCGCGGGGTCTCGGTACCAGAGAGGGGCGGGCATTGTCCCCCACCTGTGGGCCTTCGCTAGCAGAGGTTCACCGTAGTCCCCATTTGACATCTGCTCTTTGATCTGAACATAACCTGGCCAAAAACGGACGCAGTGGCCCACCTGAAGAGCTCTACCCTGCCTTTCAGAAGCCTCAATCATGTTGCGGGCTCCCTCAAGAGTTAGAGCGAATGGCTTTTCCATAAAGAGGTTTACCCCATGGTTCAAAACGTAAAGTCCGATTTCTTCGTGTGTAGGAGTTGGAGTGGCCACGATGGCTATGTCCAAGTCTTCCGAGGAAATCATTTCTTTGTAATCAGTGTACTTTCTATCGACTCCGAAGCGCTTGGAGAAAGCGTTGAGCGTGATCGGGTCTATGTCTGCGATTGCCCTGAACTCGTACATTCTCTCGAGTTTACGGAGTGCGGGTCCATGCGCATAGGATGAGAGAGTGCCGCAGCCAATCAACCCTACCGCAAGCCTTTCCATGTGATGCTCACGCCGGATGAACTAGCGGCCAGAGCAATTCTCGACTTTTCGCTGCTGCGGTCGCATGCTCTTCCTTTCCCTCAAACTCGAGCGACACCCACCCGTTAAACCCCGCCTTTCTGATTATCCCGAAGACGCGTGGGTAGTCGATATCCAAGGAATACCAGACGCCGCCGCCGTAGTAGGTCTTCGCCTGCACCATTGCAGTGTACGGGGCTACGGCTTCCATTTGCTCGTATGTTCTCTCGATAAAATTCCCTGTGTCAAGTATCGCCCTGAAATAGGGAGATTGCAGACTCTTGAACAACCTGATCATGTTCTCGGCATTTCGGCTGAGACCCCAGTGGTTCTCCATACCCAGTATGATGCCGTTTTCCGTTGCGGCGGGAAGAAGCAACTCGAAGCACTCTCTTACCCAGTCGAAGGCCTCCTCATCGCTGTAACCCTGAACCGGGGGTTCAACCCCCTTGGCTTCCATCAATTCGTCGAAACTCCTTATGGTCGCCCATCTGCCAGAATTGACTCTTATCGCGGACGCCCCGAGAAGGCTTGCCCACTCGATCCACTTTTTCACCTTCTCGACTTCTTTAATCCGTTCGTCCTTGCTTGGTTTCACGAAGTTGTTATGGACTGAAACGCAGTAGATAGGGAGCCCCAGCTCGAAGCTCCTGCGCTTGATTTCAAGGAAGTAATCCCTGTCGGCCTTCTCTACATTATCTTCCAATATCTCGATGCCTTCGAAGCCAGCGGAGCTTGCGCTTTCGAGATACGCAGCTAACGGCTGCTTTGTTTCTCCAAAGTGCCAGAAGGAGTATGTCGAAGTACCCAGATTCATGGGAAATCGATGCGCCCACATCGAAATAAGGTCTAGTGTCGGCAAAGGAGCGCGAACAGGCAGTCGATAAAGTGCGAGTCGCAGATTGCGCTGTCTACCGTCCTTTACCAGGCGAAACCCAGGTAGGACGCCCGCCACTACGGCCCGCAGCATCATCTGCAACTGGCTGCTCGATAATCTATAGGCTTTCTAGGGCAAACCACTCCAGCCAGTTTTGCTTTAGCATATCCCGGCTCAACGCAATCTCGGCTCGCTCCCAGAACCATTCATATCGTGACCAGCATTAGGATTGGCCCCCATGGCGCTATGCTCGCGCTCTAAAGCTCTGCGGCAGCCGCCCGAGAGGGCCGGACTTCCCCCACCCTCAAAAAAGGGCCAACTGGATTAGGGAAGCGCGCTCTGCTGGATTAATGCAAGAATTCCAAATGTTGAAATTATATCAGTGAGATTGTGTCTAACCACGGGAATCAGTGGCCCCGCGTTCCCAGAGGCGAGGTATGTGAGATAATACTCTGGTACCTGCGAACTCTGAATGTCATCTTCCCGCTCAAAGCCAAGCAAACTTGCCTCTAGTGTTTTGAGCCTGTGATTTTGCAACAACCCGTTCCAGCTTCCCCTAGAGAGGCTCAGCACATCGAAATTGGGAATCTCACTCATCCTCTTGAGAAGGGTAAAGGAACTGGGCTCCGCTCTGAGTAGCGCGTGCCCTCGCTTAGTTATGAATGGAATATCAAAATTCCCACCATTAAATGTCACAAAACCCCTCTTACTCGCCGACCACTCCAGAAATTCTCTTATGATTTCTCTTTCTCCTTCCAAACTCTTTGCGAAAAACTGCTTGGTTAGTGTCTTATCACCGCACACAGAGGTTACCCCGATAAGAAAAATACTATCTCTCCAAGCCGACAGGCCCAGCGTTTCAATGTCTATGCCTAGCAAGTCCTCTTCGGAGACGAGAGAAGCGCAGAGCGAGTAAAGGGGATTTGAACGCCCCAGCCTTTTCGCTGTCCGGCTGACCAGATCCTCCCACGCAACACTCGAAAATATGTCCTGAACACTCCGCGCACGTCCAGAATAGCGCGGGTGTTTCAGCAAAGCGGATAGATTATGATAGCCAGAGCCCCGAAGCCTCCTTGCCACCTTCAATCCGATACCCGTTATCAACCTGAGCTCAGAAGCAAGCCTCTCTGACGCAGTCTCTCGGTTTGTCAAGCGATGCAGCCATCTCTCTTTCCTTGAGATCACAACGTAATTCTCTCTGGAACTCTCTATTTCATAGCCATCTGACTGAAACGCTTCCTCAACCCTCAAACCTTTATACAATTCGAGATAGCAGTCTATTGATATCACCCCAAGTCTCGATTCACCCGAAGTTAGTGCAGTTTACAAGCTCCCTGATGCTATCAAACATGCCTCCAATAGCTTCTAAAGTATTCCGGAAGCTAAGAAAGTGCGACCTCGCCTTCCTTGGGCACAGCGAGAAATTTCGTTCGGGTTCAAGCAATTCGCAATTCACGTTATGTCGGTGGTCGCAACGCCTCAACCAAGCTATACCGTAGACCGTCTTCGTTAAAGATGTTTGCAAAACTCTTCTTCGGGCTGGCGGGCTGGGCGTCGCAGTCAAGTGTCTCAAATTGCTTGACAGGTGGTCTGCCATGTATTTTTGCATGTCTATCGGCAGGTACACTTGTACGCAAAAAATCGGTTGACCACTTTCTGAACCCGGAACAAATCTGCGAAGTTACCGTTGCCAAAGCTTCGACGACGTGCACTGCGAGCTCACTATCTGAGCAACCCAGTGTCATACCGTCTTGTACTCATTAGGATTCACGAGCAGGAGAAAGCCTGAAAGAGACCAATCCCTTTCGCCTCGGTCGCGAGTAACAATGCACGACCACCGGGAAATAGGTGCTGCAGCTCGCGCACACGGCCGTGTGGGTGACACCACGCATCGCAGAAGCATGTAAACTGGGTGGTAAAAAGGAAGTACTCGTGCATAACTTGCAAGCACGTTGGCCCGAGGTCCATAAGGCAAATACGTATCCTCGAACGCAGCACATGCGGATAATGGGCTCAAAGTTCAGGTCCACCGAGCACCTCATGTGGTGGGTCTTGGTAGGCTCGAGGGGAGGGCCAACCCGCGCAAGGATACTCAAGCTGCTGAGTGAAAAACCCACGAACGCAAATCAGCTCTCCACGAGCCTTGGCCTGAACTACCGGACTGTATCACATCACCTTAAGGTGCTCTTGGATAACGGCTTAATAGTGGCCGAAGGGCCTGATTATGGGATGCTGTACTTTCCGTCCAAGAGCTTTCAGCAAAACATGGACATGTTTATCAGACTGATTGAGCCCAGACAAGGTCTCGACCGTAAAAGTGGAGTGCTTGGCTGACATGACAGGTGCTGTCTGGTCTCTTGATCTTGGGGTAGGGGTTCTCAGCGTTATCATAACTGCTTCGATACTCGTGCTCTATGTTCGCCGCCTGACGGAAGTCCGGTCTTCATTTCTGAAGGGACTTGCGGCGATCTCAGGTGTGTTTCTTGCAGAAAGCTTGATTTCAGTGTTTTCATATTACCGACTATCGCAGAGCTACTCCTCCGCCGTGGCCACGCCACTTCTTGTGATAGGAATCCTTGATCTCGTGGGCTTTGCTGTGCTGCTCTGGATAGCGAGACAATGAATTTTTCGGGTCGCTCCGACTCCTGGGTCGTCCGGGCCAAGCTTATTTCTGGGACAGTTGCACAATGAGCCGAGCAGACCCCACCGCGTGTGTTACACCCGGCTCCACTACGGTAAACCAAGCACGAGGTAGGGGAGCTGAACCAGTAGACCTGGGGTTCCTCTGTGTCTGCGAAGATACTAGAGCAGAGCCACTTGCTAGAGACGTGCGAAACTTGGCGTGCCTCCAAACCCTTCCTGAAACCGGAAACGGACGTTTACCGTGGCTTCTAATATCACGCTAGCGCGTTGCAAGCCAGAGAAATACGGCTATACCCGAAAGCAGAATCAGCTGTAACCCGAGCAAAGGAAGACCAAGACCTTCGCCGTAGACCCTTGAAAGCCGAATATAGAAGAAGAGTGAGACCCCACCTTGCAACCCGAGTAGACACGAAAGAACCGCAAGCCCTGCAAGAAAACGGCTTTTTAGTCTAAGATAACCTCTTACGTACTGTTCCACTAAGAAAGCTGATACCACCACGGTTATCGCAGAGCTCAACTCGGCGAAAGACCAGAAGGTGAGCACCATTACAACCACAAAAAAGGGGAAGGCCGATGAGGCCTGCCGGTACCTAGCTGTACTCCGACTGGGAGTAACCTGGTGCCACACTTGAGACAGATATCGGGTGAACCATCCAGATCTCGTATTGAACTTGCCAAGAGGCAGTGGACGTGCTGTAGACGAGTGTGAGCGTGTCTGTTACATTAAGCACTAGGGAGTGGGGCGTCGGATTAGTGGACGTCGGAAACGGGAACACCAAGAACTGAAGATACGAGACAACCTTCGCTGAAGCCGCACCTATGGTTACGCTCGGAGGGTTAATTGCGTACCAGACAACGTACTCATACAGATTGGAGAACTTGGTCCACGTCTGGTTTATCTGGTTCGGGCCGGTGTAGTTACCAGTAAGTGGTCCGCCCAGCCACGCAAGCGAGGCGTTGGCTGAGTACTCGGAGGTTATCAGGCTTGCGTTTTCTATACCTATCGCGTTATAGTGGCCGTAAGCCTCTGAGAGCGCCAACTCCGTCTCCAGAGCCTGGCTAGTGGGATAACCTGGAACGGCCACACTAAAGTCCAGGGGTTTGACCGACCATGTCTCGTTTTGAAGTGCATACCCCCGGGCCGCGGGTGAATACACCAAAGTCTCAGTGACGTTGAGTATGTAGGTGTGGATGGGGTAAGTGAACGGGGACACCACGAACTGTAGCTGGGCGCTCACCTCGTAGTTGCCGCCCATCTTGGTCACGGAAGGAGGGCTAATGGCGTACCAGAATACTGCCTCGTAGAGCGACGTGAATTTGGACCATGTTGAAGAAATCTGGCTTGTGCCGGAGTAAATCCCAGTCAGCGGGCCACCAACCCAGTGCAGAGTAGCGTTGGAGGCGTACTCGCTCATTACGGCGCTGACGTTTTCAATGGCTATCTCGTTCCAGTGGCTCATGGCGAGCGCAAGGGGCTGACTTCGCTCCGCGCTAAGTAGCATTGTCTGCGCCTCGTTAAGCGAAGACTTCTCTGAGCTCAAGTTCGAGTTGGTGCTCGAATAGGCGTAGGCAAAATACCCAGTGGACGTTGCAAGAACCACTATGACGATCGCAGCCGCAACAAATTTTGAGTCCATACCCAGTAATGCGGGTGCCAAGCGTATAAGTAAATTTCAAAATATGCAACGATTTTTATACAAATTATTCACGAATAGCGTCTTCTGGACAAGAGCGAAAGCGCACCCTCGGCGGACAAATGGTGTGCGTCCGCCGCACTCACCTGGTTTCCATGTTTGGCCCGGGCCAGCTTGCCTCGGTCCACCGGCCCAAGCTTTACGGGGTTGGCTTGTACGATCTGGCAATCCGATTATAGTCTTTTGATGTTAACCTATCAGCCGCCTAATTCAACCTTGCGGGTGAGCAGGATAACTTCGGTAACAATGCCGAACGGCACAGTGCTCGGCGACCCAGGTGCGCCAGTTCTCACTTTGCAAGGCTATGCAGCCATCTCTCTTTCCTTGAGATCACAACGTAATTCTCTCTGGAACTCTCTATTTCATAGCCATCTGACTGAAACGCTTCCTCAACCCTCAAACCTTTATACAATTCGAGATAGCAGTCTACGGTAATAGGCCCGGAAAGTGACCCGTCCGGAGCGACTGGATACTGCAACCTCCCCATGTCACCCAACGTTGCTAGGATCCCCTTTAGATAGGATCCCCTTTAGATTGGTTCCAGAGTTCAGCGCATCGATTGAACTTCTCCAGCCGCTACCAAAAATTTTGGTCGAATCCCCGTAATACACAATTCAGGCAATATTGGTCTCTGAAAAGGGCCAACCGCACTGCAATGGGCGACCGACGGCGGTAAAGAAGTTTGTGATTCTCTCACCCTAGAGGGCTCGCATGATAACGTAATCAAACCTCTCAAGCCGCATTGACGGGTTTGGTCGCCAACTACTTTTCCATGTCCATCAACCACAACCTTTACTTGCAAAAAACACTGACATCAATCCATATTCTCGAATACTCCAGCCAGACACTGGCGCTAGAGACGCACCGTCATTCACTTCTCGCTCTCCAACAGGCCAGTTCAGCGGCACTCACTGTTTAACTAGGTGGTCACCGACGCGTGTTCTGAGCGGCAAATACGGTGGGTAGTCTACGGGTATCTGTAGGGCGCGTTTTCTGCCCGCACTATAGAGTAGACAATCAGGTTATAGAGCGCGCTCACAAGCCCTGCAATCCCGGCCAAGAGAATGAGCAGCGCTCCGACTGTATTGTTTGACCAGAAGAAGAAGGGCCGCACAGAAAGCGGAAAGAGTGCGTCCAAATGATTGAAACTAAAAGGGAATATCGATAGCAACCAGAATGAGGCGACTGAGACGAAGAGGAGGTTCATCGCTTCGTAAGGCCGCAAGGCATTTCTTCTGCCATATGCTGCTCTTGAGAGACTGACGAATACGCTTAGAAGCCCGGGCCCGTAAAATAGAACTTGCTCAAGCCCGCCGAATCGTTCAGTAAAAAATCCTGTGCTCCTTAGCTGATTCTCAACAAAGAACGCAAGAATCAAGAGCACTAGGATAGCGGCAAAGATGTCACCTACCTTTTCGCTGGATTCGAGCTGGTCAGTTCTCACTTGCCTTCTCGCCCATCCTCTTGACCAAGCTTCTACCCGTCTGGGCCCGCTCGGAATCTTCGCTCCGAGCACCATCGTGAGCGCACCCGCAGCGATAAAGACAAGGGATGCCAGAAGGATTACAAGAGCCAGATAAAAGAAGCCGTGCAAAGCAGGTATAAAGAAAAAGAAGAATGAAAGGAGCGCTAGGAAGATCCAGAGAATAAACAGGCCCAAGCCTATCAGGAATAAGAGAAGACCGGTAATGCTCCGGCCAAAAACTACTCTTATCAACTCAAATCCCAACCAAGCAGGATGATAGCCTTGGAGCGGACATGCTTCTAGCCAGCTCCCGCCTCACACGGGGATGATATCCTTTGCGCTCGCGCTCTACTTTCCGGGGAAAGTGCCACCCCGTATTTACCATGCACAAATCGCACTCGTGAATCAGCAGACCTACCAGATTTACGGCCCATCCCCCGGGTGCAATGTTGCTGCGGCGCTACTGGTCGCCCAAGGCCATCCCGAACTAGGCAAAATCGTGACCGTGACCAATGACGCATGGGACTGGTATCTTTCCACTGAGGTCTTCGGCGCCTCCAATAAGAAAGAGATTCCCTCAGGAGCACGCCATACCGACGAATGTGCATTTGAGCAACTCAAAAAACGTCGCGAGCACTTGGAGATTCTGTCCTGAGTCACTACCTATTTCAAGCTGAGTGGTGACGCTACTCTCTGGGCCACATGTTACCACCAAGGCATAAGACGCGTTCTTGAAGTATCTTTCGAGGTCTCGTCTAAAGAATACGCTACAGGCTTGCACTAGGCAATCTAGCGTTTACCCTAAGGCAAATCCCGAAACGCTCGTTCGCGCTCCTCCCTTACTTGTAGACCCATTCGCGCCGAAGCTCCGGTGGCATCCCGATACAACACAAGACATAGCCGCGCATAATTTGGCGCTAGTCAAACCCGAAAGCTGCTGTGGATTCCGCGCTTGGGTAAGACGATATTTTCCGCCCCGGAGGTGGGCCAGTTCTGCTTTACAGCTGAATAGGTGAGCCAGTGAGGTATCCAGACCTCCCGCAATGAAATCCAAACCTTCATTTTAGGTACGAGTTGCACGAGCGCTTCCAGTTTGGGTCAGGGTAGATGCTATCCCAGTCCCTGAACTCCACACGGTCGGCGATTGTGCGCTCTTTCCGTCGATGTCATGCACAGGGATCGTCTAACTGACCGCAGCGCCAAAGAGTGCCGCAGCACACAAAACTTAAAGCGCGACCTCCGCATATTTCGTCATGCCGAATCCAAATCCGCTTTCAGACGCTTCAAAGTCTCGCATCGAAAAATACATAGCTTCGGCAATGCGTAAGAACAACCTGCCCGGCCTCTCGC
>JAKAWJ010000044.1 GCA_021817005.1 archaeon | reverse complement strand
CACGAAGACCCTCAGAGCTTGAATGGCTCAACTGTCTTTCTGCGAAGTTGTGATCGAACAGTCGCTAATAGCCTCGCTGAATCCAAGCCGGGAGCAAGCTGTGTCCCTGTGTCTACGCGCGAGAGGAGTAAAGAAGCGCGTTTAAGGATTTCAAGCGCCACCGAGTCTCTGCACTTCTGGTGATGGACGAGCGCGGCACATACCAGGATCCAGCCCTGCAAGTTACGCTTTGTGCTGACGTTTGGCTCATACCTCCACCAACCTTCAAGAATTTCATGAGCCTCCCAGTACCTCTCCTCATTAAACCGGCTAAGAAACACTTCCGGGACTGCCTCAGTGGGACAGGGGCTAGAACCTGGTGATATCTCTACTACTGTGAGTATTTTTCCGATTTCCGATTCCAGTGCTTTTGATATCGAATCTAATGTCAATTTGCGTTCATGCACATAGTGCAAAGGTAATATGACGTCAAACTGGATGTTGTTACTCGCAACTCTCAAACCGAACCATTTGATTCCTGTATGCTTCTGCATTAAGGCAGAGAGGGATTGTTTCAGTTGGGCGGAAGAGCAAGGAGTGTAGTGCAGGGAATTCTCAATAATGTAAAGAAGTCTTGAACCTCGCTCGGACATTCGTAAAAACTTGGTTGAGTGAGCTCCTTAAGCTACGCGCCGCAGTAATGCTGTTGTGATTGGTAGGGGTCGAGTCTTAAAATCGTGCTGGAACAAATTAGTTAGTTCCGCGTGCTCGAGTTTGGATTAGTCATTCTCAAGAAATGCAGTTCGCGAGACCAAGTTAGGCGTCAGTTCTCCGCCAGTCGTGGTTCTTGAAGATCAAACCGTTTGAAACCGTCACGAATAGTATTTGGGACCGAATTTGTCGAGCTCGTCGCCATTGTTTTCAGTCGGGCTATTCAGCGGTACTGAAAGTAAAAATCTCGGAATGCTCTCCCTGCAAACCGAGGCTTTGGATTCTGAACCGTTCTGGTTCGCAAGACTCAAAGAGGAATAAGTCCGGTGCGGCTGCCGCCTACTACAGTAACAAGCTTTTTCACGGGTGCACACGCTTTTATTTTAGATTTTGTAGATCGGAGGTTCACACCCCCTTTTTGTAGATCGGAGGTTCACACCCCCTTAAGGGTACCAAGGGAAACTGATTTGTGGGCTTTAAAATGGATTAGCTAAAGGGGTATGGGCAGGCTTTGATTTCTATTCGGTATCTTGTGGCCGCTAGTCTGGATGCATACTGACGCGCTCATGAATTCTGATACCCGAAGCTTAATTATGTTTGACGAGCTGCTCTGGCTGTGACCCTCCAACCTTCGGTTCCAATCCCGGACAGAACCGCGCACCCTTTCTGGATGTATGAAATGATCCGCACTCTTCCCGAGAGTTTCCGGGTGAGCGTAGAGCAAACATTGCAGGCGCCGCGTCCGCTTAATCGTCGAAAGACATTCTTTGTGGGTTGTGGCACTGCATATTACGCGGGAGCGTTTGGAACGAGCCTGTTAAGCAGTTACGGGGGTAACTTCGAGGCCCGTGAGGCCTTTGAGTTTGTTCAGGCCAAAAGCCAGTTGACGGACTCGCTGGTTGTGGGAATATCACATAGCGGCGTAACCAAGACCACGCTCGACGCACTCAGGCATGCGAAAGCCCAGGGTTCCTCAACCTACTGCGTAACTCACTATTCTGAAAGCCCGATAACCTCAGTGGCGGGGGAATCACTTGTCGTAGGTCCTGGACCAGACAGGTCACGATGCCATACCAGGGCATACGTTGACGCGGCAGCGGCGGTCCTCGTACTAGGAAGTGTAATGCTGGAGCTCTCGGGAACAAAAACTCCCATCCGCACAACCTCGTTATATGACGAGGTTCAGAGTGGATTAAAATCTGCATTAGTTCAGACGGAGGAAACCGCAAAACTAGTGGCGCGAGATTGTAGCTCCAGCTCCAAAATATTTATCGCGGGCGTAGGGCCGAGTCTTGTGAATTCAAGGGAGGCTGCGCTCAAGCTCAAGGAATCCAGCTATGTAACGGCTGAAGGTATCGGTCTAGAAGAATTGATTCATGGCCCCTGGATGGCTTTCGACGACTCAACGCTTGTAATAGCACTAGACAGCTTTCTCGACGAGCGTGGAAGGGAGAGGGTAGCGGATCTTGTTAAGGCGTCAAAAATTGTGGGAGCCAAAACCTGGGTAGTGGGTCATGGAGGCTACGGCGAGGACTACGCAGTGAACCTACGGGGAGGATCCATGTTTGCAAACCACTTTGCCGAGCTGATCCCGCTCTACTATTTTGCATACTACAGCGCGATCGAGCGCGGTAACAATCCCGATTTCCTCCGCTACCTTCAGCCCAGCTACTGGGAGGCTAGGGGAATTGTCTTCCCTTCAGGAACCCACTGAATGCGATCTCAGGCAACGTGCTCGTATTGTACTATTGCGCCGTACATGGAGACCAACTACTTGATTCTGGCCAAGCCAGCTGCAGAGCTTTACGACTCGTAAATAGGGTGTCGCGCCACGAACGAATTGCTCTTCTAATAACCCTCGCAGAGTCTGGGTTGTTTCCCTCATTCTGAAAGGAGTGCTTAAGAGGCTCTCCGGTTGGGCGGGCTATGGCTTCCCAAAGCGCGGAACTCGTGTCCAACCTAGAGGAGTCTAAGTGGACCTCGGTCCACACCTGGAGCTTGGTTGCTTTTTCTTTCGGAATGCTCCTTGAAAACTATATCTACAGCATGTCCTATTACGCGACCGCGTGGTTCAGTGTAGGTGGCGCCCTCGCAGAGGCCCTCCTTATCTGGGCTCCACTATGGCTCATAATCGGCATCATGATTGCTGGCCCAATCTCTGATAGAATTGGCCGAAAGACCACATTCTACCTCACGATGACCCTATACGCAATCGGCGCGGTTGGCATTGCCTTCACATCCAGTCTTGCGGCCACACTGCCATTCCTCGCGATACTACTACTAGCTGCTGGCGGAGAGATGAATACCATCATGACCGCCACCCATGAGATAATGCCTCGCAAGCACAGAAGCAAAGCGGCGTTCTGGGAGATTAACTGCATCAACCTAGGCGGAGTTGTACTAGCCACTGTAGGTCTTGTGAGCACCAACTTCGTCTACAGCACGACGCCCTCTGTCGTACGGTTTGAGAGGGAGATGATCGGGGCCGCAGCGCTACTCATCGTGGCTGCTCTCTTCTTTGCCAGGCTGAAGATGCCTGAGTCCGTGAGGTGGCTCTCGGCAACTGGTCAGCATGACAAGGCGGGCGAAGTGAGTGCCAAGTACTTTGGTAACATTTCGCAGAGTCAATCTTCTTCGAAGACCGCGCAGACAGCGCCAACGCTCGGAAAAATGCCTTCCAAGTGGTTCAGATTTATTATCGCGGTAGCAGTAGCCGGAGCTAACGCAGTGGGGTATGGCCTTTTCGTGCTCGTGCTCCCTTCGAGCTCTACCGTGCTTTCGGCTCACTTTCCTACAATACTGCTGACCGCAAACCTTACTGAGTTCATTGTTGGAATAGGAGTAACGCTGCTAGCCGACCGCTGGAGCAGGAAAGGCTTCCTTCTCGTATCCTTTATCGGTACGGTGCTTTTCACTCTCGCCGCCTACTTTACGATAGGCACATGGGAGAATAATCTGGACTTCTTCTACGCGCTGATGGTGCTTGCCAATATCTTCATCTCTATCAGTTACCTTACGGAAGACACACTCAAGGCGGAGTTCTGGAACTCGAAGAGAAGGGGCACATACCTGGGCCTAGTGAGATTCATATCCATAGGTGCGCTTATCCCGGTGACACTCTTCGTTACTGGCCTCTCGTTAGGGCAGGGCATTATCTTCAATGCGGCAGTCTGGATTGTGGGTCTCGTGGCTGCGGGTGTATGGTTTGTAAAGGGAGTGGAGAGTGGCAAGGGAACGAGCGTAGGAATATGGGAGGAGGGTCAGCCCCAGTCAGTGACAGCGGGAGTTAAGCCGGCCGTAACGGAGGAAGTGAAGAACTGACCGCGCTCACCCTTTTCCTTCCTTTTTTTTAAAATTTTCTTACCTTCTTGTTTTTGTTTCCAATTGTCATCTCGCTTCAGGTAATGCTGGCTTTGCCGAGGCGAGGACGGTGGGATTGGCCCTCGTAATCATACGTCATGGACTGCAAGCATTTTTAGCTCGCGCGCCGTAGAACGTAATTCTATGCGCAAGATATTATTCGATTCTGACACTGCGAGTGATGATACTCTCGCTCTGCTTCTTGCCATCCGCAAGTTCGAGGTTCTGGGAGTAACTATAGTGGCGGGCAATGTTGGCTTTGAGAATCAGGTGCGCAACGCCCTGTTTACGCTCGAATATTTTGGCTATGATGCCCCTGTCTTCCTGGGCCCCAGGAGGCCGATAATGGGAATCTGGAAGACTGTAGAGGAAGTTCATGGTGCGAATGGGCTGGGTGGATGGAACTTCCCCGAACCTTCGAAAAGCCCGGATTCGGAGTTCGCCGCGGATGCTCTGCTCAGGATTTCAAAGGCATATTCTGGCGAACTTGAGATACTTGCGGTGTCTCCTCTTACAAACATCGCGCTTGCATACCTTAAGGACCCCGCGGTCGTGCGGCGCGTGAAGAAGCTCTGGGTTATGGGGGGCGCCTTTTATCGGGGAAACACAACCCAGATTGCGGAATTCAACTTTTGGGTCGATCCCGAAGCTGCGCGTATCGTGTTAAACGCTGGCTTTGACGTTACAATTGTACCCTGGGAAACTGCGGAACAGTCTGCGTGTATTTCGAAGGCTGACTGGGAAGATATAGCTAGGCGAAAGACAAAAGCGTCGGAATTCTTCGTCAGGTCCAACGCCGCGCTACTAAACTACAGCCTTCGCAGCGGAGCAGAAGGGAGCGTGCACCCCGACAGCCTGACCGCGGCGATTGCATTTGACCAATCGATAGTCACAGAGGCCAAGACGTTGGCAGTGGACGTAGAAACATGCGCCGGAGGGAGAGGGGCTATGCTACTTGACAGCTATGGGTTAACCGGAAAACAGCCAAATGCCAGCGTGGTTTACAGGGCCGATTCGTCCAAATTCAGAGAACTGGTTCTTTCCCAGCTGTCCTAGAGTCGCAGAAGCAACCTTTCCCCCTCTTTATGCCA
Source organism: archaeon (assembly GCA_021817005.1). GTDB lineage: Archaea > Thermoproteota > Thermoprotei_A > Marsarchaeales > Marsarchaeaceae > JAKAWJ01. Next base: position 7,664 of record JAKAWJ010000044.1, on the reverse strand, counting down.
TTACTGCGCTTCAAGTCAGGGCAAGGGCTCTGCACGGGCCCCCATCCGCGCCGATAATGTTTAGAGGAGCAAAGCAGAACCACGCCCTTCTACTCTTACTGCCTGCGAGCACCAAATCCAGATGCGCAAGCTCTTCGATTATGATGATTTCTTGTGATAGAAGAGCTTTATGCACTTCGGAAGGAGGGCTGGTTGTGACTGGGCCGTGCGCCGCAACGCTTCCAGCCCAGCCAGCAATGCTCAGACAATCCGTGCCCACAGCCTTTACACCTTTGGAGGCCAGGTGATTAGCGGCATCAAGACCGAGGTATGGCCACTCGAAGAGATACTCGCTCGTCATAGCTCGTTTCTTGTCCCAGCCCGTGTGAAGCATTACCACGTCGCCACGCTGGATCTGCTCGTCGAACTGCTTCAGCGCGCCCACGCCAATCTCTTCTCCGCTTCTCCTTGGCGAAAGATCAAGCACAACCCCTGCCCCAGCAAACTTCTCTACGGGAATGTCACTCACCTTCTTACCTTCGGCTATAAAGTGAGCCGGAACGTCAACATGTGTGCCGGTATGTGTTGTCATTCGCTCCAAGAGAGTGAGTGCATAGCCGTCCCGTGCAGTCCAGAGTGTTTGCTCGAAGCTTGGTTGCGGGTGAGTGGGCCAGGAGGGCATTCCATTGTAGAGAGTGTGGCTGAGGTCAATAATTTTAGCGGGTGGGGATAAGTTAGATTTGGTATCTGAATACATTCGATTTACCACTGGTGAGCTGGAAGGCCCGCGCGCTTTGGTCGTAAGGGGACTTCACCAATCTTAACTGGCGATGATTCTGATGAGTCTAATAATAGACCTGTGACTAGGCAGCTTGGCAAGCTTGGTCGGAGGAGCACGGCGGTTCTCACCTCTTAACAGCAAAGTTCTCCTTTAGGTACGGGATCACTACCTTCCCAACGGTTTTTATCGCCATCTGCTGGTCGGGACTTGAGCTCATGAACACCACTTCCTTGAATCCAGCCTTGAGACAGCCCTCCGCGCGCTTTGCTACTTCGAAGGCATCATCGGTGACCACCCATGCTTTCTTTATTTCTTCCACCCCGACCTTCAAAGCGTTTTCTTCGATTTCTCTCGGGTCTGATATGCCGTATTTGAAGAACACTGGCAGTAGCGCGCCTGCCCACTTACGAATTGAGGTCGCTGCTTTATCCAAATCCGCGTCGTAAGAGAACTGCATTTCTATTGAGGCACCCAGCTTTTCGGGATCCCTGTTTGACTCGTTCGCACCATCCCGGAAAGCCGGCAAGATAACATCTCTAAAGTGCTCAGTGTTGTGCGTGAGGGATGAGTAAAGCCCGTCTCCGTACTTGCCCGCTAGGCGGGCCATCTTGGGACCAAAGGCGGCGAAGTAGATGGGCACTGGTTTCTTTGGCATTGTGTAAAGTTTTGCGTTGTTAAGCCTGTAGTATTTTCCTTTGAACGTGATGAATTCACCCGTCCACAGTTCGCGAATAAGTCTAACAGCTTCTACTAGTCTTTTTGCTCTGTCCCCTAGCGTGGCCCAAGTGAAACCGAGCGGAAGCTCATTCATAGCTTCGCCCGTCCCTACCCCGAGCTTGATTCTACCGGGGTAAAGATGGCCCAGAGTAGCGAAGGCTTGGGCGACGATTGCCGGGTGATAGCGCAAGATAGGTGCCGTGACGCCGGTACCGATAGACATTCGTTTCGTCCTTTCGGCAGCGGCTGCCATCCACACCCATGCGAAACCTCCGCTTGCGCCAGTGTGAAACCAAGGGTGGAAATGGTCACTTGCCCACGCGCTGTCAAAACCGGACGAGTCTGCAAGTTCACATTGCCTAAGGAGCTCTTCTGGTGAGAATTGCTCGTGAGCCGCCTTTAATCCAAATTTGATTTCCAACTTGCTCCCGGGAGAGAAGGTAGAGCAAATCGATAACCTTTGCCAATCCTACCCTGAAAATAAAATAGGAGCGTCTGGTAGCCAGCCAGCTTTTTATAATCGTCCATCGTCAAATGAGCTCGAATTACTGACCGCTGCGCATCGCGTATATAACTCGCTGCCAGACTGAAAGGGTAGACTTCAATGCGCATCACAGACATAGATACCATGCTGCTCAAAGTGCGGTTAGAGAACGAGATAGCGGACTCAATTAATAGGGTGTCATACATTGGGTTGCCTCTTGTCAAAATTTCGACTGACGATGGGCTTGAAGGATGGGGCTACAGCTGGAATACCGCTGGGGGCTCTGAATTTGCCAAAGAATTGCTCGACCGCTACATGGCGCAATCCCTCCTGGGGAAAGACCCTCTAAGAAGAAAGCAGTTAGTGCACGAGTTATTCTTTGTTGAAAATTTTGGCTGGGATTTCAGACTCGGTCGTAACGGGCTTGCGGTGATGGCAGCTTCGATGGTGGACATGGCCCTGTGGGATTTGTTGTGTAAGCGCGCTGGCCTCCCACTTTGGAGAGTGCTCGGGGGCTTCCACGATAGAATAGAGGCCTACGACACACATGGAGGGTGGCTGTCTTGGACCACGGAGGAACTTGTTTCGAACGCCAAGAAGAAGGTAGGCGTGGAAGGCTTTAGGGCCATCAAAGTAAAGGTTGGGAGCCCCGACCCTGAAGTTGATTACGAGCGCCTGAATGCGGTCAGAGCCGCAATCGGTTCCTCAACAAAGCTGATGGTTGACGCGAACACCAAGTGGGATCTCGAAACTGCGCTTAGGTGGTGCAGAAGGTGTAGAGACCTCGACCTCTATTGGCTCGAGGAGCCGCTCAACCCGCTCGATATAAGGGGTCACGCGATTCTCAGAAGTAAAGTGGATATCCCGATAGCAGTCGGGGAATCTTTGCATAACATATACGCTTTCAGGGACTATATTGAGCAGGGAGCCGCGGATATTCTGCAGGCGGATTCCACCAAAGTCGCGGGAATTACTGAGTGGCTCGAGGTAGCGAATTTGGCAGAAGCATTCGGTCTGAACATCTACCCGCATACAAATATCCAGCAGCCTCTGCACGTTCAACTTGCGGCATCGTGCAAGAATTCATTTGTGGTGGAACACGTTCCCTGGCTCCTTGATGTATGGAAACATCCGCTTGTCCCGCGTCAGGGCTACTTCGAGCTGCCCGAGAGTCCAGGAGCCGGAACTGAAGTGAGAGCAGACGCCTTGGAAAAATACGCTGTGGGATGATGAATCCCGGGTCCTGACGAGATTATTTCACTGAGTTACGGAGGCTTTACCATAGGCTTGCTTGGTAATTCATGATTTCTGTACTACCACCGAGTATTGTTGCCCGAGCGCCGGGCGAAGTCATAGGTGGGCGGAATCGAGCCAGTTCCAATACAAGCGGGAAGTTTCCTCGACAGCTTGCCAAGGTCAAAACTATCGCAGGAAATTTGCCATTGAGCCTTTGTGGAGAGCGAATGTGCTACAGGGCTGCGTGGAGTAGTCTCAATCGACACGCCTAATTGGTAACATTTGAGGGTTAAGGTTCTAGTGGCAGTGAGCCCCTGTTTCAAACGTGAGCGGAAATGTTGTTCAACCGTCAGAAGCTGTGACTCATGCAAAGCTATACCGTGTGCGAATTCTTCCAGATATTTCCATTTACAGGGGCCACTCTTCTTGGATGGCGCGTTGTTGGGGGTTCGGCTCAGCTTAGCTCCTAAGTCAAGGTGCATCCGTAAGCGGTCGCGTTTTTGGACCCGCCCTAACTCTCGCAAAGAGCGATGGGTCGGGTGCGAACTCATCCTCAGTGGCCTACAGAGACTTTGCCAACGGCTCCGGTTCAACTGGGTGTTACGAATGGGCTATCTAATAGAGGGCGAGATTCACGGTTGATTGGCTCTGCGCAACCCAAAGAGGGGAGGGCCGCTGAATTCCTGATTCGTTTCGTTTCGTTTCGTGACTTTGTCGAACGGCAGGTTTCAGCAGCAGACCTCCGAAAATTGTGCCGTGGAGTGAGGCAATGTCCAACGCCGGGAAGGCTGATATGGAGGGTCCCCCAGTAGTTTCGAACTTGGTTGAAGATATTCTCGGTTAAATCCGAGGGAGGAACTATAGGTTGTTACGCCGAGAGGGAGGGGATTGTCAGAAGGATAAATGGCTCAGTACTAGGAGCACTCCAGGCTCACGCATCAGGGAGGGACGTAGGAGGGCGCGCAATCAAACTTGACCTGGGTAAACTTCTGGAATATCCGTGCACGTCACGGAGAGGCAGACTAACCATCCCTCTTGCTCCGCCGGAAGTCTGGGGTTCTGGAATAACATACGAGCTTTCAAAGAAGAGGTACTCTGAGGATGATGTACCCAAGTTGGGAAACGAAACTATCTACGAAAGAGTCTATTCATCACCTCGACCAGAGCTTTTTTTCAAGGCAACCGCCGGCCGGTGCGTGGGACACGGGGAACCCATTGTGGTCCGCTCGGATTCGGCTTGGACGCTTCCAGAAGCCGAGCTGGGTGTTGTACTGGACGGCGACAGTTCAATATTGGGTTACACTATAGCTGACGATGTATCCGCCCGAGACCTTGAATCTGAAAATCCGCTATATCTTCCGCAGTCAAAAATTTACCGAGGATGCTGCGCAATCGGTCCATGGGTTGTGACCCCTGATGAAATCGGGGACGTTCGATCTCTTAACGTTGAGCTAATCGTAGAGAGAAGTGGGCAAGTAGCGTTCCGTGGCAGTAGTACAACATCGAAAATGAGGAGGAGCATAGCCGAACAGGTTGCTTTCCTTTTCAGAGATAACCCCGTTCCGGCCGGCTCCATTTTGTGTACAGGCACGGGAATACTTGCGCGTCGCGATTTCTTCTTACAGGAAGGCGATGTAGTCAGTATAACCATCGAGCGCATAGGCACGCTCACTACTCCGGTAGTGAAACTGCATTGAAACAGCCATCAAATCTTTCGCTGAATGACGAAAATTTTGATCGGAAGTCGTCGCACTCTCACAGGCGTCAGCAAATTGGACTGTTCTAAGACTATGGGCGGACAAAGCTTGAAAAGTCAAATTTCTACCAAACGGTGTTCATAGTCTCCAGAAGTTGCGAGATAGACCTACCCAATGAGCCATGACACACAACCAATAACGGGACAACCTTCGCAGAGACTTCACCTCGAGCATGAGCAGCTGATATCGGGTTTTGTGAGACTCGAGTCCGAAACATCCGGACACAAGGAGCTTTCCACACAGGTTCTCGCGATTCTTCTCCCGCACACAGAGACGGAAGAAGGAATACTGCTACCAGTCCTTGATGGAGTTGCCAATTTCGCAAAAACAGGTAGCCGGAGTTCGCTCAAAGACTATGCCGCCCACGAGTTCAGACTGAGCTTGATTCTGGAGGGGCTCTCGCTGGACCATGCCAAGCTGAAAGCATTGGCTTTGACCATTACGGGGCAAGTTCAGTCAGACGTACGCAGTGATATGGTTGTTCTCGCAAACCGACTGATAGATCACATGGCCTTCGAAGATGAACTCTTTTACCCAGTTTGCAAAGCGTTTACCTCATACGCCTTAAAAGTGGAACGGGGACACGGTCTCTGGAGAAACCCGTAGAACGGCGAACGCGGGCCCGAGTAGCTCGAACGCTATCTGCTTATCGAAACCACTATTACATCATTAGCCGCATGATCGGTGAACTCCAGCCTCTTTACCTTAATGGCAGATTTGATAACTTCGAGTGATTCGCTTATCGATTCGCGGTAGGATGAGCTCAGCGTCGCGCTTTCGATTACCTCGTTCAGCGGTATACGGCTCTCATGTTTGAGCTTGCGTATTTCACGAATAGTTTTCGCCACAATCTCTCCACGCTCCAATTCCGCTTGGTTTACTTCTGCAACACTTGGCCAGCCAGTCAGGTGAACTGAACTTGCCTCAGCCTCTCCTATTTTTGAAAGTTTCGCTTTATGCGCGAAGAGCTCTTGGTAAATTTCTTCTGTGACATATGGTATGAATGGCGCTAGGAGCCTCAGTATTGCGTAAATTGCTCGATTGATGGTCTGCTTTGCCGCGTCATCACCGCCATAAACTCGATCTTTGACGAACTCTATATAGTCATCAGCAAATGTCCAGAAGAACTCCTCTACTGCGAGTCTGGCTTTGTAGTAGTCGTAACTGTCAAAGTTTTTAGTGGCTTTCTGAATCGTTAAATTCAGTCGCTGTATTATCCATTTGTCAACTACGTTTGTGATCTCGGTTGGCTTAAATTCCGAGGACCCGATTTCTGCATATCTAGCGAGGTTCCATAGCTTGTTGATCAGTCTTGAACCTGCTACCACTTCCTTCTCTTGAAATGAGTTATCTTCACCAAGAGTCGAAGAGCTCGCCCAGTAACGCAGCGCGTCAGCTCCGTACTTACTGATGAATGGATCTGGAAGCATGACGTTTCCTTTCGATTTGTGCATTGGCTGGCCCCTTGGGTCGAGCCCATGCCCGGATATCATTATGTCCCTCCACGGTATGCTGCCCTTGTGCAGGAACGACTTTGCTATTGTAGTGAACGCCCAGAAAGATATGATATCATGTGCCTGAGCCCTGAAGCTCATCGGAAATATTTTGGACTCCCAATGTTCGTCCCCTTCCTTCCATTTCGCGTTGATGAGAGGCGTAAGCGAGGAAGTCGCCCATGTATCCATAACGTCTGACTCAGGATAGAACTCTGAAGATCCGCACTGGCAAGCACGTGAAGGTTGCGCGCTGAATGGGTTCACAGGAAGCTCGTCAGGGTTTGCAAACAAGGGCTCCTCGCAATTTGCGCAGTACCACAGTGGAAAGTACACGCCGAAGAAGCGCTGACGAGAGATATTCCAGTCCCATTGAAGTCCTCTCACCCAGTTCTCATAGCGAATTCGCATGTGCGGTGGATACCAGTGTACCTGCCTACCCAATTCGAGGAACTTGTCCTTTAGATCGAGATAGCGAATGTACCACTGCTTCCGCACGACAAATTCTATTTCTGTGTCGCAGCGTTCGTGGACATTCACTGCATGTTCAATATTGGCTTCGGAGAGGAGAGCTCCCGAAGCCCTCAGGTCGCTTACAATCTTCTCTCTAGCATCCGGAATCGTGAGCTCGCCATAAACTGGGTGGAGTAATCTTCCGTTTGGCTGAATAATTGTTCTGAGCTCGAGATTATATGCTCTAAACCACTCTATGTCGGTTTGATCGCCGAAGGTGCAACACATTACAGCACCTGTGCCGTATGTCGGGTCGACTCGGGAGTCTTCGTATACTTTCACCTCGTACCCAAAGAGCGGAACTTTGACGGTTGAGCCCACAAGTCCGGTGTAACGCCCATCCGCGGGGTTTACAAAGACAGCCACACATGCAGGAAGTAATTCTGGACGCGTGGTGACAATTACGAGCTTCTCTGAAAACTTTATGCGGTAGAGTTTGCTCTTTAGGACCTTGTCCTTAAGTTCCATCTGCGAAACTGTGGTTCTTTCCTTTGGACAGAAGAGAACCGGCCCGAGCTTCCGGTAAACTCGTCCCTGACTGACCAGCTCAAGAAATGAAAGCTGAGAAATTCGCTGCACTCGGTCGCTAATTGTCTCATATAGCAGGGACCAGTCGGCTGAAACACCGAGCTCTCGGAAGAGACGGATATAATCTTGGTTGTAATCTTTAATCTCTTCTTTCACGAGCTCGACTAAATCCTCGC
>JAKAWJ010000008.1 GCA_021817005.1 archaeon | reverse complement strand
CGCGCCCAACGCAAGCCCCCCATTATGGTGCATAGCAATCATTATTTCCTTAGGAGTGACCATAATGTCTGGCATACCCCACGCACTTTTCTGAACGTCCTCGGCCATCGCAAATTCCTCTGGGGTAGAAAGCGCTCTGATAGTTAGCTCCATTACTGCGGGGTGAACAAAGGAGGTTTTATGGGTTTCTCGACAACACTTGACGCAAACCCGAACGCGCACGTCACCGGAGAAGAAAATTTGAAGGAACGACTGCGCGAGTATCATAAAAAGCAGTGGAGGCCACTCAGCGATAGGTTTCTAGAGTTCAGTGCTCTAAGCTCCAATCGTGCCTGTAATATTCGTTTGGCTTACGACAACGGGTAACAGAATGGCCGTGCTGCTTGCGCGTCAACATTTTGCAAGCATCTAACGATATAAGATCACGAGGTGTGTAGTAAAAAGTCTCAATCCTTTTAGGGACAATGAGGCAAGTATAGTGGAGCCATTTGTACATTCCTGAATGGTATAAGGAAGAAAGACTTGAGACTCTTCAACAAGCAATAGACCGAATTGCGTTTGGGAGTCTCGTAACATCTGGGTCACAGGGGAATCTAATGGCGTCGCACATTCCAATGATGCTCGACAGAGCTAAGGGTCAGAAAGGGGCACTCGTCGGTCATATCGCGAGGGGAAACTCTCAGTGGCGGGAAACAAACATTTCCGGCAATGCGCTTGCAATCTTTATGGGACCGGATGCCTATATCTCTCCTTCTTGGTATAAAACCAAGGATGAAACCGGCGAAGTGGTGCCTACATGGAATTATATTGCAGTGCATGCCAGCGGCCCAATTACCTTCTTTGACGATGCCGAACGCCTAATACAGTTGGTGACTGACCTGACGACCAAGTTCGAACATAACTCAGAGACACCCTGGAAGGTATCCGATGCCCCGAAAAATTATATCAAAAAGCAATTGAAAGGTATCATAGGTTTTGAAATGCAAATAGATCGGATCGAGGGCAAATGGAAACTCGGCCAGAATCGTGGGGATGCAGATAGGACTGGTGCCATTCGGGGATTGCAACGCCGAAGGTTGAGAAATGATTTCGAGATTGCCAAGGAAATGGAACGGGCCAAACCTTGGAGACGCTAATTTGCAGGAAGTATAACCACAAACCCTCATGTTAAGGTTCTTTATGATTGCGGTACCAAGACGAACGACCAAACAGCCTAACGGTTTATGCTGCGTGGGTTATCTCGCACCTGAAGCGCCTCATATTACTCAGATCAATGAAATTTTGACCAAATTGCAGCGCGGGCCAAGGATAACATCCGAGAGCGGTATAACTACAGCCTAACGCCACCTAACGCCGATGTCCATGTCGCCCGAGCCTAATCAGGAATGAATATGCAATCGCATCTCATTGGTTTGTTTAAAGCCAAGTTTATCGTACAGTCTTCGTCCGGCTGGGGAAGAGTGAAGATAAATTATGTCATAACCGTGCGATTTGCACCATGAAATAGCGCATCTGACTATAGCCTCTGCGATGCCCAGCCTCCTGTACACTGGCTCAGTATACATTGACATCAAATACGGCGCCTCAAGCCGCCGGGTAAAAGGTCTTGGCTGTTCCTCTCTGATCCAGAGGCAGCCACTTCCTGCCACAACCTCATCTACGGTTCGCGCAACAAATCCTATTAGTTTACCTTGGAACAGATTCCGGGCTATCCAATCGCGGCTAGCCTCTACCGAACAGTCGTTGTCTAACTTCCGGTCGGTATTGATTTCCCGCCACATCTCAAGCCTATGTCTAACCAAGGTTTCCAAGTCGTAAGGCCCTGCAAAAGTTACCCTGAATTCTAAAGAGCCCTTGAAGTTTTCTACGCCCATGGAACGGCCCAGCGCTTCGCAACTTTCATTACTACTACGCGTCAAAATATCTGAGAAACTCGCTCGGAGTGGGCCTCAGAGATTCTTCCTTGAATTCTGCAATCTTGAGTTCAACGTAATGCTCGAGCGCTTGCTGACCTAGCACTGCCTTCAGAAATGCTGAGTCTGACTGTAGTTCTTCAACCGCTTCCTTAAGCGACCCCGGTAGTTCGCTTATTCCAAATTCACGCCTACGGCTGGGACTAAGATGGTATATATTCTCATCAACAGGATCGCCCGGATCTATCTTTTTAGAGATGCCATCCAGCCCGGCAGCCAGCATGGCTGCGAAGGCAAGATATGGATTGCAGCTGGGGTCCGGCGGCCGATACTCAACACGCTTCGCGCCTTCAATTCCTTTGTAATATCCAGGAACGCGAACTGCAGCGGAACGATTGCGCTTGCTCCATGCTAAATAGACAGGCGCTTCGTAGCCCGGAACCAGTCTCTTGTAAGAGTTAGTTGTGGGAGATACGACTGCTGATATGGCTCTGCCGTGTTCGAGCAAACCCCCAACATAGTATCTGCCGACCTGGCTAAGCTCGGCATACTCGTCCCGAGAATCATAAAAGCAGTTAATAGGCTTGGTCCCGCCGTTTGCGCTCTTCCAGAGACTCTGGTGAGTGTGCATGCCAGAGCCGTTGTCGCCAAAAATTGGCTTGGGCATAAAGGTTGCCACTTTTCCAAATTGTGAAGCGACGTTCTTGACGACGTATTTCACAGTCTGCAATCTGTCAGCTGTCTCAACGAGACCACCAAACCTGAAATCTATTTCACATTGTCCCGCCGTGGCTACCTCGTGGTGATGAGCCTCAATCCTTATCCCAAATTGGGAACTCAGTATTTCCGACACTCGGTTTCGGTATTCCATTAAAGTGTCCTTCGGCGTAGAGGGATAGTAGCCAGCCTTGGGCAGTATCGTATACCTTCTACCAGTGTCTGTCCAGGGTGCCTCGGAAGAGCTCAGGTTATAGTGTGCCCGCCCGTCCTGAACCGAATATGTAGCATCATCAAAAACAAAGAATTCCGGCTCTGGCCCCCAGAAAGAGCCGGAATATCCCATTTCGGAGAGTAACGCTTCCCCTCTTTGGGCCACAGCTCTAGGGTCCGAGCCAAGCCTCCCGTCCCCGCCCCCGCGATAAACGTCGGTTATGACTCTCGCCGTAGATGAGAGCCAAGGAATTCTGGCGAGAGTATTCCAATCAGGCTTTAGAACCAGATCGGACTCATAAATTTCAGTGAAGCCAGGAATACTTGAGCCATCAAGTTTGGCGGCGCCAGATTCGATGAAATTGTTATCCACCTCGGTCTTTTCCATCGTGGCGTGCCTAAGAGCGCCAGTCAAATCTGTAAACCACAGGTCAAGATGACTTGATCCCAGCTTTTCCAAGCGTTCATGAACCATCTCCTCGGTGACTCTAACGGTATCTGATGGCATGTTCCTAAACATAATTAGCTAAATAATAAGCTTACTAGTATAGAAGTAAGGTAACCTAGCCGAATCAGTTTTAAATATTCGAATATTCGGGAAGAATTCTTTCGCATGTTAAACAGATGCTCTGGACAGCCCGCCCTCCGGTCTCGAGTGCGCCTCTGCAAACAAGGTGGACCCCCCCTAGCACCGAGTGCACCAAAATTGAAGGTCTAGCCTAGATTCAAAAGTCGAATGTCACAGAGAGCCTGCCCTTCGAATAGTAAACTGGCCCCCTCCTATAGTAAGTCAATATGGCCTTCCACTTCTACGAACAAACTCTGCCCCCAGTGTGGCGCTGCAATGCAGATGCAGCGGCAATGCCGCAACTACATACTTCCTAGGTGCCAATTCGTGCACCTCATAGAGTGTTTGACAATCGGAGCCGCATGAGGCTCCGCTGGACAAATAGATCAAACTAAAGTGCTTTGATGCAACGCTGAGTACATTTGGAAAGCGGCTTCTTGGGCAAGTCCTCAACGGACCATATGATGCGGCTGACGACAAACTAGGTTAGCTCACCAACTGCTGCGCGGAAAACGTTCCGCGTGATCGCCTCCGTCGCCACAAACACATTGAACGAACTGCTATGAAACCCAGAAGAGCCACAGATTATGAATCAGCCTGTGTCAACCTCTGAATAACCGCCCTGATTTCAAGCTAGTCAATCAACCTACAGTATGGGAAGGAGCACTGAGCCGCGTATTCAGATATGCATTCATTGACCGCTCTCTCTCTTGCGTAGGACTGAGAATCCAACCCGGGTCGGACGCGACCTTTGGAAAGAACCCCCTCCTATAATTCGTGCAGATGCGGGCTATGAACAAGAGAGCGCAGACCTATCCTCCAACAAGACTGATTACAAACACGCCGGGCCGCTACTACATGAGATACTTTTCGGGTTGTCGACTCAACCGCATGATGGCTTTCGGGTGCGTCAAAAACAAGCCTTGGCACTTCGCATCCAAGCAGTTTCGGGCCAAAATATGTGGAGAAGCTTGCATGCTGAACATTGATAGGGCTCGAGAGCAGACGCAGGGTTTCTCGGGAGGGCCGCGCGTCTCCCAGGGTGAGCTTCACACTATCTCATAGGATGTAGGAAAAACGGTCCAGGGAAAATACCTCTAAAAATGTTCCGTCTGCGCACTTATATAGTCGCGATGAGTGTGCGCCTGCGGGAGAATCTTCTTTCTCGCTTCAGACGAAAGAGCGTACGGTGTTCAGAGTCTGGGTGCAGTCTATTGGCGCAACGGGAAGGCAGGAACCCAGCGGAAAGGACTGGGTATCCACAGATGAGGGGCAGTGCAGATTGGCACATCCTGTTTTGAAACATTTTGTGCCTTGGTTCCAATCACATGAGCGCACACAGGTCTTATAATGAGCTTACAAGCGAAGGAGTTTGGAGTGGGTTCCCGCCGTTGCGACTAAGTGTGACTCTACCTAGCGAAGTCGCCGCTGGCCTCGATGTTGTTTCTGAAAGGCTCTCAAAACTTGATTTCAATGGATTCTTTGCAACCAAGTTGAGCAACTCGGCTCTTCACCTAATACGCGCTAAAGGGAAGCTGCTGAGACCGGCCTTGGTACTGCTAGGTTCGCATAGCACGGGTGGGATAAACGAATTATCGGTGCAAGCCGCAACCGCCGTGGAAGTTATCCATACAGCTTCCCTAATCCATGACGACCTAATCGACAGGGACGCGGAGAGAAGAGGAGTGCTGACGGTTCATACTGTGTTCGGGGACCAGACTGCCTTGCTCGCTGGCGACCTCTTGATATCAAAGGCCATCGAACTGAGCGCAGGCTGCGGTGAAGAAGCGATAAAGGAACTCGCGAAGGCTGCAATGGAAATGGCAGAAGGGGAGTCCAGAGACTATGAAGTTCAAGAAACTGGAGCTAGGGTCACGGTCGATGAATACCTCGAAATCGTGAGCCTTAAGACTGCTTCTCTCATTGGTGCTTCAGCGGCAATTGGTGGAATAGTCGCCGGCTCCGGAAGGGAGATGGCATCTCAGTTGAAGGAGTACGGCAGAAATCTTGGTATTGCGTTCCAGATTAGAGACGATTACTTGAATGTGCTCGGCGTAAGTGCCGACGGCAAGACAACAGGAAACGATCTGCGGAATAATCGTCCGAACATAGTAGGAGCCCTTGCCAACGAATTTGGGCGTGAGAGAGCTCTCATACTCACCAAAGAAATGAACCAGGGCTATGTGACGAGAGCAAAGAAGGTGGTTGACCAACTTCCAGGGAGTAACTCACTTCTTCTGGGTTACGCCGAACTAATGAGGATTGACGAGAGCAATTGAGCTGTTCAAAGTTCAACTTGGTTTCCTGAAACACCCTGTCGCAGACTTCAAACAAACAGCAGCCCACACTGAAAGTTCCAGAAGTTATGATCCACTTGGATGCCGTGATTCTTTTTGCAGCCGAGCCCATTCATGCTGGCCAACATGCGCAGCTGAGCCCTTCTGGGATGCTGAGGCGCGGTGACTCTGGAAATGAAAGATAGCCCGCACGACAAAGCAAGCATAAGCAAAATGACTGCGACGGAGCTGAAGCGAGCCATTGCTGACGCGAGAAAGACCAGGGACGCTTACCTTCTCAGCGATCTGTGCCAGCGTAGGCTCTCGCTCTACTCAGGTCATCATCGCAAACTGCCCAAATGGTTGGAGCATCCGCTTTCGCTTGGCCTGATTGTGCTAGCTGGCTATGCACTACTTTATACCGGCCTTATCATGGTCGGAGACGTGTTCGTTGAAACGCTCGCATTTGCTATCGGAGTTGTAATTGTGCTTCTGTTTAGCCACCCGCTCGGCCATTCGTTATGCTCAAAAATATTGAAATTCCAGACCGATGGTCTGTTCTTGGGTGGTGAGGCTGGCATTGAGCCCACTTTTCTCGTACATCTGCCATCTTTTTGCAGGCAGAGCCGAACAAGGCGATTTGCCTTCCACATTTCGGGGGCAGTTGCCACCCTGGTCTCAACCTCAGCCATAGTCCTGTTTGCCGCGGCATTTGGTTTCAACAACCTATTTCTGGCAGTATCATTGGTACTGCTCCTAGTTGTCGCGGCCTTTGAGACGGCTAATTCCCCCAGGAACGGTGATATCGCAAGGGCGATGAGAGAGTTTCGAATCGAGGCGATTTCCACGTGAGCCAAAATACCGGAGGATTGAAAGAAGAATGGTCTAGCGTAGTCGAGGACGCACTCAATAGGCTAATCCCAGTATATAGAAGGATGAACACTGTCATGTCATTTGGTCGTGACTCTGGCTGGAGAAAGAAGGGAATTTTGAGCGCATTCGGGGCTTCCAGCAAGGTGCTTGACGCAGGCTGCGGACCTGGTGATATGACAGAGACATACATCTCTCAGTTTCAAAGTAGAGCCAAGGTGGTATACCTCTTCGATGCGCTACCCTCTATGCTTTCGGTCGCAAGGGAGAAGCTTGGAAGAGAAAGAACTGCTGCAGTTCGGGGAGTGTTCGAACATATGCCATTCCGAAGCGAGTCGTTTGACGGCATCATGATGGGTTTCTCATTCAGAGACGCAATCGATATGCGCGAGGCTCTCGGAGAGCTGAACAGGATTCTCAGGGAAAGCGGAAAATTACTGATTGTAGACATATCAAAGCCAGACAATCGAGTAATCAGGAAAGCAATTTCCTTCTACTGGCGCTATTTGGTTCCGTTTATCGCGATTATTGTAGCAGGCAAATACTGGAGATACTACAAAGTCCTCTACGCCACTTATAGAAGGCTACCCACCAACTCTGAACTCAAGTCGATGGTTGAAGAATATTTTTCCAAGGTTGAAATCCATACAGAGATGCTGGGGGGACTCATCATCCTAATTGCTTCTAAATAGGTTGTGACAAAGCTCACGAAGGGGAATTTTAGATGGGGGACGCTTTTCGGCTGATGCATGATCAATCTGTTGACAAGGTCGGTTGCCCACTTGGGCGCGCTTCGTGCGCTCCTACCGCGAGTTGCTCCGTTGATTAGGTAGAAACTCAGAGTTAGGCAAATCAGATTGCTCAGTGGAAGCCGGTCACGTACTGCCATAGACCGCCTGACGAATGTCGTCTTCCGTAATCTCTATCCACCTGTTTATAGCATTGAAAAGGAGAACCTGCCTCGTAAACAAGGCTGCCGGGTCTTCGGCATCGACCGCGTCAACTACAGTCGAAGTATAAGGCAGCAACCATCTGAACATAAATGGTATGCCTTCAACCCATGACCTGTCGAGCACCCTCATGTACAAATCGACCAAAACCATGTGAAATGCAGACTCAAATTGTCGCCCGATATCCATTTTGTTCCATGCACGCAAAGCTATCTGCAATTCCCGTTCGGCAAGAGTAACATACGCCGACCTGTCAGTATTGTGTCGGTATGCAAATCGGTTTGAGTAGAGTTCATCTGATTCAAGGGAAAGGAGGACCCTCGCTCGAGGGTCACTCTCTAAAAGTGAGTAAACCTTTGACATAAGATATGAGAGACGATTCGCTTTCTGTACCGCTTGCCTGAGTTTCTGGTAGAATACCTGCCGCGCATTGACTTTTTCTGGATACGTAAGTTGATAGGAGATATGACCCAGCTCGTGAAGCAAGCTGTGCTCGACTATACCCAAGTCGTTTTCGCCTTTGATGAATATAACCTTGTCAAACCTTTGTGAAAGCGAGCCTAGTTCAGCCGACAGGTCTGAAAGAACTTTTGGCGTTGCTACCGCGGCGTAAGTTGGATTCAGTAAATGGGTAATCAGCCCCTTTTCAACAACCTCGTACTCAAGGCCACTCAAGCCGGGAAGCACATTCGACACCGCGAGAGTAGCCCGAACTCTACTCGAAGCTTCCTGACTCGCTGATAGCACGACTACGGCTACTCTCATCAGTTAATTCTTCACCAGATATGGATCATAATACCTGATGCCGCCTGAGAGTAATTCGTCGAGTGAGACCCAGTCCATCGCAAATTTGTGAGACGAGTCTCTCGGGTGGGCAAAAGCTTTGCTAATGCCCCAGTCTCCTTCCGCCTTCCCGCCAGCCCATGGGTTTTCCAGACTGAGAACTCCACACTGAAGAAGCAGTCAAGGTATGCCAAAATCATGATATTTGTTCGCCACTTAGGCATTACCCGCGCAACGCCAACTAAACTTAACGCAGAGTCAGTGGAATGAGTAGTATCCGGGATAGGAGCTTGGATTAATGTAAAGCTGGGTAGTTAGGCCCACCCTAGTAATGTTCCCCGATTATGCTCGACCTGAACATATTCGTAGAAGACACCATAAACTAAAGAAGCCGTAACATTAAGCAGATTAAATTGGTTCGTTTCACACCCAAATCCGAACTCGAAATAACGATAGGAAAGTACATTATCCAACCCGAGCAAATACTTATGCTCAGCGCGATCCGCAAACACAGCTCCTTGACTAGAGCGGCGAAAGAGCTCAAGATCTCTTACCGACACCTATGGACAACCGTGAGGCATCTGGAAGAGGCCGCTGACGAAAAACTAGTAGAGACTTCGCATGGGGGAACGGGAGGGGGTGGCAAAGCAGAATTGACGGAAACGGGGATGAAGCTCCTTAGGGAATACGACAGGATATCAAGAGGGATTCGCAGAACAACAAGTGAAGAAGGTTTCTGGGAGGCGCTTGGAATCAAGATTAGCACAAGAAATCGGCTGAAGGGCGTAGTAAAGAGCGTAAGTAGCGACAGAGTGGCATCTAAAGTAGTTATTGAGGTGGAGGCTCCGAGCAGAATAACCGCTTTAATCACGAGAGAAGCAGTTGACGATCTGCAGCTTGCAGCCGGAGATAGAGTTGAGGCCCTTATCAAGGCAACCGAAGTGATGATAGCCAAGAAATCCTAAACATACTGATTCGCTTCTTTGTGCTTTATCATATCACAAGTCTCCATCCTGAAAGATACAACGGTAAATCAGTGTCTAACTAGGTGCTCTTTGCAAAGTGTCCCTCGACAGAAAACCTTATTCCATTAGGAGGGACCAGCGGTAGGTTACAGCTACACTGAACCGCTAAATTCTGGTACTTGTTATAAGCAAGTCCTTCCAATGATGGACGTATTTCGTAACCAAGAAAATCGCTAGGGAAACAGAGATATAGACAAGGGAGACGGAGGCGGCTCCTCTTATTCCTTCCAGCTGATACACTTGATAAGCATATATCGACATCGGATTGGTGGCTGTAGGAAGAAGGGGAAACACCGGGTATACGTAATAAGCCAGCACCAAGAAAGCCCCCATCTCGCCTATTCCCCTTGCCCAACTGAGGAGTGCACCACCAGCTACTGACCTTGCACTCAACGGCAATGACACTGACCAGAACGCCCTGAATGGACTTGCACCCAAGGTGAGGGCTGCCCTCTCAAACCCCGCTCCCATTTCCACGAAGGAAGATTCCGCAGCTTTCACAGTGTAGCTGAAGCCCACAAATACCATCACTGCGACTACGCCAAGCAGACTTTGAAACACAAATGGAGCAAATATAAGCAGTGCAATACCTACCACAAAATGCGGTATCATTATCGGTAACTCAAGTATGGAACTCAAAAGTTTAGATGGAAAGCCGCTGGTGCGGGCAAGAACATAACCTGCAGGTACGCCAAGAACGACACTTATGGCCGAGGCCATGCCTCCGGCAACCATGGTGAGGTACATACTGAGTTGTACGGCAGGATCTCTGAAGGCTGACATGAGGCCGCCCAAAGTTGCATATGAGACCAATGAGATAAGAGGAAGAATCACAAAGAGAGAGGCAACAAGAGCAATCGCTAACATAACGATTATTGGCAGAGACCTCTTTGTCCGCATATCGATATTACCGCAAGGTCATAACGCTTAATAAGCGCTTGCGTTGTCGCAAACTATGCGGCAGTTCGGAAGAAGGTCGACTGCTATCTATGTTATGGCCGCTCTAGCAGTTGGCGTAATTGTTGGGGGGTACGCTGGTTTAGTGCTTTCTCGGGGGCAACCCAGAGAGACTTCGGGGAATACTCCAAGCGGCCAGCTCACACTTGTGGCAGCTGGTACTCTAGTAACACTTCTGCCGCACGTAGCAGTCCAACTCGAGGCCGCCTATCCCGAAGTGCAGGCTTCCAATTCCACTGAAGAATACATGGGAAGTTTGGACGCGGTGAGAGAGATCACATCCCTTAACCGGTCCTTCGACGTCTTGGCCACGGTCGACCCTAGACAGATACCGGAGTATATGTACCCGCATTATGCTTCGTGGGAAATCTGTTTTGCATCAAATCCAATGGCTCTTGTCTATTCTCCGGCCAATAGATTTGCAGGTCAGATCAACAGCACTAACTGGATGAATGTCATTGTTGAGAAGGGTGTTGTAGTCGGAGCCGCAAACGCAAGCACAGACCCTAATGGTTACAATGCAATTTTTGTCCTCGAACTCGCCGGCATTAAACTCTTTGGCAACGAGGACAAGCTGCTCGATCACTTCTATGTGAACGGAAGCGACGGAATTGAGCGACCAAATGTCTCTTCAGGTTCCCTGCGTATTTCTCCAGAGACTTCCGCAGATGCACTGCTTCAAAGTGGAGCTGTCGACTTCTATTTTACATACGTCTCATACGCCATTGCAAATCACCTTGATTATGTTAACCTGGGACCCTGGATAAATCTCGGCGAGTTGAACAACACATACTGGGACTTCTATAGGCAGGTGCACACAAACATCATAGGGCCGAACGGTCAGCTTACGGCTGTCACTGGCGCACCGGTTGTGTACTGCGCGACTATACCCAAGAACTCGCCCAACCCGACTCTTTCGGAGTATTTCCTAATGTTTCTTCTCAGTCCAGAAGGAGTCCTAGATATGGAAGATATTGGACTCACTCCCATTACACCAGCATTCACGGACAATCTCTCAGCCATGCCACCACTTCTGAAGCCTTTTGCGACAGCTATGCCAAACCAGATGCTTCAAGATCTGTAGCGCCTTAAATGCGCCTGAGCTCAAGCCACCCCGCGAACGGCCCATCCGAATATTTACACTCCACCTGAGTAACTTGGCCCTCTGACCCCAAGGACAAGCGCCATTCTTCCTGTCGAGGGACCAATCAGCTAATAGCCATGGGTGCCTTACTCCAGCCTGAGTTGCCTGCACGACTAGTAGTTTGTGTAACTGGTTCTACTGGTGCTATTTACGGTTACAGGCTCCTCCTAGCCGCATCTCAACTAAAGAGTCTGGAAACTCACTTGGTAGTAACCAAAACTGGCGCGATGGTGCTAAAGCAAGAAGTAGGCTTAGGAAAGGAGAGTCTTGTACGACTGGCCACCTATTCATACGACGAGCATGACTTCATGGCTCCGATTGCAAGTGGCTCCTTCAGAGTAAGCGGTACTGTAATAGCTCCGTGCTCAATGAAAACACTTGCGGGTATAGCTACTGCTTATGAGGAAAACTTGGTGGCTCGAGCTGCATCGGTCGCCCTGAAAGAAAAGTGGCCTCTAATTCTCCTCACCCGAGAAACGCCTCTTAGTGTAATCCATCTGAAGAATATGTTGACAGTTGCGGAAGCAGGCGGAACCATCATGCCTCCACTTCCGCCTCTTTACTTCGGCGAAACCAATTTTCAGGTTCTTGTAGACCTTACTATCGGAAGGGTGCTTGATATGCTGGGTATTACTACCTCTCTGCATCGCGAATGGGTAGGGCGAATGCCGCCGCCTGATGGATGAGACTTCATAGTCCAATCTGTGATTACAACTGAGACTCGCTAGCTCGGTCTGGAACATCCCCATTGAGAGATAATTGCCGCTAGAGGGACAAGAGGTTCGGGACTGAACGCTCCTGCCGAATTTAGGCGTAAGGAAATCAGATTCGGGTAACTCGAATGAGCTTAAAACCGACTTTGCTCTTCTAAGAGAGTTTTCAATGCCCCTTTTATAATCCCATCATGTATGCCCACTATGGTACTACTCCCATGAGCCTGCCTGAAGCAATCAAATCTTACCGCTCCCTGAGTTCACCGGAAGTGCTTGTCGGTTATTCAGTTACAGGCAGGACTTCGACGGCGCTGGTGGAATCCGGCCCATCCAATGTGACCCAAGAATACCTTCGGCAGGCATGCTCCAATATTTCAGCCAAAAAAATTGAGTGGATTGTGGTGTCGCATATTCATATTGACCATAGTGGGGGTGCCTGGAGAATGGCTAGAGAATTGCCGAACGCGAGGGTGGGAGTCTACGAAAGAGGCGCTCACCACCTGATAGACCCATCTCGACTCATTATATCCGCCCGGGAAGCTCTTGGAGATGTGCTCGAAGTTTGGGGCCCTGTGGAGGGCGTGCCGCAGGAAAAAGTCGTATCTATGAAGGCGGGCGCCACGGTGGACTTGGGTGGAAAAACTTTGAGACTCATTGCCGCGCCTGGTCACGCTCCACACTCTTCCGTATGGTATCTTGAAGAAGACAGGGTGCTCTTTTCGGGGGACTCACTCGGAATATTCCTTAATCGGGAAGGTAACCAGCTACTCTGGCCAACCTCGCCTCCGCCGTCCTACAATCACGACCTTGCCATGGAGACAATATCCCAGTTAAAAAGTTTAAAACTTGATTTAATCTGCTTCCCGCATTTTGGCTATACGTCGAGTATAGACAAAGCGTTCGCAAGTATAGATGAAACATTTTCCAAATGGGCTCAGATAACCAAGTCTGCTATAGAAAATAACGAGAGTTTCAACGATACATTGAACAAGGTTGTTCAAGCAAGCGGGCTCAACCAGGTATTGAAGGACGATTATCGAAGAAAGCTGGTGGCAATGGACCTGCGCGGAATGCTAATGTACCAAGAGTCGGCAAGGGCACACTCAATTCGAAAGTAACACTGCAGCACCGGACTGCGCGACGTTGTCACACCACGAAGAAGACAGATCTCAAGTCGCGCCTAACCTTCGCCTTCACGCTAGGTTTGGCAAACCCCATGGTAAGTATTGCTGCAGGCTCCAGTTTGGAAGGAATTCTCAATGCTTCCCTGACTTCGTTCTGACAAAATAGTGGCGCACTATACCAGCACGCAGATAGGCCGAGCGCATGTGCTGCGAGAAGAAAATTTTCGATAGCGGCCGCGAGACTGTGGTGACCGAGGAGCCCCTCGAATCCCTGCCTTGTGTGGTCTAGGTATCGGTCATAGTAAAGTCTTCTGTGATCTACGCAGCAAAGGACGAGCACCGGGGCGGTGATAAATCTTTTCCTGAATTTCTCTCTCGTTTCTCGTATAAGTTCGGCCGAGCGCCCATCTGCCTTCATGGCCTGAGTCCAAGCCAGAAGCATCTTCTGAACCAGTCTGCCTCGCGAAGATTTCGAGACTACCAGATAGAACCTCCAAGGCTGGGAATTGTGAGCGGACGGTGCGGCGCATGTCGCGCGCATTATTTTCTGTAGGATTGATTGAGGAACACGCTTTTTCCGGTAGTTTCTAGTACTTCTTCTGCTTTCAATGGTTCTCAGAAAGGCTGCTTGGTCTAAAGACACTCCTACACTGCGAGCTCGAAGTGGTCTATATCAGTTATGTCTCCCTTCCTGATTGCCTGTTGCACAAACACTGGCCTTACTGGCGCTCCGATTTCAAGCTTGTTCCTATCTGAAACCGCTAGGCGATGGAACAGCAATCCTTTCACTCCTTTAAATTCGACAGCGGCGACTACCACGTCACCTCTCGAAGCAAAACTGTAAAGCGTGCCAGTTTCTGAAACTTGGACGTAGCCGTCGCTGTAGCCAAAGCAACCGACACAATATATCGAAGGTGGAATCCGTGACTCGTTGCAACGCGAACATTTTGATGCCAGAATTTTCCCCTGTTTCAGTCCTTCCGAAAAAGTCTTTCCCGCGACGCCTAGGGAATATTTGTACTCTAGCGGTAGGCTGTCTACCCAAGGACGCAGATGATAGGTGCCGTCAAAGAGCGGATTATATTCCAATTTGTTTACAACTCCTCTGAAGGCTTAAAGTAGCTGATATCTGTTATAGCTCCCGTTCGCTCATGTGCGGGTTTCCATTTCGCACGAACTTTCATTCCGACGTGAATTTGCTCCGCGTCGACCTCCCCCAGCAGGTGCAAGAAACCCATGCCTGGGGATGCGCCGTCAATATTTATGACTGCCACGAATAGGGGCTGTTCCCTTCTGCTGGCATCATTGTTTACATAGGATATTGAGAACGTATTTACCACCCCTGTATCCAGGACATCAATCCAGTCATCGGTAGGTCTGAAGCAGAGTTCGCAAAACATCCTTGGAGGTACCAAAACTCGATTGCAACCACTGCAGCTTCTGCCGACAATCTTGCCGGCCTTTAGTGCCTCAAGGAAATGACCTATCGCTACACCTGTGTCCCATGAATACGTGAATTTGGTATGGAAGTTCCGGAAGAAAATTTCCTTGCCACGCCACTCATCTGGCGTAAGCGCTGTCCCCTGTGGCTCAGACGGATTCTCCATTCCCATCACCTCTCCATAATCACCACGGTTCCTACCTGCATGAGATCTCCCCAAGCCTGCGCGAGCCCTCTGTGAACCGGCTTCTTTACTTGGCGTCTTCCTGCCTCGCCGCGTAGCTGCCAGAACAGCTCAGCAACCTTCATCACACCAGCGGCCGCTATCGGGTTGCCAACTCCCAGAAGACCGCCGCTCGGATTGATCGGGAGGTCGCCATCGCGCTGGGTAATTCCTTCCCTTGTCATTTTTGGAGCTTCTCCCCTCTTCGCGAGTTGCAGGCCTTCCATGTGATGCAGCTCCTTGTAATCGAATGGGTCGTACACTTCTGCAAAATCAATCTCCTTTCTCGGATTCGAGATTCCCGCCATTTTGTAGGCCATCATTGCCGCCTTCTCAACGTACTCAGGGTAGCAGAGATCTCTGTTAGTCCAGAAGGTGGTGTCCACATTCCAGCCCACACCCGTAATCCAGACTGGGTCATCAGTATATTTTCTGGCAACATCTTCGCTCGCAAGTACTAGTGCTGCGGCGCCGTCGCTCGTTGGACTGACGTCGAGCCTTTTCACGGGTGTACAGATTGGCTCGGACTTCATCACGTCGTCCACAGTTATCCTCATCGGAAGCTGCGCCGAGGGATGATCCATTGCATTACCCTTGTTTTTGACTGCGACAAGCGCGATGTCTTCCTCCTTAATCCCATAGACTGACATGTATCTGCGCATTTCGAGAGAGAAGATCCAGAGGAGAGTGACGCCAAGTGGTCGCTCAAGGAACTGGTCAAAGATACTCCAGAACGCGTACTGCGGATGCGGTTGCAAGGGGGACATTTTCTCCTCACCCACAGCAAGCACCACATCTGAGACGCCGGAGGCTACGTGCCACCATGCAGCAGCAGGAATGAAAACCCCCGTGCCACCGCCCACATACACACGAGTATACGGCTTCCCGCTGCCACCTGCACCGTCCAGAAGATATTCGCCTTTCATATGCAGACCGTCGAACGCATCAGGAGCCGAGCCAAGAACCACACTATCCACGTTTTTTATGTCCATTCGAGCAGAGTCAAGTGCCGCTCTTGAAGCTTCGAAAGACAACTCTCGCCCTGTCTCAAGCATTCTGTGGCGAAACTTCGTCATACCTGCGCCTATCACTGCAACTTTGCGCATAGCTCACTCGACCCCGAGCACAGCAACTGCCCCACTTGAAGATGGAATGCCCCGCCAACTTTGGACTAGAGCGCGCTTCAAGCCTTTTGACCTCTTGCGCTCGGCATTCCTCAGGCGCTGCACCGCCTCGAGGAGCCTGACAAGTCCCATCGCTTCAACCAAGTCACCCAGGCTCAGGCTCCCTCCACTCATGTTTATTGGTACCGGTGCGTCCGCTTGCGTGTTTCCCTTTGACACACCCATATCAGCTATACCCAGCGCTTCGGCGTGCTGGAGCTCCTTGAAAGCGTATGTGTCGTCAACCTCTGCAAAGTCGAAGTAACTTCCGGGAGAGTCCACGCCTGCAATCTTATACGCCATTTTTGCGGCTTCCTTCGCATAGAGGGCCTCAGACGAAACCGCGGACTCTGCGGATGTGCTGGCTGAATTCCAGCCTATCCCCTTTATCCAGACGGGCTGTTCAGTCATGGAACGCGCTTTTTCGGCAGAGGCAAGCACAGCCACCACGCACCCATCGGCGGGCGGAGCCACCTGGATTCTGCGGAGCGGATTCCACACAAAAGGCGAGCGCATCGCCTGCTCGACACTCACATCAGCTGCATAACTCGAGCGCTGGTTAAAGAGGCCGTTCTTTTTATTTTTGGAAACCACCTGAGCTATATCCTCTTCCGCAACCTTGTAGTCATGCATAAATCGGCGCATCTGCATTGCCGCTACTGGAATACCGTCGGATAGAATCGGTCTCTCATAATATGGCTCAAGCGCAAACTCCCTCACCTGTGACTGAGAGAGCACATTAGAAAGTTTAGAGTGCGACTCTACGACTGCTATACTCGCAACTCCGCTCTTTATGTGCATATAGGCGGTGGCGACGCCGTTCAGGCCATCCTGACTCAGGGTACAGAGTGTGCGCTGGGCGGCGCCGAGCTGGTCTGGCGCGTATTCGTCAGTAATGCTCGTCCCTTCCCAGAGGTCTTCCTCACAACACACAAAGCTTCCAACGTCCTTGCGCGGATTTACCGAGCACTCGGCATATGCACGACTGGCGGCATCAAAGATTAATTCTTTATATGACTGCGAAGGTGTGGCTGGCGAAAAACCAGAGTATCCAATACCAACTATGGCCACCTGATCATCCAAAAGCAAGGCACCGATGTCGCCCACAAGCTTGTCAGTAAAAGCCTTACTCACTATGAGCCAGCGTCCAAACTTTAACTCTGGCCCAAAAGAAGCATACAGATATTGCTCAATCCCTGCTTTATTAATCAAGAAGAATTATCCGCGAACTGTGCGATTTGGTGCTTGTTAGCGGTGACTTGGCTTTGGCCGGCACCTCTGTAACAAGGCTGCGCAGGAACTGGGACCATTTGCAAACTCTCTTCAGAGAATAGGATTATCACGATAAATTAACAGGACTCCGCCCAGGGTAAAGAACTGACGGCCATTGCCAAAAGCTGTAGCGCTTGCAGGCGGCGTAGGAGCCGCAAAATTTCTACAGGGTCTAGTGAGGGTAGTTCCGCCCGAGGATTCGACGGTCGTAGGGAATGTGGGCGATAACATATGGCTTTTCGGCGTGTATGTAGCCCCAGATCTTGACATCGTGACGTATGCGCTGGGCGGTGTCTGGGACAGAGAACAAGGATGGGGCATAAAGGGCGACAGCTATAGAGTGCGGGATGCGCTTACGAGACTCGGGTCTGAAGGAGCGAAGTGGTTCGGGCTGGGAGACAGAGACTTCGCGACCTGCGCGTTCAGGACAGAGTCGCTACGTCTGGGACAATCTCTTAGCGAAATCACAGACAGAATTAGACGCAGCTTTGGTGTGGCGACAAGAATATTTCCGGCAACTAACGAAGAACTGACTTCTATGGTAAAGCTCGCAGGAGGATGGGTGAGCTTTGAAGAGTACTACGTGAGACTAAGGAGCGAGCCAGTAGTAGAGGAAATTTCATACCGCGGGGCAGAGAATGCATCGCTCGTTCCGGGAATCCGGGAAGCACTGCAGGAGTCTGAAACAATATTCGTCTGTCCCAGCAACCCCGTGGCCAGTATTGCGCCGATTCTTGCGGTGGCGGAAATGCGTGAGCTGCTGGCCGCGTATCGAGAAAAGTGCATCTGTATTTCACCTTTGGTAGGCGGAAAGAGCATCAAGGGCCCCGCAGATAAGATGATGATGTCACTCGGCTATGGCAGCTCGGTCGTCGACTTGGCTAGGTTCTACCAAGACATCTGTTCTACATTAGTCATTGACACAACTGATGCCGCGAGCATCGAAGACGTAGAGAAGCTCGGCCTGCACTGTGTCGCATTGGACACAATCATGACTGATGAAGCAAAGTCAGCCAAACTTGTCTCCGCCGTATTAAATGCCTGAATAGTCCACATCGGGAAAATTCAGTTGAATAAGAGAGGAAAACGGCGCATTGCCACAAACGCCCCCTATGAATGACACCGCTTCAAGCTTCAGGATGACCTAAGCGGATTATATCGACGCAAAATAGACCGTCTCTTTACTGAACTCTTTCACGACCTTTGCTCTCGCTTTGCCTGCAGTCTCTAGTTCGTGCAACGCTATGACAATTTCTGACTTGTCAACCCCCGGGCTAGCTGGACTCTCCTTAAGCGCTTTCTGCGCTAGAGCCACCACGATTTCGTTCAGGGTGAACGCCTGATCTCTGTTTGCGTTCAAGAACTCGTATACCCTTGAACTCATCGGGGCCCGATCCTCCCCCCTATTCCATTGGTCTCTGTCAATCGGCATAGTGCGCAGGTCCTGTAAATGGCAGTGGCCTAATGAGCCTTCACTCTTAACCCTCTGGGGGCGGTCTTCTCACGTGCTTAAGTATCCACCTTACGAGAAGTCCATAATCGAGCTAGCCTCAAGCGTAAGCGCGACGCCTGCGCCCTCGATAGCTATGAACTCTTGTAGATTGCTTATTTGAGATACCTGACAAGAAAGTCATGCGACAGGTCCGGTAGGTGTTGCTGGCAGTATCCAATCTACATTATGACACATAGTGCCAAGAATCCGTAGAGCGTCATCTGTCCTTCCCGCCGCACAGAGGTCAGGTTTCGAATTCTCGCTTTCCGATTCCGCTACTGAACGGCCGGACCTCCTAGACCAGAGGGTTGGGCGAAGACAGTTCTTGAAGCTCCCCGCCCAGGTAATTTCTGCTAGCAAACAAATACCAGAAATGGTGAAACATGCACCCACCGTTTTGTAAAGGCGCCCGGTGGCAAGGCATGGCTCCCCCTGACGCCCCTCCTTAGCGTAATGTGACTCACCCTTGAGCAGTAAGCCCCGCTAGGTGGGTCCGGGCGGATCCTGAAAAGGAAGAATAAAGGACGGATGAAAATGCCGCGCACTGAGTTGTACGGCTACCCAATCATCAGTTAGCGGGTCGGAGCTAGAGCTGGGCATTCAAGGGAATTTAGACCTTTGAGCCAAGCCATCACTTGTCGCCTTTCTGGTTGTTAGCGACCAGCGACCAGCAGTTGAACACACAAGTAACAGAAGGTAACATGTCCAGAGCGTTAAGATGGAACTGATTTGAGATCGCTTACATCCTTTAATTATTTTGCAGTCTGCGCAAGTTGAGGTTTTAAATAAAAATCAATCAAGTAATAAGGCAGGTGGCCATATTGAGGTTGAGGTTGAGGTTGAGGTTGATTTGGTGGAGCTCGGTCGAGCGGCATGTAGCCCTGAAAGTCTCAAACTGGCTGAAGATTACTTGGGCGCCAAATCCGTCCAAGCTTCGATAAAGGAGACCCTGCCTGGGGTTTCGGAGAAACTGGTTTCGGGTCTGCTTGGTAGGTACCGTGACTGGCTACTCAGGGCGCGAAGATGTGCCTCAGCAAGTGCAACCAAGGAGTTTTACGGCGAAGAGCGTAACCGTGGTAACGTTCCGGAGAAGCCATCTCCACTCGACTCGGCTTACGAGGACACGCTCGAAGCCTTCCGACTCTGGCTAAGGGAGAACGGTAAATGTCGCCATTAGTCAGGATAACTCATCCAAGATTTGACCAAAATCACTCGGCCCAAGAATAAACATGAATTTTGCTTCCTTTGCTGCCCACTGAACCAAGCTGCCACCAGCTCCGAACAGAACCGAAAGGTAGCTCCAAGGTTCTGCTAAACTTTATTTATATGGGATGAACTCTCTGCCAAACAGCTCCCTCGCCACTACTGTCTTTTGAACTTCAGCTGTACCGTCCCCGATCTCTATACCCATAACATCTCGAAGCCTCTTCTCCTGAGGGTATTCAGTAGTGTATGCAGGGTTCCCAATCGTGAGCAAAGAGTCGTGTATCGCCTCAACCGCAATCTTCGGGACCCACCACTTCACCATCGCTGCCTCTTTTGTAAACGGCAGTCCTTTATCCCGAAGCCATAATCCCTTGTAACAGAGGAGCCGAGCCGCCTCCAGTCTTGTATAATGTTCGACGAGCCTGAACTGAATGCCTTCAAATTTCAGAATTGGCGAACCGAAGGCCATTCTGTTCTTTGCATAATGCACAGCATCGTCTAGGGCTGCAAGCGCAGCTCCAATGCACGTAAGTGCTAGTAAAGTTTTGGAGTAATCAAACTGACGCATTACAATCTTGAATCCTTCGTTTTCTTTTCCCATAAGATTCTCCTGAGGTAATCTGACGTTTCTTAGGATTATTCCGCCGCGTCTAAGAGGACGATATCCAAAATCATCAAACGAGTAAGTCTCAACTCCCTCGGTGTCAATGGGCAGTAGGAATGCGCTGACTCCCCTAGCCCCTTTCTCAGGTTGAGTCTTGGCAAACAAAGAGAAGTATGACGCAACCCCGATCATGCTTATCGAGGCCTTCTCCCCGTTCAAAGTATAGCTGTCGCCTTCTCTAGACGCGACCGTCTTGATGTTCGCCGCATCCGAGCCGGTATGCGGCTCAGTGAGCGCAATCCCAAGATGAATCTTGCCGGCAGCTACGTCCGGTAAGATTCCTTTACGGAGGTGGTCACTGGCGTAGCCAGCGATTATTCCTCCCGAAAGTATGTTGTCAATTATGATGAGGTTTGCAACGTTGAAGTCGTATTTCGCGAGTTCCTCCACGGCAATACCGGTCGTGACAGAGTCCGCGCCTTGTCCACCACAGTCCTCGGGGAGATTTATCCCTGAGAGGCCAGCCTTAGCAAGCGCCTCGTATAGCTCAGGCGTGAATCTTGAGTCTCTGTCCCACTTCTTTACCTTTTCGCGAGTAAGCTCGCGCTTGGCGAACTCGGTTACAGTCTCCCTAAATATCTCGTGCTCTTTGGAAAATGCGAAATCGACCAACTGCTATCGCCGCGGCCCAAGAGACGACGTAGCAGAATTTAGGAGCCGCGTGTACGCCTCTTCTTCTCTGTAGCCAACCACTCGCTCATACGCCGCCCCATTTACGAATACCATTACTGTGGGCAAGCTCAACACATCATACCGGCTGGCTATCGAAGGGGCTGTGTCGACATCCACCTTTGTGAATGTGACCTTACCCGCATAACGCCGGCTCAAATCTTCAAGAAGCGTGTCGAGCCTTCTGCACGGAGCGCACCAGTTACCCCAGAAGTCCACCAACAGCGGAAGATTTGAGGATTTCAAAAACCTGTCGAAGTTCTGCTCATTAAGCGGGAGAATCCTTGACACGAACGTGGGGGCAGCGGCATTCCGATATAAAGTTTGTTCAGGCTTGGAACGTGACTTAACGGTTCCTGAGGCTGACATTCTCTCCCCGCTAAAGAACCGGAGATCCCTGTCTCAGGGACCCGGGGCTGGTCCCCGTCTTGAGAGGTAGCCCGCAAGAGCTGTCTCCACAGGCGTGAATTCGGGCATGCCCCACCCTACTACTGCTCCCGGGCAAAAGCAATGGCTGCAAGCTGGCTAGAGGTGTGAGCAACAAACCAGCTCGGGCGAATCCCAACCAATGCGCAAACGATGCAACAGAAAAGAAGACTTCCTTTCTCCAATACCCGCCGTATCTGCGAGCAATGCTGCGATGGACGCGGTAAACTCTGCGTCGCTAGCTCCGCCAAGAACCGCAACAGGAAGCAGTATTGGTTCAGATTTCGTAAGAGCAAGTACTGCTACAGAAACCCCGAAGATAAGACTCCCCGCAACTGCGAACTTTCTCCTCCTGTATCTTTCAGAAAGAATTCCAAGCGTACGCAGAGCAGCATGGTAAACATGCCTTCCAAAGCAAATTCCAGCCTGACGAAGACGGCAGAAAGCCCCCGGATTATAACAAGAAAGAGCGACAGGTCGGTTACAACTGTTCCTTGTGCCATTTGTGGACAGAAGGCCCCAATGATGAGCGCTTTTTACGCCCACGGAATTCTCGTAAGATGTTTTATCAAATTCCGTGTTTCTGAGTGCGACTCGGCAAGCGGCTTTCAGCTCGGAGGGGAGTGATGAGCTCCGTACCGCGAAACATTTCGAATTAAGAGACTGGCGCTTACTAGCTGCTCCTCAATTGTGTTTAATACTATCTGGATGCTCTCGCACAATCCACCTCATCTAAAAATTGGGGCGATATCCGTCTCACCGAATTTTCCCGAGTTCCGCGTTAATCTGAGCGTAATCAGGTTCCAAGCCCGGGTTGTCTGAGATCCACTTCCACCTGATAATGCCGCTACTGTCTGTAACGAACACAGCTCGCTTCGCTGCCACATACCCGGGCAAACCCGCGAAGTCAGGCAACTCGACACCGAAAGCTCTTGTAGCATCTCTCGAATAATCACTTAGCACAGCAAACTGGAGCTTGTTCTGCTCCTTGAATGTTTTGTTACTGAAAGGAGAGTCAACACTTATTGCAACCACGTTTGCCCCGAGCGAATTTAGATTGGAGATGCCATCACGAAAGGTGCACATTTCCTTTGTGCACACTCCAGTGAAGGCAGCAGGAAAGAATGCGATAACTGTCTTCTTTCCCTTCGCTAGAGAAGCAAGATCAACTTGCTTCCTTTCAGTGTCGACTAACTTTACTTCGGGAACATGCTGGCCAGTGTCCACCAACCAATAACACCGTTTCCTATGCGGGAGGGTGAGTTATAAATCGCAAGTGCCAGTACCCTTGGGTCAATACCTCCCCGGCCGTGCGACATTTTCAGAGGCCGTGAGCCTCTTTTTCGGAAAGATTCAGCCAGTTGCTGCCTCCCTAAAGGCTTGGTTTGCCAGATTGGCCCACCCGACTTGACTTATGCCTGCTTTCCGACTTCGGCTGGGGCTTGACATGACAGATCCGCCGTATTTCTCAATCCAATCTTCTGGGGTAAAATTAATTAACTGGACTGGGCAATGCAGCGTATTGGTGTAGACATTGAGGGTTTACGGCAGGGACAAGAAGGGTAGGTTCGTGAGTCGCAGAAGCTTGAAGGCCAAGGCGGCTTACAAAAGTAGAATAGAAAGAAGACAGAAGGCAAGGGCCTTGGTTGCTGCTCTTACAAAGATGCTGAACCACGGAATTACGTTAGCTCGTCCGATAAACTAAACTGAGTTCTTAACTAGTCAAGTAACGCTTCCGAAGTCTGCCCGCAGACAAGTGGGTCTCTTTAGGACTAACGGCAAGCTCAATCCTGAGTTTTCCGTTTACAAACCTCGCGCGGCTCGCGTCCTTTATTACGGGTCTTGAAAGCGGAAGCACTAGGCGGAATTCCATTGCTCTGTCCCTAACTTGCTTCTGGGTGACCGCAGTAACGAAAAGAACATTTTCTCTTAAATGTATGTTTATATCTTCCGGCCGGGTATAGGGCAAATCTATCGTGATCCTGTAACCCGAATTCGTACTCTCAACTTCGTAGGCCGGACGATGAATCGCACACGACTCCAACAGACCAAGTATCGCGTTGTGGTGAGCCCGTGACACGTCATCAAGAATCTCTCCCATATACTCAAAAATTTCGTCCGTCTGCCAATCCTCATCTAGGTCATCGAAAATATCCTGAATACTGCGGCGCCTGCCCATGGTCTCATCACCCGTACATCAACGGTACGTTGGCCTCCTTCTGACCGCTGTCGACTTCTTTGGCTTTCTGTATCAACTCTTTTGACTTCAGTTTAATCTGGTCGCTCATCTTCCTTAATGGGTCCAGATCCACCCGGGGACCGCCAGCCTTTGTTAAGGCTTCAAGCGCCGCCAGCGCGGATTCAGGGTCAGGAAGATTCTGAAACGCCTGGGATAGGATGAGCGTGTTCGTCAAACCCATCTTCAATGCTTCCCTCATAACTACGGCGAACGGACCCGCTACAACGCCTTCGTCCATTACATTGAGCCCCCGCTGTCTAAGTTCGACGCGTCTCTGGGCGCTCGTACTAACTACATACACTTCAGGCTTTTCGATGTCTACTCTATCTTCAACCGCGACGCCTCCAATGCAATAGACTTCGCTCGCGCCGTGATTGCGGAACCATTTCAGAGACTCTATCACGAGTGCCGCTGTGAGCGCTGAAGGCATGGGTGTTTCCGCCACGAGAATATTGGCCTGAGGAGAAGAAAACATTCTTACCACTTCTTTTGGCTCACCATTGTGCAGGATCATGAGAGGAGGCAAATAATCTGAAGCTACCTGTGCTGCCTCTTTCGCACCCAAGGTTGAGCTCAGGTAACTAGTAGAAATTGAACCAACAAGCCCTACATCGGGCATACCAAATATTCCAACCGCCACCTTGCTGGCCGCATTACCCACATCCACAAATCTAATGTCAAAGTCATTGCCGCTCGTATCGCTCTCTTCGTCGTCAGTAGACACTGCTCCTGTCAACCCCCTTGTTTACTTATTCTGGGGGTGTGAGTTATAAATCAAAGCCGACGCTAACTGCTCCGATAAATCAGACAACTTAAAGGCCGGAGATTTGGTGTCGATGAAGCTATTATATGGGCGCCCGGCATGTAAACAGTTAGTGAATGTGCACGCTATCCCAGAAAGAGTTCTGGTTGGATGGTCTGGCAGGTCAGGTTGTCACTAGATTTCCCAATGCAAAGCTCTACAGGACCGAAAATGGCATCGGCGCATCAGGATTCCCTCACATTGGCAGCCTAGCCGACGCCGTCCGTTCGTATGGTGTGAAACTAGCACTCGAAAAGCGTGGCCTGCGCTCGGAGCACGTGGCATATTCGGACGACAAGGACGGGTTGCGGAAAGTGCCCAAAGGCACTCCCAAAGAGTTAACTGCCTATCTCGGGAGACCAGTGAGCTCGATCCCAGACCCGTGGAATTGCCATCAGAGCTATGGATCCCATATGAGTGGCCTCCTGCTCGAGGGTCTAGAGAAGCTTGAGCTGGATTTCACCTTTCTATCTGGTACAGAAATGTACCGTTCAGGCAGGCTCAACGTGCAAATCGAAAAGATACTTGCCAATGGCGAGAAAGTAGGAGCGATCATTCAGGAGACGACAAGACAAGAAAAGTTCACGAAGCAGATACCTTATTTGCCAGTCTGCCACAACTGTGGACGCATTTATACCACTCTAGCTACATCATACGATAAGAAAGCTGTCGAAATTACATACGAGTGCGTTGGCGGCGAAATCGCTGGTCGATTCATTGCGGGTTGCGGTCATCATGGAGAAAGAAAAATTTCTGAAGGAGAAGGAAAACTGCCTTGGAAGGCAGAGTTCGCGGTAAGATGGGCGGCTCTTGGCATTTCATTTGAGGCGTATGGCAAAGAACTGTCAGACTCCATCGCATCAAATGACAGAATTTGTAGAGAGGTGCTCGGGACTGAGCCGCCCGTCCATGCGCGGTACGAACTCTTTCTCAATAAAGGAGGAACCAAAATGTCAAAGTCCAGCGGAGAGCTAATCACCCACCGACAGTGGTTGCGTTACGGTTCACCCGCTTCTCTCAGACTCCTGATGCTGAAGAGAATTGAAGGAGCAAGGGAGGTGGGCGAAGAGGACATTCCCGTATATATGGCGGAGCTAGACAATCTGGAAGACATTTACTTCGGTATCAGGCCAGCCTCAGACAAGAGCGAAGAGCCCGACAAAAAATCCCTCTACGCATACACCCTTCTTCAGAAACTACCGCCTCGCGCGTTTTCGCATCCTGCCTACAATTTGCTGGTTTACCTCTGCACGATAGCCCCCCCTGAAGGGAGAACCGAGTTCATCATGTCAAAATTGAAGGATTATGGCATTTCGCCTCTCGATGACGAAGACCGGTCAAATCTCATTGCCAGAATCGGGTACGCCGACAACTGGAGGTGTGATCATGGACTTGCCCCCTCTCCAATCAATCTGGACTCTGAGGAAAGGAAAATAATCGCCAAGGTTATCGAACTGCTTTCTGGCGCACAAACCGAGGAAGATTACCAATCCGCGGCATATCAGAGTTCGAAGGCGCTTGGGATTGACGCAAAGACCACGTTCCGGGCAGTCTACAGGGCTCTACTGGGGAGGGACTCGGGCCCACGCCTAGGTCCCTACATATCTTCGATGGGCAGAGACGAAGTTGTTCGCAGACTTAAGGAAGTGCTTAATGCCGAATCCTCATCATCATATTAGACGAAATCAATCGGCACTCGCTATTTGGGGACAGCCAATCACAGTTCAACTGATGGGCTTACCTGCAGCAGTTTGCAAGCTTGGAATGGCAACGCGCTACCGTGAGAAGAGCCAGCGAACAATCAGCTCAAAGAAGAGGCAGCGTAATCATTCGCGAACGCCAGACTCTCTTTTGCCGAGGCTCCTCGAAGCTTCGCACAGATATAGGCGGCGTTCCAAGCGTCGCCAGCGCCAGTTGACTTCCTTACCCTGCGCCTTTTGAAGGATACTTCCACCCAACCATTCCAGTCTACTTCGGCAGTGTAATTCTTGGCGCGCAGAGCAACCGTGACGCCCAATCCTGCGATTGCCTTTGCGCAGTGCTCAACCTCCGGCTTGGATGTCAAATCCAGCGCGTGTGCTATGAAGATGGTTTCAACTTCATTCGCTGAAAGAATGTCCGCAACCCTACATACTTCCCTAATTTCATGCACATCATCCCTCCTTAGCGCAGGGGTGGCAAGGTCGACCAGCTTAATTGTCCTCCGATGCTTAAACACCCTCCTACAAAGTTCGAGGCTTCTCCGATTATTGCCCCAGTTGAACACTCCTATTGCATCATAGTGACCATTGAGCGCGCCTCTCGGAATGTCTTCGGGACCGAAATCAAGCAGGTTACCAGGATGATTCAGATTTATGCTTGAGCTGTTGGAGCCACCTGCCAACTCAAAGGCAACAGTAAGAGGCTGATCGCCAGATTTTTCGATGTATGATAAATCAAGCGGAAGCCCTTGCGCCCTCCTTACAAGCTCGCCAAATACAAGCTCGGAGACCTTTGCAACCAACACCGTGTTAACACCAAGTTTGGAAAGGTGGAGCGCGAAATTGCAGGCATTTCCTCCTAAACCCAGCTCCTGTCGGAGTCGCGACCTCCCTTCTTTCCCTTTTAATAGATTGACAAGAGATTCCAATTCGTCTTTCCCAAGATAGACAAAATGATCCAGAAATACATCTGGAAGTGCGAGAACTCTCGGCGCCCGGCTGGGTTCAGTCACGCCCGAGACTAATTCATGAGCCACTTAAGAATACAACCTAGATGCTCCGGTTTTGAGTTGTCGAAACTACGGGCGCCATCTTCTCCAAGACGGGAACCAGTATTGGGCCGCAGACAATGCCCAATCAGCGACACATGTAAAACTACCATGAAAACCACTTTTGGCAAAGCGTGTCCTTACTTACCGCGTGAACGCAGAAGTGGTCATGCCGATTGATCATTTTGTTTCTGACCCTGCGACCGAAAGCGCTCACAACACAGTTTTTCCTACTTGTAAATGTGGATTTATACTTGAGGCGTGTAAACCTGAACAGTTTTCGTCAGGCGACAGAGATGAAGGTAGATTATGGTCTGTGGAGTCACTTTACTACACTGCCCCGATTTTCTGTGTCAGCCAAGAAGAGGAATTTGTACATGCCAGCCGAAGAATATTGAAACTAGTATCAGCACGGAGAAGAGCTGGTGAAGCGGTATAAGAACTCCAGGGCGAGCGGCATTTGCATTCACGGCTTGATACGACAAGAAGCCGACTCCCATTTCCACGAGCAAGAACACCAAGGCTACATCATAAACACTGGCGAAGTACGCCAGCGTAAGAGCAAAGAGCAAAACAGAAAGCGCGTGTATAACCCACACCCACTGCGAGGCGGTCTTTGGAAAGACGAAGCTTCCGATTTCTTTCTTAAAGCCTCTTCTACCGGTTGTGAACCCACCCATAAATATCGTTAGGAAATACGAATGCAATACAACAGTCGTAAGGAGGTAAGACCAGAACAGCTCAGCTCCTCCGAAAGCGATTAGTAGGTAGTTCAGAAGAGTAAGATACGCCAAAACATCGTGTAGTCCCTGAAAGAATGACGGAGCCTTCCCTGAGAGCACGTAGAGTGTAGCCATGCCGAGAAGTGCGGTCACCGCGATAAGGATTAGCCCGACGGCTTCCGGAACACCGGGTTTGATCACAAGAATGACTAATGAATTCACGCCCAAAAGAGTGGCTACGATGCGGTGCCAAGCTTCGGGGTCACCTGTCCTTGCAAGTGCTGGCATTGTTTTTGCATACGGCCATTTTGTTCCGAAAGAGAGCCCGTAACCGTATCCTTCGACTATGCCACCAATGACAATCAGAATCGCTGCTAGAGCGCTTTGGGCAAACGACAGCACCAGATATAATGATGGGTCTCCTGCAAGATTCACGCCTACCGGCTTCGGAGCGTGTTATTTGGGTTTTCGCTCCCCTGCCTCCTTCGAAACTCCCACTCTGCCATATGACTGCCATCAAGCGTGAGCGCATCAACCGTATTTGGCTTCGGTGGCGCCATCCTCCCCTCTGCCTCATATACCTTTTTTGCACCTTGTACGAAGGCGTAAGCATTAAATAGCCAACCTCCTGTCGAAGTTCAGAAGGCCAATGTGTGGCGGTTGCCAAATTCCCGCGTCGTCTCTTTAGCGACAATTGCTTACGCAGCCTGCTGTTGGGGAAGGTATTATCATCGTGACCTTTGAGAGGCCTGTCGAACCGCTTTTTTCCGTCAAATCTGAACTAGATATAGCATTGTTCTGGAATAAGGAGAAGATTTTCGAAAAAAGCGTCTCCAATCGAGAGGGGGGCGTGCTCTTTAGATTTCTCGAGGGACCTCCAACCGCCAACGGGCTTCCACACCTTGGTTCGGTAAGGACTAGGATAGTCAAAGACGCCGTCCTCCGCTATATGACAATGTCTGGTTACTACGTTCCGAGAAGTGCGGGGTGGGATACTCATGGACTCCCTGTCGAGCTCGAGGTACAGAAGGAGCTGGGAATGAAGACTCGAGAAGACGTTGAAAAGTTTGGAATTAGAGAGTTC
This sequence comes from archaeon, assembly GCA_021817005.1. Classification (GTDB taxonomy): domain Archaea; phylum Thermoproteota; class Thermoprotei_A; order Marsarchaeales; family Marsarchaeaceae; genus JAKAWJ01. The sequence continues at coordinate 30,990 of JAKAWJ010000008.1, read as the reverse complement.
GCTGAAAAATGCAGACAGAGCGTCTTCAAATATGAAAACGAGTGGAAAAAAATGTCCTCCCGAATCGGATTCTGGCTCGACTTCGACCACCCCTACATAACGCTGGAAGAGAGCTACATTGAATCGGAGTGGTGGTCACTCAAAACTCTCTACGATAAAGGAAAGCTCTATCAAGGCTTCAAGGTAGTCCCGTACTGTCCCCGAGACGAAACGCCGTTAAGCAGTCACGAGGTAGCTCAGGGCTACGAACAGGTTGACGACCCCTCTGTATTTGTCCTCTTCCCACTGCTCACTGGAAGTCACGCTGGAGAAAGTCTGGTTGTATGGACGACCACGCCGTGGACGCTGCCTTCCAATGTAGCCGCAGCAGTTAGACCCGATTCTGACTATGTCTCTTTCGACTACAGTGGGAAAACTCTGATTTGTCTTGGGAGGAGGCTTCCGGAGGTAGCCAAAGATGCAAAACCCAAAGGTACATTCAAAGGTTCCGAGCTTCTGGGAGCTAGTTATGAGCCGCCGTTTAGCTTCCTGAGGAAGGATGGTAAGAAAAACATCGTAGTCGCTTACGAGGATATATCAGAAACTGACGGAAGCGGCATCGTGCACATGGCACCAGCCTTTGGCGCGGAAGACTATGAGGTTTGTTTGCGAAACGGGCTAGTCTTCTTCCAACCGGTTGATTCAAGGGGGAGATTCACTGCTGAAGTGCCCGATTTTCAAGGAGAGTTTGTTAAGGATACTGACAAGAAGATAATCGCGAGACTGCGTGCTGAAGGCAAACTGTTCAAACAAGAGCGAATCCGACATACGTACCCGTTCTGCTGGCGCTGTGGTTCCCCACTGCTATACTATGCTTGGCCCACGTGGTTTGTGCGCACCACAAGCGATCGCGACAAGATAATAAGCCTGAATCGAGAAGTAAAATGGTACCCTCCATACATCGGAACTGGTCGGTTTGGCGAATTCCTTGACTCCATGGTAGACTGGGCGCTCAGCAGGAATAGATTTTGGGGGACCCCACTTCCAGTTTGGGTGTGTAAGTCGTGCAAGTCGGAAAGGGTCATAGGTTCGGTTCAAGAGCTTCTCGACTCTGCTGTACACAGGCCAGAACGTTTAGAGCTACACAGACCCGCTATCGACGAATTTGTGCTGCAATGTGCTAAGTGCGGCGGAGAAATGCGAAGAGTCACAGACGTCATAGATGTATGGTATGACTCCGGTTCTGCGAGTTTTTCGAGGTTTCATTATCCATTCCAGGGTAAAGACGAGTTTAAGAAGAAATTTCCTGTTGATTTTATAACAGAAGGGGTTGATCAAACACGTGGGTGGTTTTACTCTCTACATGTTCTCGGGTCCATGCTCTTTGATCAAGTCGCCTACCGCAGTTGTCTAGTCATAGGGCTTGTGACGAACGAGAAAGGAGAGAAGCTTTCTAAGAGTGAAAAGAACTATGTCGATCCTAATCTATTAATCGACAAATACGGCGCGGATCCTTTGCGCTGGCATATGCTGGGAGCTGCTTCGTGCTGGGATGCGATCAAAGTGGGAGAGAACGGACCAGCCGACGCCAAGAGGAGATTCTTTAATATTCTTGAGAACTGCGTCTCCTTCTTCCTGACGTATGCCGAAATCGATGGATATGAGGCTACAACTACAAGAAAGAGTGAAACTTCGGGCTTGAGCACCTTGGACAAATGGGCTCTCAGTCGTCTTTCAGCTACTACGGAAAGCGTGCGAAAGGCGATGGAAGCATACGAATTCAACAAGGCCGTGTCAGAAATTGAAAACTTCGTCGTTAACGACATCAGCCAGTGGTATATCAGACGATCCCGAAGAAGGTTCTGGAGTGAAGAAATGACACCAGACAAACTCGCTGCCTATGCAACTCTGCACCAAATCTTTGTTGAACTCTCGAAGCTTCTTGCCCCACTCGCGCCCTTCAGTGCTGAAAGCATGTTTCAGCGTCTCAATGGAACGAGTCCACTTGGGGGGAGTGTTCATCTTTGTGACTATCCGGTACCTAAAGAAATTGACTCGGAGAGTCTTAACGAAATAGAGCATGTGCGGAAAGTCGTTGAGGCTGTGCGTACCGCGAGAAGCTCGGCTGGAATACGGACGAGGCAGCCGTTGCTGGGTGCCCTGATATTTTGCGATGATGAAACATGGAAGGCAATAAAGAGTAACGAGGAACTCATCACCGATGAGGTCAACCTACGCGGCGTAGAAAGGATAGAAGATATCTCGAAGTATATGGTCTACGATGTTGAGCCAGACTTGGCAGCAATTGGGAAACGCTTCCGAGGAGAATCAAGAGAGCTGCTCGAAAATATAGCGAAGGATGGCCCAAGAATCGGGAAAGAAGTGACAACGGGTGGAATCTCAAAAGTAAAGCTCGGGCCTAGAGAAGTAGAAGTTTCCGGAGCTGAAATACACGTCAAGCTCGCATCCGTAAAAGGCTATTCATATGCACAGAAAGATGACATCCACGTCTTTGTAAATACGGATATCAGGCCCGAATTGGAGATGGAGTGGATTGCAAGAGAACTTATCAGGAGAATCCAGCTTTCTAGGAAACAAACCAACTTGCGTTTTGATGACGAAATTTCCACCTTACTGTGGTCCGAAGATGAACGTGTGAAGACCGCAGCCAGAAAATTACACGAATTGCTCAGCAAGGAAACATTGTCTAGAGAGTTCGCAGTTGATAAAGGCGCACAGTCAGGCACAAAAACTGATGTAGACGGAATTGATGTGTGGATAAAGCTGCAGAGGGTCTCCCCCGTATCCCAGCAAGGCCGGCACCCCCCCAAAAAGGGCGCGAAAGATTAGAGCACGGAATCAATGTCAGCGAGATTTGACATGCTCAAGCGGCTAACTGAAATCGATGGTAAATCTAAGGGCCCGGCCACCACATTCACGGCTTACGACGCAATGGCCGCGATTCTTGCGATTGGCCACTCCGGTAAGATTGGAAGAGGGAAACTCGGTACTGAGCTCAACATGGGTCCGGGTGCAGTGAGAACCCTGATAACAAAACTGAAGCATATGAGATATATCACGATTTCAGGAGAAGGGTGCTCACTCACCAAGTCCGGAACTCTCCTCTTCGAGGAAATTTCGGATAAACTCCATATGTGCGGGGAGGCCCGCCTGAAAGAGCTTTCTCTCGGCAATTACTATTTTGTGATTAAGATTCATAATGTCGAAACTCTCCCTCAAAACGTCCTCGAGCTTCGAGATGAGGCAGTACGCGCAGGTGCAGTTGGGGCACTATTACTTCGTTACAACTCAGGAAGGCTTGTATTTGCGGACAGCCAGATACCCTGCCAAGAAACGAAGAACTCGCGAGACTGGGACATTTTAGTAAGTCTTTGCAACCTTAGAGAGGGCGACCTCCTTGCGGTGGCATTCGCTGCCGAGCAAAAAGGCGCCCGCGAGGGCGCGCTTGCCATGGGTCTTAGGGCCGTTATCCCGCCACATCATGCCTGAGCTGCGAAATCAAACTCCGACAAATGGTCTTCAAGGTTCAAAATGAAGTCTCTTAAAGCGCGGGCGGCCACCACAGGCACTCCATTCAATACTTCAGAGCGGGCAAGCGTAACCACTACAGGCAGAACGAGCTTAACGCCCAGATGAGTGGCTAACAACGTGGAACGCTCACGCTGAGCTCTCACGACAGCAACTAGTGAGCCCCCTTTCGACCAATGTTTGCAGTCAACCGCCACTACTAGGTTGTTGTGTACCGCGACTACGTCTACCTGCTTTCTCTGCCCATGGAGTTTGAAGCGTAGGTCGTGAGTGACTGCATAGCCGAAGCTCTCGAAAGCTTCCGTAACAAAAAGCTCGAAGTCTCTCCAACCAAGTGAATTAGCCACTATATCCGGATGGATTCCCAATCTGATAGCCTCTACCGCAACTTGCACTGGTTCACGAACTTCCAGGCATCTTTCTCCATCCAGTGACCGCACAATTCCTACTCCCGCGAGGGTCTCCAATCCCTCCGGAGGGCCACACACCCTCCTATGGTTGAGTAAATCTAGTAACACGCCAACGAACTTCTCTCTTTGCGTCTTGGCTCAAAACTAATATCGGAGGTTCCCACGCATAGGGATTGTGGCTGTCTGTCCAAAGTGTGGCTCTGAAGTGCGTACGTTACTCAAATCCTGGAAGTTGGGTAAACGCAACATTGGACTCTTCAGTTGTCCGGTATGTGCGACCAAGTTCAAGAGAGCGGTGGACGATAGCTAGTCTATTCCACGCTAGCCTCATCGGACTCCGTTTCTTTAAATATGTTGAATCTACGTTCTACATACAGCATTACTCCAAACATCGCTGCTAAGAACACAAAAAGGCCCAAGTTAACGTCAAACGGAGGCGCGTCCCTCCCATGTGTTCGGACGTAGACGAGAGCAGCACCGAATGGGGCAAATGCCAATAACGACACTAGAACTTGCAATAAACCCTTGCTCGCCATGGCATCTACAGAGGGCGTTTTCGCATGGCATACTTAAGTCTTTGAGTTGAGTTGAGATCCTCGGAAAGAGCGTGTCAGCCATACCCGAACTCAAATTATCGGGAACAGTTTCTAGGGTGCACATAGGCGCCGTGAAGAACCAAGGGCCTGCAGCTATTTGAGCTGTCCAGGCTTCTCTATATACGCGCGAATTTTTTCAAACCTGTGAGCGAGCGCTTTTCTAGCTGGCTCAAGCATGGCTACCACACGGTCGGAAACGGCATCCTTCAAGTCAAGGGGATGGATGGCTCCTTGAGAGTACAGCGCTTCTAGCTCGGGCAACGACACTGAAATTGGCCCACCTTTGTGAGCTGGACGATTTATTTCCAGTAGATCGTCGTTTCTCCGGAGTATAAGATACCTGGCATACTCCATTACGGGGTTAGGGTCGAGCTGTCTTTCAGGACAAAAGGCGCCGCGAATCTTTCTACGAATATCTTCTTCCGTGTCATGAACCCAGATTGCGGTCTCTGGCCGGCTCTTTGACATTTTCGAAGAGATTTGAGTGTCAATTACAGGGTTTTCATCGTATCCCATTTTGGCTGGACCTTGCAAGCCAGCCAGAAGGTGATGATGAGCCGCAACGGGAGTGAATTTTCCAAGCGCGCTTCCAACTTCTCGGGCAAGCATATTCGCTTTGCGCTGGTCCATGCCAAGCTGGGTTATGCGTGCGCCGAGCATAAAGATGTCCGTGACCTGCATAAGCGGGTATATGTAAGAGCCAAACCTCAGCGTTTCCGTTTGTGTTCTGCCCATTATCGGCAAAGCGCGAACCACGCTGGAGTGTGTGATTCGTTCAGATATCTTGAGGAGGAGTTCCCAGTATTCGGTTTGTGAAATCAGGTCTTCCGCGAAGATGAAGTCGACCTTCGCGGGGTCCAGCCCAAAGGCTTTCCAGCCCTCGATGAAATATTCTGCGACTTCATGAATCTTGTCCATGTCTCCTCCGAGTTTACCGTTCAGCTTGGCGTGCCAAGTAGCCAGAAGCAACTTGAACTTCACACCCGCTTCAGCAAAGTCCTTGACCTTGAGTGCGACTACTAGTCCCGTGCCAATATGCATCGGACCGCTGGGTTCAAAACCATTGTATGCGACTGGATCACTTGTATTAGACAGAAGCTCCCGCAGCTCTTGCTCGGTGACCACCTCGACCACGGGACGTCTTGAGATGAGCTCCACTCTTTCCTCTATATTCATGGCTCAGGAACGGGGATTCTCCTTCGACTATTAAGCCTTCATGGATGTAATCCCAGAATTGACCTGAGCGAGCGTGGCCCCTTATTCTCACCGCTGCCTCTATAAAGGCGAGAATGAACCTGCGTCTAAACTTAAAATTATAACTCGGTATTCAAATCAGGGTGATATTACTTCATATTCTCTGTCTGCAGATTCACTCGGGTCCCAAGGCAGGTATACAAGTGAAGTCACCACGCATCCATCCTTACCTCTCGGAACTTCCATCGACTGCACCGAGAATTTGGTGGATTTTATCTCGAGACCGCGAACTTTTGCCATCTGTTCAAGCTTGTACTTTAATTCAACTTTAAGACCCTTTTCGTCTTTGTAGCCATGGGCTTCGGCCACAATACCATAATCAGTCCCCAGAAGGGAGCTGCACATCGCGTAGCCTACGCCGGAGCCTATCGTTTCACCTGGACCCCCATCCATTCGTGCAAGCACTGCAAAGGTGATTGTTCCTGGCGTTATTGCAACCGGAGACACTTCTTTTGCATCAGGGGGCAATATGCTGGACACAGACACTATGTTACACTGAGTAATTCCGGCCATCAACAAAGCCTCGTCGAAAGCGTTGAGTGGTGAAATCTCACTTGCCGCTCTTCCCTTGGTCATGAAAAAGGCCCTAGGAAGGAAACCTCCGTGTACAGTGACCTGTCTAGTCACTTCCACCTATTGTCTAAGTCCTCCAACAATTGACCCGGCCCTCTACTTAAAAAACTTATGATTTTGCCGTAATGTATTCAATTACAGGTAATTATGGCGTATTTCTCTCTGCGGAATCCAAAGTTTCAATCGCCATGAGAGCGGATTCCGTGGCTCCGTGGATTCCATGAATTACCCTGCTGTCGTACGCCGGCTCTCCCTGTTTTAGTTCTCCTTTTTTCTTTCCGTATAGAAGATTGCCGTCCACCACCATAATTGCGCCCGATGCTAGCCCTTTGATTGATGAGAGTACAAAGAGTCCAGAGCACTCCATTTCAACACTTATCACGCGAAGTCTCTCCCAAAGCCTAGCCACCTCTGTCCCTTCGGCATAATAGGCCTCGCTGGTCCACACCGGTCCAACATGAAACCTTTGCTTCTTCTTTTTGCAAGCAGAAACTAGTGCGCCCACCACGTTGTGTTCAGCCAAGGCGGGAAAACCTACTGGAGCGTATGCGAGCGTTCCTCCGTCAGTTCTAACTGCTCCTGTAGCCACCACAACGTCTCCTATGTTCACCCCTTGCTGCAGTCCACCCGTTGTTCCAACTCTGATAAAGGTGGTCGCGCCAGCCCTGGAGAGTTCTTCTACAAGAATTAGCATTGCTGGGACTCCTATTCCAGAACTGGATATTGTTACCCTAATGCCGTGGTATGAACCTGTTATCGTTACAAACTGACGATTCTCAGCGACCTTAACAGGATTCGTCAGGTGTTCGGCCATCAGACCAACTCGCTTGGGGTCGCCTGGTACAAGCACATATGAGGCAACATCAGAAGGCGTGACCATAAGGTGAGGTTGCATGCTCTCAGACATCTGTCAGCCCACAAAACACATCCCGTACGGACTCCTTAAGAACTTTCGCTTCCCCCTGCAAAGTTCACCTTCCCATTAACTGCTGACTCGCACGCTCTGCAGCACTTCGCACAATGCACCTCACCAGCGAACAGGATAAATAGTCGTTGCACGTGTATTCCTGTCAATGGCCGGATTGGTCCCACGAGCAGACGGTAAAATAAAGATGGAAGTGCTAGGGGTATACAAAGTGGGTACCGGGCAGGAGACTGCTGATGTCGTCTTCCTTGTTGATGAGACGAAGCAGTTGGTGCTGCCAATCTACATAGACGAGCCAATCGCTGTGATGATTCAGTTGGGTATTGAGCACGTGCAGCCCCACAGACCAATGACCCACGACTTAATAATGAGTATGCTGGAAGCAACCGAATTTGAGCCGGAGTATATTTCGATTGACGGAATGATAAAGCAGGTCTATACCGCCACGCTGCACCTCCGCAGCCTGAGGGATGGTCATAGGCTTCGCATTGACTCAAGGCCATCTGATGCGATAGCGCTTGCCGTGAGAGCCGACTGTGAAATCCTAGCGGATGAGAGCCTCAAGGAACAAATGGTACCAAGAAAGAGCCTGAAACTCCCAGATTCAGCGTCAGACCCTGGACAGGATTTCGGACCCGACGACCAGCGAATAGATTCTCCTTACGGTGTCTAGTTCAGACTGTTTACATGGTGTGATTCCAGCTTCGAGCTGCTCTCGAACTCCTATGGCTGTCGCATGATTCTTCCCAATACGAAGGCTTTAATCCAGTTCCATGGGTCAGGAAGAACGTGCGGGATACAGATATGAACAGAGAGAAATTACTTGCTCAGAGAGTGATTGACAGAAGAATCACTCTAAAACCTTCCGTCAACGATTTGTTTGCACTCTACTCGACAATGGGCGGCTTTACCGCAAGGTACCTTGCGGAGTCCCGCGATATACTCAGTGCAATGTTCGCCGACAAAGACTCTTTCAACTTCCTTTCGTTCACCGCGGACCTAGTCGCCACTGGCCTTAGAGGGATACTTGCGCAGCTAATCGAGACGGGCCACTTCGGGGCGGTCGTAACTACATGCGGATCTCTTGACCATGACATTGCGCGCGCCTGTGGAGCCAGATATTGCTTCGGTTCCTTTGACGCAAATGATGAAGACCTTAGACGTGTAAAAATCAGCAGATTAGGAAACATCTTCATCCCCGTGGAGGACTATGGGATGCTCACCGAGAAGTTCGTCCGGAAATGTCTAGAAACTTCTGGCGGGACAAGGGAAGTATGGGGAGGGAGGGAACTCGTAGAACTCTTTGCAGACTCGCTGCCTAGAGACCGAAACAGCATACTTAGGGCGGCCCGCAGGAGCGGTACGCGGGTATTCGTGCCAGGACTCATGGATGGCGCAGTCGGGACACACATCTTCATGCACTCGCAATCGCATAAGTTTGTGCTAAACCCTTTCAAGGACATGTCCGAGCTCTCGGACATAGTGTTCGAAGCGAAGAAGACAGGTGCACTCGTTATTGGTGGCGGAATCAGTAAGCACCACACCATCTGGTGGAACCAGTTCAAGGATGGGCTGGACTACGCCATTTATCTCACTACCGCGAGCGAATATGATGGTAGCCTGAGTGGGGCCAGGACACGTGAAGCGATCAGTTGGAACAAGCTCAAGCCCAGAGCAAGACAGGTTACGGTGCTCGGCGACGCGACTGTCACCCTGCCTCTACTAGCGGCGGCTGCACTGAACGCCGCGCGTAACGATTAAATCAAGTATTGCGAACGGAGAAATGAAACCATTGGGCGAGCCCGAAGTCGAAATAGAAAAGGAAACTGTCGCAAAGCTCGCCAAAGAGCTCAGAATCGAGCTAAGTCCGGAGGAAATCACGACCATCTCCCGGGATCTATCCAAAATACTTTCCTATGTTAAGGAGTTGACTGAGTTAGACCTCGGCTCTTGGAACCCCACATATAGTCTCAGCCCGAACGTGAGCAAGTTCAGGGAAGATACCAACGCCCCCTCGCTCGCACTCTCAGCTGTAAAATCCAACCTCAATTCGGAAGATGATTTCGTTAAGGCTCCGAGGGTATGACTGTTGAGACATTCAAGTGAAATTGTAAGAACTGACGCAACTACAATCGCCAAGATGGTCTCATCCCAAGAAACACAGGCCCGGGAAGTCTTGGAAGCATTCCTAGAGAGAATATCCAGGTATAATGATGCTCTAAGAGCGTTTGTATATGTCGATACCGAAGGAGCGCGGACAAGGGCATCCGAAATTGATAGAGAAATCAAAAGAGGTACAACTTATCGTATGGCCGGAGTCCCTATAGCAGTAAAAGATGTTATATCGGTAAAAGGTCTTCCGCTTACATGCGGCAGCAAAATATTGAGGGGCTACGTCCCGCCTTATGATGCCACAGTAATTGCGAGGCTCCGTAAGGCAGGCTGCGTAATAGTAGGGATGACAAATACAGATGAGTTCGCCATGGGTAGTAGTACCGAAAACAGCGCGTACGGTCCGAGCATCAACCCTTGGATGCAGAGTCGAGTCCCGGGGGGTTCGAGCGGAGGAAGCGCTGTCGCTGTGGCAGCAGGTATGGCCGCGATAGGGCTGGGTAGTGACACAGGCGGGTCCGTCAGGCTACCGGCGAGCTTCGTAGGCGTATACGGCCTGAAGCCAAGCTATGGTGCGGTAAGCCGATTTGGACTCGTAGCATTTTCAAATAGTATCGAGCAGATCGGCATTTTTGCGCGAAGCATAGGTGACCTCAAACTAACCTACTCAGTGATTTCCGGTGCCGATCCTCTCGACGGGACGACCCTTACATTCGACTGGAACCTAACCACAGAGGAAGGGACGAAAGTAAACGCATTCAGAGCGGGGAAAGTTATCGAAATGTCGGGAGAAGGTGTAGAGCCGCCAGTTTTAGAAGCACTAGATAGAACAGTTCAGACTCTCAAAAGATATTCAATCCAGATTGAAAACGTGAACATCCCTCATCTCGAGAACTGCCTTGCCGCTTATTACTTGATTGCAATGAGCGAAGCTTCGAGCAATTTGGCAAGATTTGACGGCGTAAGATATGGTAACCGCGTGAAAACCGAAGGTAACTGGAACGAAGAGTATTCTCGCGTTAGGGCTCTATTTGGCTCAGAGGTAAAGCGACGAGTCATCCTCGGAGCGCATGCGCTAAGCTCAGGATTCTTCTCAATGTATTATGATAAGGCAGCACGTTTTCGTACGCTGATAAAGAGCGAGTTCGAGTCAGCCTTTAGAAATTATGACTTGCTGATTGGACCCACCTCACCTTCACCTGCATTCAGACTTGGCGAAAGGACGCTCGACCCAGTTCAGATGTATCTGAGCGATGTAGACACCGTGCCAATGAACCTAACCGGAGTGCCGGCTCTCAGCGTACCAACTGGCTTCGCCAATGCTGAGGGTGGACTTTTGCCGGTCGCTACGCAACTCATCGCGCCATACGGTCGCGAAGACACAATTTTTAGCATAGCCTCATTACTTGAAAAGGCAGGGGTGTCGGCACCCAAGGTTGTCAACCCATGGGGAAATATCCTTTGAAGGTCGCCACATCCAGGTGGATGTCGATAATCGAGACAAACTCAGCTGTATATGGCGTAACACCAAACAAGCTCATGGAGGCAGCGGGAAAAGCTGTAGCGGACTTTGTATATCAACTCCAGCCCAATAAAGTCGTGGTCGTAACTGGCAGTGGTGGAAAGGCAGGGGACGGCTATGTAGCTGCACGCCATCTGGCAAGTTTGGGAGTTAATGTTTCAGTCAGATGGGTTACTAATCCTGAGCTGAATTCGCACGAGGAAGCAAGACGAAACTGGGAATTGCTTAAGACATTAACGACAATCGACGCGAGGCCCCTGACCGGCGAACAAATTGCGGCTGATGTTATTATCGATGCAATGCTCGGCACAGGCTTCAGTGGAAAGCCAAGGAAGGAGTTTGTAGAGGCTATCCAATTAGTAAACGAGAGCGGTGCCAAAGTAGTCTCAATTGATCTTCCTTCGGGTTTGATTTGCGATGTAGAGGAAAGCTTGAGCCCGTCGGTTGAAGCTGACGCGGTCGTCACCATGCACCGGCCAAAACCCTGCCTACTGAAGCTACAGTGTGACATCAAGATTGCATCAATTGGCATTCCCCCTGAGGCAGAGATATTCGCGGGGCCGGGGGATATAGTTCAAAATATTCCGCCCCGCACGAGAGTTTCCAAAAAGGGAGACGCTGGTAAGGTGCTGATAGTGGCTGGTTCAGATGAGTATACAGGAGCCGCCATACTTTGCGCAATGGGAGCCTTCAGAGCGGGAGCGGACCTAGTGTATCTTGTTTCGAGCCCGAAGACAGTCCAAGCGGCGAGGTCTTTCATACCTGAACTGATCTGTTTCGAGTATCCTCACACTCACCTTGACGATCGGGGGGTGACCATTGCCTCGCAACTCGTTGAAAAGGTGGGGGCGCTAGCGATCGGTCCCGGACTGGGTTTTCACACTGGATCTGCCCCCCAGACTCCGACCCTTGCCACGAAAACTGCTTCTCTATTGCGAGCTGCCAAAAAAAATTCCGTGCCCACGGTAATAGATGCCGATGCCATAAAAGCAATCCCTGAACTTCCAAGCGCTGGCACGGGGCTATTGTCAGACTCAATCGTGACTCCACATGCAAGCGAATTTGAATATTTAACAAGCCAAAAGACCCCAGTGGCGTTAGGAGCGAGGATTCGTAGCGCAATGTCAGTAGCGAAGGCCCTGGACATCTGCGTCCTCCTAAAAGGCTACTGTGATATCATAGCCAGCCCCACCGCCGTACGATTGTCTTCCTCCGGTATTCCGGCGATGGCAGTCGCAGGTACGGGAGACGTGCTCACAGGAGTTACAGCGACATTCGTAGCTAAAAGAGTGAGCGCCTTCAACGCGGCGTTGACTGCCGCTTACGCGGTTGGCCTGGCCGGAACATTGGCAAGAATTAAGTGTGGAGAACACCTCATGGCCAGAGACATTGTAGACTTTCTTCCGCAGGCATTGACTGATTCAGTCAACGTATCAAAAACTGCTGGTCCCACGAAACTGCCTGAACAGGTTCTGGGGGATGTGAATTGGAGAGAACTACAAAACATGCTTTGAAGATTGGTCTGGAGATTCATGTCCAACTGAATCGACTGCGATCTAAACTCTTTTGCGGGTGCAGAGCAGATTATTACACGCTCTCTCCGAACTCGAATGTTTGTGCAGTTTGCCTTGGGTTGCCTGGATCCTTACCTGTTCTTAATTCGGGCGCGGTGCGTCAGGCAATCATGGTCTCCCTTGCCCTACGTGCAAACCCGTCTACTCGATTCAATTTCGTCCGGAAGAACTACTTTTATCCGGATATGCCCAAGAATTTTCAAATTTCACAGTATGACAAGGCTGGAGGCGCTCCCGTATCCAAGGGAGGCGAAATGGAACTGACAACAGACGCCCAGAAGCCCTTGCGTGTCAAATTAACCAGAATTCAAATTGAAGAGGACCCCGGCAGGTTGTTCCACCCCTCCGGATTGGGCTCTTCGAAATACACACTCGTGGACTATAACAGAGCTGGTGTAGGACTACTGGAAATCGTAACTCAACCTGACCTTTCCACACCACGAGAAGCTAGGCTACTCATAACCAAACTACGAAGCATACTCGAACACCTCGGTGTCTGCAACACCAGCCTAGAAGGTGCCATGCGAGTAGACGCAAATATTTCGACGGATGGCAACAACCGCGTCGAAATAAAAAACATCAGCTCATACAAGGATGTCGAAAGAGCCTTGGAATATGAGGCAGTAAGACAGAGCCAGCTTATTGCTCTTGGAAAGCCCATAGAAAGAGAAACTCGCCACTGGCTCGAGGAGAAGGGCACTACATCATCATCAAGAGCCAAGGAGGAGGAGCAAGATTATCGCTATTTCCCCGAGCCGGACATACCAGCTGTCGAGCTGACTGAAGATTACATAAAAGATATTCAGGGTTCTTTGCCCGAGCTGCCGGACAGCAGAGCAAGCAGGTTCTGTCGCGAGTATGGGCTGACCCCGTATGATGCAGGAGTGCTGGTTTTGGACAAAGCACTTGCAGATTATTTCGAAGAGACCGTAAGACTTTATCCAAAACCCAGGATAGTATCAAACTGGATACAGACTGAGTTGCTTCGTCAGCTCAACGAGAAAAAGCAGGAGATTTCAGAGTTGCGTTTTGGGCCAAAAGAACTGGCGGAGATGCTTTCCATGATCGATAAGGGCGAGATCAGCGGAAAAACCGGAAAGAAGGTCGTTATGGAAATGGCGCTGACTGGGGAGGGGCCGAAGAGCGTGGTGGAAAGGCTGGGCCTTGCGAGGCTTGGAGATGAAGCCGCAATAAGAGCCCTAGCCCAGACAGTTTTTAAGGAGAACCCGAACGCGGTAAAGGACGCCCTAAAGAATCCCGAAGCGGTCAACTTTCTTGTAGGCCAAATTATGAAGAAGATTAGCGGTAGAGCGGACCCCGAAATCACGAACCGTGTCGTTCGCGGACTGCTGAAGGCTCAGACTTCGAGCTAGGGCGGGTCAGCACAGGCAAGCTATTCGTCCTTTTTATCACCGTGAGCACTAGCCTCGTATTAGTTCTAACAACGTACCTATTTCGTAGTATAGTCTTTACGAACTGGCTGAGCTCGTGCCTCGATTTGAATCTTGCTAGCAATAAGACGTCAGTCTCACCCGTAACGTCATACACGGCATACACATTAGGACTCTTTGAGAGTTGGTTCTCCACCTCGACAATCCGACCGCCCTCTACCGCGACCTCAATAGCTGCCTCGATGGTGTATCCGAAACTTTCCGGATCCAGCAATACGCTATATCCCTGGATTACGCCTTCCTTTTCCAGTTTTGACATGTGAATAGAAACTGTAACAGAAGAGACTCCCAATGTTTTGGCCAGATCCCTCTTACTAATCCTCCCATTTGCCTGCAATTCGGCAAGAAGCTTCAAGTCGAAATCAGAGAGTGCCAATATCTAGAGCTTCCCTTGGGACATGCGAATAAGCATTCTGTTGGCTCTACGAGGGGTGCCATACCCTAATGCGCATGACAAACGGCCATCTGCCAAGTGACGAATTTACCACCTCCCGCCCGCCTGAGGGCAGCCTTCCTTCGCAAGTTTCAAGCTACCAACATTAAGCTCCCTACTACTGGGGTCGGTGTAACCAGCACGAGTATTGCGAAACACAATCACCAAATTCCAGAAATATCTAAATAGCCTCAAGGCTCTGCAAGGTGCTGACCTAATGACTCTTGTAGGAGATGGTTACCCGCCAAATTTGGACGACCTCGACCTGAGGCTGATTGGTTTTCTTGAGCGTGATGGCCGAATGGCCTTTTCGCAGCTGGCAAAAGAGCTTGGAGTCAGCGAAGCTACGATTCATGCCCATGTGAACAAAATGGAACAAAGAGGTATAATCAAGGGCTTCAGCGCCATAATAGACCCCGAGAAGCTTGGACTCTCAATCTGTTCTATAATACTAATTATGGCCGAGCCAAAGAGGCTGGACCATGTATTTTCAAGGCTAAGAGAAATGGATGAAATAGCTGAGCTATTCGACGTAACCGGAAGCTACTACGGCGTTGCAAAAGCGTGGACTCGGAGCCAGCAAGAGCTTGGAAGGCTGCTTGACAAAATAGGCCAGCTTGAAGGGGTTGTATCAACAAACACTCTCATCGTATTACGAAAATACAAAGATGAGAGCGGGATAAGGTTGAAGCTCTGAAAGGGTGCATATACCAGATTGGCAGGCCACCAGAACCTGTAGAGTAAGCCCGAGACTATGGGCACAAGAAATCGGAGAAACACATTGACTAACCCCCCTTTAGGGAAGTCTAGCCAATCCCAACGCCCGTTCTCTAAGTGGGCAGGTCTGTGAGTACTTGGAGCAAAGCAATTCCTCGTGAATTGTGAGCCTTCTATGCATCACATCACAGGAGCTGTCAAGATAAAATTCGCAGTCTACCACGATTTTCGTGGAACTAGGTAGCTGGCGCGGCTCGCGGACCTCCGAAGCCTGACGAGAATTCTCGAGATTGGTCGATGGAGCCCTGGTCCTGTTGGCCAAATATATAGAACACACACGAAAGTCAAACATGCATCTCTGACGCGAAGTGTACAGGCGCGCGAGCTTGGGGTCCTTCTCAGCTCCGCACATGTCCATCTTATAGAATGGGCAGGGCAAGACTGGCGACCTACCCCTGCATCTTATTCAAGCTTTCTATGACAGTAAGCTCGTTATCTGCTGCTTGGATGAATAACGGCAGAGCATGCACACCAGTAGCCCCATAACTCGAGAGCAACCATTGACCAACTTTGAGCTCAAGTGTTTTGTCTACAATGGAGGGATCAATGGCAAATTGCTCGCTTATCGTACTGCGATCATAGGGCCGCGGGAGTACACCTACAAAATAAGTGTGTATCTGCTGAAGAACATTTGTATTTAGAAACGCAAGTCTTTGCGTGGCCACGATTCCACCTAAACCATACTTCCGCCCCTGCCTCAGCAATTGTTCAACAGCAAGGGAGGAGCTTCTTGTCCCATCTTCATCATGGGGCTCCTTCGGAATCATTTCTTGGGCCTCGTCAAAGACGAAAAGCAATCTGGGGACCTTTATGAAATGAGACTTCCTTCTCCGGATTGTTCGGTTGCACAAGGAAGCCGCAAGATGCCGAAGCCGTGTTAAATCAAAGAACGATGCAATAATCAACCTTGATCCACCTACCTCACCTAATATGCTCAACAGCTCTGAATCGGGAAGACCGTGGCCCGATGGCACCTCTACTGACTGCATATTCATAGCTGCGAGTGCTACTTCGCTCAGGTCGGACACCAAATATCCTACCGCCTTGTTCGCGCTGTTTTGCGAAATTAACTCGATATAGGAACGAATCTCCTGCCCGACAGGCGAGTCGAAATCCAGGTGGCGCTCCTTGAGGAATACACTCAAGAGATTCATACAGTTTACAAGAAGGACCTTTGAAGCAGTATTTCGCCCTCTTTCGCTCGAATAGTAGTCCACCTTCTCCTGAATGATTGAAAAAACATCTCGGTAAAGCACTGTTTCGGACGCAAATCTCGGCAATGCCGTAGTATCAAACGCGCGTTTGACCCTTCCAGACTCAAGGAGAATCTTCGCGAGTTTCACCCTTGCATTCGAGAAGCCATCGGAGGAAAAACGTGCAGGATGAGCGAATCTGCGCGCGAGAGACTCAGGGTCACGTATGTCCTCGTCGACAAGAAGAGTTGCACCTATCTGCTCGTCTAACATGAGGTCAATCAGGTTAACGACGTACTCGCCAGCAGCATCAAATATCAGGATTTTGGAGGAGGGGTCTTCGCGGATTACTGTCCTAATTATTTGAGAAACCAGATTGGACTTTCCGCCGCCTGTGTATGCAAATACCCCCACATGGTGTTCCGCAAGTAATCTTGAATCCACCTTGACTTCGACCCGCTTGTTCGATCTCAGTGTACCCACGACTGGCGCGTCGTTCGGAAGGTTACCATTTATGAATGCCGTAAGCGCCCTTTCTGTAAGAAATCTTACCTTACCACCTATCACGGGAAAGTTCCAGCCGGGTAAGAAATTATAGTCAGTCCCAGTGATGACCAAATCGTAGTTTACCCTTTCACCCAGTAAAACCAGCCCCGCACTTTCAGCTCCCTGCCGCCAATCATCCTGCGCATTTGACAGAATCTCTAGCTTTAGAGCTGGAGGTACATCCTGACCCAATCCAAGCGCACCAAAATGCAGCGGCCTATAATCCACCAGCTCGAAGAGAGAGAAACTCGCCACGCCCTCGCTTCCAGCGAAGTTCGGTATTGAAAATATCATCCCAGCCGAAAGCTCTCTCATAACACTCGGAGAGAACTCCGCAATGCAAGTCGCAATAAGTCTCCGCGAACGATATCGCTCGAGCTGGATATAGTCGTCATCGACTTTTTCAAGTCTCGCATTCAGCACGCCTCCGAAATCCGTCAGGAGGTCGTTCTGACTAGTGTCTCCTTTTTCTTCGTGTGGATTCATATGACGACCTTTTTAGCCTAAAGGATTGTGTGACTCTGGAGATCTCTCGCAGGTCTCTTCGCGTGAGTGGCACCCTTCTGAACTCATCGATTGCTCGAAGAGTATTTCTCGACTTAAGCTTGGCGAGCTTATCTGCGAGTAACAAGGGATACACGTGACCTAGCCCCTCTGGGATGCCACCTGCGTCAATCGAAACGCACACCAAGAGGGACGAGACAATCTCAGCGAGCTTGTCTTTATCATGAGAAGATACAACTCCCCTAGATTGCCCATGCGAAAGTGAGCCGCTGGATTGCGTAACGTATTCGCACGTGAATACGTCCGCGTAGCCGCGGCCGCTACTGTCCAACTGATAAAGGAATCTCTTGAAGTTCGTCCGCCCGTAGGCCAAACGCAACAAATCGCTCGAACCAATTTGATGTATTCCAGCGAATGGATCGAAGGCTATAGTCCTCCAGCGCCTAGCATCTTTTCCACCGCCTACTGGGGCTGACCCGAATGAGAGGACCACCTTGTCAGGTAGAAAAGGTCCGGAAGTGGAAGAAGAAAGTGCACTCCCAAAAATCTGAGCCTGAAACTCTGACGAACCAGAATCCTTTGAGACGGAAACTATCTGGAGGTCACGATCTGTGCGTTCCCGGATTACGCTTAACAATTCAAGCAGGGATGCATACCTCACTGCTTCAATAACCTTTGAAATAGTTTCTCCTTGCGCTTCTTTTACTAGGAAACAGTTATGGAGAAGTTCACCTGAGAGAATTAATTCGCGCATGACCCGTCGATAACTCTCAATGCGCGACTTGGCAGCAACCATATCTGAGGCTAGAGTCGACTCGGTCTTCGTGATTCCCACTTCTCGAAGTACCGAGTTGAGAATGTCCAAATTCTCCTCCCCCGACCTCTGACCTAGCGCTCGACCCGAGGGCACTGACACTCTGCCGGGGGATTTTGTCGCTGTGGCTCCAGCCCCACTAGCTTCATCGCGATTTCCTCCTATCGGTGTATCAAACGATTCTGAGATTGATATATAGACGTCGAAAGCAGAAATCGGGCAACCTAGGCCCGCAGTAAATAGCTGAAAACTCTGCGTTGCTGCGCTTCGAAGTGCAGAAGATGCTAAGACTTGAAAATCAGTCGATATGCTTCCATCTCGAAAAATAATAGCCGGCCCCCCGAGATGTTTGCTAAGATAGAGGTATTCGAGATACCTCATGACCTCCTGAAGAATTTCCTCTGCCTGCCCTCCCAGCCGGAACTGAGGGACATACTCTACGTATTCTAGTGTTAAAGGATTAAAGTGCGTTCGCAGATCTGGTCTCTGCTTCGACAAGTCCAGACTACATCTCACCCCGCAGGCAAGCGCGCTTAGCGTGGTCAACCCTTCAAGCTGAACCGTGCCGTAGCTGCCGTCAACTGCGCCGATGTCAACTCTAGGCTTCATGAGAGAGAGAGTCTCGCATGCGAGGTTTACATCTGGTATTTCAAGGAAAAGTGAATTCCGAACGGAGTCTGGCAGGCCAAGTAGCTCTCGTGCGCTCGATTCGACCGATTGTTTCAGTTGCTCGATTGAGCTCTCGAATCTCGTCCGAAGTTCATAATAATTCACAGCGCTCCCTGATTCCACCTTAGGCTTAATGATTACTGCTCATATTAGTGCGACTGGTAACGGCAGATGGGAGATAGGCTGGTATTCTTCGCACACTCAACAGCATCAAAGTTCAAACACTTAATCAGGGGAGGCATATCCCTATTTCGCCCAGTCATAACGATTTCAGCGAACCCGCCCTCTGAATGCTTTGGAGGCCTGCCTGAAACGATATACCAAAAGATACAAGAAGGGGGCAGAAATTGAATCATGGAGCGGCTTTGGGAGCTGAGTGACCGAAGTGCCTAGTCAGTTATCTGATAGCCATGACGGACTCCACACAGTGCCAGGCATAAGAATTCCCAAGTATGTAATTATGGATGGAGTCAGTTTCGAGAATTTATCCACTCTGCTGCGAGTGGATATCAACTCGCCAATCGATCCAGATACGGGTAAAATTCTGGATACTACGAGAATCAGGTCACACCTCCCCACAATTGAGAAACTAGTTCGACAGAATGCGAAAGTGATACTGTTGGCCCATCAGGGACAGAAGGGTGAGAAGGACTTCATTTCGCTCAGGCAGCACGCCAAGGTTTTGTCCGAAATGTTGCACACAGATGTGCAATTCGCTGACAAATCTAGAGATGGTTATTCTGAAGACCAGATCAGGAGTTTAGGGAATGGGCAAGTTCTGATGCTTGAAAACGTGAGATTCTTGGCGGAAGAAACTGCGAATGTCTCGATGAAGGCACATGCCGAATCAAAGTTTGTGCAATGCGTAAGCAGAGTGTCTGATGTCTACATTAATGACGCATTTGCTGCGGCGCACCGGAATCAGGCATCACTCGTTGGATTTCCATTTATACTTCCCTCGTTTGCGGGCCTTTTGATGAGCCATGAGCTGCAAGAAATCTCTCGCGCGCTCAACAGTTCTTCCAGACCGAACGTCTTCCTTATTGGGGGAGGAAAGGTAAGAGACTCAATAAAGCTCGTTACCGCACTCCTGAGGTCCGGCTTGGCGGACAATCTAATTCTGTATGGCCTGGTCGGTAACATATTTCTTAGAGCCCGCGGTAGAAGACTTGGCACGAAGTTTGATGCGTACCTCAGAGAAAGAAAACTAGATGCCGAAGTCTCCGCTGCGAGAGAGTTGCTGGAGCGATATGGTGACAAGATAATTCTCCCTAAAGACGTCGCTGTACTTCGAGAAGGAGAAAGACGCGATGTTGACTTCGCAGAAATTATGGACAGCGATGAAGTTCTCGACATTGGGATGAAAACAATAGACACGATATCAAATCGGTTGGAGGGTTGCAAATCCGCCTTTGTTCGGGGTCCCCCCGGTGTGATTGAACGAGAGGGTTTTGAACTTGGAACTGAAGCGGTGCTCCAGCTGCTCGCCGAAAAGGGAATCTTCACCATTATTGGCGGGGGCCATACACGAATAATCGCGGAAAAACTCAAACTGGTTGATCGGCTTGGTTATGCCAGCACAGGAGGGGGCGCGCTTCTTACTCTGCTTTCTGGCGGATCGCTGCCAGCGCTGGAGGCACTGGAACTCGGAGTAGAGAGGACCATGGCATGGTTAGTGAATCGAAGAGGCTCTCGAAACTGAATTTGCGACTGAATTTAATTGTTCAATCCTCATGGCGGAGGCTAGACCTTAGGTGCAGGCTGTAGTACTGGCTGGTGGACAGAGCACTAGACTAAGACCACTAACGAATCACCGCCCAAAAATGCTTGTTCCGCTCCTGAACAAGCCCATAGCCGAGCACGTGCTCGAGCGCCTAAAAGAAGCCAGTATAAAGGACGTAATATTCACTGTCGGGTATAAAGCAAAACAGATAGCGGACTATTTCGGTGATGGATCATCCTTTGGCATGCACTTCAGTTATGGCTTCGAAAAGCACCCTCTGGGAACGGCAGGCTCGGTAAAAAATATAGCAGATAAGCTAGAGGACACTTTCGTTGTCGCGAGCGGCGACATTGTTTTCGACTTCAGCTTAAAGAAGGCGATAGACACGCATGTGGAGAAGGGCTCAAGGGCCACAATACTGCTAAACACTGTAGAGAATACCGCACAATTTGGTGTTGTAGCACTGAGTAAGGACGGTACTGTCAAGAGCTTCATAGAGAAACCCAATACCAGAAATAGAATGGCGGGACTTGTGAATACAGGAATATACATACTGGAAAAGAACGTGCTCCAAGACGTGCCACCTGGTAAGAAAATCGACTTCAGCCTAGACTTGTTTCCCCGACTGGTTTCAGAAGGCAGTCTGGCCGGCGTTGATATGGGAGGGTTTTGGTATGATATAGGCACGTTCGACGGCCTTCTGAGAGCCCAAAGGGACATCTTTCTAAATAAAACAAGAATCGGAGTCCCGGGTACGCAGCTGCGCGAGGGCATATATGTTCAAGGTAGAGCAGAACTGGCAGATCCTGACAGCGTGCACGGTCCTGCGCTGTTTGGCGCCGGCGTCTATGTTGGTAGCGGCACTTCAGTTCGATTTGCGTCCGTCGGGAGCGGATGCAGAATCGGTGACAGTGTCTCCATCTTAGAATCCGTGATCATGAAAGACACTCTGGTACGGAGCGAGGCAACTCTGACAGGGGCAATATTGGGCGAAGGCTGCAAAGTCGACAACTTCAGGTCAGTCACTGGACCAGTTGCCTTCCCTGATGGAGCTGTAGTCTGACATTTCCGCTTTCCACACTCATGATTCGCGTAAAGGTTAAAATGTCTTGATTAAAACCCCCACTAGCCCGATGTTCACTTCTCAAATTAGATTTGGCACCGACGGTTGGCGAAGCCGGATGGACGCTGACTTTAACGCGGGCAATGTTCGCAGAATCGCGCACGCAGTAGGCATGTACCTGAAGAGCGAGCAAGGCAACTCGCAGGTTCTAGTGGGTTTCGATACCAGGGCAAATTCCGAATATTTTGCCAAAGAAGCCGCAGGCGTGCTCTCCAAAATGGATTTCAGGACGAAGCTTACAGACCGACCCACTCCTACTCCTGTCATCGCGTTCTCAGTGGTAGATACCAAATCTGCGGCTGCGGTACAAATAACTGCAAGTCATAATCCTCCAGTCTACAACGGCTTCAAATTCATTCCGGAATACGGGGGACCGGCTTTCGCCGAAATAACAGCCAGAATCGAAGGATTTCTGCCATCGGGTGAAATAGAGAGCGGTATGAGTGCCATCGAACGCTTCAATCCAGAATCGAGATACCTCAAATTCCTAGAGGAAAAGATAGACGTGAGCTTTCTCAAGGGCATGAAGGTGGTAGCTGATCCTCTATACGGGGCGGGATACGGCTATCTTTCATCTTTTCTTTCGCGCCACGGAGCAAAAGTTACAGAAATACACGGCTCTCCAGATCCGCAATTTGGTGGGCTGACCCCTGAACCCACCGAGATTAACACAAGGGAACTTTCAAGCATAGTAGTTTCGAGTGGTGCGGATTTAGGTATCGCAAATGATGGCGATGCGGACCGCTTTGCGGCCAGAGACGACAAGGGCAATTTCTACTCCTCAAACCAGCTTGTGCTCGTGATCGCAGACTACCTCGTTAGGGAGAAGAATCTCAGAGGCAAGATCGTGAAGTCCGTTTCAACCACAATGGCCCTCGAGAGATTGTGCAGGTCTCACGGCCTGCAATACGTAGAGACCCCAGTGGGCTTCAAGTACTCGGCGAGGGAACTCATGAACGGTGCGATTATAGCCGCCGAAGAGAGCGGAGGTCTCGGATATGGCTGGTCAGTCCCAGAAAAGGATGGTATAATGAGCGGAGCCATCCTGTGTGAGGCGCTGGGCCACGCGGGCAAGAAGCTTCGAGAGGTGTGGGAAGGAGTATCCAGTGAATTCGGTTACGGCATATATTACCAGTACAATTTACCAGTAAAGCAAGAAATCAAGAACAGGATTGAGAACCTAAGGCAGAACCCACCTGACACATTCGGAGGAAGAAAGGTAGCAAAGAAAACCACAATTGATGGTCTAAAATTAACAATGGATGATGATTCCTGGATACTTTTTAGGCCATCCGGAACAGAGCCTCTTATTCGGGTTTACATAGAGGCAAGGGATCAAAAGGAACTGGAAGAGCTTAGACGTGGGGCAGAACTGATTATAGGGCCGGCTTAAGACTGGTCTTAGGTACAGTTGTTAAAGTCTCTCGTGGATTAAGTCTGATAGATGTTGCTGACCGTGCTTTCGAATCTGTTTTTGATCTCTTCTTCGTCCATGGTTAAAATCCTGCGGTCCAGCATGACTGGTTGGCCATTCACAATAACATGATCAACACTGGGCCCGGAATAGACCAATAAATTGGGAAAGTCTGCAGAGAGCGCCCCTAGCATGCCGGGCTGACGCAAATCGAACGCTATTAGGTCGGCCGGACCCCCGGGCGCCAAATGATTTTCAGGAAAGTCCATTGCGGCGTAGGCATTTTTTGTTGCCATCTCAAGGCAAACAGAAGGCGTGACAGATTGCGGATCCCAGCGAGAGTGTGACAGCAGCAATGAACCGAATTTCATTGTTTCAATCAGGCTCAGTGAGTTGTTGCTCGCTGGACCATCTGTACCGAAGGATACATTTGTGCCAGCCGCAAGGAGCTCGGGAACGGGTGATATTCCACCCTCGGCGAGCTTCGAGTTCGAGACAGGGCAGAATACAGAGCTCGCTCCCGCTTTACCCAACAAATTCGCTTCCTGCTTGGTTATCCAGACAGCATGGGCAGCAGTGAGTCTCTTGGAGAGCAAGTCCATTTTGCGCAGATACTCAACCTCTCTCATGCCCTTGCTACGTTCACATTCGACCTGCTCAAGTCGCGTTTCGGCGAGATGTATATGAACCCTTAGTGATTTGGCTCTGCTAAATTCGCCCACTTTCATCAGGGTCTCTTCTGAACATGCGTAGATAGAGTGGGGGCCGAGCGCAAAGCTGACCAGCCCCCCCACGGGTTGCGAGTTGATCACCGACAAACAATTATTTAGAGACGAATCGGGGACACCTGTGTCGAAGATCGCGGGAGCAACAAGAACCCTTAATCCCGAGGAAGCCGCTGCACGTGCCACCTCTTGCGAACTGAAGTACATATCTGTCAAGCCAGTCACACCCGCCCTGATAGACTCAGTAAGGCCGAGCTCGACGCCCGTACGGAT
Organism: archaeon; assembly: GCA_021817005.1. GTDB lineage: Archaea > Thermoproteota > Thermoprotei_A > Marsarchaeales > Marsarchaeaceae > JAKAWJ01. Next base: position 6,851 of record JAKAWJ010000008.1, on the reverse strand, counting down.
GTGCTCTGGTTTCAGCCTTCGCTCAATCGGCCAGACACGGTCGTTAAGCCATTGACGGAGGCTGAGCCCGTCAGCATGACCCCTTAGCAAGGTCATGCCCAAGTGGGTATGCGAATTCCCTAAACCCTGAGTCACGGCCTTTCCGGAGCAGTCGACCACAAAGTCACGCTTGGATCCTGACGGCGACTCTCCTTCCAGAATCGACTCAATCCCATTATCGCCAACGAATATATCCCTACCGCGCAACAAGCGCCTAGAGTATGAATCGTAGATAATCGAAACATTCTTTAAGAGCACTGCGCACATCGCGGCGTGCCGTATCGGTAGCTCACGGTATAAATGCTATGGATTTTGTCGCTTTGATTAGTGGAGGAAAAGATTCCCTGTTCGCTGCCTATCATATGGTTTCCCAAGGTTGGAGCCTTCGAGCCTTCCTTACTGTAAGACCCGCAGAAACTGACTCCTTCATGTTCCACACAATCAATCTTGAGATTGTCAGATATCAAGCCGAAGTGGCAGGCTTGCCACTCTTGGAACTACCAGCCGCTGCAGGAAAAGAAGCTGAAGTCGAAGGCTTTACAGCCGGACTGGCCGCCTTATCAAAAAGCCACGGATTTGATGCCGTCGTTAATGGAGCGGTATCAAGTGAATATCAAAGGCGGAGGATGGACCGTGCGTGTTCGGACAGTGGCCTCAAGAGTTTCAGCCCTCTTTGGCATGTTGACCCCGTCAAGCTATTGAACAACTATCTGGGTTGTGGGTTCAAATTCATTATGTCAGGTGTCTATGCGATGGGGCTGGACGCGAGCTGGTTGGGACATATTATCAGCACTGACGATATTGAAAGATTGGTTCGACTCAACTCTCGCTACGGCCTGAGCATAGTTGGAGAAGGCGGGGAGTATGAAAGCGCGGTCCTTGACTGCCCCCTGTTCAGAAACGCGCTCAGGCTAAGAGGTAGCGTATTAGCCGGCCTTAACAGGAGCGAGTTCAGAGTTTCATCGGTTTTACTTGCTCCTAAATCAAGCGACCGCCTAGTGACTATAGAACCCCCACATTTCTAATCTGGACTGTACGTCGCTCTAACCTGCGCCCACGCAACGCCTATACCAACCACAAGGTTAAATGGACTCGTTCATCGGATTCTGCTGTCGAAAGTGGAGGACAGACATAACTCTGACTTGATCGAGTTCTACAAAATCCTTCTGTCAGACGACCGCAAGAAGTGGCAAAACCCACAACTTATACTCAGGCAATTCGGTGACCTCAGAGGTAAGAGGCTACTAGAGGTTGCCTGCGGGCCCGGATACTTTCTTCGTCACGCTGCCGCTCTTGTAGGTCCGCAGGGATTCGTTCTCGGAATTGACTCACAACCACTTGCGATAAAGATGTGCAGAGAGAGGCTGGAGGCAGCTGGATTCTCGAACTATCACCTGGCTGTTAAGGATGCGATGGAGACCCCCTGGCAGCTTGGCACTTTTGACTGCGTGTTGATTGCGAACGCACTTCATGACTTTGGCGACGCAAACAGTGTATTGCGAAATGTCGGTGAATCCTTAGAGCCCAATGGGAAGGTGATGATAGTTGACTGGAAGAAAATCCATACCAAATTCGGACCACCTATCGAAAAGAGGCTCTCAAAGAAACAAGCTGAAGCAATCATGCTTCAGGCAGGCTTCAGTAAGACCTCCTCTTATGAAGGTTTGCCATACCACTACCTTCTGGTCTGGAAGAAGAATATCAGATGAGCCTACTCGCCCAATCATTCCGAGTTACACCGTCTCTATGACGCCAACTGCTAGGTGAGGCATTCACGAGTATTGCGAACGGATGCCCCCGCCAAGCTGGGAAGCCAGCCATGGAGATTATAGAACGTTACCGACTTTACCTTAGCGTCAATTCGCGAACGTAAGGGTTCAAAGCTACGCCACCAAAATCAGAACTGTATACTCTCACTCCTTCCTCTGCAGACGGGGAAGTAAGTTGAGAACAGCATAAAACCCATTGAAGCCATCGACCGTGCCAGTATTCGGAAAGCGTGCTCTGCACTTACGTCCCGAGCCTTTCTAAAAGTGAAGAACGGATTATCACCTGAGCTCATCGCACTTTCTTTTTGAGCGTCGAGCTAGCGAACCGACCGTGAACTGAGTGAATAGTTAAGATGGCCAGTTTCATAGAATCCATTTAGTTAGGTTGATGAAGCTCTGGCCATCCATTTACCTTGCTTCGATAGGACCGACCACGAATATGCTGAAAAGCAGAACTATAAGCACAAAAGTAGTCACTAAAACATACGCCTTGTCCTTTTCAAACGCGAATAATACAATCGAGGCCCCGACTCTCATTATCGGGGTGGCAAGAAGTATCAGAAAGCCGAGTTGAAGTATATACATAGGATTTAAGCTCAAAATCCCGCTAACGAACTTATCAAAGTCTACTGTCGGCCTCCCGTAATTCGTCTGTATGAGCTGACTTACACTATTCGGTAAATCTCTTGACGCGTGGCCAGCAAAGATGAAAGCCATGCTGGCAACTACTAAGACACTGCTCAGTGTAACGCCATATCTCAGTATATTTCCTATTATGGCATTAAAATCGATTTTCGATTCTGCTGAATTGCCTTCTTTGTTCAACTTGAGGCTCACTCCCGCTCCTTTAGACTAGCACAGCTCCCCTCTGGAGCATTTCAATGCCCAGAATTAGTAGCACTACGATAAACACGAGTCGCAAGGAAGAAGGTTTTGATCTAACCAGCGTCTTTGTGCCAGCAAAGGAACCCATCACAACTCCAACCATTACGGGTGCAGCTATTAATGGGTTCACAAACCCCCCAATGTAAAAAATACCGGTGCTCGCAGCCGCGGTGACACCGATCATGAAGTTGCTTGTTGTTGTAGAGACCTTGAATGGCAGACGCATGAGTGTGTCCATGCCTATGACCTTCAGGGCCCCGCTTCCAATACCGAGTAATCCTGAAACGAGGCCCGCACAGAACATCACAGCCAGACCACCCGGGACTCGGGTTGCCTCGTATTTAATGTGTTGTTGTAGCGCGCTATCATAGTATTCTCCCTTCAGGTTTAGGCTCTCACCAAGCCTATTTGGCCTAGCGTTGACGGCTGACTGCGTAAAATCAATTCCTTTCTTTGACTTCCTGTAAAGGTCGTATGACGAAGACAGCAGGACAATCCCAAACACGATATAAACGATCCATGATAGAGAACTCTTTATGAGAAAGATAGTAGTAACAGCACCTACCACCGCCCCTGTTGAAGTTGCTATCTCCAGAAACATACCTATCCTCAGATTTGTTATCCTGTCTTTTACATAGGCAGACGCGGCCCCACTTGAGGTTGCGATTACTGAGACAATGCTCGCTCCAATCGCAAATCCAAGTGGAACGTTGAACAAGAGTGTAAGCACTGGAACAACTATAATCCCGCCTCCAATCCCAATAAGAGAACCAACAAATCCTGCCAATATGGAAATAAGAAACATGAGCAAAGTATATTCGAGCAGTGAGGTCATTCCGGACGACTTTTGCACAGTATGTGGACGAATTTAAGTGTGCCATGAATCAAAGGTGGTTCGATATAGCTAGAGCCGGCAGACTATTACGGGCTCACTGAAGTTCTGAAAGCCCTGCAAGCGCCCTTGCTCTCAGAAATATACGGTCAAGCATCTGGGCATTCAGTAGTCCGGTTTGGGTATTCCTCCGGCTGGGATGATAAGATGCAACAACAAGATAGCCTCCAGCTTTAATTTCAGTACCATGCCCAAACTTTCCTTCTCTAATCCCAACAAGCCGCTTGCAGGTCGAAAAGGCTATTCCTCCAAGAGCGACTATCACCTTAACATGTTCTAAGAGGCTCAGTTCCATTTTTAGGTACTCAAAGCACCGGTCCAGTTCGTCTCTTGCGGGCTTGTTTTGAGGGGGTGCGCAGCGTAGCGCAGCCGTAACATATACTCCACGGAGCCTCAAACCATCGTTAACACGTAGAGAAGAGGACTGATTCGATAATCCGCATCTAAAGAGCGATGCGAACAGAAAATCTCCGGACGAATCGCCCGTAAACATTCTTCCAGTTCGATTCCCGCCGTGCGCGGCCGGGGCCAAGCCAACAATCAACACCCGAGCAGATGGATCTCCAAAACCAGGAAGCGGACGCCCCCAATAGTGCTCGTTCATATACCGCTTGACTTTCTGTCTCGCGACTGAAGACCTGTATTCCACTAACCGTGGACACCGGGTGCAGCTGATTATGATATTATTCAGTTCGGTTAAATTATGTACCCTAATCGTCATGCGACCCCCACTTCCATGCGTAGTTTAGGAGAAACCACCCAAGCGTGTAAACTGCAGCCAAGGATGCCAGCCAATTTGCGAGTTTACTTGTCCTCTGGAAAGACTTGCACCAGAGGCTTTTCCCAACCGCTAAAGAAAGCCGCTCTACCCATTCCCTCAGTGTTGTAGGAGAAACCGGCATCTCCCTCCTTATCAAGCACTATAATCCCCATCGTGCCGTTACCAAATCTCCGCGTTACTTCGGCGATTGCAGCGTCCGCCGCAGATTGGGCGCACTCCTGCCGAGCCAGAAGGTCGACCGCGTATCTGCAGAGAGTAGTTCGTATTGCATATTCGCCCGTCCCAGTTGCCACAGCACCACCGAATCTGCTGTCAGCCCAGAAACCAGCACCGGGGATGGGACTGTCGCCTACTCTCCCGCTCAGCTTTAGCCAGTAGCCACCAGTGGAAACTGCGGAGCTTATCATACCTTTACTGTCAATTGCCACGGCCCCAACCGTACCATGGCGTGCACCGCGGTCGTATACAATCCGGTTCTTTGCCAACCTGCCCTCGCCAGCCACCCACTTTTGCCTGAGTTCGTTCAACTTTTGGAGTTTAACTGGAGTAACCAGTTCCGGGTCGCTCCGGATTCCATAAGTTTCTAAAAAGGCCATGGCTCCTGGACCGACAAGTAACACGTGGTCGGTGTCCTCCATTACTCGTTTCGCAGCAAGGACAGGATGCCTGACAGAGTCAAGTGATGCGACAGCTCCTGCGGACAAGTCATTTCCATTCATGATGCCCGCGTCCACTTCGGCCCTTCCGTCAACCGTGAGCGAACAACCAACACCTGCATTGAACGCCCCGGATTCCTCCATGTCATACACCGCTGCTACAACGGCGTCAAGAGCGCTTCCCCCTTCAGCGAGCGAGCTGTACCCCTTGGAAAGCGCGGAATCCAGACCCTTTCTGTAGGCTTCGAGGTCGTGGTGGCCCCTTAGTACCCCAGCCCCTCCATGAATCACTATCCCGAACAAATGCTTTCTACTTCGGTTTGCAGCGCCGGTCGGTTCGATTACGAGACCCTTTTTATGAAGTCGTTGAACATCCTCTCTGCTGAAACCGGGTCAACGGGGGACCTGACCAGTTTGAAAAGATATGGGTTGACATCTTCGATTGCACCACCGATCCTCTTCAACAGACAAAGCTTTGCCACCCTCACTGCATCCAGAAGCGGTCCCGCCGCGTTCGCTCCGTCGACGCTCCTTAACGTAACTTCTACTTCTATGGGTGCACCCAGCACGGTTTCGCCCATGATTTCGAAGCGGCTATCCCGAGAATTGCCCATAAAATCCACATATTCGGTGGTGCCAGTGGCTGCCTTTATTTTGTATGGTATGACGCTTGCCACAGTTAACGTTTTTATGGCGCGTTTTCTGAGCCGAAGTTCGTCATCTTCCACCGTCACTTCGTTCTCGCGGCCGCCTCCCACATCAAGCTGATATGTTTGCGTAATTTTTACGCCGCGCGAGCTAAGAACAGAAAGCACCATAGAGTGAAAGAGCGTTCCGCCAATCTGACTGAGCAAATCGTCTCCAAGGAGAGGAAGCCCTCTATGGCGGAATTTTGCTTCTAGTTCTGTACTCGTGGCTATCGGTGTCGGTGTGGCATTTACGAAGGCGCAGCCGCAGTCTAGGGCAGCCTGTGCATAGGCTTCTCCAGTGCTATCAAGTCCCCCTGTTATGGCGTTCAGAAGAACATCTGGTCGGGCTTTCTCAAGACTACTTACAAAGGAGTCGTAACTGACCGCTTTTGTGGCGGGCGAGTCGCTAGCGAGTTCGTTCTTCGAAAGACCGGGTTCGACCTTCAAATTTTGCTTTATTGGCGTGAACATGGGCAGTGCCCCAGGCACTGCCTGCAACGCTTCTCTCACGGGCCTGCCTACTTTGCGCTCGTCAACGTCAAACGCGGCAACAAGCGAGATGTCGCTTGGGGAGAATGGACCAAGGACGCCATGTAGTAGACCAGTTCCCGAGCCACGTTTATAGAGCTCTGCTGCCTGCAACATTCCGCTAACTGATGAACCCACCCCTGCTACGGCGACTCTAATTTCGTGCTCGGGTGGCTCCTGAACCTTCTCGGTTTCGCTCAATTGCCTCTTGCAGCGCCTCTGGACGCTCTGAAATAAGCTTGCTGAAATGGTCTGTGGATTTACCACGAATAAGAGGTAATCAAAAAGGCCATTCACAAACGATTTATTGAGGAACTGCAATTATATTACGGGTACGCGTGCCAAACCAGTCTTTTGTCAGAATCGAGCCGCTTGAGAAGAGACTCTCCGGAAGAGGTCTCGCTCAGCTCGATGAAACCGTGATGAATGAGCTTGGAATTCAGGCAGGCGACCCAATCCTGCTAATCGGGTATAGGCGGGCCGCCCTCACCGTTCAGCCCTGCGAGAAAAAGGAGAATGGCAAACGAATCATAAGGGCAGATGATGAGACACTCACAAATACTGGCGTGACGCTTAACGACAAGGTCGTAGTCAGGAAGATTCAGCTCGGGA
>JAKAWJ010000007.1 GCA_021817005.1 archaeon | reverse complement strand
AGAAAAAGGAGAATGGCAAACGAATCATAAGGGCAGATGATGAGACACTCACAAATACTGGCGTGACGCTTAACGACAAGGTCGTAGTCAGGAAGATTCAGCTCGGGATTGCACAAAAACTGGTAATCAGCCACTCTGACGAAATAAGAGAGCAACCTGATCCGCGTGAGGTGATGTATTCGCTGAAGGGAAGGCCCGTCTGCAGAGGTAATGTGCTCTCCATCAGACTTAACGGTCGGAGTGTAAACGCGGTAGTGGAGGCCTACGTCCCCGCCGAAGAAGCAGTCCTCGTGACTGCCAATACGCAGATAGAAGTGATTCGAGAGCCGACGAAGGTACAGCCGAAAGGCGTCCCCCTCGTAACCTTTGAAGATGTTGGCGGACTGAGCAAACAGGTCGAAAAACTCAGGGAAATTATCGAGCTTCCATTAATCACCCCGGAAATGTTCCGGGCGTTTTCAATCCGGCCACCCAAGGGGATACTTCTCTATGGGCCGCCCGGTACTGGCAAAACCCTGATTGCCAGAGCCGTAGCAAACACTATCCGCGCAAACTTTTACTTAATCAGCGGCCCAGAAATCGGAAGCAAATACTACGGAGAAAGCGAGAAACGCCTCAGGGACATCTTCAAAGAGGCGGAGAAAACCGCTCCTTCGATTATCTTTATTGACGAGATTGACTCCCTGGCTCCGAGCAGAGACAATACTTCGACCGAAGTTGAGCGAAGGATTGTTTCTCAGCTGCTTACCCTGATGGACGGCCTGTCTCCGAGCGATAAAGTTGTTGTGCTCGCAGCCACAAACCGTCAGAACGCGGTCGACCCAGCCCTGAGACGGCCAGGCAGATTCGACAGAGAAATCGAAATACCGGCCCCGGACGCCCCCTCAAGACTGGAGATTCTGCAGGTTCACACCCGCAGGGTGCCACTGGGCGATGACGTAAATCTGAAAGAAATCGCAGAGTCCACGAGCGGCTTTGTAGGAGCAGATCTTGCGGCCTTGGTAAGAGAAGCTACGATTAATGCCATGCGCAGGCAGACTACCGATTTCCTGAAGGAAATGAACACGCCCAACTCGGGACTCGCAGTTCACCGGGAAGATTTCTTGGAGGCGCTTGGGGAGATTGAGCCTTCGGCCCTCCGGGAATTCAGGATTGAAGTGCCAAACACAAGCTGGAGTGAAGTGGCTGGCCTCGACGACATCAAGCGCGAGCTTATGGAAGCGGTTGAGTGGCCGCTGCGCTATCCAGGCGTCTACTCCAAGTTCAATGCTGACGTACCGCGAGGCATACTGCTTTATGGCCCCCCCGGCACGGGTAAGACAATGCTCGCGAGGGCAGTGGCTTCCGAGAGCAAGGCCAATTTCATAACTGTATCGAGTTCGGACCTTCTATCAAAATGGGTGGGCGAGAGCGAAAAGGCGCTTCGTGAGGTGTTCAGGAGAGCAAAACAGGCTTCGCCCTGTATAGTATTCTTTGACGAAATAGAGGCTCTTGCGCCGCTCAGAACTCCGTCTGACGCTCAAGTTACTGAGCGGATAGTGAGCCAGTTGCTAACCGAGATGGATGGGCTCGTGAAACTCAACGATGTAGTGATAATGGCGGCTACAAACCGACCCGATATGATAGACCCGGCACTTCTGAGACCTGGCAGATTTGACAAAATACTGTATGTGCCGCTTCCAGATTTCAAAACGAGGGAGCAGATGCTAACCATGTATTTCTCTCGCCACCCAGTCGAGCAGGGGGTCGAATTCGCAAAGTTCGCTGAACTGACCGAGGGATACAGCGGAGCGGACCTGAAGGGTCTCGTTGATAGAGCAGTCCAACTGGCGATCAGGGAACATATACCAGCAATAACAACGGACGGCAAAGAAATGTTGGTCACTAAGGCTCACATCTTTGAAGCTCTGAAGACAGTCAAGCCCAGTTTGGGCAAGCAGGTCGACCTGATGCGCTCCGTGGCTGGCTCGGGCCAAAGGCTCGGAGTGCATTAGGCCCTAGCTCTGTATTTAGAGAACCCGCCAACTCCTGGATCAGGTAATACTGACAAATTGTCACAACAATTGAGGGATGGCGCTACGGACCTTGGCAGAGAAGAGAGACCTCGAAGTGAAAGAGTTATCGTCACTTCCAGAGCGCGGCTTCACGTTTGTCTCTTGGATATGAACGGCGAGCTGGGCAGGGTCGACGGCAGTGTAGGCATCGCGATTTCGGAGCCGAGCGTGAGTGTCGAAGTCTCTCGCGGGGAGCCAAGCGAGTCGGACGGCATGGTGAAGACATTTGTAAGGAGATTCCACTCGCGACTGAGAATCTCTGGCTACTGCGCAAAGGTAGTGCACTATTATCCTCAGCACGCGGGGCTCGGCCTTACTACTCAGCTCGCTTTATGCACTGGGAAGGGCCTGTCCGAAATCGGAGGGCTTCGGCTGCACGCCCGGGAAATTGCGAAAATCATGAAAAGAGGAGGCACCTCGGGCATTGGAACCGCTGTATTCGAGCGCGGTCCGCCTCTGGTAGTAGATACCGGTCACCGCATGGGCCCCGGAGGAAAGACCAAATTTACTTCTTCCGACTATTCGAGCCAGCCACCCCCGGCTGTGCTGCTTCGGCTAGATATTCCCAGAAACTGGAAATTCGTTGTCGCCCTTCCAAAAGGACTCCGGGGCTACGGGGGCAGACGTGAACTCGAGTTCTTCCGAAAAAATTGTCCCATACCCCCCAGATTGGCGGCAGACACCGCGCGAATTGTGTTAATGCGTCTTCTTCCAGCGGCACTGGAAAGAGATATTGAGAGCTTTGGAAGCGCTCTGAACTCCATCCAGAAGACAGGTTTCAAGAAATATGAAATCGAGGAGCAGAACCCCAAAGTCAGAAGTCTTATGGAAAGAGCTCTAAAGCTGGGCGCGGCCGGCGCTGGAATGAGTTCCATGGGTCCCTCGGTCTACTTTGTTATCGACAGCTCGAAAGGTGCAAAGCAGCTTGCAGCGAAACTAGGCGATGATATGGAGGAAACATGGGTCGCTAGCGCATATTCAGGAGGAGCGCGTGTCTGTCATCAAATCACGGAAGAGTAACGTCCCTCCACGGGTAGGGCACGTGGTTCTTCCCGCGAGCTAGCCATTGATAAAATCCCCCTTACAATTAATCAGGGCTTGCGAGGTGAACTGAGGGCTGGGCGGCGGACCGAAATTTCGGCAACCACTCTCCTCCTCTTCTCTTCTATGATTTCAGAAGCCGATTCAATCGCTCTTCGATATTCTTTGAATTGCTGAGGGGGTTCTTCTCCCACCAGCTTCTTAAGAGGGGTATAAGCAGTTTCTCTGAACTTGGGTCTGAGAGGAGTAAGTCTGCCGTTCTGAGAAAGATAGCATCCCTTTCCTTTTTCGACGTGTCCCGCCACTACAGACCTTATGCCTGCTCTAGAAAGCACATCCACGACACTATCAGATTCAGCTGGCGGCACAAATAGCATAAGGGAGTCTATCGAAAGTCCCAGAGGGTCCATTTTGAGTTCGTCCAGCAGCTTGAGTACTTTCGGATTCACGGCATCCCTTATTTCTTTTTCCTGCACTACTATTCGGACATTAGCCTGCTTGGCGACAAGCTCGAGGTCGCCCCTGATCCCGCCGTTCGTCACATCCGTCAACCAGTGAACTCGCTTTGCGAGATCGGCGTTTCGCAAAGCGTTCATAGAAATCACAAAGTCGACGTTCAGAGTTTCTGCGACCAAGTCGGGCCTGCCTGAATAGATTGCGGCCGTGCTCACGGTTCCCCCGCCACTACCTTCGGTGAGCAGTATCAGGTCACCTGCCCTCACCCTCGACTTTCCTACTGCGGATGGCTCAAGGCAGCCAACTGCACTAACTGAACCAACTATCCTGTCTCCGAGCACCATGTCACCACCAACCCTTAGAGTGCTCCCGCTAACCACTGGCACCCTGGTAAGTTCAGAAACTGCCGAGATGCCTGCAACAAATTCAAGCAGTTTGGATATGTCCCCGTCGTCCGAGAGGTGCACATCGTCCATCAGAAACAGCGGCTTAGCCCCTTTCGCTACTACGTCTCTCAGCGCAGCGCGCGCGTCGTGGAAACCCATTAAGAACGGGAAGTCCGACAGCCGGGAATGAGCGCCATCTACTGCGCCGACTATAAGGGAGCCGTTTAACTCCACTGCGCCCACATCATCATGGTTTGCCGGCTCAAGCACAACCTTTACGGAAGACAAGAGGTTGGAACGGTGAAAAATCTCGGCGATTTTCTCATGTGTAAAGCGGTCACCCTCTCCTCTTGAGCCCAAGCCGAACTCTCCGGCTTTTACACCGCTCAGCTTGGTTTCGAGAGCAAGAGAAGCATACGGGTTCTTGGGCCGAATCCTGCTCGCGATAATTTCATCGACCACGACCTGCGCAAAACGTCTTGACTTGTTACGGCTGAATCCCTTCGAGATGGCATACTGCGCGGCGATAAGCTCGATTGCGTTTTTCTTTCCTTTTCGCAGTGCCCGACGCGCGTAAAACTCTAGGTCTACCATACCAGAATAATGGTGCTTCGGGCAGAGCCCTATTAAGCGATACCTGAGCATATTGCAGTGCGCGCCCCCATTCTGGTCTCCTGCGTAACCTATCTTCGCAGAGATGGGAGGGGGTCTAGAACTTATACCAGATCAGGAGATTGACCAGAGGATTGACGCTTGCCTGACTATTCACCCTTTACCTCAAGCGGGGTAGGAGGGATTGTGCTACGAGAAAACCAAGTTCTCCTGGTACTCGACGCTTCACTAAAGAAGTGGACGTTGCCTGGAGGACATGTCGAGCGAGGTGAGACCTTGGCTTCGGCACTGCACCGGGAACTCGGGGAAGAAACCGGCGTAGAAGCTGCTATTGATAAACTCGTGGGCCTGCGTCACGCGGTTTTTGATGACGGAACTTCTGATATCTATGTTGTTTACCTTATGCACTGGCTCAGGGGAGAGCCGCGGCCAGACGGAGCAGAGGTGTTGGACGCGAGGTTTGTCGGCATAGAGGAAGCTCTTTCTGATTACGAATTGAGCGAACTTACGCGACGGTTGATTGAAAGCGCTACAAAAGGAACCCAAGCCGGCCTGACGAGCGATAGCTACAACCCATCAGGGACCAAAAACATCAAAGGCTACACGCTCTATGTGTAGCGTGAGGACCACTGAACGATATCTCGCAGATGCAAACCGAGTGCCACTTCGAATGTTTCGCTGACAGCTGCGCAAGTCTGCACCTATTGCGTCCGCACCCTCCGGAAATTCCGGCGCTCTTGTGTTCTTTCTGCTTTTAGAACCGAGAATCAGCTCGACTGGAATGACGCTCAGCGGAGGTTCATGATGATTTTTCTTACTTCTTCTTCGTTTGCAGTAGTACGAATCGCGTTTGCACCGAAGTGAGAGCGAGCTGCAACGTAACCCTGACTCTGGAGAGCTTCAAGCAATTTATTCAGTCGCGGAGGCTCCAGCCCGCGCCCTTTGATCAGGCTGTGAACTTCCATGTGGGGGTTCGGCATGGCACCCTCTTCGACAAGTGCGCGCAATATCCTGAAGCTCGTGTTGCTCATCACTCCTTTTTCAGCCGCTATACCTGTCTCCAGTTTGGCAGCATACCCCGGGTCGGCGATGCCCCCAGTCCAGAGCGGGCCCGCTATAGACGGAGAGTGGCAGGTTTCGCAAACCTGAGAGTCCAGATACGCACCACTGCACGAGCAAGCGGCCCTGTACCCAATCTGCTTGGTTAGCCTGCTTGCCGCAGAGGCAGAAGGAAAAATGCGAAAGTGTGCACGAAAATAGTCCCTGAAGTGATAGGAAATCAGGGGTTGAGCACAGAGTCCCATGCTCGATGCTCTGGTTATGACATGCGCAAGAAGTATTCGCAGCCCGCTTTCCCTAGGGCAAGTCCTGTCCCTGTTGAATGCGAAATAAATCCGTTTTAGTGCGTCCCTCCTGTTTCCGCAGAGGTTCGCGCCGTCCGTCGAGCTTACGCCCAGTATGCCACCATTCGTTACGGCGATAAGCGCCGGGTGAACGAACGGTGCGACTGTTCCAAATGGGTCTACGTCGACATAGTCGTACCCTTCTCGAAAGTCTTCTGCTGCACACAGGCTGCTAGCCCCGACGGATTGAAGCTCAATCCTTGATCCCAGCCTGTTCAGCTTCAGCGAAAGCTGCGCGAGCAATAGTGCGTCGCGATTGATGTCGTTTAGCACGACGCTGGATATTTCTGATTCAGCCGCGATTCTGATTCCTCTAGCCCCGGCTCCGCACATTGCGTCGAGCACCCGCGCACCGCGCGGAAGCTGTCTCGATATGGCAACGCTGATGTCACGTGTAGGAGCGGCCTCAAAGTTATAGAATACAGGCGCCTTCCAGGGCGCATACTTTCCCCGCTCGTCCAAATAACTTCCCATATCGGGAACAATCAGATTCGCCCTGCCTTCTCGCACGCAAACAGTCGGGAAGTTCGGCTCTAGAGACTTGTTCACTTTGGCTGCTCAACTGGTCTCACAGCCCGCAACCATTATATCAAGTTACGTAGGCACGACGCTGTAGATTGCGCAGCGCAGAAGGCAAGCCTGGCGATGCCCGTTGGCCCCGGGAAGGGTTGAATCGCGGAGTGATCGGCGGCATTGACGAAGCCGGCAGAGGTGCGCTGGTCGGACCCCTTGTAATCGCGGGAGTTTCGTTAGACGAGACTTCGCTCTTAGAGCTCAAGCTGGCGGGCGTCAAAGACTCCAAGAAACTTTCGCCTGCCAGGAGAGAGCGACTGGCTGAGCTAATTCGCGAGCGCGCAAAGTCAACTGTCGTAGTGGAGGTCTCCCCCCGTGAGATAGACATGCGGGCGAAGCGCCTGATGAACCTGAACACGCTCGAGCTCTTGAAGATGGCCCAGATTGCGAAGAAACTTTCGTGTCCCACAATTTATGTTGATGCTGTGGACACAAATGAAAGGCGGTTCGGCGCAGCCCTTTCAAACAGAGTTCCACGTGTTTCATTCGTCTCTGAACACGCGGCGGACGAAAACTACACAGTCACCGGAGCAGCCTCAATCATAGCGAAGACCGTGCGAGACAGGAGAATACGCGATTTGGAGAGCAGCTACGGCACAATGGGGAGTGGATATCCGAGTGACGCCCGGACCATCAGCTTTGTGAGAAATTATCTTCTGAGAAACGATGACTTCCCCCCTTTCCTAAGACGTAGCTGGAAGACCGTGCAGAAGCTCGAACGGGTGCATACCTGAACCAGATGGCTAATGTACAAGATTATATATAGTGTGTCAGCTGCCACTGCCCACTATGAGTTCGTGATCCCGTTCGTATGGGCTGAGCTCTATTTCCTCGACTACTCTGAAACCGTCTCGCTCAAGGATTGCCCTCTGACCTGCAAATACCTTCGAGGGGGATTCAGAGACATCCACGCTTCTAGACTTGACTACAAGCATTGCTGACGCGTCACGAGAACAATAAGTGCGAAAGTTGTCCACAACAATCTTTGCCTGGTCAGGCTGCGCCACATCCGCGTATATCACGTCCACTGCTCCCACGGTTGACCGATAACCTTCCGGGTTGCGGGCATCAGAAAGGATAGGTACAACATTGTTTCTCCCCTTACAGGCGACCAGAAGCTCGCGGATAGATCTTGAAGAAAATTCAACCGCGTATACGACCCCTGAATTCCCGACGATATCGGAAACATGGCTCACAGTTGTACCCGCTGCCGCGCCCAAGTAGAGCACTTTCTTTCCGCCTTTGATTGGCATCTCACGAAGCCCTTTCTTTATCGCTGCAGCTAGCTTGCTTCGATAGGGATCCCAGAGTCTGAATTCGGATGACGCCTTCTGAATCAGTCGCTCGCCGTAGGCACTCACACCCGGGACGAGGTTGCGTGTGGCAAGCTGGGCACCGAACTCTCTCGTCCAGATTTCGTAAACTCCGTCAAACAGCTGGTTTACTTTCAAATTACTGCACCGAATCGTTATCGCGGGAGCGGAAGGGCCGGCTACTAGTTAGCCTGACCTGCGGATGGAAGTACGCCTAGCTCCTTTGCGAGCTCCTTCGCTATGGTCAGTCGCTGTATGTCATTTGTCCCCTCATAAGTCTTTATAACCTGCGAGTCCCGCAGTAACCGTTCGGCACCCATTTCCGTCGATACGCCATAAGCGCCCATGATGAGCATTGCCATGTGCGCGTTTTTCTCGGCGGATTCTGTTGCGGTGATCTTGGCAATCGATGCCGCCTTCACGAAATCGAGCCCTCTGCTTGCAAGCGTGGCGGCCCAATACGTGAGCAGCCTGCTCGTGTGGGCGGCCGCGGCCATCTCCGCAAGCTTGAATTGCACCTGCTGGTAGCTCAGCAGGTAGTTGTCAAAGGTCTGGCGCTGAACCGAATATTTCAGCGCCTGCTCAAGAGCCGCCTGAGCCAGACCCACTCCCTGCGCCGCAACGCCAATCCTTCCGTGATCATAGGTGTTGAGCGCAATCCTAACTCCTCTTCCTACCTCGCCCACAACCGACTCCTCGCCGACTTCTACGCCGTCAAAGATGAGCTCAACAGGATGTTCTCCTCTGAGCCCAATCACCTGAAGCCGCTCGCCAATTTTGAAGCCTGGCGCCCCTTTCTCTAGCAGGAATGCGGTTATCCCTCTGTGGCGCCTGCCGGGCTCTGGAGGCGATGTCCGGGCAAAGACGAGAAAGACGTCGGCCTTGTCGCCGTTCGTGATGAAAACCTTGCGGCCGCTGATATAGTACCTCTCTCCCTTCTTTTCGGCGCGAGTCTTGATCCCAGCCACATCCGAGCCCGCGCCGGGCTCTGTCATCGCGTGAGCCCCCAGAATCTCGCCTTTCGCGAGCCTGCCGAGGTATTTCTTTTTCTGCAAATCATTTCCGTAGAGGTAAAGCGGTGTGGACACAAGGTAGTTTGCGCTGATCGCGGCTGCGCAAGCGGCAGATGCTTTGGTCAGCTCTTCTATCGCAATCGCGAGAGTAAGGTCATCTGCTCCCGCCCCACCGAATTCCTCCGGAAATGGAATGCCAAGAAGTCCGATTTCGCCGGCCTTCCGGATTATGCTCACATCCATCTGGTTTTCTTTGTCTATTCTGGAAGCTTGAGGGGCCACGACCTTATCAGCGAACTCTTTTACAACCTTTCGGTACGCCTCATGCTCGGGGGAGACGGACACGCTGTAATCCGTGGAGACAGGGGAAGTCGAGCTCATGACAGGTAAAGCCCCACCCACCCGTATATATTGTCTTGGAGATACCAAAATGCGAGGGTAGCTGTATTCACATTCTGGTCCTGATGCTACCCGCTGACCGGGGTCTGGGCGCTTGGCCCCCGAGTACCGACCCGTTTAGGAGCGCGTGCTCAAACGTCTATGCTCCTCAATCTTTTCCCCAGAATAGCCTGCGCTCGAGAAGGGCTCTTCACTGAGCCCTACAAGAACAAGGATATCGTCCGAAATATGTCTTTTTCGAGATGAGCGGCTCCAGCTCAAGACACACCTGTTGAGAGCGCATATGCAACACAATCTCAAACAGCTTAAGCAACCAGCTTACCACGACTTTCGGCTATAGGTGGACTTCGCTACAAACAGACCGCCCAGCCAGGGCGCGAAATCTCGATGGTGAACTCGTGTTTTGCGTCACATTAACACAAGATCCTGCGCGACATCTAAAAAGTGAACTTGACTTCCTCAAACTCCCTTCTCAGCTTGGTCGCACGGGTAGCTATGCTCTCCTTGGATTCCCCTCCTATCAGGAGGTCGTGGAACATGTGAGCGATTGAATCCATCTCTCGCTCTTTCATACCGAATCTCGTCACTTCTTGTACTCCCAGCCTGATACCGGCCGGGTTCTTGGAATTCCTGACGTCCTCCCCCGGTAGCAAATTCTTGTTCACAATGATATTCGCTTCCGTGAGCGCGCGCGAAACGAGCGCACCGCCTCCCAAGCCGCTCGCATCGAATGCCACTTGATGGGACGACGTATAGCCGCGCGCCTTTCCAACGACCTTGAAACCTAGCTCGTCAAGCGAGCGCGCAAGCGATTTCGCGTTCGCCACTGTCTGGCTCGCGTAGTCCGCCCCGAAGCGCATCATTTCGGCCGCAGCGTATAGAAGAGCGGGTATCCTGTGGATGTGATGGTTCGACACGAGCCCGGGAAATACCGCCTTTCGCAGAGAAGAACGCTGCTTATCCTTCAGGTTCGACGCGAGCAGAATTCCGCCCTGGGGGCCAGGGAAAGTTTTGTGGGTTGAAGCGCTGACAACGAGAGCCCCCTCGCGGAGCGGATCCTGGAATTGGCCACCAGCGATAAGGCCAAGCACATGGGCCGCGTCGTAATGCAGCGCTACCTCCCCATCAGGAAAGCTTTCACCGAGTGCCTTCGCGATTTCATTGACTGGATGAGGAAAGAGAAAGAGGCTACCTCCCAGAGTAACCACCTTGAGGGAGGCTCCCAAGCGCTTGAAGAGTCCACGCAGGGCTTCGATATCAACCGTAAAGTCCTCGTTATTAAAGGGTATGTCGTGCACTGCCAGCCCTCTGCAGCCCGCGGCGCCGAAGTCCCTGTAGCTGATGTGGCCGCCGCTTGGGACGTTCAGGCTGAGCGCCGAGTCCCCCGGCTTTGCAAACGCACTAAAGATCGCTAGATTTGCCTGAGCGCCTGACAGCGGCCGGAGGTCCACGAATTCCGCCCGGAAAAGGGTTTTTATCGCCTTTTCACAGGCGTCTTCAATTACGTCGACGTAACGCGTCCCCTCATAATACCTCTCGCCAATAGTGCCCTCTGCATATCTGAACTCAAAGTCCGAAGCGTAAAGGCTCATGGCAGCAGGACTCATCACGTTCTCACTCGCAATCAGGTTGAGCGTGCCCTTCCCCCTCCACTCATTCTGTCGGGAGACCGTATCCTTAGCGAGCCTAGCAAGCGAAGCAGGGTCTAGTGCAGCTTGGGTCTGGAGCATGATTGTGCCACTACCACTAAAAGGGCGAGAGCTCCCACACCTAAGGGTTGTGGACACCACATCCGCGCCTGCGAATACGGTGAATCACGTTAGACCTTATCGACTCGCGATGCACGTGTATTTGGTAAGCGCCTGAGCATCACACATCCCAGAAACTGCGTATTCGCCAGATTGTCAAATTATCATGCTCGCTTTTCCGATTTATGAGGGACTGCAGGGGGCCAGATTCAAGGCGTTTCAGCGCCAATACGTGCTTTTAGCTCGTTCCCCTATCGGGTTCCGGCAACCCTTCCTCTTTGCTTTTCCGTAGGAATCCGGCTTTGGATATTTTGCGCATCCGCCAGTTGGGGTAGTAGTTCTTTAGCTTGGTTCGGAACTCTCGGGCCTGAAAATTATCCGGGAAAGCTGCTCGAAAACGGGGGCCAGCCTCATTGGAACGCAGGTCAGCAAGGCTATTCTGGGCGACCACTATGAGACGGTCCACTTCGTCCTCGGAGACTGCAGACTCGTCTCTGGGATATATCGAATAATATTCAGTTTCTTCTTTGGATTCCAAATGGATTCGACCTGAATCTGACGGCTCAACCAACCGTGATGCTCCCCAATTATTTTTGGGGGATTGCTTCGATTTAAATCCACTCCTCCCAAGGACTTGTGCAAAGAGTAAAGAACCGAGCAAAGAGTCGCTCGGAGAGATGGAGACGAACGGCTGACGCAGATAGTACGATCTAGAGAAATATGGGAGAATTGACTCTTTCGTATAAAATCCCTGTAGCAATGAGCGCAAGAAACAATGCAGCCGTCTACTGTTTGTTTCTTCTGTATGAATCACTAGCCCCACTTCTGCTTCTTACGCTACGATGCCTCCGACATCTTTGAAACCCGATTTACACATGGTCCTCCCGATGACTTCTGAGCACGAATCTTTACAAAAACAAATCGCAGTTTAGCTCTGGGTTCTGATGAGAACGATTCAAGCAAAGAATCTCGTTTTGCCTAGTTCTTCCAGGGCGATATGCCCCTGAATCTGGCCGAGACCTATTCATACTCGAAAATCATGACACGTCTAGGCCGTGGCTAACGCCTGACTGACCAGATCGAACTAGTAAACTGGCTAGAATAGCGCGCTTAATTAACATGCGTACGTTTGCCCTTGACCCAAAGGACTATTCTACTCGTGAAATTGAGCATGATTACTCATAAACCCAAGCGGGCGTACTACCATGCGTGCGCGCATCTAGTGACTTGGGGGAGGTCAGGAAGGAAAGAAGCCGGGCTAAAAGGCGCACGTGCCCACGCTTCTTGAGCGGAGCTGATGCTAAACGCCTTGTGGCACCTAAGGAAAGTGCACAAATACCACGTCGTGCTATCTACCTTACCACTACCGACCTTAGTAGATACGACCGGGAAGAGATAGCACGAGTAGTTCCTGAAGCCATCGACTACCTTCACTCAATACGCCATGAACCTGATTTTGGCAAGCGCTGGGACCCGTTCATGCTAGCTTACCTTAAGCAGCTTCCATTTGAGTACCAGATATGTCCGCCCTCGAACAGATGTATAAAATCTACGTCTGGGTTGCCGCATACGCGAGCGAGGACGCTTTCAGATTCTACGTTTCTCTGCTCTGAGAGAGGGTAAGTCATAGACCGAAGGCAGAATAAGATTTGATAACCGACCTTATCGAATATTACGAGTCGGGCTTCTTCCTTAAGGATCTTCAGGCCAGACTGAAGGGTGCACAGTTGCCTACAAGCAAACTTGCTTTACGAAAACGAATAAACAAATATAATGGGAAGTGTAAATGGGAATCACAACATGGCCGCATGTGATCCGTCCAAAATACCAGATAGTGAAAAAACAAAAATAATTGAGGATGCAATGGAAACCGTAAGTAAACTTTATCCAAGTCTCGCTTATTTCCTCGCATCACTCGAAATACGTCGCGTTGGCGTCGAAAATAACGTTAAAATAGCAGCCACAGATGGCTCAACACTCCTTATCGGGCCGTGCTTCTACTGTATTCAAAGACCACAGCGGCTCTTTGCTATAATTCACGAAGTTTACCACGCGTTCCTTCTTCACTCATTCAGATTTGACTACCGCAACCACGAAATATGGAACGCCGCTACCGACCTTGTAATTAACTCAGAAATAATTCGAGAGATGAAGGGATCATTTATGCGCGAGGGAGTTACGGCCAAAGGAATCCCCGGCACTTTGTATTCAAAAGAAATCACGCCAGAAAAATATTCAGCAGAAACAACGTATGATAGGCTGACAATGGGAGAGCCAATCCAACTTTCGACGATAGCCGATGCGGGGCCAAAAATACCAGAGGGATGCTGGCCAAAAGAGAAAGGAGGACAGGGACATGGCCCGTTTGGGATAATCGGGCCTTTCGGGCCCAAACCAATTATAAAAGAAGGATTGCCGCCAAACAATCAACCTCTTGAAAAACAACCACAGACAGAACCACCCAGGAAAAACCCACCCGAGAATCCTTTTAACAGCGACCTAAAACCGGGCGACCCGGCAAAATTACCCGACATCATGGAAAGAATAGAAAGTTCATTGAATCACGGGAGCCTTCCTGTGGGACTGCGCAAACTTGCCGAAGATGCGATCAAGCCGAAAATCCAATGGAAACCCATACTCCGGCAATACATGAACAAAATATTCTGGACGGAGTACAGCATGATTCCACCAAACAAACGATACATGTACATTCCCAAGTATTTTCCAAATGCTTTCGAAAGCGGCGTCGAAGTCCTTCCGCTGCCGACTCTTCGTACAAAAGAAACAACTATAGCAGTCGCAATAGACACTTCCGGTTCAATTAACGATTACAATTATTTGAGATTCTGGAAGGGATTCAGATCCATACTTCCAAGCCCCACAGACGTGCGGGGAGTAGTCTTGTTCCAGTCTGCGGCCCAAACCCCCGTCGTGTTCAGATGGCCATCGATACCAAGCACGCAAACGCTTAACGCTAACGTTCGAACCGGCAAAGCCGATTTCGTCCCTGTTTTCACCTGGATAGAACGAAATATGCGTAATCAAATAGACCTCCTGGTCTATTTGACTGACGGAGAAGGAACTTATCCTGAGCGGCGGCCGCACTATCCAGTGTTATGGTTGCTTACGAAAGATTACAAAGTTCCGTTTGGAACTAAGATAATAATCGGTAGGGATTAGCGCGCGCCGACTTCCCGGTTCTTGGCGCTGCACCTCTCGAGGAGAGAGGCAGCACCCACTTATCTGGCGTAGAGCCGGCAGACTTCGTACTCCTCCCTTGAAACCTTGAGGCTTATGGGGTACCTCTTGCATGCGTAGCCGTCCTCCGACGCCCTCCGACGCCGACGCAGATGCTAACGCTGACGCCAAAGATATCGCCGCCACCTTCCCGTTTCCCCCGTGCCCATCTTCACCCGCCGCGGTGGCGCCTGCATGCCTACCGCGGCCGCCTTCGGAGGCCTCCTTGAAAGACTCTTCCTTGGGGTGTTGTTCTTCTGGATTGCCGCGATACACGCAATCGCACTCAGTCACGGCATGGTCTCCCCTCCCCCCAGCTACCACCCACAGCCCAACTTTCCGGAACTTAATCCAGCATTCCAACCCAAGTCCAATCCCATAAAGTCCGAGCCACGAAAGGAAATAATAGCGATAAACACGCTAGCTCTGGCTCTAGAGCCAGTCACGACCGCGAGCCAAAAACCGCCGTAGCCGTCGTGAGATTCTCTACCCAGCAACCGTCAAACTACTCTTCCTATGGCTACAGCAAGAAGAATCATGAACATGTAAACGAGCGAGAACCTGAAGTTCGACCTGTACACGCTCGGCCTTCTAAATCTGTAGGTCGCGTAGGTGAAAGCCATGAGCGCGAGGTCCAGTGCCGTAACAGCATAGAGGTAGAACGATGAAAAGCTTCCGAAAAAGTAGAGCAGGTAAGTGGCCGGCAATAGCGCTATGTTCCACATGATCATCGCCCGGAGCACCTGCGCCTCGCTACTCAGCACGGGCATTACAGGCACGCCCGCGCTTTCGTAATCTTCCTTTGAATACATGGAAAGCGACCAGAAGTGCGCGGGCTGCCAGAGGAAAATTATAAGGAAAATCACGAGCGGCGTCAGCCAGTGAGAATACGACA
Source organism: archaeon (assembly GCA_021817005.1). GTDB lineage: Archaea > Thermoproteota > Thermoprotei_A > Marsarchaeales > Marsarchaeaceae > JAKAWJ01. The sequence goes on along the minus strand of JAKAWJ010000007.1, from coordinate 45,721 downwards.
CTGCAGCCCAGCCTCCGAGAGCGGGCATCGACCCGGCAAGCCCTCCCCAGATTACGGCGCTGGGCGTCCTGCGCTTGAGATACACGGAATAGAAGCCCACGTAGAGCCCGGCACCCAGGGCAACGAACAAAGCCGCCAATGGCGTAAGCAGGAAAGCGGTCAAAGCCACCGACACCGCAACCAATGAGAGCCCGAACACGAGCGCGCTTCTCCGGCTCACCCTGCCCGACGGGATCGGGCGGTCTCGCGTCCGACTCATCTTCTCGTCTATGTCGTAGTCAACATAGTTGTTCAGTGCAGCCGCTCCACCCAGGCCGAGGAAACCGAACGCGAGCATTTCCAGGGCTGAAACCGGACTAAGCTCGGCTCCCTTTGCTGCCACCATGCTCACGATGGCAACGAAGAGGAGAAGGGATATCAGTCGCACTTTCATTAGCGCAATGTAATCCGATACCCCGGCCATGCACTCTTCGCTGCCTCATTATTGTTTTAAGTGTTACCGGCCGCAATACGGAGCTGAACCCACATCGCTTCAACTACCTCGAGAGTCCTGATAAGAGAAATCTCAAGCGGGAGGGCAGAATCGCGCTTTGAGCCCTCAAGAACTGTCAGGACATCCAGAAAGTCCTCAAGCAGATTCAATGATACCTTTTCCCGCTCTGCGAGCGAGTAAAGAATGTGTCGCAGACTATCCCCGTCACTTACCTTTATGCCGCAGTTAGCGGCCGCAAGACGGGCGAGCCGCGTTACGTCGTTCACGCAATCCTGAAGGGCCGCAATCGCCTGCTGGGGGACTCCCCCGCCCGAAGCCATTTCCGCACGGGCCGCGCTTTCGACGCTGCGATAGTGGCCCCAGAAACGAATCTCTTCGTCGTTCACTGCGGCCCGCCTTTAGGGCCGAGCGGGGCTCACCTGAGGTGACGCTGGAGCCGTTTCTCTGCGTCGTCCCAGTTGACCACATTCCACCAGGCGTCGAGGTATGCGTTTCTGTTACTCTTGTACTGCAGATAGTACGCGTGTTCCCATTCGTCGAGAAGGAGCACTACCGGAAGGTCCACGATATGGTTAATGAAGTGATTCTCCACGGTCGTGAACGTGAGTTTGCCTGATTCTTCGTCATAGTAAAGTATAGTCCAGCCCGACCCAGTCAGGGACTTCATGAGTTCCGAATAAATCTGCTTGAACTTGTCAAAGCTACCGAACTGCAGGTTGATAAGGTCTGCAAGTTTTCCGCCAGGCTTTCCTCCTCCCTTACTACCGGCTGGGCCCATGTTGTTCCAGAATACGTTGTGGAGCCTGTGACCGTTTAGGTTGAAAACAAGATTCCGCACTATTCCTGCCCAATCGTAGCCCGAGACTTCGCCCTTTACCACCTTCTCAATCTTTTCTACTGCGGCGTTTGCACCTGTTACGTACCCCTTGTGATGAAAGTCGTGATGGAGCTCCATAATCTGAGCGCTGATATGCGGCTCAAGCGCGTCATTCTTGTAGGGCAGAGGAGGTAGTTCATATTTCTTTAAAGCTGACATACTCAATCCACGATTTCTCTCAGGCGGGCAATTATTTAATCGTTACCCGCTCGAAGCCGTCTTCCGGCGGTGCACCTTGGGCATTTGCCCTTCGTCCAGAGCTGGTCCGGGAACGAATTTCCACGGCTACAAACGCTTAATTTGCCATCCTGAATTCGCTCTCGCGTGCTGGATATTCGAATTCTACGGCGGGACCCTGAAGCGGTAAGGAAGAACATCGCCCGCAGAAACAATCCAGTCCATATCGAAAGACTGGATCTGTTACTCAAAACCGACACCGACTTCAGGCTGGCTCAGCACGACCTCGAGTCCAAGCGCTCTGAGCACAACAATCTCACCCGCCAGATTGCGGCAAGGCGCAAAGGAGGTGGCGATAGCTCGGAATTGGAAAGACGTGCAGGTGAGCTTTCCGCACAGATTCAGGCGCTCGAACGGGAGCTGAACACGCTCGAAGCAAGGAGGGGAGAGCTTCTCAAACTGGTCCCGAATTTGCTTGACGAAAAGACTCCAGACGGGCCAGACGAATCTGCAAACCCTGTTGTAAGAACAGTTGGGGAAAAACCTGTCTTTGATTTTCCGCCAAAGAGCCAGGTGGACCTGATCGAGGCTCTTGACTTTGCTGACACTGAACGCGCGGCAAAGATTTCAGGTGCCCGGTTTTACTTTATGAAGCGAGAGCTGGTGCTCCTCGACCTCAGCGTGCTCAGGCTCGCGCTCGACATGCTTGTCGGAAAGGGCTTCGTTCCGCTCTTTCCTCCGGAAATGATGCGCAGGGAGTCATACGAGGGAGTCACGCCCATGGGCGATTTCGAAGAGACCATGTACAAGATTGAAGGCGATGACCTATACCTCATTGCAACGAGTGAGCATCCCCTGGTTGCCATGCACTCCGGGGAAACCCTGGAGGCCTCACAACTCCCGCTAAAGTACGCGGGCCTCAGCGTGAATTTCAGGCGGGAAGCGGGCGCCCATGGACGCGATACGAAGGGCATGTTCCGCGTTCATAACTTCAACAAAGTAGAGCAGGTGGTGTTCTGCCGACCCGAAGATTCGCCTTCGCTGCTCGCGGAGATTTTGCAGAATGCCGAAGAAATATTCCAGGCACTCGAAATCCCTTACAGGGTAGTCGAGATTTGTTCAGGAGACATAAGTGCGAAGAACTCCAGACAATTTGACATCGAAGCTTGGCTTCCCGCCCAGAACACTTACCGCGAGGTTGTATCTGCAAGCAACTGCACCTCATACCAGTCGGCCAGCCTGAAAATCAGGTACAGGCTGAAACAGGGAGGAGCGGAAAAGGAATATGTTCACACGCTGAACAGCACCGCGGTTGCAACCCCCCGTGCCCTTCTCGCACTGATAGAGAATCACCAGGAGAAGGATGGTTCAATTACGCTGCCGAAGGCCCTGCAGAAGTACATGGATGGAAGAACCGAACTGCGCCCCTTTCAGACACGTGAAAACAAAGAAGCCACTGGCTCCGCCTAGGCATACCGGGCCGCCTCCTTCCAGCTCGGGAGCTAAATCGTGGAGCTGGTTTGCCTGCGCTACCAAATAACCTCTCGGAAAACTGATGGGCGAATTCTCAAAAACCTGGCTTTGTGCAGAAACAGGCATTTCTCGCGGAAGTCGACTCGCAATTACCTCATTTAATGAGAAGTATCGTTTTTTCCATGTAATCCTCTGCGAGCCTAAGGTCATGCCGCTCAGGGAGCCGTCCGTCGGGCAGGGTCATGCCGTAACCCTCTCCTACTAAGAACTCTCCTTCTGGCCCTGCGCAAGTGTGCTTAATCACCAGTCCAGGTCTTGCTCTGATAAGCTCCCAGTTGTTGGGAGCCTTGTTATCGTAACAGGCCAGAATTGCCCATTTCTCATTCGGTTCAAGAATGTTCCATCCGATGGTAGAAGGGGGTTTGAGATCGCCTATCCTCCTTGGGTTCGCGTCAATGGACCCGCAATTCAGGCATCTCCAGAGGTCAATTGTTCCTACAACGTGACCCGGAACCGCCAAACCGACCACCGAATAATATTTGAATCTATGCTGACAGGTTCCGACAGACACACTCTAAACTCGAAAAGACGTTATAAATAAGGCTGGCTATACCGCTTGTGATTAAGAGCGAGGTTGCACTGGACGTCGAAAGGATGGCTGAATTCATTCTCGCTAACAGCAGAATAGACTTTGGTGACGCAGTCGGGGTTCGGTTCGTGCGTAGCGTGGGAATGCGTTCGAATTGCTACGCAAGAATATATGGGATTCCGGCTGCAATAAAAACCGCGGTGGGCACAAACACCAAATATGTTGTTGAAGTGAACTCAAGCACCTACGACCCCCTTCCGCTCGAAGAAAAATTCAGAGTATTACTGCACGAGTTTACACACATCCCTGGAGGCGCAAGGGGTTCATTGAGGGCGCACAGAAGCCCTTTCTTTCGACGAAATCTCCGCACAGAAGGCGAGCGGCTCGCGAAGCTTTACGCTGGCTCAGACGACTTCAGGCATAGCCAAGGTATCGCCCAAAAGACTCGAAGCGCTCGCCAGAATTGACGCACGTCGCGAGACTTGCATGAACACTCGATTTTGAGGAGGCTCAAGCTGAGCTCAGGGCGAGCTACCGGAGCGCAGCTTGCTCGAAGTTATCCCGAGTTTCGCGCGCTGTCTAAGTTTCTAGAAAGTCAATTACAGAAGCGATCACGTTGTCAGACTCACATTAAAGACCAATAATCGGCGTCTATCTCTCCTCTAGAAACCCGCGGCATAAGCAATCCTGCGGCTTTGGGCACTTGACAAGAAAATGTTGCAGACCATGCAGACCGGCCACAAATTCGACTTCCTGAACCTGAGCGTGCGGGCCATCGTGGTCATGGCCGAGGCAAAAAAGAAGGGTTATGTGTGCAACCAAGATATACGCAGACTCTATTCGCTTCACAAGCGCTCGAAGCGCAGCGAAAGCTTCCTGCTCAACCTCGTGGACGGAGGTCACCTGCAGCGCGTGGGTTACGACAGGTACGTGCTCACAGAGAAGGCTGAGAGAGCGATTGCGAGCGTAGGCCCCAGGATAAGGCCGCTATTCGACATGACTAGCTACAGACCAGGAGACGAAGCTCCCGTGCGCTGTAGAGATAACGCATACGTAGAGAGTTGACCGAGCTCGCTCCGGCAAACTGCAGCTGAGCTGGTTCATTGTTGAGGTTCCAGGGTAAGCTTTACCAAGCACACTCCGTGCTCCCTGCAAGCCTCGGCAATCCCCTCTTTCGCATCAAAGCAAGCCAGCACCAGCTTGGCACCCAAACCGGTCGACTGCTTTAGAAGCTGACCCAGTGCTCCTTGGTCAGCCTGATCCTTGCATTCGACAAGTGTAAGACCGCTCGGGCTGCGTATAAGGAGGTCTGCCCTGCCTGATGCGAGCTGGACTTCGGTCTCGACGGAAGTCCATTCGGGATCGACCAGCGCAGGCTTCGACTCAATTATCTGTATAAGGAGTTCTTCCCGCCCCAAGCGTTTTGAAGATAAAAAGAGATCTGTTAGTTTGTAATATCTCCCCATTCGGAACTTCGGGTATACATCCACAGGGGTACCACCAGAGTAAACAATGGCGACCGGCGTGTTTCCGAGGCTTAACCTGCCGGAGTTTGAAAGTGGAAGACTATAACCCCTGCCACTCTTCACACGGCCACGAACCTGCGGGGCTATCGAGCGTATTGCGGCAAGAGCCGCTTGCTCGTCGAATCTGGCGTGTGACTGCCCAATTATATCGACAGAAATGCCCTTCGTCCTGCACAGCTCTAGTAGAAGCTGCACCTCATTAGTCCTGCTTTGCTCTTCGCCTGCTAGGTAAAGCACAATACTGTCAGGGAGCTCGCTCGGCCTTTCTGAATTTGACAATTCCATCCGACCTATCTTCCACGAGGTACCCCTTTGTCACCCCGTATTTCAGATATCCCAGAGTCTGAGCCAGCTGCAGGGCGACAGTCCGTTCTCCGACCTGATTCAAATTGTCTCTTAAATCGCCATAAATCAATGTTCTCGCCCGGGAGAGTTTCATAGCTGGCTGGGCAGTGGCAATCACCTGTTCCACCCTGGAGCGATATTTTGACTCCATCTGATTAATCCAGTCAAGCGCTGGACTCAGAAGTTCACCGTGGCCGGGAACTAGGATGCGCGGCGAACTAGCACGTAAGACTGCCATGCTCCTAAAAAATTCGTCTACGCTGGTCAGGAAGGCAGTGAGCGTCGGTAGCACTGTGTCTCCAACGGACATTACACCCGGGTTGACGTTCGGAAGCAGACTTACAGAGCCCATGGTATGACCCGGAGTTTCAACGAGCGAAAGTCCGTACATGCCTGCAATCTCATCCGTAAGCTCCGTGACTCTCACTCGCGCTTCGAGCGGGTCGCCCACCCCATCGAGCAGGCGCCGGAGCAAATCTCCCTCAGGTTCTTCTCGGGAGACGTAACCACCTGTTGTAAGCGCAGCCATTACTTTTTTGAAGTGCGTGGGAAATGAACGCGCAAGCGGGAAATCGAGCGGATGAACATAGCACTCACAGTCAAAGGCCGCTCGCACCCTTTCGAAGCACCCAACGTGGTCAGGGTGACCATGAGTGGCAAACGCGGCAACCACTTTTTTCTCTGGATAACCCATCTGCTTCGCTGCGGAAGTGATTGCCGTGATGTTGCTCTCTGAATCCGCCCCGGGGTCTATCAAGACGAGACCAGCCTCTGAATCGATGAGCAGGCAGTTCGTTGGCCTGAATCTTCCTCCATTATCTACGCGAAGCAGAGTGACGCCTCTGCCGATGTTCACAACATCCTTTGGCATGATTCGCTTACAACCTGATGTGACTCGGTAGGTATGACAAGCCACAATTAGGCCTTAGGACAAACGGATTAAAATCGGGTGCAACAGTGGCACGGTCCTGCTTGGTAACCAGAGCCAGTGCTGCTGATAAAAGCAGGAGTGATTGCTGATTGGGTCCTAGCACTGCTCAAAGCACCCGGAGAGGTCTTTTAGGGTGGCAGCTCTCCGCCTGCCAGCAAGCTGGCTAACAGAGAGTGGAGGTCGGCCGGGCCCACCCGCTCCGCCCGCTCCGCCTGGCCAAACGGGCACGAGTGAGAAGCGCGTCCTTTTGTAAGCAATCAGCCGCGCGCGTTCACGCACTAAACTTCCGCGTGCTCAGCCTGCTCTGACCAAAATGTGCCACTTTCTCAGAAATTCTCGCCGCCAGCAATTCCGATATCCCTGGGACTTTGTTCAGGTCGTCGGGCGACGCCTGTCTTAGCTGACTTACAGTCGGATATCTGAGCGCGAGCGCAGTTAGTCTGGCGCGACCCAGACCCTTGATCCCGTTCAGAACCGAAACAAGCGACTGCTGCCTTCTCTTGTGTCGATGATGCGCTAGCGCGAATCGGTGCGACTCATCTCTCACTCTTTGTAGCAACTGAAGGGCGGCAGAGCTTCGATCTAGGCTGATGACCCTGCCCGACGCCGTGTGGATCTGTTCTTCCCTTTTAGCAAGCGACACAACTGCCTGCTCTGCCTCATGAGACAATATGAGAGCCTGGCGGGCATAACGGAGCTGCGTCTGTCCCCCGTCTATAAGAATGAGGTCTGGCCGGGGGACCTCGTTCTTTCTGACATGCCTGAAATGCCTGAACACCGCCTCCCTTATCATCGCGAAGTCGTTTTGGCCTTTGACTCCCTTTATCCCATATACCCGGTATGCCCTTCTGAAAGGTGAACCATCCACGAAACAAACTGCGGAGACATACGGGTTCGCCGACCCAAGGTTTGAGACATCGAACCCCTGTATCACCCTGGGAGGAGACGAAAGTTCTAGTTGTTTCGCCAGATCCTGAGCGGCAAACGTGTAACTTGGAGGTAGGTTTGCGGTGCACATAGATACCAAGGCGGTTTCCAACTTGTTTCTTGGCATCCTTATTTTCGCCCGGTGATTTTTTGTTTTGAGCCAAACTTGAAGCGCTGAAAGCTCTTCAGGTTCAACCGCGCAGAGAACGGTTTCGCCGGGTGACCTGCCTGAGGAATAATACAGCTGAATGAACTCCGAAAGCAATTTTCCTTCTCCCAATCCAGCAGGAACCTTGAGTTTCAGGACCTCCCTGCCAACGAGCGCCCCGCGCCGGAAGTGAAGCACAACCCCAGAGTCAGCCTGTGCGGCGACCACATCAAACTCGGCCCAACCTGGTAACTGAACGTATTGCTTGGTTTGCAATTTCTCAAGAGCCATGATTCTGTCCCTGAACGCCGCTGCGCTCTCATACCTCATTACTTTGGAGGACTGCTGCATCTCGTTGTATAGACCCGCCAGTGCTCGTTTGTAAGAGCCCTTGAGTACAGCTGCGAATCCCTTTACGTTATTTTGGTATTCATGTCGAGTAATAAGCCCTGCACAGGGGGCATTGCAGAGTTTGATATGGTAATCTATGCATGGCCTGTAAACCTTTTTATCGTCAAGCGTAAGAGTGCACGTGCGAACGGGAAATGCCCTACGCAGCTCCTTGATGGTGAGCCGCGCGGCGGCGACATTTGTGTAGGGACCGAAGTAGAGCGCGCCGTCGCTCATGAGGCGCCTCGTAAGTACTACTCTCGGGTAGAGCTCTTTCGTGAGCTTGATGTAGGGATAGCTCTTGTCATCCTTTAACATTACGTTCAGCTCTGGTTTGTATCGCTTGATCAGGTTATTTTCAAGAATGAGAGCTTCTGTTTCATTTCTTGTCTTAAACACTTCAATCTTCTCGGCGTGTTCCCGGAGAAATTCTTCCCTGTAGTCGAGTGAAGCGCCCGAATAGTGTTGCTCCACTCGCTTCCTCAGGTTAATCGCTTTCCCAACGTAAAGGACATTGGCGTTGCTGTCCCTGAAGATATAGACCCCGGGGGATTCGGGGAGCCTTCGAAAGACGCGCTTCGCGATCAAGCACTTCTCAACTTGGGCCGGAGGAATTTTCCGGTGACTGAATTTACATTCCTGGCTACGCTCTCGGGGGTGCCCTCTGCAACCAAGTAACCACCCTTCTCACCCCCTTCCGGACCTAAGTCAATCAAGTAATCCGCGCACTTAATCACATCAAGATTGTGTTCTATCACTATTACCGTATTGCCAGCATCCACGAGCCTCTGCAACACCTGCAGCAGCTTGCTTACGTCATCGAAGTGTAAACCCGTGGTCGGCTCGTCAAGAATGAAAACAGTTCGACCAGTTCCCCGCTTTTGAAGTTCGGAAGCAAGTTTGACGCGCTGGGCTTCTCCGCCTGAAAGGGTGGTCGCAGGCTGACCAAGCTTGATGTAGCCGAGACCGACGTCACGAAGCGTGTTCAATTTTGTACGAATGGCCGGCTGATTCTCGAAAAGCTTGCACGCTTCCTCCGCGCTCATATCAAGTATATCATAAATGTTCTTCTCCTTGTAGCGCACCTCAAGGGTCTCACGGTTATACCGTTTTCCCTTACAAACCTCACATTTGACGTAAACATCAGGCAGGAAATTCATCTCGAGTTTGATTATACCATCTCCTTCGCATGCTTCACATCTGCCGCTTTTGACGTTAAAACTGAACCTTCCCGGTTTGTAACCCCTTGCCCTCGCTTCCTCGGTTTCCGCATACAACTTTCTTATGTCGTCAAAGACTCCTGTATAGGTAGCGGGGTTGCTCCTTGGAGTCCTGCCAATCGGCGACTGATCCACTACGACCACCTTGTCAATATTCTCCAGCCCCTCAATTCGCTCATGCCTGCCGGGCTCATCAGTTGACCCGTAGAGCTTCCGTGAAAGCGCGCGCTGCAGCACATCCACCACAAGAGTGCTCTTACCCGAACCAGAAACCCCGGTCACACAGACGAACACTCCGAGGGGAATCGTGACATCAATATTCTTCAGATTGTTGTGACTTGCGCCCACAATCTTCAGAAGCTTTCCATTACCCATCCTCCGTTCAGTGGGCAATTCGATGCGCAATTTGCCGCTCAGGTATTTTCCAGTGAGCGACTTCGAACACCTCTTGATGTGGTCCGGAGGGCCATACGCAACAACATGGCCGCCGTTTGCCCCCGCACCAGGGCCGAGGTCCACAACATAATCTGCTTCAAGTATCGCTTCCTCATCATGCTCGACCACGAGAACTGTGTTGCCCAGGTCGCGCAGCCTCTTTAACGTGGAAATGAGCATGCGGTTGTCCCTCTGGTGCAGTCCAATGGTCGGTTCATCAAGAACGTAAATCACCCCAACAAGGTGACTTCCGATCTGGGTTGCAAGCTGGACACGTTGGGCCTCTCCCCCTGAAAGCGAGCCCATCATACGGTCAAGAGTGATGTAGCCCAGACCCACGTTTTGCATAAACGAAAGCCTGGCGCGCACCTCCTCAATAACCTTGGCTGCTATCAGCTTCTGCTTGCCTTCAAAACGGAGGGAGCCGAAAAACTGAGATGCGCCGTCAACAGTGTACTTTAGAATTTCCGCTATGTTCTTTCCGCCTATAGTAAAGGCGAGACTCTCCTTTCTGAGCCGCGATCCGCCGCACTCCGGGCAGAGCCTGGTGCGCATGAATCTTTCATAATACGAACGCATCCATTCCGAACCTGTGTTTACGTGTCTGCGCTTCACCATGCTCACCAGCCCTTCCCACGTGGAGACTTGGCTGAGACTCCAGTCGCCCGTTCGACCTGTATAACTGAATTTTATCTGTTCGTCTGTGCCATACAGCAGGGCATCGACTATTTTTTTCGGAAGCTGATTCAGTGGAGCGCTCGGATCTCCACCGAAGTGCCGGACCACTGCTGCCAAAGTTCCCAAACTTATGGAGGTGGATACGTCTCCAAACCATTCGAATGCGCCTCCAAGCACACTCAGGTTCCTGTCTTTGATCAAGAGTTCTGGGTCAACTTCTTTCACTTCTCCAAGACCGTGGCAAGATCTGCACGCACCGAACGGACTGTTAAAAGAAAATGAGCGAGGGCTTGGCTCTTCAAGTGATATTCCGCAGGTCGTACACGCGAAACTCTCGCTGATTAGCAGCGGCTGCGAACCCGACGGCTCGATCTGGACTAGACCCTTGGACATTTCAAGGCTGGTCTGCACGGCCTCGGCGAGCCTCGGCCTTGCCTCCTGTTTTAGAACAAATTTGTCCACCAGCACTTCGATGTTATGCCTGAAGTTCCTTTCGAGTTTGAAGTCATGGTTCAGCTTTGCAAGTTCTCGCATTTCTCCGTCCACTCTGACGGCTGAGAATCCTTGCTCGACCAGTGTCTGCGGAAGATCCCTGAATTCTCCCTTTGCACCCCTGTAGAGCGGCGAAAATATCTCGAGCTTGGTGCCGGCGCCGAGCTTTTCCACGCGGTCGACTATCTCATCCACTGTCCAGCGAGTGATCTCCCTACCGCAGTTTGGACAGTGAGGCATGCCTACCCGAGCAAAAAGTAGCCTTAGGTGGTCATGAATCTCGGTCACCGTGGCCACTATGCTCCTCGGGTTGTGCGAGGAACTCCTCTGCTCGATCGCGATTGCAGGTGACAGGCCTTCGATGGAGTCTACGTCTGGCTTGTCCAGCTGCTCCAGAAACTGCCTTGCGTAGGCGGAAAGTGACTCTACATATCTCCTCTGGCCTTCGGCGTATATAGTGTCAAACGCGAGAGAGGATTTACCGCTGCCACTAACCCCGGTTATCACTATGTACTTGTTTCTGGGAAGGGAGAGGCTGATATTGCGCAGATTATGCTGTCGCGCGCCCTTTATAGTGATGCTCATGTCGCGATCAGCTTTTTCTTGAGCTCTGCAATACTGTCTCGCAACTCGGCCGCGCGTTCGAAGCGCAACTCCCGCGCAGCCTGAAGCATTTCTTCCTCAAGACGCACGATCACACTCTTGATGTCCTCGACCTCCTCATCTCCTCGCACCAGCGGTGCACTCTCATCAGCTACCAAGCTGTAGATTTTCTTTTGAACGCTTGACGGGATGATGCCATGCTCCTCGTTGTAACGCTCTTGGATGGCCCGTCTCCTGTCTGTCTCCGCAACTGCGGCCCTGATCGAGTCTGTGACTGTGTCTGCGTAAAGAATCACCTTGCCGTTAACATTCCTCGCAGCTCTCCCTATTGTCTGAATGAGAGAAGTCTGACTGCGGAGAAAACCTTCTTTATCTGCATCAAGGATCGCGACCAAACTTACTTCAGGCAAATCCAAGCCCTCCCTGAGGAGATTCACTCCTACGACGACATCGTACTTTCCTTTCCTCAGATCGCGGAGCACCTTGATTCTTTCAAGGCTTTCGAGTTCGCTGTGAAGGTAGTGCACCTTGAACCCACGAAGCAGGAGGTATTCCGCCAAGTCTTCGGCAGAGCGCTTGGTGAGGGTGGTCACAAGCGCGCGCTCTTTGCGCGAAACGGTTTGAGCCAGCTCTTCTACCAAATCGTCAACCTGATTTTTCGCTGGCCTTACAGAGAGTTCGGGATCAGTAACACCGGTTGGCCTGACAATCTGTTCAACTATCTGGCCGCTCACTTCTCGCTCGAATGGGCCAGGCGTCGCGGACATAAAGATGACTTGACCCACCTTGGAAAGGAATTCCTCAAATCTCAATGGTCTGTTATCTAGTGCTGATGGTAGCCTGAAGCCGAAATCCACGAGAGTCTGTTTTCTTGACCTATCCCCCTCGAACATTCCTCGAAGCTGTGGTATGGTCACGTGTGACTCATCGACTACCACAATGAAGTCCCTGGGAAAATAATCAAGAAGAGTGTTCGGAGTCTCTCCCGGCGCCCTCCCCGACATATGCCGCGAGTAGTTTTCAACCCCGTTGCAATAGCCGGTCTCCCGGAGCATGTCCAAGTCATACTTGGTCCTGCTCTCGAGGCGCTGAGCTTCTAGCAGCTTCCCTTGAGACTTCAATTCTGACAGACGAAGCACGAGCTCTTCTTCAATCGAGCGAAGCGCTTTTTCCATTGTATCCTTTGCGGTCATGAAGTGTGTGGCCGGAAACACGAAGACGCTGCTGGCCTCATCCTTGAAGCGCTTGGTCTTAAGGTCGAAGTATGCAATACTAGAAATCGTGTCTTCCTCGTCCAACTCGACCCGGACATAGCTATCGTCGGCCGTGCCAATTTCGACGGTACCCCCTCGAGCTCTGAACTTGCCCTTACCCACCTCGAGGTTGTTCCTCTGATAGCGCATCTCCACCAGTTTGGAAAAAAGCTTTCTCCGTTCTAGCTTTTCTCCAACGTTTAATATGAATGACGCCTCTCTGTACTCTTCGGGAGAGCCCAAGCTGTATATGCAGCTCACGCTCGCCACAATTATCACGTCACGTCTTGTCAGCAGCGCCTGCGTCGCACGGTGCCTCAGTCTGTCGAGCTCCTCGTTAACTTCGGCCTCTTTGTCGACGTATAAATCAATCTGGGGCACGTAAGCCTCAGGCTGGTAGTAGTCATAATAGCTCACAAAATACTCTACTGCGTTACGAGGAAATATGGAACGAAATTCCGCGGCCAGTTGTGCCGCAAGCGTCTTATTATGTGAAATCACGAGGGCAGGGCGTCGAGCCTTTGCAATAACGTTGGCAACTGTCAAGGTCTTTCCAGTCCCGGTAGCTCCGAGCAGAGTCTGGAACCTCATCCCAGAGTTTAGGCCCTGGACCAGCTTGGAAATTGCCTGAGGCTGGTCACCCGCGGGCGGCAGCTCTAAAGAGAGCTCGAAGTCCATAAACTGATTTATACATTCCTGGAGTTAAAAGCGCTGTTGACGTACGGGTGCGAACAGTGAGTAAAAGTGGAGCTGTCAACCGGATGCCCGGTCTCCCTCGTGTGCAGAAGATGAAGCGGTTGCTGTGCGGGATTTCGAAGATAAGGACTTCCACACAAGCTCCGGAAGCAAGGGCATCCCCAGCGGTTCTCCTCCCGCGGCTCCTAGTGCATCTTCGACCGCATTGACCAGTGCTGGCGTAGCCGCTATTGTGCCTGCTTCCCCTATTCCTTTCACACCGAGTATATTTGCGTAGGTGACGGTCTCGATTCTGGACCAATTGATCCTGGGCATGTCCGTAGTAGAAGGCAGGCAATAGTCGCCCAAACCGGCATTGAGCAGCTGACCAGAGCGGTCGTAGACCACCTTTTCTAGCAGAGCCTGCCCCAAACCCTGTGCTACGCCTCCGTGCACCTGACCCTCTGCCAGAAGCGGATTGATGACTCTGCCAACATCGTCTACCGCGTAATACTCCAACGGCCGAACAGCTCCGGTTTCGGGGTCAATCTCTACTACTGCGGCGTGAGCGCCGGAAGGAAAGGCGTAGTTGGAGGGCGCATAGGCTGTGTATTCATAGAGAGTAGGCTCCAGTCCTTCGGGTAGCTTACTAGGAAGATACGCGGCTGACGCCACTTCCTTGAAGGCGATTCTGCGTTCGGGCTTGGCCATAGAGTAAATCTGTCCGCGCTCGAAAACAAGTTCCGAGGGATTGTCTTTGAGAAGTTTCGCCGCTATCACGCTCATCTTGCCCTTTATCTTCCTGGCGGAGAGAAGTACAGCAGTCCCCGTCAGAGCGGCCGACCGGCTACCTGCGGTCAAAGAGCTCCATGGAAGGAGCCTGGTATCACCTTCCGCGATACTGATTGAGCCGGGGTCGACACCAAGTTCGTCCGAAACTATCTGGACCATAGATGTGAAATGACCCTGACCATGGGGGTGGCCCCCGATTGCTACCAAGACTTCGCCTTCCTTTGTGACGGATACTGCTGCAGTCTGTGGAAAGTCTGGGCCAAAGCTCGTGATTTCAGTCCAGGTTGAGAAGCCCAGTCCAAAGAGCCTGTCCGGAAAACTTTTCCTTAGTTCAGTCAGACGCGAATGAACCTGGCTTCGCTCTAGCAGTGTAGAGAGTGCGAGGTGGCTGTCCCCGCTATCATATGTATACCCTGACGCGGTTCTGTAGGGATACTTGCTGCTCGGAATGAAGTTCTTTCTCCTGACTTCGAGCGGATCCAGCCTCAGTTTCTTTGCAAGCGCGTTTATCGCCCGCTCAATCAAGTAGCACGCCTCTGGCCTGCCAGCACCTCGATATGCGTCCTGCGGCACTTTGTTGGTAAGCACAGAATAAAGTTCTGTGCGCACGTCCTGCACGTCGTAGACTCCAGTGACCATGGCACATGTGAGCTCAGGTATTTCGAACGCCCCGCTAGTAGAATACGCTCCGCCGTCTGAAACTATCTTTGCCTTGACGCCCAGCACTCTTCCATCATTAGTATGAGCCAGTTCGATTCGCTGAACCTGGCCTCTTCCGTGAGTACCTACTAGCAAGTTTTCGCGCCTAGATTCGAGCCATTTTACCGGTCGCCTGAGCCGAATTGCGGCAAAAGCGATAGCAAAGTCTTCCGGATACACCGAGATTTTCTGCCCAAATGCACCGCCCATGTCGGGTGCTATCACGGTAATCTTCGCCTCGGGCAATCCCAGGCCGGCCGACAGTATCCCCCGGAGTGAGTGCGGATCCTGAGTCGTGCTCCAGACCGTGAGATTTGAAGATCCGGGGTCATAACTGGCCGCAACCCCCCTCGGCTCAAGAGGGGTCGGCGACACCCGCTGGTTCTCTAGCTCAAGCGTAAGCACGCCATCCGAGCACGAAAATGCGCGCTCAACATCTCCGCTCTCTGTTTTCAGGTGGTAAGCTATGTTGTTCGGTATGTGCTCATGAACTCTTGGAGAATCTGGTAGCATTGCTTTGACAGGATCTACGACCGGCTCCAGGGGTTCGTAGCTCACATCTACGAGCTCCGCGGCATCTTCGGCTGCATAGGGGTCCGTGGATATAACGAGAGCCACGGCCTCCCCCAGATATCTTACTTCGTCCTGAACGAGCACAGGTCGTTTAGTTGGATACTTCTCAGGAGCTTCCTCTACCGTGGGCATATCCCCAAGGCCAATCAGGTCATTTGCGGTGAACACGGCTACTGTCGTTGGTAGTGAAAGGGCGGCCACACTGTTTAAATGCTTGAGCCTAGCTCGAGCGTAGGGACTTCGAACGAAGGTAGCATATGACAATCCAGGAAGACGGATGTCTCCAAGGAATTTCCCCTGACCAGTAAGCAGCCTGTGGTCTTCCACCCTTTTCAGTGGTTGGCCGACCAAGCCCTGTGTGGGCTTCGGAAGAGGCGTCTTGGGCTTCTTTCGCCTGGTAGCCATTCCTGACCCGATTGTCTGCTGAGCCGAGGCCATGAATTCTCGCTACTGTTATTGCAAGCGGGGTCAACTTGTCTCTTTCGATTGGCGCTAGTTCGCCCGCTACACATTTTGTGGCTTATGTGTATTATGTGAATACGGGAGTGCTCCGCTTCTTTCGCGATGTTCACCTAAAAATGGGGAGCCAACACCGCCTTAGGCTGTCCATTATATTCGGTAAGGCTCAGCGCGCTTGGTCACCGTTCCGGATGTATTTCGCAGCGGCCAAAACTGAATCAACTATGTTCTGGTAGCCTGTGCACCTACAAAGGTTTCCGCTAAGTGATTCTCTCACTTCCTGCTCTGTGGGCGATGGGTTCAGCTTCAGATACCACAGTGCCTGCATGATCATTCCAGGAGTGCAGTAACCACACTGGAGACCGTGATGCTCCCAAAACGCCCTTTGAATCGGATGTAGTTCTTCCCCTTTCGCGAGCCCCTCAATCGTCGTTATTTCCTTGCCTACAGCCTGAGCGGCCAGAACTGTGCACGACTTGACACTTTTTCCGTCCATGATAACCGTGCACGCTCCGCAATTCGAAGTGTCGCACCCTATGTGGGTGCCCGTCAGTCCACAGATATCCCTTATGAAGCTGACTAGGAGGAGTCTTGGCTCGATTTCAGAGGCATATTCCTTGCCGTTTATCCTCAGACTGACCTTTTTCATTGAAGTCTGGCTCTGAGCCACTGCGGGACGTAGTTTCAACCGTCTCCCACGCTTAAGCCTTAAGGCTGGAAATTGCGCGAAAGATTATCGCGATTTTTGCGGGTACTGAAAAACCAAGATTATGAATATAATGACCACGCAGAACGTGGACCGTCTCGGGCCGAGACTGTGAGAACTTTGCGCTACCGTGTTCGACCACGCTAGGCAATCCGAGCTGACTCTAGCAGCCATTCTGGCGCGCCTACCAAGGAAAAGGTTTGGAACCCGTTGCAGGCGGAATGCCCCAAGGGTAGAGAATGTGTAATCTTATCTCGGAGTTTGTCCTCACCCTAGGTGCAGTGGGCCCGCCTAGTATCCACTAGACTACTAATGAGCAAACTTTATCAATTCAACCAGCTTTTGGTTATTCCGTGGGCCAGTCCACCGGGACTGTCGAGGAACTTTGTGCGGAGGAAGTAACTTATCGAAGGCGTTCGGTATCTGTCGAAGCCTCAGTGCGTAACTCGCATTTCAGCCCTATTAATGAGATTGGACAAGCTTGACCGCGGTGCCGTAAGCGATTATCTCATCCATACTTTGACTCAGTTCGTTCGAATCAAAGTACACCTGAATTACCGCGTCGGCTCCCATAGATTTTGCGTGTTCCACCATCTTCTGGAGCGCCGCAGAGCGAGCTTTTTCGGCATTCTCTACGAACTCCTTAATCTCTCCCCCCAGCATTCCTCGCAGGCCCGCAATGAATTGTCCCCCGAGCCCTCTGCTCCTTACGGTAATCCCCGCCGCAATTCCCAAAACCTGAGACACTGTAAATCCTGGCACATAATTTGACGTCGTAACAATCATGCCTTCCGCGGTGTTTGAGAATGACACGATTTTGCGCACTCCGCGACTAACATAAGGCTCGCGTCAGAGAATACCATCGACTCAACCGGTTACCGAGTGACAGTGCCACAATATACGAGGAGCCGGCTCCTAGACCGAGTAGGGATTATTAGGTTCCGCATGAATACCTCACTGAAAGAACTTTGGATAACACAGAATTCGTAACAAACTTCCTGAATGCCAAGTCCAAGTGTTACGGTCACTGTGACTCAGAGGTCAGTCTACACCTGAAAAATACTGACGGCAAACTAGTGGGGGTATACTCTTGCCCCAAGGGCTATGTGTCCAGAATAGTCGCATACTATCCTGCCCAGACTCCCGCTAACCCTGAATGGTTGCGCGATTACGTGGAGAAGCTCTTTGAGAACAAAGTAGCAATAGAAGATGCGGATATCAGAGTTGCTACGAGGTATCCGTGGAACTTTGAATTTGGAGAGAACCGGCAGACTGAGGACGGCCCACTCCTGAGAGAGCATTACTGGACGCAGAACTACAGGCGCTCGAAGAGTGAAGACCCCGAACGACTCACTCTCTTTAGTTGCGTCAATTGCAGCAAACTGTTTATCCAACCTGCGTCGGCAACGACGAGTCAGTGCTCCCATTGCTCACAGAAGAACGCTTAGCTCTATGGTTGACTGCCTCCCGAGAGCTGTGCGCCATACACTACGCACCGGCAGTGTGGTCGGAGAGCTACGTCGCCGTGATGTGTGACCTCGTCACCATCTGGCGCCGGTCGCTTCCTCAGGAGGTCAAGATTCTGCCGCTTGACCTGAGCATTTCATCGTGATTTTTCTTTATGGTCTACTATACTCCACATATGTTCTCCAAGGTTGGACCAATAAACTCTATCCAACCTCGGAGCGTCGACGGCCCAGCATCCTCGCCCCTTCCAGCGACAGAGCGCCAAGTTACGCGCCAAATCGCGAGCTTACTCATTTTGTCCTGCAACTGAGATTTTCAAGAGATGCCGGGCCCAGAGCTCTCCAAAGAATGCCTTCAACCTGCTTAACGAAATCTCATGGCTAGGTTCGCCGCCATGCCCCTGAGCAATCCAGACATCAGCGCGCGATAGCAGCTCCCATTATATATTGCAAAGTCGTCAAACATATGCGCTCCTAGTCTGTCTACAAGGCTCGCAGCAGAGTTCCGAATATTTACCAAATCGTTCATGCTCATCTCGAGCCGGTGCTCATGAGTTGATATCTGGCACCTATCGGATATTCTTTTCGAGGTATATCTGTCATTTCAACATGGGCTCCCAGCACGTAGCTCAGCTTTCGGCTCTTTGCGAACTCAACCAGCCTATTCAAGCTATCAACGAAAGCGGGGTAATCCCTGGCATATAGCCTCCCCGGGCAAACGGTGTCCCCTGTAACCAGGAACCCAGTCTGACTGTCGTAGAACGCTACTGATGCAGGATGGTGACCTGGAATACGAATTACCTCTATAATTCGCCCTCCCAAATCGACCTGCCCGACATTTCCTGACATCCCAGATATACCGAAAAACGATAGCACCTGACCCACTTGCTTTCCTACGACAACTGTGCCAAGTCTGCCTTCAAACTGCAAGTCACCTGCGACATGGTCACCGTGAGAGTGGGTGTGGGCCACAATTAAACTATAGTCCCTGCAGGGATTGGAGTTGAGCCATCTTTCCAGTTCCTCCTCCACGTAATCGCGCAGTGGAAACTTCCCCCTGTCTTGCGTCGCCCCTGTATCGATCAACAGTGCCTTCTCTCGCCCGAGAAAGAGGTAGATGAAAGGTGCTTCGAACGAGATATCCCTGCTCTGGCGGAGTATCATTGTTGACGAGTTGAAGCGCCAGAGTTGTGGAGGTGGGTCTCTTTTACTCGACCTTGGGAGAGAGCCATGAATCCATCTTATTCGGAAAATCGTCGTATTGACCAAGTCGTTCGCTTCAGTATTCACTGGAAACTGAGCCATATGACGCTAGCAAATAAGTGATTTAAATCCGTTGAACCAGCTCCGGGAGCGTTCTTGGATTTAGTATACTACTTTCTGTGGATAAATTCGTCGAGCGTAGCCACGCCGGTAGTGTCAGAAATCTCGGTCTTATTCTGAGCCTTTCCATCTAAGAGCCGCATGAATTCCAACGCGTTCAGGGGCGCGTTGCCATGCGGGTGGTTGTTAAACACAACTATGACTTCGTCGCCGTCCACGACGAACCCGCGCACCTTTTCAGCCCATCGGATCATTTCGTCTTTTGAATATCTGTAATCGTACCAAAGCCCGCTACCCCTTCCATGCATTCTTACGTAAACGGGGGAAGCCGTCTTTACGCAGAGAGGAGGAAGCAGCGGTTCATCAACTGCAACGTAGCTCGAGTCATTCCTTCTCAGTATGTCGAAAGAAGCCTGCATCCGCTCTTCCTCGAGCCAGCTTGCGTGACGGAACTCGGTTGCAGTTCTGAAACCGGTGTCAGAACAAAGGCGCAAAAAAGCCTCCAGATCATCCCTGTGGGAATAGTCAAACTTCGGCGGAAGCTGTATCACTATGAGTTTCAATTTGCCTCTTATAGGCTCGAGCGCGCTCTCAAACATTTTGAGGTTGATGCTGTCACTATCTCGATTCCGTAGCATCGACTCGTGTGTTATTACCTTGGGGACCTTCGCACTAAACACGAAATCCGGGGGCACCATAGAGGCTATTCTTTCCATTACCTCCCGCCGGGGAATAGCGTAGAAACTGGAGTCCATCTCTACAGTCTTAAACACTCTGGAATACTGACCGAGCATGTTCTTACTTGATTTGTAAAAAGGCCCAACCCACTCCTTGTAGGACCAGCCACAACAGCCTACTCGAAGACGCTCCAAGATGACCTCTGCGTCTCCAACATTTACGCTCGTTTTGCTTCCAGGAGTTAATCCCTTCCCACCCTTAACATTACCTTTCCAAGGCGCCCGTGAGAGTCGAGCCTGGCGGTCGCCGACTTTAATTGAGCGAAATCAAAGACAGAGTCCACGAGAGGTTTTACAGCGCCCTTGGCGGCCAATGATAAAAGCGCTTGAAGCTCCGCCCTAGAGCCGCCAGTAGAGCCGATAACTGCAGCCTCGGTGCAATAAAGCCGCAAGAGGTTGAGGCTTGCATCTTTTCCTGTAAGCACTCCGCAGCTAACGAATCTCCCACGTGGGCCAAGCGCGCGGTAGCCAGCTTCCAGTCCGGACGCGCCCACGGTATCAAGAACGATGTCAACTCCCTCTCCATTAGAGAAATCAAACAGCTTACGCTCGAAATCGCTATCTCCCCTCACAATCACAACTTCTGCCCCCAGACGCTCGGCTGCCTTAACTTGGTTAGGGCTGCTTACCAGAGCCGAAACTCGCAGTCCCTGTAATTTCGCCAGCTGCACGCAGAAAGAGCCGACACCTCCTGTTCCCCCAATTACTAGCACGCTCTCCCCGAGCACGGGACTCGCCCTGGATATCATGTGCAGAGCAGTGAGCCCGTCGACCGCATGGCAGGCAGCGTCCATATTAGGGACAGCTCGGGGTACCTTGAGGAGATTTCTTTCTGGAGCGATTGCCTTCTCCGCCCAAGCTCCGTTGGAGTACATGTAGACCAAGTATGGCTCAGACGCCATGCGGAGGTTCTCAAGGCACAGGTTCTCGTTCCCCCGGATGCAGTTCATGCAACGCCCGCAGAACTTTTTGGGATAGACCACCACTCTGTCGCCTTCCTCTAGCCCGCGAACGAGAGGCCCAACACTTTCGACCTCACCACTCGCTTCGACTCCCGGTGTATGTGGAGTGGAAATCCATGGGAATCTTCCGGTGTAGATAGAGCGGTCGATGGGATTCACTCCTGCACAGACCACACGTATACGCACTTCGTCATCCGCTGGCTCTGGGTCGGGCACGGTGCGAAGAGAGAGTACACCGGAGTTTCCGAAATCTGAGAACGACCATGCTCGCAAGACCCTGAACCGATTAGTAGCGATAATTGGGTTGAATATGAAACTTGCTTATGGGGCAGAAAACAACTTATACGACCAGCTCGCCAAAATATTCTTTGGCTCAGAGCAATACCCCTTTCAGGAACCCGGGAATTTCTTGCCAATCGGTGCACCGGAATGAAAATTGTCTCATGGAACGTAAACGGACTGAGGAGCGTACTCGGAAAAGGATTCGAAAAATTCGCAATCTCTTCAAAGGCGGACATCATATTGCTTCAGGAAATAAAGGTGGACTTCGTTCCAATCGAGCTATCTCGGCTTGGCTATACAATCTACTGCAACCCAGCAAAAAGGAAAGGTTACAGCGGCGTGTTAAGCATGTGCAAGAGCAAGCCCTTGAGTGTACGGACCAAAATTCTGGATTCGGGCTTCGACAATGAAGGCAGGCTGATGCTCCTCGAATATCCTGGACTCTTCGTGGTAAACGCATACTTTCCCAACTCTCAGCACGGCTTGATTCGCCTCAGAGACAAGCTGAAGTTCGATCAGTTAATACTTCATAAACTTGAGGAACTGAGAGCCTCGAAACCAGTGGTAATCTGCGGAGACTTCAACGTGGCCCATCAGGATATCGACATAGCAAGGCCCAAAGATAACGTGAAGAATCCAGGATTTACTCCCGAAGAAAGGGCTTGGATGAGCAAGTTTCTCGCCGCTGGTTACATCGATACCTTCAGACTCTTCGAAACGAGGGGGGGTCACTACTCCTGGTGGAGCTATCGCTTTAACGCGAGGAAAAGGAACATAGGCTGGAGGATAGACTACTGCATTGTATCAAAAGAATTGCGCAGCAGGGTTACAAACGCCTCAATAATGGTCAACGTGGCCGGCTCTGACCACGCTCCAGTCACAGTCGATATTGAGATCTGACACCCAAGTGATAAACGCCGGCTGAAGCCTGGTCAACGGATACGCAGTTGCACCACTGGCTACCTCACATGGCTTGAAAACTCAGGGTCTAGCACCGGGGTTCTGATTGTTCGAGCAGAGGCTCAAAAAGGAACAATACCGACACATCCAGGCAGCACCGCTCTCTTTCGCTTCCGGAGGAGGAAGCCTGCTTTCCTTTAGATAGCTGTGCAGAGCGGCCACTCTTTTCATGGTTTCGTCGTAGATATGCTGTTCAAACTCAAGGTCAAACTGGTGCGTCTTGAGCGTCGCCCTGTCCACGTACATCAGTATCCCCGAGGAATACGGGTATGCCCTCAGATAGAGATTGAGCTGGGCAAGATGCTCCCTCCTTGGAATATTGCCGGCCCCCAGCTTCTGAACCAAGTTCGTGGTTGTCTTGACCTCCAGTATAAAACGACGCCTGTCCTTCTCAATTAGTATTATGTCATCAGCCCTGCCTGAAAAAACGATTTCGGGATGGTCACGGTGCGGAATGCGTATCGGAACCTCTGTCTGCACTCGAGCGCCGCTTGCATTTCCCCACTTCTGGAGTGTTCGAGCAATCAAGTCGTGGTAAGCATTGCCCGCCTCAAAATTTCTGAGGGCATCGTCCCCGAAAACCTCGTCCTCATAGAACGAATAATATTGCTTTCTCAAGCAAGAGTAGATCTGAGACGGCCAATATTCGCCTAGTACCCTACTGTGTCGGCGCTGAGCCCGTCGAAGCTCTGACATGATTATTTCATCTACTTGAATCCGTTCGGACGAGTCGGTCACAATTCAAAACCCTCCCTACGGGTCTTAAAGCTTGCATTAGTGTGTTCCGAATATAACTCAGCTTCTGGGGGAAATGCCTATCCTTCGTTCTGAAATATTCTGGAACTGTAGCTGGGCGGAGAGCTGGGTGAGACCGCAAAAGTTCATGATGTATTCAAGATAGAAGTTCTCAAGAGGACTAAGGCGCAGACCTTCCCGCTTGCCAGTGATAACACTCTCGATTGCGGGAACAGCTACTTCGCCCGCTTCAAAGAGCTGAATCGATGCACAAAATTCGTGGCGCTCCTAGAGCCAACCCTTAACCCGCTTAATTCGAGCAACTGCTTATACTAAGATGAGTGCGGACCTTTCAGCTCGACCGGGCCTTCCTCCTGAACTAGCGGACAAGGCAATCTCCAGAGTAGATGAATAGTTGACATGATTGCTTCCGTTGCAACCGGCTGCAAAAGCAGTCATCACATTTATCGCGGACATTTTGAGCTCCATGAGTAGCACCACATTAGGCTGTCCCAGAAATGATCAACCTGACGGACTGGGTCCTTCTCTATTTGGGGGGTATGCATGGCCGTTCGAGAGTGTGTGTGCAGCCCTTACCAACCCCAGAAAATCGCGCCAATCTTCCGTCATGGTAGTTCCGCCTTCCCTTACAGGCAAGATAATGCAAGTAACCCCGAATATGTGCATTCCCTAAACTAGGCGACCCAGATATCAATTTACTTGCAAACTATTCTCCCAAGTACGGGCTTACACTCACAGCTTCTGGAAGGGATTACTGAAAACCCAACGCGCGTGCCAGCTTGGCCCCAATAACGAACGATCTGCGAGTGTTGTCACTCATTCATGACCGACAATCCGGGCACCCTCGCCTGCATTGGTGACGAAACCCGAAGCCGGGACATCGTTAGAGCCAAACGCATCCGTCATCTTTCGAATCACTGCCTGCGGCGAAAATCGTCCCGAATCCACAAGTGCTAGAACCGAGGGGCCAGCTCCACTTATGCATACCCCGCTCGCGCCAGCAGCAAGAGCGCTAGCTTTTACGTCTTCAAACCCATCAATCAGTGCTCCCCTGATCCTGTCTACGAAACCATTTGACATCCCTGCCCCAATCAGGTCGACCCTTTGCAGACTGAGACCTGCGACGACTAGAGCGGCACTACCCACGGACTGCACCATTTCCTCCAGCCTTACTACTCTGGGCAGTAGCGACCTAAGGAAAGCTGTTTTCCTCTCAGGCAGGTCTATTTGCGGAGTCACGATACATATAGCGTGGTTCGGCCGCATTCTGAGACTTACTGGTTCTTGTCCGGGGGAGATGCCAGAAAGCACAAATCCGCCAAGTATTGCAGCACTTACATTGTCCCTGTGGGCCACTCCTGAGCAAACAAGCTCCCCAACGCTCGCGTATTCGATGAGTTCCGGGGCCGTAAGCTCAAGACCGAAGTGCGCCCCAATAGCAAGCGCAGCTGCAGCCGATGAGGCGGCACTGCTTCCCAATCCCACCCCAGTTGGGATTCCCTTTCGAACCTCAATTTTCAGTCTCTCCCTAAGGCCATGGGTTCTAAGAATTTCTCGTGCAACCGCGCCCGCGGCATTAGTCATCGGGTCACGAGGAATAGCGTCGCTCCCTAGCCCGGACACTTCGACGGTGATCCCCTCCCTATCTGCGGTGGTGACTGTAAGAGCGTCTCTGTGAGAGTTCAGTGCTACCGCAAACACATCGAACCCAGGACCGAAATTGGCCGACGTGGCGGGAGCCTCCACTTTGGTTACAGAGAATTTGTCCGGATAGGAAAGAGGCATTATTCAGTGGCTCAGCCCTTTTCAGCTCTTTCGGAATGCGTCAACATTAGACCACTGTCGCTACTCTTGGCGCGGTTTCGTCACGGGACGCGTTAAAACCCCCAAGCTTAGCGTGTATAGTCAGTATATCTCTCAGCAAGGCCCCAGCAGTCTCTCTGCCACCTGCTCCTTTCCCCGAAATGGTGATACTCCCCGAATGTTCAAGTTCGAATGTCACTACATTCATGGCGCTATTAACGGCTAATGGGCTCTCTCTAGGAATCTCCATTGGTGCCACGGCTGGTGCATTGCCTCCTGAGGCAATTAGACGAATCACCCTGCCTCTGGTTGCCGCATGTGCCACCCTTGCCCTAGTCACGCCCTGTATTCCCTTTACCTTGACATTTTCCAATTTCATACGCGTATCAAACACAGCGTTGGATAGAATCACTAGTTTCGAAGCGGAATCCAATCCTCGAATGTCAATCAAGGGATCAGTCTCTGTGTATCCTCTTTCTTTGGCCGCCTTCAGTGCAGCCTCGAATGTTAGACCGGCCTCAAGTTCGCTCAGAATATAGTTCGTGGTCCCATTGAAAACTCCCTGAAACCCCACGATTCTATCTCCGAGCGAACACCTAGCGGCCAAATCCAAGATGGGTGTTCCGCCACCCACTGCTCCGCTGAATCTGAAGAACAGCTCCTTTCTGTTTGCAAGGCCTGGCAACAGATCGGCCGTCAAAGCAAGAGGGCCCTTGTTTGCCGTAACAACATGCTTCCCAGTTTCCATCGCTCTCTTCACGTAACTCAGGCTTGGCTCACCAGTCTTCAGGTTTGTGGGTATGGCTTCTACCACGATATCTGCATCAACCGTACTGATCACGTCAAGAGCGTTCATCCCAACCCTCCCCGATGAGCCAGTCTGAGCCACGCTCCCTTTTGACTTCTTTACGCGAATCAGTTCCTCTATGTCGAGACCATTCGGAGACACTGCAGCTCCTCTCGAGTCTACTGCGGCCACAATCTTTGGTCGGAAACCATGGCGCGCGGAGAGGTCTAGCCTTCTCTCAAGAAGTATTTCTAATAGGCTCAAATTCACGGTACCGCATCCGAGAAGTATCAGTTTCAAGAGTCTGCACCAGAAGGGGGTTTAATTGCACTCTGCGCATGGATCAGCTCGCGAGACCCCGGCGGTGCCTTCGGCTGAGATGCGTGGCAATCACGTAGAGTGCCCCCACGTAATCGGGTCCGATTGGGTCGCGGCCCAGCCAAGCACTCCTCCCTTCAAGTTCTTCAATTTCCTGAAGCCCATGGACGAGAGAATCTCAATCGCCTTGGCGCTCCTGATACCGCTGTGACAGTACACAACAATCTCATCTGCTGAGTCGAGCTCTCCTGCGCGATAACTGAGTTCAGAAAGGGGTATGAGTTTTGAGCCTTTGATAGAGTACGCTTCGTGTTCGAACTGTTCTCTAACGTCCAAAAGAACGAACCTTTTCCCTGACTGAAAGTAGTTCATCAAATCATTTGGCGTTATCACCCTTTCAGAATCAGGTGCTGCAACCACTCCGCAGAACGACTCGTAGTCAATGAGCTCGGTGATTGTCTGGCTCTCACCGCAAAGTTCACACAATGGATTGCGGGCAATCGTGAGCTGAACGAAGTTCAGTGTGAGCGCCTCGAAAAGCAAGAGCTTGCCGATAAGTGGTTCTCCCTTGCCCAGAACCAGCTTGATTGCTTCTTCTGCCTGAATGCACCCTATAATCCCTGGCAGTACTCCCAGGACACCCCCCTCTGCGCAAGATGGTACGCTCTCGGCTGGAGGAGGCCTGGGAAACAGGCAACGGTAGCATGGACCTCTCCGAGCGTCGAACACGGCAACCTGACCATCAAACCTGTAGATGCTCCCGTAGATGTAGGGCTTCTTCATGAATACGCACGCATCGTTAAGCAGGTATCGCGTGGGAAAGTTGTCTGTACCGTCCACCACGATATCGTAGTCTCCGATAATGCGCGAGGCGTTTGAAGTGTTAAGATGCAGATTGTGAACATCAACCCGAATATCCGGATTGAGTTCGAGCAGACGTTCCTTCGTCACCTCTGCTTTTGGCCTGCCTATATCTTTATGACGATACAATACCTGTCGCTGCAGGTTGCTTTCCTCAATTATGTCGAAATCTACAATTCCAATTCTTCCGACACCAGCCGCCGCGAGATAGATTGCGACGGGATTTCCCAGACCTCCTGCCCCCACGACGAGAATGCTGGAGCCTTTGAGCTTTTTCTGCCCCCCCAATCCCACTTCCGGCATTATAAGGTGCCTGCTGTAGCGCACGAATTCATTCGGCGAAAGTCTTTCTATTTCTTCCAATCAGAGCACACCTTCAGCAGTAAAACTTCCCATTTGCAACAACGCTAACCTCCTGCCAACGCAGGAACTATTATCAGGGTATCAGTGGCCGACACGGAAGTGTCAGCGCCTTCGAGCAGGCGAACGTCCTTATTATTCAGAAAGACCCTGACAAACTCGCCTGGACTATCACCTAGCCCGAGCAACTTTGAACCGAGATGCTCGCCATATTTCGAACTTAGACTCTGGAGGGTCTCTCTTACATTCGAAGCTTCGACGTAGATTTCCCTGTCCCCACCCGTAAACCGAGTCAGGTGGCCGTAGAACACCACCCTAGGCATGTAGAAGCGGGGACCTCCCTTTGAGCAGTTCCTTAAGAGCTCCTAGATCTGGCGAGATGGTGGCTGGTCTAGTTAGCGAGGGTTCGTGTAAAATTAATTCAGGTGTCTTCAGTCCGTTACCGGTAATGCAGCAGACGGTAGTATCGTCCTTAGGGATGATTCCTTTGTGAATTAACTTCCGAGCTGCGGCTACAGCAACTCCTCCCGCGGGCTCAACAAAGACTCCCTCACTTCTTCCAAGCTCCACAATTGCCGCCAATATCTCGCTATCGCTAACTGCTTCGACGCTACCCGATGTCTGCCGAACCGTTTCCAGTACGTACCTTCCGTCCGCAGGGTCGCCTATCGCAATACTTTTCGCAATTGTTTTTGGTGCTTCGACAGGTCTTAAGGTGGAGACCCCTTCCTTGAAGGCAGCGGCGATGGGTGAGCAACCCTCAGCCTGAGCCCCGAACAACCTTGGGACACTATCGATTAGGTCCAAGTCCCTAAACTGTTCAAAACCTCTATGAATTGCTCTGAGGAGTGCCCCGCTCGCTACAGGTATGATAACATTATCAGGTGGATTCCAGCCAAACTGCTCACAGAGTTCGAAGGCAATCGTCTTAGAGCCTTCTACATAATACGGTCTTGAGGTAACATTCACAATATTCCAGCCGAGCTCATAAGAAGCCAGTGTTGCAAGCCGGTTTGCGTCATCGTAAGTCCCGCTCACAGAGATTACCTCAGCGCCATAGGCAAGAATCTGCGAAATTTTCTCAGGTTCAATATCGAAAGGCGCGAGAACGTAGGCTTCGAGCTTTGCCTTTGCAGCGTGTGCGGCCACAGCTGCCGCCAGATTTCCCGTGGAAACGCACGACACGACTCTGTCCCCAAACTCTAATGCCTTGGATACAGCCACTTCCGCCGGCCTATCTTTGAATGATAGTGTCGGGTTGAGGGTGTCATTCTTTAGATAGAGCTTTGACGAACCTATCGAATCCCCCAAGTTGCTGGCTCGAACGAGGGGCGTCAGTCCCACGCCGAGCTCGACGCAGTGCCTTCTGTCGAGAATTGGAAGCAGCTCACTGTACCTCCAGATTGATTTTACCCTGGACTCGTAGCTAGTTTTCGCTATGGTCAAACTGCCAAGCTCGTATTCCACGTCAAGCGGGGCAAGACACTGGTCACATATCGTAATTCGCTCAAGTGGGTACGATTCTTTGCACTCTCTGCACACCAATCGAATTCGCTCTTCAGATCCCAATGATAGTCAGCGGGATTTTGAATGGATGCTTATTTGCATGATTGACAGGATTATTCTTATATGAATTATGGACTAGAATCGGGAGGCCGTTAAAGATGGCAGTAACATTACTGGATCCAAAGCAGATAAAGAGGATCAGATCTCAACTGGGCCTCACTCAAGCTGGCCTAGCGAAAAGAGCTGGTGTGAGCCAATCCATAATAGCAAAGGTCGAATCTGGCGCTGTAGACCCTTCATACACCACGCTAAAGGCCATATCTGGAGCCCTGCTGACCTCCGCGCGGGGAAGTATGAGGAAGGCTTCGGCCATTGCTTCTTCCCCGATTATCGCCGTAGAAGCCAATCAAAAACTGCAAGATTGTATTGCTTTGATGAGAGAGCGGGCGATTTCCCAACTTCCTGTGTTCTCGAAAGGAAAGCTTGTTGGTTCGTTGAGCGAGGGCCACATTCTCAGTTTGTTATCAAGTTCCAAGAATCGGGATTTACTAAATCACCCTGTTTCAGAGCTCGTGCAGACTTCCTTTCCGGTAGTAGATGGCGACACTCCAATAGATGCGCTCTACTCCCTCTTCAGGCATGTGTCAGCAGTGCTAGTCTCTGACCATGGCGAAATCAGCGGGATAATTACTAAAATAGACGTATTAATTTCAGAGACCCGCTAGGCAGAGCCCCCATAAGCGGCTAGTCACCTTCTATCCGGCGCCATCCCTCATCCCCGTGATGCCCCAACGACCAACGCACGCGGGTCCTACCGCTGCTCGAGAATGGCAAAAAGACTCTCAAGGGCTACAGACGCAGAGAGAGATAATGAGGGTTATGCTGTTTGCCGCAGGGATGATGGTTGCCAGATTTCCAAGCTAACCCCAAGGGAGCCTCGACACCTGAGCCCCGAGAGGATCGTTTCACCACGGTTGGCTTGCAAGGCTTATTAGTGTTCACTCTCACGATTTTGGAGCCAGAGCATACAGCACATGCAGTACAAGAATACAGTCCTGACAAACACTACGATAGCATCCTTCATGGCATTTCTTGACTCTAACATCGTTGTGATTTCACTGCCTACTATAATTCGCACTCTCCCAGGAACGACGGCCTTTGACGGGCTGTGGCTCGTGATGGGCTACAGCATCGTTTCCGCAACTTTTCTGCTTGCGCTTGGAAGGCTCGCAGATATTGTTGGGAGAGTCAAACTCTACAATTCGGGTTTTGCGCTGTTTACCGTGGCCTCCGGACTATGTAGCCTTGCTCCTAACGGCGAAACTCTCGTAATTTTTAGGATGATCCAGGGGTTAGGGGGTGCACTGATATTCGCAAACAACAACGCAATTATCACTGACGCCTTTCCCCCGACTGAAAGAGGGAGAGCAATCGGCATAAACCAAGTCACCGGAATTGCTGGCTCCGTAATTGCGCTTGTCTTGGGGGGGATACTTACGTCTACCCTAGGCTGGAGGTCGATATTCTGGATTAATCTAGCCCCCGGTGCCTTTGCGACCGTATGGGCCTACAAGAGGTTGCATGAGGTAGAAAAACCCAAATCTCGAGAAAGAATAGACAAACTAGGCAACCTCTTGTTTGGTCCTGGGCTTGCACTATTCCTCTACGGTTCGACTTTCGGAGCGCTCACGGGCTGGTCTGCGCTAGACATTGCATTTGTGGTAGGGGGATTTCTCATGATACTGGGTTTTGTCAAGGCCGAAACTGCGTCCGACCATCCGATGATGGACCTCAGCCTATTTAGGATACGAGCCTTCGCGGCCGGAGCGTTCTCCAACTTGCTCTCAGCTGTTGCGCGGGGCGGGCTGTCTCTCGTCTTGGTGATCTATTTTCAAGGAGCCCTCTTACTTAATGCTTTCCAGTCGGGAGTGGACCTGATACCTTTTTCGCTAGCGTTCGTGAGCGCAGGGCCATTAAGCGGCGCGCTTTCGGACAGGATGGGTCAGAAGCCTTTCATCGTGGCAGGTCTCGCGACAGGCACTGTGGCGCTCCTGATATTTGCCTTTATACCGCTCAGCGCACCTTACTACCTGCTCGTGATACCCATGGTGTTAGCTGGGTTGGGCGGAGGAATGTTTGCGGCACCTAACGTTGCATCAATCATGAACTCAGTCCCGCCTTTGCGCCGGGGGATCTCCTCTGGCATGTCATCATTGCTTTTTAACGTGGGTGCGCTGCTCAGTCTGAGCATGTCCTTCATAATCATGGCGACATCGATATCGCGACCAGTTCTCGAGGCAATATTTGCCGGCTTACCAGTTGCAGGCGGGCTCAACCTTCAGCTATATTCGGGCGCAATGCACCGTGTCTTTGGTGCAATGGCGTTGGTTAACGGCGTTGCCCTCGTTCCGACTTTTATCAGAGAAACTAAAGCTCAAAGAAAAACTGAAGTTGTGCACAGTAATCCTATGGCTGACGGGCACGCACCAGTAGATTATACCGATCCGAGTAAAGATGGTCGAACTAGAGCTAAATCGGCACCACGGATTCGCCTTGCCAGATATTCCGGAGATAATTAAGCTAAGTATGAGATTGGAAAGCCAACCCAAGAATCGAAAACGTTCGAGGTTGAAAGAGACTTCCAAGCGCCTGATTGGGTCTGGAAACATGGGCTTTAGTTCAGTACACGATTCCGAGCAGCAAGCTAGCTGTTGTGGTGCAGAGAGCGAGCTCAGTCCTTGACGATTGCTCCCACCGTGCTCTCCCTCCTCTACATTGGAGGTCTGCTTGTGCTCGCAAAGCTGGGCGAAGAGGTATTCAGAAGACTCAGCCTGGTACCCTTTGTTGGCGCGATCTTGGTAGGGATTCTTTTCGGGCCGGGTGTACTGAATCTGGTCAATATTCAGCCTGAAATATCACTATTCTTGGGCCTCGGCATAAATTTCCTTCTATTTATGGGGGGCGCCGAAGAATTCGATGCAACTAGATTCGGATCTATGATAAAAGGGAGGCACCTTCTGCTTGGTCTTCTTGAATATTTTATTCGTTTGGCGGGTGTCACCACTGCGGTTTACCTTCTAACGCATGACATTCTTACAGCGTCTGTTGTAGGCATAACTGCTAGTATGACCAGTGCCGGGCCCCTTACGAGATTGCTTTCGGATACGGGCCTAGCGAGAACCGATGAAGGAACAGCGATTTTTTCACAGGTAGTGTTCATGGAAGTTGCGGCCGTGGTGACCTTTTCATTTGTTTACGATTTCGGAGGGAGGTCGCCCAATCTGGCATCGGTGCTCATCGTCGGAGCGGAGGTCGTAACGATTCTTCTCGGCGTAGTGCTTTTCGCTCGCTACCTGATGAACAGGCTCCTGGAAAAGCTTGAAGTGTACTCAAAGGGAAGGGAAGTCGTTTTTGCCTTTATTATTGCAATTATTCTCATACTCGGATTCGCGGGCCAGCTCACCGGCTTCAGCTCGGCCATGGTAGCGCTCTTTCTTGGATTTTTCATGCAGCCCTTTCTCTCGGCGAGGCCCGTACTTGGCGAAAAGCTGCGCGCTTTTACGTATGGCTTTTTCGAGCCTCTATTTTTCGCAGGGCTCGGGCTTTACTTTGTAAAAATCTCGATCTCTCTACTTCCACTTACGGCCGTGATATTCGCTTCTTCCCTTGGACTTGCGGCCGCGACTGGTGCGCTCACCTCAAAGGCATTCGGAGTCAACCCCTTGAGGAATGCATTTGGCACAGCTATGAAAGGTGGGGTTGATTCTGCGCTTCTTCTGACAGCGCTGACCGTGTCCAGCGGGGCCGTGCTCATCAATAGCACCACCTACTCTTCAGCTGCTCTCGGAATCGTATTGGTATCTCTAGTAGCGCCCCTCTTCTTCAGACTGCGCGCATCTGTAGTCGAGCAAGCACCTGCGCAGGGCCAGAAGCTGATTGTAAAGCAGCACCTAGAGAACCTTACAGCCCTTGAAATAGCGAATGCAGAGCCCACTATCGCAGTCGAAGCCCGGCAGTCGCTAAGAGAAGCGATTGCAAGGTGCGTTGAGCTAGGCGCAAGGGGTGCAGTTGTGCTAAACGAACGAGGATTGCCAGTGGCCACATTTCTCCTTCATGATACCCTCTCGCTAACCAAGCGCGAAATCTCAAGACTGAAGGTGAATGAAATGGCCCTGGCTGAGGTTGTAACGGTCTCTAAGGGAGAGGCGGCACTGAGACTTGCACAGCTGTTCAGGGAGACAGGGATGCCCGTAATCGCGGTCACAGATGATGACGGCAAACTCTTAGGGACAATCATGGAAAGGGAGATTCTGCGCCGATTGATGATGGACATAGACACTCAGCCTTGACGATGCTGACTGAGATTTGGGTCTGGGTCATTCTAGCAGGTCCAGTCAGAAGAAGCCTCTTCCATGCCCTCACAGCGGCGTAAGAATAGGTATGTCGTCCTCTTTGTATGCGCCCCTACGAAGAAGAAGCTGAGCTGGCAATACTGCTACTGATGAAACTCAGTCCTTCGAACCCGTCCTTTTCCCTGTCGGTCAAAAATGTACCGTAAATTACGGTAACTTTTTAAGCAGCTCAGCTCCGGCCCACTTGACTGATCATGACGTTCACAGGCTGGATAGTGGACATAGGACCCTCAACTAGACCCGGAAGAACCACATTGACCGTCTCGAACGGAAGCGCCAGAGTGAAGATATCTCTTAGGGCAACCTACGACCTCTACGCGGTTCCAAAGACGGAACGGCTTGCTGCGATGCTTGCAGATCACCCCGGTTTCGTAGATGTTACAGCAGAAGACTGGTTCAGCCCACCTTGGTATGACAAGACAATCAAGGTGCTCCGCGCCAGTTTTGCAGATATCGAATCCGCGGCGGCCGCGGAGAGACGCATAATCAAACTTGGCCTCGGAGAAGTCCATAATCGATTTCCAGACCCATTTACAAAACTATGTATAAAGCTGAAACTTCCCCCTACATCAAAGGTCAGAGTAAAGGAGGAATCCTCCAATCTCGAACTAGCAGAAGACCCTGACAAAGTGGACTACGAAGAGCCCGGTTACAGCTATGCGGAATTCAGGTTTTTCGACTGGTTCGGGGAAACAGTCTACTCGAAGGACCCCGTTGGTCGGTTGGATAGCGGCCGCATTTCCTATGACCTGCGAATTTGGAAGCCTGTGATCGGCCAGACAAGCTACTGCGGCACTCTATCAACTTTAGATTCGATAGCAGCAGAGCTTTCTTCTGTCGATGCCATCAGGTTTCCCCCAGCCTTTGGTCGAGCGCTCACCGAAGCAGGGATAGAACTAGACACAATCCCCCTAAAGATTGCGAGAACCTGCCCAAACTCGCCTTCGCTCAGAGCCGAGCTCATCAAACTTGTCGAGTGGAGCAGGATTTCATATATGCCGCTCCGGGAGCTGGCAGAGGCGTCAATTGGCAAACCTCTGACTTCCAACGAAGCCAAACTCGCCTTCGAATGGAGATATCTGATTCCAGAGTCGCATCCAAGATTAGAAAGCTGGAAAACGATAAAAGAAGTCATCAGCCACGACAGAGGTGGAACACTATTCAGACCGGAGGCGGGTGTGTACTTTGGTGTGGCCCAACTTGACTTTATCTCGATGTACCCCAAACTCATTTCTTCTTGGAACATTTCGCCAGAAACTGTGAACCCCCCAAATTACGTTGAAAAATTGAAACCGGTGCCCACCACGAAGCACTTGGTGAGCGAAAAACGGGGTCTCGTAGCGGAAGCAATGGAAGGAGTAATCAGGAGAAGAGAGGAGACGAAGAGGCTTGAGCATGGCCCCAATCCGCTCAGGCAGGCTGCAATAAAGTGGCTGCTCGTGGCATCCTTCGGTTACCTCGGCTATAGGAACGCCAAATTCGGAAAGATAGAAGCCTATGAATGCGTTACGTCTCTTTCAAGAGCGTGCATGGGTAAGGCGATTGAAGCGGCTGAGAAAATGGGTTTTAGAGTACTTCATACGATGGTAGATAGCCTGTTCGTTCAAAAGCCGGGGGCAAGCGAATCCGAGTTTCAAAAACTGGCTGATTTCATCGAGAAAGAGACAAACTTACCAATAAAAATCGACGCCTTTTATGACTGGGTAGTGCTCACAAACAACAAAGGCTCATCGCTCGGGTCGCCTTCAAGGTATTTTGGCAGGTTAAAAGGTGGAAAACTCAAGATAAAGGGAATAGATTATGTAAAGCGTGATACTCCGGGAATCGTAAGATCAACGCAGTGGGAAGCAATAAAATTTCTCAAGCAGGCAGATAGCGAAGATAGCTTCTCAATTCAACTCCCCAAGGCACTTGCTACATTCGACCACACAATTGAACGCGTGCTGAGAAATCAGGTTAAGCCTGAAGAACTCGTGTTCTCTCTGAGGCGGGGGCTGAGGGCAGGATTGGGGGAAGCGGCTGAACGTGAAAATGAAGGATACACGCCTGTAGTTCAAGTAATTCAGGGTTCCAGACTTTATCTTGCTGAAGAAGGATTTTCCGGTTTCGATCAAGGTCATTATATCAGATTGCTCGAAAGGGCTAAAGAACAGATTTCTCCGAGAAACAAATCGCTATGAGCCAAGAACCCCCCCCCAGTTGCAAGTAGCAATACTGCTGCGGTATTTATCGTTGCCAGCCCCAAAATGAAGCAGACAAAATCAGTGCCATCGAACCGAGTTGAAGGCAGGTTCAAGTATGATCGCCAAAGAGCAGACCAATGCGGAGAAGCGGACCAATCCTACTCAACTGGCTGCATTCTTAGGAAAGGAGTCAGGCAATGGGAGTGCGCAGAGATTGCTCCGACGTGCCAAATGAAGCGTCAACACAGGCATGATGACTGCGAGAGAAGCTAAACATGAGTATGTATCAGCTTGGCAAAGCCCATAGCACAAATTATAAGAAGTTTCCGCAGCGTGCAGCGCTGCTACGCCACGGCCCACGAGAAGGTGCGATTCAACAAAAAACGAAGAGTTCACTCAAGAAGATTCATGACAATCTCAGAGTCGGAGATTATATTTGAGAGCCGGGCGTATTCATCCGGGGAATGGGCTGTCTCATCACAGGTCATCCAAACCACACTTTCGTATCCCATGGCGCGCAAAGTTCTGGCATCTGTCCCTCCTCCGATTCCCATCGGTTTCGGTTCGATTTTGCGTCGGGCCGTTAGTAAGCTTGACAGCTTCCGAATAACGGGAGAATCCGGAGAGGTGACCGGAGCGGGTTGCTGGCCGCTTACTGTTTCAATCCTTGCCTCCACCCCCAACATCTTCGATTGAATCCTGAGTAGTTCATTCAGATCTGCAAGAATTGCTGCTGGGTCATATTTAGGAAGAATACGACAGTCGAAGTAACAGACATCGCTACCGGGCACGGTGTTTATGTTGGGCACGTTGGGCTCTCTCTTTGTGGGTTCAAAGGTTGAGCTAGGTGGGACGAATAGCGGATCTGCTGCGTCATATTTTCTGTGCAAGAGTTCATCTATTGCCAGAGCGATCTTCATACCTGCCCTGTTCGCGTTTTTCCCCCTTTCTGGAAGACTGCCATGGGTCTGCTTACCGGTTACTATAAGTTTTAACCATAGAACAGTCTTTTCGGCGACTTCTATCATTGAGCCGTCGGGGCTGCCGGCGTCTGCTACCAAAAACACGTCGCGCTTAGAGAAGCTTCTAGCCCTGAAAAAGTGCTGCGCCCCGTGAACGCTTCCATTCTCTTCGTCGGAGAGAAATACCAACCCGAAACCATAGCCCTCGAGATTTGTTCTTTCTTGGTCAATTAGTTTCTTTGCGGTCAGGAGCCCGAGAACAATCCCCTGGCCGTCATCTTCAGTACCTCTTCCGTATACCTTCCCGTCCTCGAATGAGGCCGCGAAAGGAGGATGATGCCAGAGCGAGATATCCCCCTCTGGTACTGTGTCGATATGTGCAACTATCCAAAGGGTGGGCGTATCTCTTTTGCGCAATTTTGCAACGAGATTTGGCCTAACTCCGCCATTCGCTCGTTCGTCTCGCGAGTCCACGCGCTCTATTTCTTCAAACTGCAGTCGCTCAAGCTCGCGCTGCAGGAACTCGCACTTGTCCAGTTCACCTGGCCCGCCATTGGCTGGACCAACCGAGACGATAGGAATCATTCGGGAATAAACGCTTGAAATGTACTCCGTATTCGCAGAATCTGTCGATTCCACGGGTGCTGGACGCGCGGGTGTTTATGGACTTTGCGAACAATAACAACTGGGTTTGCTCTGGATTTACCGGAAGTCTGATCATGAAACCGCTGGCTCCCCCAGCTTCGGAATGGATTAAGGCATAGAACAATTCTGGTGATATTCCGTCTTTTGTCGAACCCAAGTTCTCACCCGTGCACGTAATCTAAGAGCGGCGGGGCAATTCTTACACTTTTTCTTCCCGAAGAGCGATTTTGAGTCGGGAGTGTCAGCCTCCTGTCTGGACAGCCTGTGATCGATTCATTCAGCAGTAGTTCACTTAAGACCGAGTCCCCTTCTCGCAATTCGCTTCTTTGTTAGGAAACCGTCAAACAAAACAGAAGCCTCAGCCCTTCGGGTATGCCCAAGCTCAAGCTCAGGCTCAGCTGAATCAATCGGGTAGAACTCGTGCTATGATGGCTCTCAAGGTAGTGCAGAACCCTGATTTGCTAAGCGCTCGACTGCGCCGGCGCTGCCGAAGCGTGACCACGCGCGAGAACACCCCAGCTGGTCGCTTTGGTCCGAGTTGAGTCCGCTCCCTCCAGCCTTCGGGCCGGTCTCCAATCCTGCGCCAATATCAGCGCGGAACCTAAGAACAGGAGAGAGTTAACTAGCTCGTGACAAAGAAAGCCAAGCCAAACGATTTTGTTGGACTCCTCGGACTCTTCAAGAGTGGCGAGCTAACACTGTCGGTTCAGGGAAATGAGGCACTCAAGGTGGATGCCAAAGTTAAGAACGTAACGCTCGATGTCGGTGCAATAGAAAGCCTCGGCCTTGGAAAGACATTGTCTGAGAGCTTGGACCTGAGCGTGGCCAGTTCCATTGGAGCCGCTAGGGCTCTAGCAAAAGCAGGATGGGAGTTGGAGCTTTCGCGAGATGGGAAAGAAGTTGCACGCCTTGGTCGTGGAGTTAGCGCGTTCACCGGACATATCAGGGGCAGCCTAAGAGAACTCCTAAGTTTAAGGAGGAGCCTCTAATTTTTGATGAGCGACACGTGATGCTCGGCTAAGGCTTTCTTTTCGTCGTCTGTGAGGTCCCTCATGTGGACCGAAAAAGAGACTGTTCCTGTGAGCTCTATTCCTTCCTTTATCCCGGGAAACTTTAGCGTGAGTCCACGAAGCCTTATGTCCAGTTGGCTATGCTTATCCGCTAGGGCTTCTATAAGACCCTCAAACATTCCCTTCTCCATCGCACTACCGTCAGTTTCCTCTGCTGAAATCTACTGTCACCAAGTACGGGAGTGGCTGCGACCTCTTTTACGGCTTTCGGAATGCCCGGTAAAATGAGGGTATGTGTTATGTGTCGATTACGCTCTTTCCTATCTTACTCAGCACATTGACATCGAGCTTGAGCTTTTCGGCCTCTTCGTCGAGTTGGCTGAGGTCCAGCTCAAAACCGAACATCTTTTGCAACACGGTAAGCAGAGACTTAACCTGCTTGGGGTGAGGACGCACTTCTCCATGGTCAACAGCGAGCTTCATACCAGAGATTCCGTAAAGAGGTGACAGGCCCACAATCATGTTCGCAACGAACGGCGCGACCTCGCTTGGGTGCTCAAGCACTCCGAGCGAGCGCAACAACGCGGCATCTTCGGCGGTTCCTCCAAAACCATATACTTTGGACGATTCCACTGTGAGTTGTGTGGGTTCTTCTGTCCACCTCGCCCCCAAAGAAACAATCGTCTTTAGCCCCCATCTATCTTTGGCGACGCGCAGCAGGCTATCGCAAAATTCGTAGGTATGCTGCCGAGGAGATGCGTTTCCGGAGAAGAGAAGCAGATCTCCAGATGCTTCGGAGTACGGAAGCTTCAACCTGTCAACGTAGTATCCCGGTAGCTCCGCCTGGCTCTCATCGTTTACGTAAACCATCTCTTCCATACTTGCAGAGTAATACGATGCAAGCCTTTCGTGCTCAATCCTCTCGAGCAAGTAGCGCGCAAGCTCTCTGGCCTGCGAATATAGCATGTAATATTGGGGCATACCTGTAGATAAGGCAAAAATCATACTCGAGTTAGTGAGCTTGGTGTCAGAGTGAAATACCCACTTTTCCCACATTGGCTACTTAATGCCTTAGCTGACTATTATCCTTAACGAGTCCGTTTCGCCTTATGCATCCAATGTGTTATTTAACCTAGGAACGAGCATGTCGACAATGAACCACCAAAACAAAGATTGAACAAGAGACATTCTGGCCGAGTCAGCTTTTCTCCAAGCTTCGTGCTGACGCATCTTATTCAAGCACCGAAAGTCTTCGGAATGACTCAAACAGAATGCGCTCGCCGATATCAAGTGACCTCTCGTCCACTCTGTGCTTTGGGCTGTGTTGGCCCGCAATTTTTCCCCAAGCGATATTCCAAACTCCCAGCCTGAAGAATGTGCCTTTTACCCGCTGCAGATAGTAGGCAAAATCCTCCCCTCCCATGGTTGGGGGAGGAAACTCAACGTGCTCTTTACCAACCACTGCTTCCGAAGCCTCTTTGACAACTTCCGAGATTGTCCTGTCATTAAGAAGAGAAGGGTAACCCTCGAAGTATTCGAAGTTGCCTTCGCATTCGTATATCTTGCACACAAGCTCGTGAGTTTTCCTCAGGCGGTCGCGAATGAGATCCCTTACAGCAGGATTGTAGGCTCTTACCGTGCCGGTCAATTCCGACTTCGACGCTATCACGTTGTACCTGAAACCCGATTCGAATGTTCCAAAAGTGAGGACAGCCGGTTCGGAAGCCTCAATCATGCGGGATATTATCGTCTGGCAGAGCATAACGTAGGCAGAAGCGACTACCAACACGTCCTTTGTCTGGTAGGGTCTCGCACCATGCCCACCGGGGCCGGTAAAGCTCACAGTAAAGTGGTCTGCAATTGCGGCCCCGTAGCCGTAGTTTATTCCGACGTGGCCCACTGTTAGGTCGGTAGTTACGTGCTGCCCAATTATGTAATCCACGCCTTCCAGGACGCCAGCCTCGATTAGTTTGA
Source organism: archaeon (assembly GCA_021817005.1). Classification (GTDB taxonomy): domain Archaea; phylum Thermoproteota; class Thermoprotei_A; order Marsarchaeales; family Marsarchaeaceae; genus JAKAWJ01. The sequence goes on along the minus strand of JAKAWJ010000007.1, from coordinate 5,953 downwards.
GTGCGCCCCCGGGAGGCGATTCTTCTGCCGGTTGAAATATCAGCCTGACGCGACCGGTGAGTTCGCTCTTCCTCTCAGCCAGTTCTTTTGCCAGCCCAAGTACCATGGCCGCATGAGCGTCATGTCCGCAGGCATGCATTACGCCCGTATTCCTTGAAGCAAAGGGTTCTCCACTCTCCTCGTCCACCGGAAGGGCATCAATGTCAGCTCGTACCGCAACGGTCTTTCCGCTCCTTGCCATTTCGAGGTCTGCAACGACTCCTGTTTCAGCGACCTTTCTGGGACTCAAGCCAAGGGCTCTGAGCTCACTTTCGATGAAACTTGCCGTTTCAAACTCTTTAAAACTTAGCTCAGGGAACTGGTGGATATGTCTCCTTACCCTGACCATGTAGTCGTTTATGCTTGCTCGATTCATTTTATTGGAATCAGCTTCGCTCACAAATTTTCCCTTGGACACGACTAATGCCACTTAGATATACCGGTTGCCCACACATAGTCATTCTCCAGTCCACCACCACCTTCTGTTCGCTCTCAGACAAGTCGAAAGCGCGAATTGGATTGTCACCGCCAGACCTCAAGCAACAGAAGCTCGCATAACCGGCGGAAAAAGGCGTTCAACACTTATAACCTACGCGTTGAAGAGGGGACAAGTCAGCTCACGTTATGGGTATGGGATGCAATATGTACGATACGTTTGCGCTTGAACGGTGGCAATCGCTCAGAGACTACAAGGCAAAGTATAATCTTTCTGAAAGCGGAATCGAGCCTCCCTCTTTAAAGGACCTTGGGGGCCTGCCTGACTTGGAGCTTGGCTACGGGAACACGCAGGGCTCGCCAGAGCTGCGGAAGCAGATAAGCTCTCTCTACCATGCGCCATTTACGGAAGAAAACATTCTAGTAACAAATGGCGGGGCAGAGGCAAACTTCCTGACAGTCCACTCACTTGTCGAGCCAGGCGACAGGGTTGCGGTCCAAATGCCCAATTACATGCAGACTGTTGGCATACTGAGGGGCCTGGGCGCAAAAATTGACTACATGTGGTTAAAAGGAGAGCAATTCCAGTTCGACGAACGCTCTCTTGACAGTATCAGGTCTGGAACCAAGGCTGTGTTTATCACTAATCCGAACAATCCCACGGGTTCAGTGCTGGGTGAGCGAGAACTTCATCAAGTGGTTGGCGCAGCCGAAGAAGCCGGCGCTCACATAGTTTGCGACGAAGTATACAGGGGGGCAGAACTCGACAGCAGACCTTTGAAAAGCATTGTAGAGCTCTACCAGAAGGGAATCGCAACCTCCAGCCTCTCCAAGGTGTATGGTCTTCCGGGGCTGCGCACCGGCTGGATAGCGGCAACAAAGGATGTGGTAGTTCGTTCGTGGGGTCTTAAGGACTACACCACAATATCACCTTCTGTCGTGAGCCAGAAAATTGCCGTCGGAGTGCTGAAAAGACAAGAACAGTTTGTAAGCAGAGCGAAGGAAATTTGCCGCAGAAACACCGACTTATTCTGGAGCGTCCGGGGTGCGGAGGATGCTTTTGTAAAGAGGCCCCAGAAGGCCGCCCCCTTTCTCTTCGTAAAGACTCGAAACATTGCACAGACCTCTGAATATTGCGAGCGCCTGTTTAACGAGACGGGCGTGCTAATAAACCCGGGCGAATGTTTTGAGATGCCTGGATACGTCAGAATCTGGCTGGGCGGATCCAGAGAGGAATGGATGACCGACGCCTTCACTCGGCTCATTGACTATACCCTTCATTACGAGCGGAAATCTGTACCTAGCCCTTTACAGGACTAGGCTAAAAAACTGGCTTGAGCAATCGTTATCTCTCTGTAGCGGGGCTAATCCACTCAAAGAATCCATTCTGGGTTGCAACTATGAGACACTACTGTCAACCTGAATACGGCACGACGGCCCCAGTGGCAAGGAACAATAATTACCACGGTCATTATATTCGTACAGTGAACTAGCATGCAAGCAAGCCGGCGAGCTCCTGGGTCCAACATCACAGTTGTAATTCCAGCGCTCAATGAGGAGAGCACGATTTCAGGAGTAATCGATGAAATTCACAGGTATCTGCCGAAGGCACCCGTTGTCGTCGTCGACGGGGGTTCTACAGACAGAACGGTGCTGTGTGCCGCTGATGTTGGCGCACTGGTTGTGAAATGTCCTGAAAAGGGATATGGAAGAGCCATAAAGGAAGGGATAAAGCACGTGACCACAGAACTGGTGCTCATGGTCGACGCCGATGGTACGTACGACCTCAGTAACATCGAGGAGCTGGCTGCGCTGGCGGATTCAAACTCTGTTGTTGTTGGTTGCAGGTTTCATTCCAAACCGCGCGGGATGAGCCTCGTGAATTACGTGGGAAACTGGCTACTTACGAGGCTCATCGGCGTCGTATGGTGGCTCAGGATAAGGGACTCGCAGTCTGGTCTGAAGATCTTCCCTGCAAGTCTGTCTTCGTCACTTAGAGAAGACGGAATGGCGTTCAGCTCCGAAGTGTTGATCAGAGCCAAAGAGGCGGGTATGCGAGTCTTGGAACTCACTATCCATGATTATCGAAAGCGAAAGCTTGGCTCGGCTTCAAAACTCCGTGTTCTGGATGACGGTATAGGTATCCTTTTGTTCGTGTTACGTTCAAGGCTACAGCGCGCATGAGGGTAGCGTGCGTACTGGAGAGCTTTCCCCCCATTGTGGGAGGCACGGAAGCAAGGTCGAAGTCATTGCTCACACGCTTGCCTCCGAGCTGGGAGGTTGACGTCTTCACGCCCCGCTTCGGAGATTCTCCTCAAGAAGAAACGGACAGAGGCATCAGAATCATCAGGCTGGGTGAGCTCAATCCGACCAAGTACTTCAAGGCGAATGCTAGGCCCATGTTTGATTCGCTGAAATTTGCTGCGAATGCACGGAAGGCGCTGTCGAAAAATGAGAACAGGTATGAAGTTATCTTCTATAGCGAGTGGAACCTGGTTCACTTCCTCCTGAGTCATAGAGTCGCTGGGGTTCCCACAGTCGTCGACTGGTGCGAAGTGCTCGCGAGAAAGCTTCGAGGAGTTCGGGGCCACCTCGAGACATACCTAGAGTCATACCTAGCGCGGAACGCTTCCATCGCAACCACAATCAGCCGCGCGATCACAATTGAACTGGCTGCGGTGCACGGTGTCCCCATGGGGAAAATCCATACTGTCGAAAATGGAGTTGAAGAGGAAGAGCTGAGTTACACCCCTCCTGACAAGAAGGAACAGAAAGTTCTCTATGCAGGTAGACTGGTAGCGCACAAGCGCTGCGAGCTGTTGATTGACGCTATGAAAATCGTGAACTCGACTCAAAAGATAGAACTGGTAATAGCCGGTGATGGTAATTCCGAGTATGTAAGGCGACTGAAGGAAAAATCTCCGAGCTGGGTACGATTCACGGGCTGGCTTCCGCAAGCTGAGCTGAACAAAGAATTTGCAAAGGCTCGAATTTTCGCCCTGACAAGCGAGAGGGAAGGTTCTTCACTCTCTGGCCTCTCTGCAATGGCCAAGGGTACCCCAGTTATTACCGTAAACAGTCCACTAAATATGGCGCGGCAAGATCCGGTTGAGCATGGTAGAAATGGGCTTGTCGTGGACGCTACTCCAGCGTCGCTCGCACTTGCAATCCTAGAGCTCGCCAATAATGAGGCAATGTATTCCTCATTGTCCAGAGGAGCTTATGAAACAGTAGAAAGAAGAACATGGAGCGCGAGCGCGAAGAAACTAGAGGCGGCATTGGTTGAAGCAGGGAATAGCGAAGCTCGTCGAGCGTAACATCCGGCGAGGCCTGCTATTCGCAATGGTGGGCAGCGTAGGATTTGTTGTTGGCGAAACCATATTGACCGCCGGACTGGAAGTCTTCGGTCGTAGCCACTGGACTGTCATATACGCTGTGCAGGCATTCTGCTCGGTGACGGTTGGCTTCTTGCTGAACGAACAAGTGACAGTAAAAAGAGATGGCGATCTGAGCGGTGGGATCACGGGAGGCATCATTCGACTCATAAAGTTTCAACTCGTGTTTGCACTTGGGAATGTGATTGCCTATCTTGTAACAAACCTTCTCTTCGCTTCACTTGCTGTCTGGCCGCCTATCGGCAACATCGCAGGTGCCATAGTCGCGTATCCCGTAAATTACGTGGTGAGCATGGGTTTTGTTTGGAAGATACGTGTCAATTAGGAAAGACGTTGAGCTTCTGACCTTGGCCATGCTTGCCGCCATAGTTCTACGGCTTCTGGTGCTCACCACAGCTCCACAATTCGTTACCGTGGGCGACAACCCCGAATTTGCCACCCTGATCAGAGAGATAATTCAAAATGGTTTTGCAGTTCCTGCTACTAATCATCTATACTATCCTGGAAGTTTATGGATATACCCTCCACTTATACTCATTCTCGAAGGAATTCTTTCCTCGCTTCTTGGAATACACGGCAGCGGAGTGTTCTATCTGCTAACCTTGACAGCGCTCACAATTGACTCATTGACCGTGGTTCCGGTCTTTCTTGTAACGAAGCAGCTGTTCGGCAGAAATGCTGCATGGTTAGCGGTTGCAGTCTTTGTCGCTTTTGGCCCAGACATCTACGACATGACGTGGTCCGCCCTTCCTCAAATTACTGCGTCCGCGTTGTCACTCTGGCTGGTTTACACACTGATAGCTGCACGCGACAAGCGCGGAGGGAGATTGCTCGTGAACGGTATCGTTGCGGGCCTTTTAATGTCGATGATTGCTCTCTCACACGACCTGTCCACATTTGTCATCTATTTCTCGGTCGCGATTTTTGTTATCGTTGGGACTTTTATGTGTATTTTCAAGTGTAAACCAGCCGACGAATTACTCAGGCTGCGTTCGAGTAGCATCTCAGGTCTAGTCTGCTTACTGGTTGGTCTTCCCGCGGCTCTCTACTGGTATCTTCCACGCATAGCGTGGGTGCTGGACACGGCCACGGCGACCACTGCTGATATTCCTGCACCACACATCACTAGCGCGCTAATATCGGTGCTCGAGTCGCTAGCAGGCAGTATCTACATATCGCTATTATTCTTCGGGATATTCCTCTTCGCGCTTTATCAAGTGGTAAGAAGCGAAACGCTTCGGACTAACAGCCTGGTCATCACAACTTTCCTGTTGTCATCTGTTATCCTTGATATCTGGAAGTGGAATAATCAGGTGCTCCTTCCAAGGCTCATCTATTTCGGTTTCTTGCCTGCTCTCATTCTGATTGGATTCGGAATGGAACAATTTAGGCTGCTGATTTCAGGCTTTGGCGAAGGCAACAGTTCTCATCGCCTTAAGAGACTCTTGCGCGCTCCCTCCTTTTCCATTGGACCAGTTCATGTAATGAGATGGCCACGGTTTGCCGCTCTTGGCATATTAGCAGCCATTATCGTCGCAAACGCGGCAGTGTCTGTAACCTACGGAATGGAAAGCCATGTTTATTATGCAAGCTGTTTGAGCTGCCCTACCCCAAGCACTTCCCTCCTAGCGGAGCCTGTTCTAAAATGGATTGGAGAAAACGTGCCAGCGAATTTGACAATTGCGTCTACAGGGGGGTATCTGGGTTACCTTATAAGCGCACTAGACGGAAATCCCACAATTGTCTACCAGCCCTATGAATACCTGACCCAACCATCAGAAATCGCAGAGAGTCACGCAGCCTTTACACTTGTTTATAATGCAACCGCTAATCCGCAGGAAACGCTCGCGTTAATCTCCGAATATCATGTCTCGTATGTGCTCGCGTTCAACTTTGCAAATACGACAGTACCGGCTTTTTACTCCGTGGTCTATTCAGATTCCCAAGTGGTTCTCTACAGAGTCTTGAATACAGAAAACCCCCTCTAGGAGGAACAACCAGTTCCGGAATCGGCGAATGCCTACATTTACAATATGGCGCTAGTGAGTGAGATATTCACCGTACTTGTAGCAATTCCCAGTATT
>JAKAWJ010000043.1 GCA_021817005.1 archaeon | reverse complement strand
GTGCACTGCCCTTCAAGACCCTGCGCTTACCTTCCAGGTCCGACTTTTGGTCGTGCGAAGGCCCCCTCGCGTAGGCATCTTCCTTCCTTTGTTCAGCAATGCTGATCAGGTATCTTATCTCCGACTAGGACACCCTCGGCCCTCCTGTCGGGGGCCAGAGGCACCTTGATTCTTCCCTGCTGGCCGCGGGCCCGTAACGCCCGGATGGCCACCCCGAACATCTCCCCCGCTCTCTTCGGGCTGTAGCTACGATCCAAGCTGTTTCGGTATCGAAGTTTACATATTAGTATGCGTCAATCAATAGCAACTACGAACCCTTCTGCTCGTAAAAGCTAAAATATTCGGCTTCGAAAGCCACTTGCGAATGCGATGAATTACGTATGGCCCGCGATCTATGCTTCTCTTTCAGTACTCGTCATTGTTTACGCCTTCTGGGCGGGCCTATTCGGGGCCCACGTCTCTTTAGGAACTAGCCTTGCTTCGACCGGAATATTTGCTGGAATAGTGTTGCTGGGCACGACTCTTATTGCAGAGATGAATGCAGGCGTTCAGCAGAAAAAGCAGCAGACTCTTCCAGCATATGAGAGCCCTGAAAACGGTACCCATGAGGTGCCCGAACATGTGTCTTCAGGGGAAGTGAAGACTGACGTTCAGCAGTCGTAATCCGGCTGGTTTTAACTCCTAACCACGTGGCAAACACTTGGATTTGACTTTGCAAATTTTGTGCCTTCAGGGTTTGCTCAGGCGCTACAGGACTCCGACGTGACACGGCCGTGTGCCGTGGCGGCCCTGAAACGCTAGGAGAAATAGAGGTATCGCACTATCAAAGTAGAGCGGAGAGCTGTATCTCCATTTGAACTCTGCATACGCGCCTAGCGATAGCTCGAAGCTCTGCTGAAATCCAAGTACCCCATCTGCGAAACGCTGCAAAGCGGCGCTATGCTAGGTCTCAAATTTCTCATTGGCCCTGAAAAGACCGGCTCTTCTTAGCGGCTTATGTCTGACCCACCCGCAACTGAACGTGTCCCTGACGTGATAGCTCAGTCCGTAGCTAGGTCGGTTCGGACGAAATTCCCAAGGAATTGCGCTTTTCCTCGCTCCTCGACACCCAGAGGGTATCGAAAGCGAGGGTGAGAGGCGTTTTCCCGGAGCACTCGTGACCGGTTCCGACCAAGCTACGCCGGACTGAGGACCTGAACAATCTCACAAACGGGCTTTAACTCAGTGTCACCCGGGCCAGCCTCGGCAAGGTAACGCCAGAGCCCCACCGGATGTAGATTGGTAACTGGATCAAAAAGGAAGAGTACTATACACCCAGTGTGCATCGATAGAATAGCTAAGGGAAGCTAAAATATTCCAGCTGCGACGCGCGCCGGTTGAGTCCCTTTTAGCGATCTCAGACCCTTGATGGCAAGGACCGCGCACAGCAATACACCCGCAAGGGCAATCAGGCCGAGCTGGGACAGAAAAAGAAACACGGAGGTCAATATTGAGAGCTGAGCAGAACGGATGAGAAAGGAGCCCTGGTAAATCATAACCGCAAAGGATTGAACTCCGTGACTGCTTCTAACGCTCCCAATGGAACCCACGATCGAAGCGAGTCGTCGTGTAAGCCAAGAATTCAAACTGTCCATTACTCTCATAGAGATTATCTCTTGACAGAAACCCTTTTGCCCCACCGTCTTGCGTTCGGGAGTTAGGGAGTTTTAAGATTTCGCCGCTTTCTTGGATTTAAGCCTTAGCTTCGCGCTTCCCTTTTGAAGCATCAGGCGGCAGCTCAGCTGTTTGGGTTCGCTCTTGAATCTCAGGGGCCACCTTCTGACCCCGAGACATCACTACCCGCACATACCCTATCGCTGCTATTACAGCGCTGAAAGCTACTTAGATAGAAATGGCCCCCAGAGGGGGAACGGCATTCCGCTTGGAATGGGGGGAGAGGTTGACACGATCACGGATTCTCCTGCTGGCAGCCGAATATTGAATGGCCCTGAGGAAGTGAAACTCAGGCCATCGATCAGCAGCGTTTGTTGAAAATACATAAAGAGCAGGGAGTAAAGCGCTCCGAAGGCTACAATACCCTTTGAATGTGCTGCGTAGACTTTTGAGAATCCTGCTGCAATGCCGGACGAAAGCGAATATCCTGTGCTTTCCGCTTCCTTTGGTTCGCCTACCATAATCCCTCATGCATCCCGTGGCTAGCGCCTGCAAATCTAATCTATAGAAACTGAAATCGAAAGCTGTATTCCAAATTTGAGCGGCGCCTGCCTACAACAGCGTGTGTTCGGGCCGATTTAACAGCAGCGTGCGGGGGAACACTATCGCTCTATGTAAAGTGGCCTCGCGTCCATTGCCGCTTCAATTGCTTCCCAACACCCTTTTAGCGTTCCTCCAAGAGCCTGAGCTCAGCCCATGATCAGCGTTGGTCTCTACTACGAAGTGAAGGCTGGAAGAGAGAAGGAATTCGAAGAGGCGTTTCGGATGGTTCGAGAACAACTTGCAAAGTCAGATGGTCTGACCCTGGCCCACCTCTACAAAAGAGTCGACAAACCGAATTCCTACCAAATTTACTCGGAATGGAAGAGCCTTGAGCACTTCCGGAGATTCATCTCCTCTGAAGCTTTCAGGTCTGTTACCCGTAGTGGGCTCGAACTGCTTGAGAGTCTGCCCAGAAACAAAGTCTATGAACTTCTTGGCAGTTTTGATGATAGCTCGAGAGTTTCCTAAGGGCCACTTGATGACATTCGCCCATTACTTCCGCGTCGTCGAATTCGCTACTAAGGACCAAACAAAGCTGAATGGTTCGACAGCCTTCACTGCTACAGCATGGAGCGGGCCGCAATAAATACTCTGCACGGCCGACGCAGCTACGGAACTGATTTCCCAGCCTACTAGTACTGAAGTTCGGACTTCGAGGGGATGCCGGGCTTTACGAGCCTCGAAAGGTCCAGAAGGCTCTCCAACTCTGCCTTTGAGTATCCCATTTCGGTCAGAGCCTCTTCGACCGACTTGCCTTTCTCGAGCTCCTTTCCTATCTTCGCAGCAGCTTCATATCCGATTCTGGGAGAAATCACGGTTATGAGAGCAGGCGAAGACAGCGCGTACTTTCTCATTCGTTTCAGATTCGGCTGAATGTTTTCTATAACCACCTTTGATAGCTTGTTCATGGACTCGGACAGAATAGAAATCTGATTAGTCAGGTTCACTCCGATCAATGGGACGCCCATACTCAGCTCGAACTCACCCAATCTCGCGGCAGCCCTGTTTGCCTGGTCAAGTCCTGCAATCTGGGCAACTGCAAGCATCACCGCTTCGACAGTAACCGGGTTCGTCTTTCCGGGCATGATGCTGCTTCCGGCAACTTCCTCTTGCGTTGGAATATCTATTTCACCCAGCCCGGTGAGCGGCCCTGAGAACATGAGCCTCAGGTCCTGGCAGAGCCTTTCGATATCCAGCGCAGCAGAATAGATGCTCGAACTGACGGCCACGAGATCAGTTAACAGTCGCATCGCTCGGAACTTGTCCCTTGCGGGCCTGAATACGAGACCGGTCTCTCTACTAATCTTCCCGACCATGAGTTCACCGAACGCGGGAAGAGTATTGAGACCAGTACCCACAGCCGAGCCTCCTATCGGCAGCTCACTTGAATATTCGAGTGCGGCTTCAATCATGGTCCTGTCGTGTTCGAGCGCATCCGCAAAAGCGCCGAACTCCTGACCCAGTGTCACAGGCAGGGCGTCCCTGAGGTGTGTTCGGCCGGCCTTGTAGACCTCTGCTGTCTTCGACGAAATCTTTCTGAGACTCTGGGCAAGCTCTGAGAGTGAAGGAATCAAGGTGTTCCGCGCTGCGTAGACAGCGGATATGCGCATCGCAGTCGAGACGACGTCGTTTGAGCTCTGGCTCATGTTCACATGGTCGTTCGGATGCAGTTTGACACCACCACTTTCTGCGATTTCTGCGATTAGCTCGTTCAGATTCATGTTCAGGCCCGTGCCCGAACCTGTCTGAAAAACATCCACAGTCACTTGGCTGATATGTTCGCCACGCATTATCTCATCCGTAACACGTGATATCGAATCAGCCCGCTCTCTGTCGAGAAGTCCCAGCCCCAGGTTTACTTCAGCAGCACATTTTTTTATCAGACACACCGACCAAATGATGCTAAACGGAAACCGTACCCCTGTCTCAAGAAAAACTCTCTTCGAGCCCTCTACGTACTTCAAACCTCTTCCACTCTCTCCCTCTCACCGTGGTGGAAGTCGACCAGATTTAAACGCTGGCTGATAGCGATTACACGAGTAGGAAAACCGGTGGCCCCACCTTTCTAGGGACGAGCGGCTATGGGGAGCGCACAGTCTACTCCTGCATCTCTTGCTCCAACTGTCTTATTCTTGGTATCTAGCACTGCGCCGCGGCGGGCCTGCCAGTCACGTAGATTGGCTCCCTCAAACTTCGGCATGTCTCTGAAATAGAGCTTAAGGTTGCTCGCCAACGCCCATTCGAAGGTCCTTCTCCATCGCGTCTCAAGACCAAAGTGCCAAGTATGAGTCACCAATGTTCCGCCGAACATGGGCTGGAACGCCCAGCGTATGATAGCAGGCTCCGACCTTAGCCAACGGGGAGAGAACGAGCCGACTCTAAACTCTATAAACCGTTCAGGGCTGAGAACGACGGCGCCAGAGAGTCTCACCTTTCTTCCAAGCAGGGACAGATCTGCCTGAAAATTCAAGTGATTTGCGTCGGCATCTGTTAGTGACAGCCCTCGCCAACCTTTAGTGAGTTTCCCTGCTTTCAGGCACCAAAGGTGGAAATCGTATGCATCCTGAGGACTAAGAGCTATCGCCACGCTCGAACTGACAAGCAATGCGCTGCACTACTATGAGACGAAGCGGATGCTAGGCGCTCTTGATCGGTTTCGCAGCTGTGATTTCGTCCAGAACCCGCTTGGCCACTCCGAGAGAACGCTGGTACATGCCCTGAGTGATATAGCCCGAGTGCAGTGCGTCGTCAAGCTGGTCTTTATCGATTATCCTAGCCTCCCCTTCATGCTCCACCACATCAACGTAGAGGTCTACGTAACGAATGAAGGTTTTTGAAATCTCCGGAGGGGTGCAGATATTCACATACTTACCTATCTCGGTTCCATCTCTCCGATAATAGACCGTAAGGTAATACCATTCATTCACGCCGAACTCGGAGATTGCGTAGTCCCCTGGTCTGCGCTCCGCTTCGAAACCGTCATATCGGCCGGGCGCTCTGATTGAGCGCCGAACTACCACGGACTTTTCGTCGCTATGTAGCACGTAACCCGGGGAGCGCTCGATGTCGACTCCATTAGGCTTCATGTGAAAAACTCGCACCTCTTCGCTATTGCGCGGAAACACTCCTTTGACAATCGTTTCCGAAAGCAATCCGTCTACCTTATCAGGAATCAGAGGTTGCACCCGCTCGGCAAAGTCGACGAGCGCCGAGTATTCAGGTCCCAATGACTTCAGGTAGTGGTGACCATCAATTGTAGGAGTCAGTTTACGTCTCCATCGGTCCAGCTCACCCTTAACTTCATAACCGAACATCACCTCAACGTAATCCTTGCCCTGCACAATGCACCTCCCCTCCGGGACTTCTGGCGAGTCCAGCATTTCTTCGAGATCGTTTGCCTTCTTTACTACTTCTGCGTCATTCTCTTCCGTCGACCGCTTTCGCCACCTCCAGCCGCCAGGTAGTTCGTGTTCATACCTCGGCTGTCCAGTGCGCGTAGCAGATGAGTCTCCCGCCCTTACCCGCACTTCGTCAGTAACGAGCAATTTTGAAACGCTTCTTGCGTAGCCAGTCACCTGAACCAGTTCAACCTCAGGCTCGAATCTACGCGTTTTGAGCAGCCCACGCTTGTCGTCAAGCCCAACAATGACGCCGTTGCGAACCCGCTCTATTACATTTGCTTTATAGACCGCGCCATAAACCCGCGGAAAATAAAGAATTGCCGAACCACCTAGCACCTCAAGCACGGCATCGGCGAGGGTCTTCGCCTGATCCCCAACGAGTATTATTCCCTGCCAGCGTGACATATCCCTGATGAAAACATCAGGCTCTTCGTTTCCACCCCCCACCCCGCCAAGTCTCTCAACGAGTGTGTTTGTCAGCCTTGTAGGCTCGTAACCTCTGTCTACGAGGATTTTTGAAATGGCAGAAGAGTACACACCGGTAATTCCAAACTTCATAATTCTTGACGAAGGGCTCCAAATTTTAGAGTATAAGTCTTTCGATGAACCCAGCGCCTCAATCTGGCTGAGTGCAACGCCGGACAGCCTAACGCGTACGGAGGCCAGAAGCTTCGATTCAGTTCCTGAATTTCTTCAGGAATGACTCGATTCTGTTGAAACCCTCATCCAATCTTTCCATGGACGCAGCGAAGCTAATTCGCAGCCTGCCTCGCCCCTGCTCTCCGAAACCTGACCCGTGCACTGTTACAACATGAGCCTCACGGATAAGGTCAAGCGCAAGTCCGTGGTCATCTACTGTATAAGAGCTGAAGTCAGGGAAGAGATAAAACGCACCGGCAGGTTCATTCGCTTCGACATCATCGAGCTCACGAACCCTCTTCATCACGAAGCTTCTGCGCTCGCCAAATTCCTTTACCATTCTCTGGACGCTCTCCTTCGGGCCCTGCAGCGCTGCCAATGCCGCATACTGGCTCACGCTTGGAGGGCATATCACCGTCGCCCTGTGCACTTCTTGGAATTTCTGGGTGATTTCGGGGGGAGTTGCTACGAACCCAATCCGCCAACCGGTCATCGCATAGGCCTTGCTGAATCCATTTTGTATAATCGTTCGATTCTGCATCCCTGGCAGCGAGCCGATTGAGACGTGGCGGTGACTGCCATACGTTATGTATTCATAGATTTCGTCGGATATCACAACAAGGTCGTTTTCTATTGCGATATCCGCGATGGCCCTGAGCTCGGTTTCGTCCTGCATCCCCCCGGTTGGGTTGTTCGGGCTCACGATCACGATTGCCTTTGTTCTGCTATCAACCGCTTTGCGCACGTCTTCCGCGCACATCTGGAACCCGTTCTCCTTCCTCAATGGAACGGTCTTCAGTCTGGCTCCACGCAGCTCGATATTCTGCACATACGACGGATAGTAGGGATCACTCACTATCACGCTATCCCCTGGGTCGAACAGCGTTTGGGCGAGCGCGGCAATCCCTTCTTGAGAACCGCTCACCACCGTGATGTCATTTGGGGAAAAGTCCAGATTATTTTCGGTGCTGAGTTTTTTGGAAATGCCATCCCTCAGCTCTGAAATGCCTATGTCCGTGGTATAATGCGTCTTACCTTCACGAATGGCCTTGATGCCGGCCTCTCTGATATGAGCTGGGGTTTCGAAGTCCGGCTCTCCAATATTCAGATACACAAAATCTTCATAACCCAGGTTTCGAGCATATCGCGCTATTTCCGTTATGCTGTATGGCGGTACTTCTGAAGCAGAACGACTAAGCCAAGGGCGACCCAATTTTCTGGTGGACCACCCTTTGAGAGGCAAAATAAGCCAATCGCCCGGCTTTGACGCCCTTATTGCCATCTCGGGGAATTGGAGAAAAACGCGTTATTTGTGGGAGCCGGGCGATCCGGCTCGATAAAACATCTAGCACCGTCTTCCATCCGTAAGGGCTAATTACACCACAAGAAAATGTTTGCAGGAATCCGGTTGAGGGTCTTACTGCTCGGTTCCCAGAGCCTCATAGGGCGTTACGTGCTAGCGAGCCTTGAGCGGGCGGGTCACACTGTAATTTGTTTCGGACAGAATTCAGAAAGTCCTGCCAATGCTTCGACTTCTCAGGTTCGGCTGGCCGGGAATCCCAGGGATCCAGCTGTCCTCAGGGAGGGCATCACGTCATCAAAGCCAGACGGAGCTATTGTATGCGTGGAATTTTCCGGGAGGTTACAGAGCCGGATACCATCAGGAGATTTGGTGAGAGTAGTAGATTTTGACTACCTGAGCCAAATTTTCAAGACCATCTCTGCCGCCGCCCCTAGCGCAAAGACGGTGTTCACGAGCTCAGCGCTCTTTTACAAACGTGCTGGGAATTACAAGCAGGAAGGCAGGCCAGTCATGTACAATGAGAATAATCAGCTGGATGATTCAACAAACGCAGCCAAAGCAGTCATTCAGTTTGAGGCGCTCGTACAGAGCCAAGTTCGTGCGGGCGCAGACGCAAGCATTGCGAGGCTCGGCGGACTGTATGCGAAGGAAGGAGTATTTGGCAGAGCTATACTTATGCCGGTCCTTGAAAAACAAAAGTTGCTTCTACCGGACCCCGGGGAGCGATTTTGTTGCCCGATCTATGTTGAGGATGGCGCGAGAGCCATCCTATACCTGCTTGAGCGCGCATCGGCCGGAGAAGTGTACAATGTGGTTGACGATGAACCTGTGACCTTGAGAGGACTGGTACAGATTGCCGCCGATATATTCGGCTCTACCCCGCCTGTTGCCATTCCGTACTTCGCTGCAAAGTACCTTTCCCCTCGTGCGTACGAAGCCGTCGCGGATTTTCTCCCCAACGCGGCTCCGGTGTCCAACGAAAAATTGAGGAAATTCGAGTTCGATTTCGCGTTCTCCGATGCCCGAGCAGGACTTTCGAGGATCAAGGAACTGTGTGAGGTAGGTAATTCTGAGCCGGCAGAAGCTGCGACCAACCATAAAAGCACGTAAAAGGTCGTAGAAAGTATTAGCGATCCTTTCGGCTGACTGGGGCGGCAGACTGCAACACGCACGCGTTCGCAGGCTGATTGACAGGGGGGACGAACACGACACCAGCAATCTGGCCAACACGGGAGGCGCGAGAATTTCAGAGTTCAGTTTATATGAAGGACAGAGTCTCTTGGTCCGGTTGGCTTTAGCCATGTTTTCACACTTGTGGAGCGGTCTGAACCTGGTAGTTCAGTTCACCCTGGGCAGGGGGGCAAACCTTGCAATCCTCGTGGCCGCCATAATTTCTGGAATTATTTTCCTCGTACTCATGTACGTCTTTATGAGCAAAGCCCTCGAGAACTGAATCCGCGCAGAACCTAGCGCTCGGAAGTTGTGCCCAGTCTCCCCGCCTGATTTCAGGCTGCCGCAAGCTCGTATCCTGACGCTTTCCGGCGCCTTTGGGATTTGTCCGCCTGTTTCAGCACGAGAGTTCGATAAATCTGCCAATTCAGAGCCTGATTGTGGCTTCGACTACTGACCAGCCCATTCAGCAGAGTTACAGACGCGAACGCTAAATGATGGCTCTGAGTTAGTGTCTCCCAGAGTTTAGTCTTGAAATACATGAAACTCGGAAAGACCGGGGAATCCGTCCCAGTCATCGGATATGGAACATGGAGGCTCGGTGGAGGATGGTGGAGACCGGACAGGAGCAAAGACCTAGATGCGATAAAGGCAATAGCCCATGCCGTCGAGGAGGGAAGCACCTTTGTAGACACAGCGGAAGCTTATGGAGGAGGCCACACAGAAGAGCTTGTAGGAAGAGCCTTGGAGTCGCTCGAGGCTTCCATCCGTGGCAAGGTCTTCATAGCGACAAAAGTCGATAAGGAGCACTTGAGTTCGGATCAGGTAGTTCGGTCGTGTGAAGGTAGTCTCAGACGACTGGGTGTGAGACAAATTGACCTTCTCCAGATTCACTGGCCCAATCCAAGCGTACCCATTTCAGATACCATGAAAGCCTTCGAGCAACTGGTGGACATCGGAAAGGTGCGATACATTGGTGTGAGCAACTTCACGTCAAAACAGGTGGAAGCCGCTCAGTCGGAGATGCACAGGCACGAAATTCAGTCAAACCAGGTTAGTTACAGCATGGCGGATCGCAGCCCAGAAGCGGATGTTCTGCCGTACTGCAAGCGGAATGGTCTGACAGTTATAGCGTACAGTCCTCTCGCAAGGGGTGAACTACCAACGATTTTTAAGTCGCTTCCTGCGCTCGAGGAACTTTCTAGGAGGAAAGGTGTCACAGCCTCACAGCTGGCCCTGTGCTGGCTCAGCGCTAAAGGCAATGTGCTTTCGATACCAAAAGCTGCCAAGCTCGAACACATTGACGAGAATATTGCTGCGGGAGACTTACAGCTGAATCAGGACGAAGTCGAGCTGATTGACAGAGCCCTTAATCAGAGGAGCTCGAAGCTCTGACACTCTCAGAGCTGAAGCGTGTTGGGTCATCACTTCAGCTCCATTTTGGTCTTTTTCCTCGCGGCCCAGGCCTTTTTGCGAGAGCCCATTACTGAGTTTCGAGATCGCTCCGGTCCTGAGCGCTACCTCTTCAGGGAATCCAGTATTCAGTTTGCACGCATCCCTCCCCCCGTCTCTCTGCATGAAATCCGGATAAATACGTGATGCATTCCTCTTTCCGGATGGCGGAAGGGAGATGCCCCAAAAATCTGATCGCGAAGTCCATTCGGGTCTATCGTCTCATGGGAATCCTATGCACTTTCTCAGAGAAAAGTTTCGTGCCTTGGTGACGAATCCACAATCCGGTACACTGTCTCGCACTCATCTCACGCCTGGAGTCACGGGCTATCTGCTCAGCTGAATGCAATCAACACTACAGGCTAAAAAACCGGCATGACGTCCGCCTCAGAAATGTCCTTCACTTCTTCCCCGGAAATACCGAGCTCAGGTATCTCGGGGATTTTTACCCCGTATTTTGCTACCGCGGCACCCACTCTGAGCACGGCTTCACGCCAGGCTTTCTCTTTTTCCTCGAGCGTCGGTACACCCAAGCCCGCATCTCTCGCAATTCCCTCTAATTTATAGTGCATATCTTCAAAGCCGGGAGGGAGTTTCCAGAAACCCTTTGGAGGCTTATACGTAATCAAGGAAAGGAATGTAAAGCCAGCTTTCATCTGGCGCGTCACTAGCGCCTTCTTTTCTTCGTTCATGCGCTCGAGTCCTTCCTGCATGAGCACATGTGTAAACGCATAGTGACGAGTTTCGTCAACGGAGATACTCCGGAACGCTTCCGGAAATGGTTTGAGTTTTGCAAGTTTGCCCATCTCAGTGAATACAGTCGTAGCCGCGGCCTCTCCCATCATAAACGAGGTAAAGAGGATATCGATGTCATATTTGTTGTATGACTCCTTATACGCATTCCAATAGCGTGACCCGTTGTACCACACCCACAGCACGTTGCGCCTTACACTTTCTTCAAACTCATTGGCCGGCTTGAATTTGTTTGGGAAGCCGGGCAACAGGCACTGAATTGACCTGCCGCACACAAAATTGTGGCGGCACTCGTCACAGGTAACCATCGTTATGAAACCCTTGTAGCGCGTCTTTACTTCTAACTCGTGTGCCTTTACAAGCGCATATGCGAACACAGGAGCTGCGTTATCAAATGTGGAAAGGAGCGCCCACCAGTAAGAGAGAGCAAGCTTCTCACGCTGCTCGAGCCCCGACGCGGCTTCGCGTAGTTTGGCCCAGTCCAGTTTATCCTCATCCCATTGTTCTGCTTTGCTTCGGCGATACAGCTTCCAGCCGAGGGAGTCATCTTCAAATTCCCAGTTTTCGGGGTAGATCGACTCGCGAGGGAATTCAGGGTCCTTGTTGAAGTCGAGAGACATCCGAACTATCCTTGGTTCTAGGAAGTATATAATGGCTTTTGGGCCGCCGACTTCCTTCCTCGTTATCTACAATTGGTCGGCCCCGATTGACATCGAAAGTTAGACCGATGCAACGGGCACCTCAGCGCAAATTTAACCCGCTCGCGGCTCCCGGAGAGCTACCCGACTACTCGACATCCCGGAGGGCTCTCACTATTCATGAATCCTCCTAGCAGTCCCAGTTTGGATACCGAGCGAAGCTACGAAAGAGCCCGGCCGCTAGCTCGAGCTTTTAGAAGGCTCGTAGGTCCGGAAGAATCAAAGTAGGGTCCTATCCACTCTTTCTCCGAGG
Source organism: archaeon (assembly GCA_021817005.1). Taxonomy (GTDB): domain Archaea; phylum Thermoproteota; class Thermoprotei_A; order Marsarchaeales; family Marsarchaeaceae; genus JAKAWJ01. Next base: position 1,644 of record JAKAWJ010000043.1, on the reverse strand, counting down.
AAGAAACATAGAGACATGAGGAATTGGTTTTTCTTGCCAATTCCCTGATTTCAGGGGGAGCGCTATCCAGCGAATCCTGAGTGTACGGGATTATCACCCGTAGAGGCGAGTATACAGTATGCGCGGCCCTAATCAGTTCGCGGAACCTGCCGTCACCGCTGTCAAACACTGCAATTCTGAGCGGCTCCCTCTGCAGAGATTCTAGGATAAGGTATATGCTTGCAACATGTTCCTCCTTTTTCGTGCGAACCTCGCGTAAAACGCTCCCAAGAATCCGCGTGACATCATGTTTCTCGCCCTTGAACAGCGCAAGCTTCACCATGGCCCTTGTTGCCAGCGCGACTGGTGATTCATTGGGGCTGTCCGCGTAATCCGCCGGTTGCAACGAGTCCAGCTGCGAGTCAGAGAAAACGGTTGGTAGCCAACGGTCGACAAAACTCTTTACAATTGAAGACGCAGAATCAAGGTAATGCATCTCCCCCGTTATCTCGTAAGCAGACATGAGCGATAGGGCCGTAGCGGCTTCGTCCTCGAGTAACGGCTTCCCGGATCCGCCTATTCGCCTTCCCGGATTTCTTTCAAGCCGCTTTAGAAGGCCCGCTAACTTTTCCGTCCAGACGCCACCAATCTCAGCAGGGACAAGCTGAGAAGAAATTAGAAGTCCCTCGACCGCAACTGCATTCGGATGGGTGTACATGTTGGAATCCAATCTTGGAGGAGTACGGTTTCTTCGCCTGTAATCTTCCATCGCTGCCCGGATTTCAGAAAGGGCAGACAAGGCTCCCTCGACGCCAGTGCCTAGTCTGGAAGCAATAGACTCGAGAGAGAGAATTCGGCGCAGCACCACTCTTCCCTGGACCAGCCCCTCCTCGTCCTGAGCGCCATGCGGGGCGGTCTCTGGAGCGATCGTAAGGACATGAGGCCGCACGCCAAACATTTCCTTTGCAAGCGGGACCAAATCGTGCCTGAGGGCCTCGGAAAGCTCCTTCGGCGTCCAAGTATAGTACCCACCTTCAACACCGTCCGAGTCGGCGGCCAGACTAACCCCAAAGCCTTCGTCTGCCCAGAAATATCTTAGGATGCTGTTTCCGGTGAGCTTTACCGCGTCAAGAAGCTCGGCGTCTCCTGCCCAGGCAAAGTGGGCTGCGTAACTTTTCAGGATTTCTCCATTGTCCGCAAGCAATTTCTCGAAACTCGGGATGAACCAATTCGGGTCTGAAGTACGATGGAAACCGCCGCCAACCTGGTCCATGATACCGCCTGCGTGCATCTGCCTGAGCGTAATGAGCGAAGCCTGAGAACCAAGAGTGTCCCCGGTGTGGTAAGAGTGAGCAAGCAGAAGAAGATCTACTGAGGGGTGCGGAAATTTCTGGCCGCTCCCGAGTCCACCGACATCCCAGTCAAACTCTGTCAGAAGTTTTACGACCGCATTGTCAAGCTTCGCGGCGTCAAACTGGAAGGTGTCACCCTGAGGAGGCTGCGCGCCTTTCCTTTTCGGGAAGAGCTCTCTCGAATTTTTCAGCAATTGCTCCTTGTTCTTCATCCATAATTTTCTCGTCTCTAGGAGCACAGAACGTAGGCCCATTCCGCCAGCACCGTCTTCGCGCGTAATGTAATTAGCCCCAAATACTACTCTCAGGTCAG
>JAKAWJ010000042.1 GCA_021817005.1 archaeon | reverse complement strand
TTAAATATTTCGCCATGGCAAGCAGCGTCAGAAGTCCGCAAGCTTTGAATTAATCCAGTCGGCGAATGACCGAGATGTTCCGGATGTCTAGTGTAAACTCTCAGAATTACGGTCGGGTGCACGGAGCGAAATACCAGTACGGAATGCATGTACGCAGGGTGCCGGTTGCTCAGCCGTCGCAGGTGCCATGCTCTCCTGGTCACGCAGCTACTGCGAGGGCCGGCAGGTGATGCAGATGGTGGAACCGCTCGACGACGCATCCGCGGCAGCGATCGGCAAAGCCGCTTTTCAGGGACTCGTGCGGTTCTTCCGGGATGTGTCCCAGCTTCGGCCCGACACGTGGCGTATAGCCAGCGCCGGCCCGCTGCTCGTGCTGCACGGCCACGGGCCTCACGGTGCAATCACCGCGGCCCTGGAAACTGAGCCGGGCGCAAGCGAGCGCGACGCCCAAGCGGTTCTAACAGGATTCGCTGAAGGCTCCCTGATTTTCGTCACGGCCCTGCCGGAGCATGAAAGCGGAGTCCACGACTACCTGATATCGCAGGGGTTCACGCGACGCGTCAGTCCCACGATGGTCGCCGCCGCAACCACCCTTCCCCTAGCCGAGCAGTTGCCCTCTTGGCTGCGGGTCACAAGAGTGGACAGCGACGGGATGCACGCGCTCCTGTCCAGGATTCAGGTCGAGAGTCTGGGAGTGGACTTCGCTCCCCGAGCCGCCATGAAAAGGCTCTTCGGGCTGAGCCCAGGCGGACCCGTCGTCCACCTGCTCGGCTTGGTCGGTGACCAGCCAGTCGCCTCAGCCACCCTGATGCGCTTTGGCGAACCAGCCTCGATCTGGGGAGTTGCCACAGTTCCAGAGGTGCGCGGGCGCGGAATCGGACGGGCTATGACCTTGGAAGCCTGCCGGCTCGCCCACAGCCTCGGTCACCAAAGAGTCAGCCTGTACGCTACACCCATGGGCCTACCCGTCTACGCGAGACTGGGATTTCGTGAGTGTGGAGGCCTCTCCCTGTACGCCGTCAGCCGCACATGAGTCGCCAATGGCTTTGGTACCCACTAAAGACGAGCTGGAAGAGTAGCTATAGCGCCTTAAAGCCAGCGAGCCATGCGGCCGAGATAGACCGTGAAAGCCCTGCGTGGTTAATAGACTAAACATTGCCTGCACATACTTTCTGTCCGCCTCCTTGATTCCGTGGCCAAGCCACTCTCCAGTCAGGAAAAGGCTGTTAACAATTACGACCTGACGCATGACGCTCGATCCCATTGCGGCGCAGCGCTTTGCGCAATTCCCCGCAATTTCTTCGTTGCCTTCCGAAAGCCTCGACGAGCCAAGACGTTCCAAGCGCCAGTCAAGTTGATACGCGCAGTTCTACGTTGCAGGTGAATCACGGTCCATAACCAGGTGTCCCGAAATTGGAATACAGGCTGATTCCACTTATCATACTCGGTGATTCAGCAGCCATTCCAATAGGGTCACGCAGTGGATCTTTTTATCGTCAAGATTTATTACAGCCTTGTAGTTCCATGTGATTATAGTCAAATCCCTGCAGTCAAGAATCTTGGAGCATGCAGCAAGCCCATCTACCTCTCTCTTGTCTATCTCATCCCTTGATGAAGCGTAGGTCACCTGTATCAACTCTTTCACCTTGTCTGATTGCTTTAGCACAAAATCTACCTCTCCATCATTTGCGCCGCTCCAGTAGAATATCTTCAGGAACCGAAGTTCATTCTTTCTTCTCATAAGCTCCAAAAATACGGCGTTCTCCATCAATTTCCCGATGTCTTCAGAGAACTTTACTGCTTTGGTAAGCCCGGTGTCACAGACATATGCTTTCTTGGGCCAGCTTGACCTTTCGTGTGCCTTGACAGAATACCTGTCAAGGAAGAATACTGCAACAGAATCTTGTATCTTATCCACATAATCATATGTCGTATCCTTGCTCAAACTTATTCCGCCTGCCTTCCTTATCATCCTGTTTACGCTAATCTCTTTCGAGAAGTTCTGCAGGAGTTGCTCAAGGAGAAATCTTGCCAACGTCATGTTTTTCATGGCGTTTCTCTCTATTATATCCTTGAAGAGTATCAGGTCATAATACTCCTCGAGTATGATTTCTCTGCTTCTGTTTTGGAGCACCACCTCCGGAAAGCCGCCCCACTCTAGGTAATCTTTGAGCGCGCTCCTCAGTTTGGCTTCTTTGTCCTTTGTTAAGGGCGAATCCGCATTCAAGTTTTTGGCTTTCAGGTATTCGGAAAGGCTGAAGGGCAGGATCATGTAAGTCAATGACCTGCCCCTTAACTGGGTAGCGATCTCCCTGCTAAGCAATTTTGATGATGAACCTGTAATGAGTATTGAATACTTTTTCAGGTCTAAGAGCTCCCTCACCGCTATCTCCCATTCATTTATATTCTGTATTTCATCCAGTAGCAGGGTTTCGGGCTCTTTAGAGGTGAGTTCCACGTACATCCTTATAACGTTCCTGATTTCACTGGAAGCCAGGGCGCGCAGCCTTGTATCCTCAAAATTAAGGTAAAGTACGCTGTCCCTTGATACATTTCGTGCTACCTGAAATAAGAAATATGTCTTTCCTGCCCTTCTGGGGCCAATTATTATTGTAGCCCTGCTGGGCATGTTTTCTACTCTGAGGTCTCTCTTTACGCCCTCATCCCACGTCTTATCTTTCCACTCCAGAAGATAGTCCCTCACCAGCTGGTAGTCCACAGTCTCCTTTCTATAAGGACAATATACTTAAATATTATCCTTCAGTAAAGGAAATTATGTTCCAACCACCATAGCCGACCTTCCTCATTTCCAGGCTCTAGTCTATACCATTGTGCCAGTAGCATTAGGAGGAATACCTCGCCAGTTTTGGTTGCAACGCTGTCATGCTTAGGACTCATAATGCTCGCTCTTCCCATTTTACCCGGCAAAACGAATCCAGCATACGAGACTCACAACAAGATGGGCTGCAAGAAAGCTTGGGTCCAGCCGCAGGAACACCGACTGGTTCGAATCGAGCTACTGGAGAACTGTAATTTGCTTTTCTGAATGAGGCCATCTAATTAAAATCACGCATATTGGAAGGTTACCCATAAGGTGGTGAAAACGGTCCTGCACACTTGGATGTGAGCCCAAATCCACATGGCCGAAGCTTCCGAGCCACGCTCGTCCCTGATTCATCTCTACGCCCCAAATCAGGGAACCCTTTGTTTTCAGCGCAGAAGCTCAAACAGATTCCGGGAGTTCGCTTAGATTAGTTGTCGAGTGCCAGATATTCGCGGCAGAAGGGCCCGCAATCGAGCGCAGCATTCAGTGTTCCCGTTGCGGCAATGGAAAGTTGTCTCTCCACCCGAAGCGTTTTGTTTCTCCAATCATTTCCACGACCTTCTCCCTGCACTGGCGAAACATACGCAAAGGCCGGGACTGAAATGAGAAGGTTCATTAATTCCCCGTCGCGTAATTAGCCCAGCCGCCCCGCTTTTTGCGACTGGCGCGCCCGCGCATCCTAGCCTGTCTCTGCTACGCGTCTCCATTTGGGATACCTTTTCTCGATGAAATAGTCGACGCTCAGCCTCCTTGGCCCGTAGCCCGCGTTCACAATCAGCAGAAATACGAACACGAACGCGTATATGATGCCTGTGCCGATATCGGTTGAGCCGGGACCGTACGGGCCGCCGAAGCCCTCCGGAACGCTCCAGATAAGCAGGCTAAGCGCTATTCCAGCGAGATAAGCTGGTTTACGGACGACACCCAGAATCAGAGCGAGACCAAGCAACGTCTCAGACACTGCCACCACGTAGAGGAACAGTGCAGGATTCACCGTAACGGCCTTGGACCAGAAGTTGAACCAGGGCAACATTCAACCGGGTTGGCCCTCACCGACGGCGGTTATCATGGAGCTGAATGCCGAGGGTGCCAGGCGAAACTTCAGGATGCCATCGATGAGTCACACCACGCCGAAGGCGATTCTCATAAACGACTTAAGAATGTGTACGTTCCGTTCGAACCAGCTGTCTCCCATTGCCCTTCAGAAAACCAATCCAGCTGCAGCGAATTAAACATTCGTGTACGAGTGCACACGCCCGGGCTCTGCTGATTAGGGGGTCCAGGAACCGAATGCTGTCGAACAGCACCCTGTAGAGTATCGGTGAGTGTTAGCATCGAAGGATTTTCATCATGAGGTTGACACGCTCTGAAAACCATCCGGCGGGCTTCCGTCCATAGAATAGGGGGCCTTTTTGCTCCAGAGGTCGAGCCAAGTTGACACGCACTTTGAATGTCCTGATAAAAGCAGTGTGTTGGCCCCCAAATGAATTGGGCAGGACAAGCTAATCCTGGACGGGTCTCAAACCGGCTCCGAGCAGGAAACGAGGCGGGTACGCGGTTGCAAGAGGAGCCAGATTCTTTGATGTTCAGATTTTTTGCCTTTTGGTTTCAGTTCTGATGGGTCAGCCTGCATCTTCCAGAACCTCTCTCACTTTCTTCAGCACGAAGGGGGTGGGTCGAGCTGGTTACCGCTTATTTCCATCTTAACCTGTGGGCGTTCCAACCGTCTGGGTGCGGCAGCATTTTTCTGCTGAGCACAGTCAGGCGCTGGGAGAGATAGGGCGGCAGGAAAAACGCAGACGGGGTCCATGCCGGCCCGCTGAATGTAGAGCGGGGTCTTGCCCTCTTGTTCTTCCTTCTCCTCTGGGCCATTCCGGACACCGCAGCTACCAGCGCGACCAGCGCGGTCATCAGGCCCATTACCGGGTAGTTCGGGCCAACAGTGAGCGTCTCTGTTACAGGCTGGTTCACTGGGATGGACGAACCCGGGGGGGCGCCGTAGGTTCCCATGAATTTCCCGGCTTCGTAGAACGGCAGTGTCGCGTTCAGCCTGATTACGGAGCCCGCGTCGTACCAGGCGTTCACGTGGTCTATTATAACGGAGTACTGTTTCAGGAGGTCCGCGGTGTAGTTATGAGGCGCCTCCAGTTGGAAGGAAGGGAAAGCGTTCTCGAGAACGTATCTCGCCCCCGGGGAAACGTAGTAGGTGGTGTTTGCGAGCGACACGTTTGAGCCCGCGACCGCCCAGGCCGTGCCGTTCAGCATGAGCTCCGTGCCTCCAATCGAGAGAGCTAGCGGGATATCCGAGTTAACGATCAACAGGAACTGCTCCTCAGCGACCAGCGTTATAGTAGCTGGCGAGTCTAGGGTGGTCTCCTCCGGGCTTATCAGCGCCGCAACGTACCTTGTGCCCGGGCCCGTGTAGTAAGGCAGGTTTTCAATCTGGATTGTGGAGCCCGCGTCGTACCAGCCCGAGTTCAGGCTCTGGTTCGTCCCGTTCAGGAGCGCGAAGACCGGAATCTTCGAGTTCAGCGTGACGTAGAACTGCTCGGCGTAGTACACCCTAATTGTTCCGGGAGAGGTCACCAGGCCCCCACGGTTCCCGGAGGCAATCCACCTCACCCCCGCGCTAACGTTCAGCACGGCCGGGAAGCCGTAAGGAAGGCCGTAGTCCACCCAGAGAGTAGCCGGCGCCAGAGTCCCGTTCAGGCTTCCCAGATAGTAGTAGCTCACCCAAACCTGGGGCAGGCCCGAACCTGCCGAGGCAAGAGCGGAGAAGTTCACGAGCACCTGCTCGTAGAACGGCAGATAGATGGTTTCGGGGCCTTCAATCACGCCGGAGGCGGGCGCGTTAGTCACCCACCTCTCCGTGCCTGTATTCGCCCCCGACACTGCGTAGGTTGTGCCCGCGGGCAGCTTTTCCTTTACTGGATTGTAGCTCGTTATCACGAGCGAGCTCTCGTTGGGAAACGTGAGGGTGATGTCGATGGGCGCGGGTGGCTCCTGGCCCGATACCGTGAGCGAGAAGATGACAGTGTATGTTACCTGCCCGATGATCAAGTAGTTGCTCCCCGGCCGGGCGTTCACGCTTGCCTCCCCCACCTCCTGCATCTGGGAGTCGTAGACCATCACCTCGTAGGTCATGGGGTACAGGGTCAGGACGGCCTGCCCTCCTTGGAACGGGATCGCGGGAGACTGTCCGCTCGAGCCCTGCGGGTAGCTAGAGTTGTAAGCCCGGATGTAGCCCTCGTCCACGCCTGTAGAGACGTTCAGGGTTGCAACCGAGTCCTCGGACCAGAGCGTCTGCACCGCCCCCTGGCCCGCCTCCAGAACTGCGACCGGCTGGCCGCTCAGCGTATAGTACCTGGAGTGCGCGGCGACGCCATCCACGGTCTCCGCTGTGTCCGAACCCGCGTCGTAGGCGTTCCGGACTATTTCGTAGTTGTGGCCGTTCCAGTACTCGAGCTGCAGGTCCACTACAGGCATGCTGTAGACAAGGGCATCCTGGCCCCCGCCGGGGCCGCCCATCACCAGCTCGGCGTCGTAGAGGTTTCCGGAGCCCGTGTACTCGTTCCCGTCCACCATAAGGTGGACGTCTCGGGCGCTGGCCGCGCTCACCACCGCGACGCGGTCGTACTCCTGCCAGCCGTAGCCGTCGCTGTACCAGAAGTGCACCACCGGCTCTCCTAGTGCGTTTGGGGTAACGTTCACAAGGAGCTCCACCGTGATCGGGGTGGAGACCGAAGTGTCCCCTCCGGGAGTATTCGTGGCAACGTCATAGTAGTAGGTTATGCGATTGAAAACGCCCAGCCCTCCGTTCCCCGAGAGCGAGCCGGGATGGATGCTCGCCTCCGGAGCGCTCAGGTTCCAGATGTTGTCCACGAACTCTACGTAGGTCCCCGTGGTTAGCAGCACGTCCTGGACCCAGAGCTGGTAGGGTTGGCCGCCGGATAGGTAGTAGAGGACGGCGTTGAGCTGGAAGCTCACGGAGTCGTTCGAGGTGTTGGTGAGCAGCTCCCCGGTTCCAATCGTGACCGCGCCCCTGAATGCGTCCGTAGTGAGCGTGAAGGGGCCACTGGGGCCCAGCCCGTAGTCGGCTATACCCATGGGCGCTGGCTCGTTTGTGTAGCGCGGCGTCACACCGCCGGGCTGGAGCTGCCCGGCCCTGTTTGCGTCGCCTGGGGCGGGTATCCCGGCAGAAGGGGAATCCGGTGGACGGGGGGCCGGGGTCGCGGGTTTGGTCCCGGTCGATGAGATGGGGGAGGCTGTGAGAAGCGCAAGCAGGGCAACAAGCAATATTGCCGCGATTACGCGCAAGAGGCTCTGCATCCTCCATAGTACCTGTACCAGTATTAAATGTTAACAGATTGGATGTCGCTGTGCAATTTGTTTCAGTTTGACTCTGTTCATATCGGTTAAGAGGTTTCAAAAGCGACAATATTTCGAGGGAGGGCTTAGCTGTCAGCCGGGAACCGTTGAAACGCGCAAAATAAAAGAGGTTGGGAAGGAGGTCGTCAGGGGGTTGATATTTGGATCGCTGGTCGCTGTTCTATGAGACACAGTCGTTACCCGAAGCTTTGGAGAATTCGGCTGCAGAGCTGACTGCCAACTCGACTGCGCAGAACGCACTTGAAATCAACGAAGAAGACATTTTAGGCAAGCTGCTGCTCCGGATCTGGTGCAGCTGAACAGAATACCGCCGGAAGCCGGTCGGGTGCACCCCATTTGAAGCGGGGTCCGTGCCGCAGACCGTCGTCGTGACCACCACAGGCGCAGCGGAGCCCGGGTTTTGCAGCTCGCCACCTGTGTTCCTAAGATTTTTCCGGTGTCTGCCGGGTGACCGGCTCTGCAAGCGCCATCCGTACTTGACGACTTGGCGGAGCAACGCAAATGTTTTGAGAGCAAGCCTGTACGCCGAACTCTCATTGGTCCACCAAATGGAGCCTGGCCCTAATTATCTCCAATCTGTTCGCAAACTCGGGGGAAGCGAAAACTAGCTGTTCACCCGCTTTTTCGCAGGCCTCTGACAAAAGCGGGCGGATATTTGTATGGCGTCAATATGGGCAGAAACTGGGTCTGAGTGCATCGGTTTCTGCATCAATCGCTAGCAGTATCTGGTCGATGCCGGTACCAAAGAGAGTGGGAAAGTATCACGTCGAAAGGCTGCACGCCAGGAATGAGATATTCCAGCCGAGTAGTGGATACATCTTCAAATGCGCGTTCACTTATTTCTTCCGAATGTAATACTCGCAGATGCAGTGCTACTGCAATTACAAAGTCTGGAAACCATGCTTCTTATGACTGATTCAATTCGCTGGCGCTCACCTGATATCAATGCGCTAAATATTAGTAGGTAGCGAAAAGCTCTGGTCTCGCCTATCCCTTCGATTGCCCTCACTTCAGGCCTTACGCTTAAGCAGCGATATTTCCGGCTGTCAATTTGGGAACCTACCAATATTGATGCTCTTGTATAAGCCGCATTCAAACAAGTTTTGTGATCACGCTTACCGTGTGAGTTGCGGTATATACTGCGGGGCAGCGCTCTTCTGCCATAGAGATGAGTTTAACCAAAGTGCTTCTGTCTGTATTCTTTGCGCTGGCATCAACCCTGAACTCAATATTCTCGATTATTGGTTCATCAGCAATATCCAAGGCCTTTGCAAAGTTGACGCTGCACTCAGCGATTATACTAAGTTTCTCAAACTCAACTGCCTCTTTTGCAGCTACAGAGGCAAGCGTTGTAAGAAAGCATGAGGCCATTCCAGCCATGCAGAGGGCTATCGGACCGGGCCGGCTTCCGTTACCACCAAGGTACGAAGGGGAATCTATTTCAACTATCTGCTTCCCCCCTTCAAACGAGAGTTCCGCTTCTAGCTGATACTTCTTCGCAGGGTCTGTGTTCCACTTGGCCTGAAGACTCATCTTCTTTTTCAGCTTTGATCGGTCCAACTCCCCTGCCTTTTCCGTTACCGATATCTTGTCTAAATCGACGTGATTCAAAATTCGGGTCAAGGTTTCACGCATCCGTACAGGATTCCTGGATAATCCCTTAATATAAGGTGAGGAGGTTTGGCTGAGCCACTTGGTGTCAGAGGAGTGTCCCAAGTATCACGCAAAGCAATCTGAAAACGTGGGCGCCATGACTGGAACCAATCCAGTTTTGGGTTTGATAAGAACACTGAGAGCGTAGTTCGGCCACGGTCCCATAGCTCGTCTTTGTCTCATCTTAGCACTCTCTAAAGGAGTGGTGCTGTTGTCAGTGTTATGCATTGAGCCCACTCTCGACGTCTTCCATGCGATGGGAACGAACTGGGACAGCAACTAGTAGGAGATCATTGCGATTCACGGCTACGGAACAGGCGCTCCCTCCGTGTTTTCTCCAGTCTATCCTGTGCTGATAAGAAGTGCTTATTTTGCATTTGGAAATGTCTGGGTGTCGGCGCTTCTAGTAACTAATCTGTCCAGTTTCATCTTTCCTTTAGTGGTCTACAAAACGTCTGGTTACAGGACCGCGCTATTAGCTGAAGTATTCCCCACCTATCTGGTGTTTACAACCATCGCATATTCTGACATAGTTGTGCTTGTTCTACTTGCACTCGCGTTTTTCTTCCTGCTAAAGGAGAAATTTGTCAAATCTTGCGTAGGGCTAAGCCTTGCAATCTTTACCTTTGTCAACCTTGCTCTGACGCTCCCCGCATTCGGCGTCGCGTTAATGTCGAGGAAGAGCTTCCGCTATCTCTACTTTTTTGCTCTGCCGTTTCTTACGGGGCTCTTCACTCCGTTATGGTTCAAAATCGTAGCCGGGAGTTATTTTGCTTTTTTCCAGCTTGAGAATCCCTGAGGGCAACGTTTGTTACGCCCCTAGGTCAGGCCCTCTACTTGGCATGTGCGCAGGGTGTAGGCTCTTTCACCTGCCAGCACTGGGCCGTCCTCGGCTTTGTCCTTCCAAGGATTTACTGGCCGAATGGGAACATCGTCTTCGAGAGTTTTTACTTGATTGGCACATATTTCGTTCTAAAGACTAACGCGAGCGAGAGAGTACGTCTATTTCTTTATGACCTTTGCATTAACCTGCCGATTCCCTTTATTTCAGTCACGCCGGCCATTTCGGTTCCGCGGCAGTTAGTTTCCGCTTTTCCAGCATTTGCGGGCTATTCCCGTTTCTTTAAAGGTGGACGCGCGGCCAGTGTCCATGTCGCAAGTTGTTTATGCCTAGCGGCCGAAATTTCTGTAATCGAGTATTTTTCGTTTTTCGCGTAGCAATTCCTTCAAAGCGAAAAGCGTTAAATCGCAATGATTCGTCTCAGCTTGACCGCGATTGAGTGCAAAGGAAACGGAGCAGATCCGACCGGTAATTGTGTCGAGGCTCAGAGAAAATTACGAGTTCGAAGTGAGCTTCCCAGATGCTAACGGCACAACCCTAACGATGGACGAACCCGCCCCCCTTGGCAGGCTGGCAGGCCCAAATGCCTCAAGGGTACTCGCAGCAGCAGTGGCAAACTGTCTCAGTGCGAGCTTGCTCTTTTGTTTGAGGAAATCAAAGATAGACGTAAGGTCTCTTACCGCCGAAGCGGAGCCTTCTCTAGAGCGAAACAAAGAGGGTTACTGGCGCGTGAGCAGTCTTGCAGTTAAAATCAAGGCCGAACTCCCCGAAACCGAGGACACGGCAAAAACAAGCCGCTGTCAGGACATCTTTGAGAAGTACTGCGTAGTGACTGGCGCAATAAGAGAAGGAATAAGAGTAGACGTGCAGGTTGAAGTAAAGAGCACTCCTTCCGGGCAAAAGTGAGAGTTAACGGTCGCTTTCGCCTGAAATCCAAACCCGCATTGCTTGAAACGGGTTGGCAGCTGTCGATTTAATACAAGTAAGCCCGGTAGCAAAAACGCACGAAGTTCTGATTTTGTCAGAATTCGGTAAGCACACACTTTCGGGTTTTGCAGTTCTTGGGCGACATAATTGCGGTGGGCAAATCCAGAGAGGGTAGGTCGCGAGCGCCGAATCATTACGCAAAGCACGTCGCGGAGCCCAGTATGGGTGGATCTCGGAAGCGTTTTGCGCAGCGGGGGACGCAAGGTTTTTTTTGCGGGCGGCAGGGGCCATGCAGGGTGACGGGGTGTCCGAAGGTAAGCGCAGGCTCGCGGCTGTTATGTTCACGGACATGGTGGGTTACACCGCGCTCGGTCAGAGGAACGAAGAGCTTTCGCTTGCGCTCGTGAACGAGCATAGAGCGGTAATCAGGCCGGTGCTCGCAAGGCACGGGGGGAGGGAGGTCAAGACCATGGGAGACGGGTTCATGGTCGAGTTCGAAAGCGTGCTCGACGCCGTGCGCTGCGCCTACGACATCCAGCGGGCCGTCAGGGAGTTCAATCTTTCACTCGCGGAGGCTCGCAGAATTCACCTGCGTGTAGGAATTCACCTGGGCGACGTGGTTGAGGATGCGGGGGATGTATCGGGTGACGCGGTGAACGTGGCCTCGCGGATTGAGCCTCTTGCGCCGGACGGGGGGGTGTGTGTATCGAAGCAGGTTTACGACCAGGTTTCGAACAAGCTTGATATCGGGTTTTCAAGCATAGGCGCGAGGGCGCTCAAGAACGTACGCGAGCCTGTCGAGGTCTACCGCATGGTTATGCCTTGGGAGGTCAGGGCAGACGGGGGACAGGCGCTCGCCGCGCAGGCCGGGGGTCGTGGTGGTGCAGGCGGAGCAGGGATACTGGACGAGCGCAGGGTTGCGGTACTTCCGTTCGTGAGCATGAGCCCGGACCCGGGCGACGCGTATTTTGCCGACGGCCTGACGGAGGAAGTGATTTCGACCGTTGCAAACGTGGGCGGCCTGAGCGTGATTTCGCGTACGAGCGTCATGGGTTACAAGGGCTCCGCAAAGAATCTCAGGGACATTGGGCGGGAGCTTGAAGCGGGTAGCGTGGTCGAAGGTAGTGTGAGGAAGTCGGGAGCCAGGATCAGGGTCACCGCACAGCTCATCAGGGTTGAGGGAGATGAGCATTTGTGGGCCCGTACCTACGACAGGCAGCTTGACGACGTGTTCGAGGTGCAGTCGGATATAGCAAAGCAGGTCGCGGAAGCGCTGAAAGTAAAGATAGGCGCGAGGGAACTCGAACGATTGGAGGCGAAGCCCACCCGGAACGCGGAGGCCTACACCGCGTACCTGAAGGGGCAGCATCACCTGAACAGGCGGGTCACCCCTCGGGAATTACGCACAGCTCAGGAGTTCTTTGAGCAGGCGGTTGCTCTCGACCCGGAATTTGCGCTGGGCTACGTGGGCCTTGCCACCTGCCACCATGTTATACGTTGGGACTGGCCTGAACTGAGTGCCTCCGAGGACGATTCCAAAGCACTTTCCTATGCTTCCAGGGCGCTTGAGCTCGACCCGGGCCTCGCCGAAGCCCATGCGATACGCGGGTTGTTATTTTTGCATCAGCGCAGGTTCCGGGAAGCCGACAGTGAATTGTGCGAGGCCATCAAGGCCAAGCCTAGCTACGCAACAGCTCATCACTGGCGCTCGATTGTCCGTGGGCTCCAGCTAGAGTTCACTGACGCTCTGGCGGAGATCGAGGAGGCGGCCAGACTTGACCCGAATTCGGCGATAATCCTGTACAATGTTGCCGCCGTTAGGTTCGTGGCGAGGGATTTCGCGGGCTCGCTCGAAGCCGCAAGGAAGCTTGCCAGTCTGGCGCCCGAATATTTCCAGGCACATATTCTGCTCGGCGTGATTTACGGAAGGTTGGGGCTTCGAGGAGAGTCCGAGGCTTCGTACAGAAGCGCGGAGGAGCTGGCCAGATTCACTTACGGCCAGGCAGGGGAGGCCGTTTCCCAGATGATTGCGAAACGTGCCAAGGCCTACACGGCATACTTTGGAAGTGACAGGGGCACACTTGCGCAGCTGCTTCCGGACCTCATGGCCCAGGCCGGCAAATCCCCGTATATGACTGCGGTTGAGGTGGCCGGTTTCTGTTTTTACTTGGGCAGGACTGATGAGGGATACGCGATGCTGGAGAGGGTGCCGCAACTCGACCAATGGAATTCGGTGTACTTCTTGGGTACGGAGGTCTTTGACCCCCTCAGGGATGAACCTAGGTTCAAGGAGATGACGGAACGGGTCAGGCGAGGCGCAGACGGGTGAATCTCGCTGGCCCCGTAAGGGGACGCGCGTCCCGACTGGATTTGCCTGTTCACGGGCGAATTTCAAAAAGCGGTCTTCGCCATGTTTTGGGCAAAGGGTCGGGGGGGGTCCTTTTCGGTTGACAGAAGAGCAGATGCAGGTCTAGCTGCGGGCACCCGGTCTGCTTGCCCGTCCCCGCAGCCGTCCAGAGGCGACCGGCGCGGTGGGCACCTGATATTTCGCGCGCCGCCCGGCAGGTGGCGGAGTCAGTCTCCCGCGGTCTCGCAAAGGCGTCGCGTAACAATCACCTCGCGCGGTTGCTTTTTTCTCGCAGGCTTTAAGCGGGATTTTGTTGCGGGTCTTACGGTCCGGCGCGACATATGAAAAGCCGTAGCCTGTGGCGATAAACCAGGTCTGGGAGTCGGCGATGGCGTAGATCTGGTGCGGCGCCGACAGGTGGTGCTACCTGTTCAGCATCCTGGACGCCTTCTCGGGGTAGTGGACGGCGTACGCATTCAGCACGAACGCCGGGAAAGAGACCGTGATCTCGGTGCTTGAATATTTTTCGTTTTTCTTGTAAGGTTTCTTCCAGTAAAAGGCGTTAAATCGCAATGATTCGTCTCAGCTTGACCGCGATTGAGTGCAAAGGAAACGGAGCAGATCCGACCGGTAATTGTGTCGAGGCTCAGAGAAAATTACGAGTTCGAAGTGAGCTTCCCAGATGC
>JAKAWJ010000041.1 GCA_021817005.1 archaeon | reverse complement strand
TTGGCATCATACTGGACACTGGTAGTTTCGCGCTGCGTGTCCTCTGAATGGCTCTTACGACATCTGTCTTCGTAAGTATTCCCTTCAATTCGCCGTCATTATCTACTGCAGGAAGACCGCTGATTTTGTGACGGGTCATCGTCTTTGCTGCGAGCCGAATTGACTTAGAGCGCCGGATCATTATCGGGTTTTTGGTCATAACTTCCTTTACAAATATCTGGTCGATCGGTAAGGTAATCCAGTCTTTTTCTCGGGAGAGGAATGCTCGCATCAAATCGGTCCAGGTTATGATTCCCTGAACTATGCCGTCAATCGTAACGACCAGTCTGCCCACGCAATGCTTGGTCATAGTATTTCTCGCATGGGCCAGATTGTCGTTCTCTGTGACGGTTACGACCGGACTCGTCATGAACGAATTCACTCTTGCAGACAATTTGGGCCGACCTTCGTTGAGTCCCCCGGACACTTCACTCTTTCGGTTCTCGCTGCCGATTGGGTGCTACGCGGGCGCACATCAACCCGCTTCTTTCGGCACGAGCTGACAGCCGCGCTTCCCACGCGCTTCGAAGATTTAGAGCGGAGAGGACGTGAGCAGGAGGGAATGCAAGTGGCGCTCCAGGGCTTAATCCGCAGATACGGGTCTACTAGGCGCGAACTCGTCGAGTGAGCGGCTTGCGTCACAGGAGTCTACGGGAGCTCGGGTAACAGCCTTCCTTTGAGAAATTTCCGGAATTTATGGGAATGAGGCACGCGCAGGCGGCCAGTATCTTCTAGATCCCTTGAGCGATTGCTAGACCGCCGCTGAAAAACCCACCATAAACAACTTCCCTCAATCTTAAAGTCGGCCCCGCTTTGCAGAGCATGTGCGCAGAAGCCTTCTGACAGCCTGCAAACTTGAAGGGAGCGTCCGCGCGGGACTTCTCGAACTCGCGCGAGCCTCGTTGGAGGGCAGAACACCTGAAGGGAGCGCTGCCTCTGCTATTGATACTCTCAGTGGGCTCGTACATGGCGTCTTCGTCACAATCCAGCTCCACAAGAAGCTCAGAGGATGCATGGGAATCATGGGTTCCACGAAACCGCTGCCAGAGCTAATCAGGAATGTCGCTCAACTTGCGGCCTATTCAGACCCCAGGTTTCCGCCAATGGACATGGATGAAATCAGGCAAGCATCAATCGAAGTCACGTTACTCGGAGATTTCGAGCGGCTTACCGAGTCTGAGCTTCACACTCCTGAAGCGACATTACTCATCGGCAAACACGGACTTTACATACGCAAGGGAGATTATAGTGGCATACTTTTGCCACAGGTTGCAATCGAAAACAATTTTGGCGCGGAGGAGTTCCTTGAGGCGCTCTGCGCCAAGGCCGGGCTCCCTCCCCGTGAGTGGTCAAGGGGCGCTGCCGTATCGAGATTCGAAGCAGTTTGGGTATCAGAGTGACGGGGTATCAGGCGGTCCAACCCGCCTCAAGTTCTGGGAGCCCCGGCAGAGCAGATGGCGCATCCTCCCAAGCCTTAAATGCGTAAAACCAGGGAAGCTCAGGGGGCAATGGGCGAGAAACTGGCCCGTTCGGAGGTAATGCTGGCTGCATGCGGCATCGGGCTGGGTCACGTGGGTCGGCTCCTGCCTGTTGCAAAAGGGCTGAAGAAGAAAGGTCTGCAACCATTCTTTACGACATACGGCGATTCCGCATACTACTCTATCAGGGAGGGTTTCGTGACTTACAAGGAGCGGACTCTGAGCTACGGCAGCAAACCCGACGGCTCGCTCAGCCTTAAGGAAACATTTCGACATCTTCCGCAGAGCCTTGCGGCTTTTCTCTCACAAATAAGAGATGAATTCTGCATAATGCGAATCCACAGACCCTCTGTCGTCGTATCAGACAGTCGCCTGAGCAGCCTTATCGCTGCCAAACTTTTGGGCATACCTTCCATACTTGTAATGCATCAGTTCAAAGTTGTCTGGCCCATTGATGAGAGGAAGTTTCCATCACTTCGCCCTCTCAAGAGGTTGCTGGAGAGAATATCGCTTGAGGTACTAGGGCTGGGCTGGGATTTGGCAGAAGTTGGCCTGATAACAGATTTTCCACCCCCGTATACGCTGTGCAGACCCAGTGTGGTTGTACCTGAATTTCTGAAACATAAGGTTAGGTATGTTGGAACTGTGTCTCCAGCTGTTCTCCGCACGGAAAGAGAGAGCGCTCGGAAGACACTCGGGTTTGAACCTTCCGCAAAACTACTCTACTTCGGTGTAAGTGGCCTTCCCGAGGAACGAAGAAGGCTTACAGAAAACCTGCTCCCGCTTGCTAAGTCAGCCTCAGAGCGGGGCTACTCCGTGCTATTTTCCAGGGGGGAACCCACGGGAGAAGCACGGCTCACTTGGGACGGTAATATGGCAATATGTGATTGGCTTGCAGACCGAAGGCTGGCGTATGCCGCGGCTGACGTTTTCATAAATGTTGGAGGGCAGACTTCAGTGGGCGAGGCATTTCGTTACGGTTTGCCGATGATCATCGTCCCAACGCCAAACCATACGGAACATGACGCCATCGCTACCTCTATACAGGACATGGGAGTGGGCGAAAAGATCACGCTGGAAGACCTGAGCCCGTCCAGATTTGAGGCAACGCTCGCAAAGGTGCTTGGAGACCACTATGCCGACTTGGCGCTGATTGCTTCCAAAAAGGTAGTACAGTTTGATGCTTCCTCAGCGGTCGTCCAGCTAGTCACGGGATACACGAATTGACGAGCGTTTATACGCCCTACCTGGCAGTTGTTAGGACTGGGCGGAAAACCCTGGCAACCACACTTGACAGGGGATTGACACTCATAGTATCGCAGCGGGACTCTTATCCACCGATTTACGGGCACTTAATCTCGAGCTTCAGAGCCAGATTTGATTTCAACCTGAACTTCTGCGTGATAGCAGACTACTGCTTTCCGGGGCGTACCGGTGACCTCGGCGCCCTGTCGATAAATTTGGCCGCACTGGCTGTAAAGAAGGGACTTTCTCCGTCGGTGTCAAGCGCATTAAAGGAGTTTTTTCCAGACTTCGCGAAAGCCGCGGACCTTCTTTATGTGCAGTTCAGGGGAGGTAGCTACTCCGTCGGAAGGAAGCTGTCACCCGTGAAATTGGCTAGGAACTCCAGGGTCGTGGCGCACGAGAGCGGCAGGACCATCACATTCGAATTAGTGGGGTTACCTAAGCTGGTGGAAAGGGTGTGCAAGCTCAGTTCTTTATCACCGGCATCGGTCCGGGTGTATTCTCCACTCGACCTGGGCACAAGAGTTTACTCGGCAGGGGCTATTGGAAAGGAGTTCAGAGCTTCTTAAGCTGAGACCTATACATTTCTAGTAGCTCTTGGGTGCTTGTCGCTTCGTCAGGGCTCTTGTCAGTTCTCAGCCTGCCAGTGTAGCGCGGAAACCGCACTGCGAGCCCACTTCCCTTCCTGATCTCGTCCAGCGCGGCGGTGTGCACAGGGGAAATAGTGAGCTCGGCGCCCCTGATTTCCATGACTATTGCGGGTCTGTACCAGACATCTGCTTCCAATCTGCTATCGACTGAGGGGTGGCGCGAAGGAGTGACATAACTCCTGAGCTTATCTTCCATTTCCACGAGCGCTTCGTCGCTGAATCCGGTAGCCACCTTGCACACAGTTTCATATCTTCCTTGCCCGTTTGGTGCAGCGAGAAGATAGCCACCAATTTTGCCCGCACGTTTCCCCCTACCATGGAAACCACCAACTATAACCAAGTCGATTGTGTCAGCGAGGGAGCTCTTGTAATCGCGCTTATATTTGATCCAAGCCCACCCCCTGCTCCCCGCTTCGTAGCCCACTTCGTTGCTAAGAGTCTTCGCCATTACTCCCTCGCAGCCATCTTCGAGCGCGGATTCAAAAAAGGCCTCAGCTCTGTCGTGGTCGTCGGTCACTATCTGCTCGGCCGCTGCCATATCGTCACTTGGGCTGAGCAGCTGCACGAGCCTGTTTCTCCTATTCGGGTATGGCTCTTTTGTGAAATCCCTCCCGTCGACATAAAGGAGGTCGAATAGTTCCACCCGGGTGGGATACCTGCTCATGGCCTCCTCGACACCGTGCTTTCTGCGCCTGTGCATCAGCTCCTGGAACGGGAGCATTCTGCCGCTCTCTTGGTCGATCGCAACCACCTCTCCTTCGACGATGAACTCCTGCGCGCTCAGTTCCGTGTTTGCTGCCTTCACCACGTCCGGAAAATGACCCGTGATATCTTCAGTGCGTCTGCTGAAGATTTTTGTGCCCTCCCGACTCTTGTGAATCTGAACCCTTTCTCCATCATACTTGTATTCAAAGGCCGCCCTTCCGCCCATGCGCCTGAGTATTTCGTCAATGGAGCCACTCCTTTCAGCAAGCATGGGCTTTAGTGGTCTGCCGGGTTGAACCTTGATTCGTCTTACACCTTGTGCGCTCTGGTTCGCGAGTGTCGACGCTACAAGCCCGATATCGCATGTGACGTTGAAAGCGCGTTCTACTGCCTCTTCGTCGTCGGGCGCGAAGGCCTTGGAAAGCGACGCGAGAACTGTGAGCTCGGCGAGACCAAGGCGGATATCCCCGCTCACAATTCTGGCTATATATTTCCGGGCAAGGGGGCTGCTATTCGAAAGAAGTTCAGTTAGCATACTGAGCTTGGTTTCCTGTGAGCCTTCACCGGAAGTCGCGGCTATTTTCTTCAGGGAGTGATATAACTCGATAACCGTAAGCCCGGAACCCTCATCCTTGCCACGCTCGCCTCGTCCTTCCCTGGTGTATTCAAGCAGGGAGATTGTTGCCCCCCTAGTCGCGAGCTCCGCTGCGACCAACCCGAGGTCGCCGAGAGTCGAGTAGCGTTGCCTAGTAAGTTCATAAGTCGCGCCGCTTGCACGAGATATGGCCCGCAGAATGAGCTTCTCGCCAAGCCCCAGCTCGCCGTGCTCGAAGTCAGGCGCAACCTTTCCGAGCAGCAAATAGGAGACGGGCCCAACTTCTTCCTTTCCTAGTTTGAGGAATAAAGAGGAAAGAAGCGAGATGATGTCCGTCCGACCGGATAGTTTATCGATCTCTTCTAGGAGCCGGGAAAGCTCCTCAAACTTCAACTCTATCCAGACTGAGAGGAATAGCCCGGATTTAAGGATATGACGGCGGCAAGTAGCTGAGGTGAGAGCAGCGGCCAGGTTTGGCACCGATTCCAAACCAAGCCGGTCAAACCATCCACAGAGTTTGGCCCAGGTTTGTAATCAGGCGATCTTTCCTTTGGATTTCAGGTCCCGCACCTCGCTCGCAACGAACCACTTTATCTTGTTCACTATATCCTGTGTTTGTTCCTGAGAAAAATTGCGAATTCTTATTCCATTTATTTCCCCACTGGCAGAAGTCACGACCTCGTAGCTGAAAGTTCCGGCGGAGGCCTCTTTGGAGGCGTGCTGCGCCGACGCCTCTTTGAGGTTCAGAAGATATTTGTCTATTATGAAACCCTTTATGTACTTTGAGTCAAGAGGCACAGCGAAGCTGAAGTCGATGTCAAGTGACGACTTTCCGAGCGAGTAATAGGCATAATCTATATTGTTAACAGAAATGACCTCACGCTTCCTGTCACCGTTTACACTCTTCGGCGGCAAATCCATAGATGGCTTCTCTGCCGGGCCAGTGGGGTTAATTCGAGGAGAAGCCTGGGTTGCTGGCGCAGCCGAGGGCTTCTGTGCACCCCAGTCTTCAGTGACTGTGACGGCAATCTGACTTCTCGCAACCGGCCGAAGGGTATTGCTCGGCTGCGCACTACCGGAGCGCACAGATATCGGCGGCTCCGCTGTCGGGCTTGGCCTTTGCGCGAGCTGCGGTCCCGCATCTATCTGAAGTTCAGCTTTTGCTGCCGTGCTAATTGCCTGCAGCTCTCCATTCTCGCTCACCGCTTTCTTTGGCTCTGCAACTAGTGGTTTTGCGAGCCCATTTTCCACTTCGTCTATCTCTGACACAATCTTTGATAGGGCACGCTTTTCCTCCATAATTTTCTCGAGCTCTTTCCGGAGCTTGGCAAGCTCCTCATTCTTGAGTTCGATACGCTTGTCAAGTTCGGTTATCAGTTTTAGCGCGTAAACTTTCAGGTCGGTGACGCTCCTCGGTTCAGACATTCCGAACTTAATCTGTACACAGAACTTATGTCTTTTGATGGCGGTTCTTGTGCAGCGCGGGGGCTCCCGATGGGCAACTCTAAAGATTCTCCCGAGAAGACGGTTGGCTGGATTCGGGTATGCCTCCTTCGTTGGGCCCGCCCGATTGCGAGTTGACCGCTCGAAATCCTTAAATTATGTCATCAGCATACTAACCTTAGGTGAGTAACTGATGGCTCGACAGGAAAGAGATATCTTTGACGAATTAGACGAAATCTTTGAAAGCATGGAACGACGGTTCGAGGATGAGTTTGAGACTTTCTTCCGCAGGTCCGAGCGTGAAGGTCTGGTGGGAGGCAAACGATTTGGTCCCTTTGTCTACGGCTGGTCCATGACAGTCGGACCCGATGGCAAGCCTATAGTGAGACAATTCGGAAACGTATCGCCAAGAAGACAGGCGCTCGATGTTGAACGAGAGCCGCTGGTCGATGTGAACGAGACCGATAGCGAGATATCAGTCGTAGTCGAACTACCCGGCGTCGACAAGTCGGAGATCAAGCTCAACGTCACAGAAGACAGTCTGCAAGTGCGCGCCGGGCAAAAGTACTATAAACTGGTGGAACTTCCTTCAGAGGTCGTTACTAACTCCTCCAAGGCTACTTACAGGAACGGCGTCTTGGAGGTGAAACTCAGGAAGCGCGAAAAGAAGGACGTGCCACAGGGATTCAACGTGCCAATCGAGTGACCACACTGGTCACTCCTTACCGGCCATTGGGCCCAAATCTTTCGAGCGCCTCCTCACTCCCATTTTTTGTTGAACGCTCTTTATCCTGAATCCACTCCCTTTGGCTGAGAGGGAAAAGGCGCACTCGCAACTATTAAATATGCGTCAAACTGACCCACTAACCGAACTTTAGTTGGTAGTCAATCCTGAAACCTCGATAGCTGCTGCCATTGTTATGGCCGGCGGTCTTATAGGTACTGGTATCGCGCAGCAGGGTATCGGCGCCGCTGGTATGGGGGTAATTGCAGAAAAACCCGAAAAATTCGGCCAAGTGCTGTTCTTCTTTGTCATCCCTGAGACCCTTTGGATCATAGGGTTTGTGCTAGGGACGATATTGCTCCTCGGAATACTGTAGAACGCGGCCCGCCGAGGTAGTCAGCTCCTGAGCGCCGAAGCCCTCCTTAAGGAGGTCGAACTCAGCCGAATTTCCAGATTGAAGGAGCTGGAAGACTCGTTTCGGAGTAAACTTCAGGAAATCGAAAATCGCAAAGCAGCTGAGATTTCAAAAATCAAGGCTCTGGCAGATTCGCAGACTGCTATTGCGGTGAAGAAAGAAAGAGACCAGATTCTGAGCGCCGCACGCTTGCGTGCAAAGAGAATCCTTTATGAGGCTAACGAAGCAATGGTCGAGGCTGGGCTCGAGAAGGCTCGTGAAGTCTTGAAAGAGTATTCTGGCTCTGAGTCATACCCGCAGCTGCTGGCCCGCTTTATAAATCAGGCAAAGTCGAAACTCGGTAAGAAATTCAGTGTAAGGTGCAGAAAGGAGGACAGGAGATTCTTTGCTGAAGAAGGAATAGAGCTTGAGGGGACAAATCTGGAAACCATGGGCGGGGCGATTTTCACTTCGGGCGACGGGAAGCTCGAGCTCAACCTGACCTTCGAGGAGCTCCTTAGGATTCACGAGGATGAGCTAAGGGCGGCCATTTCGAGCAAACGTGGATAGGCGAATGAGCGCAATACTGACGGGCGCATACGGCAGGTTGAAGGCGCTGTCAACCAATCTGCTGAGCAACGACTACATCGTTGGTCTATTGAATCTGGGGGGCGTGAACGAAGTGGCAGAGGCGCTGGCTAGGACCTGGTACGGCGAAGACATAGAAGCGCTCGCAACTCTGTACAGGCCCCCCGAACTTATTGAAGTCGCGCTTAACCGGCATCTTGCGCGTTTGAATGCGCTCTCAGTCAGCCTGGCTTCCTACCACAGCCGGGGGCCGGTAAGGGCTTATCTTGCAAAATGGGACCTGTACAACATCGAGCTGTTGCTTGCGGCAAAGGCTCAGGGCAGAACGGTTGGAGAAACAGAGTCATTCTTTGTGTCGTCGAGAAACCTGCCGGTCTCCGAGACAGGCGCAAACATTCCGTTTGGGGAGCTGCGTGCCCTTCTCCAGCAACCGGACATAGAATCGATTGCGAATTACCTCGTAAAGTATGGTTATGGGGCGACGCTTTTGCAGGAGCTACCCAGATACCGCGAAAGTCAGGACCTCGGAATATTCAGCACTGCTCTATCGAAGAGCTACTTTGCGAGGTTGATGTGGGAGTTAAGATTCTTACGTGGAGACGAGGGGCCACTTCGGGAATACTTCCGAGCTCAGATTTCTAAGCAGAACCTGCTTAAAACCTTGAAAGCCCTGGGAGCCCGTGTGCCCCGCGATGTTCTGGGGGAACACCTGGTTGAAGAGGGCTTTCTCGGGACTCAGAAAATTCTGGAGAGTTACTCAACCGGCAGCTTGGATGAGATTCTGCAGTTTTTCTCGACCTGGCTCGGATCACAGGATGTTTTCGAAGATTACAAAAAAGATAGAAATCTCTCAAACCTTGAGGTCAAGCTCGACCAACACGTCGAATCATCATACATAAAGGCGTTAAGGGGCAACTCCCTCTCTCTTTCTACGGTCATACTATTCCTCCTATTTGCCGAACTAGAGCGCCGGAATATCAGAACAGTAATCTACGGCAAGAAAAATCACCTTGCTGCGGAAGACATAAGACGGTTTCTTGTGATGGTGTAGCCAGATTGAGCCAAAGATTGAAAGAAATCAGCGGAAAGATTGCAGTTGTGGGGGACAGGGAGCTGTGTGTGGCTTACAGGCTCCTCGGGGTAGAGGACACTTTTGTCACAGACAATCAAAATCCCTCACAGCTGCTCTCGACGCTGCAGTCAAACGATGAGTACAGCCTTGTAATAGTGAGCTCATCGGTGCGCAATGGTTTACCGACTTCAATAAGAGAAAAGCTTGAAGCTTCCCTTGCTCCGCTCTTCGTGTTTATGCCAGATCCAGAGAGCAGAACTCAAGAGGAGCCTCTAGCCGAGCTCGCGAAGAGGGTACTGGGTATAGATATGAAAATGGGTGCGTCATAGTGGCAGATGGCAAGGTAGTCAGGGTCTCAGGTCCAGTTGTCACCGCAGAAGGACTGACTGATGCCAAGATGTTTGACGTTGTGCGCGTGGGCGATCTGGGTCTGATTGGAGAGGTTATTCGACTGCAGGGAGGACAGGCTACCATTCAGGTTTACGAGGATACCACGGGTGTAAGACCCGGCGACAAAGTCGCGAATACCAAGCAGGCGCTTTCGGTCGAGCTCGGCCCTGGCTTGCTTACGTCAATATATGACGGGATACAACGACCCCTAAACGTATTAAGGGAAAGAAGCGGGGACTTCATAGCCAGAGGAATATCGATTCCAGCTCTTGACGAAAAGAGAAAGTGGGAATTCGAAGCCTCTGCCCACGACGGTGACGACGTGGAGCCAGGAAGCGTGATAGGCACTGTGCAGGAAACAGCGCTCATCACCCACAAGATTATGATACCTCACGGCGTGAAAGGCAAGCTCAGGGACCTGAAGAGTGGGAATTATTCGATTAGAGAGCCGGTTGGGAGCGTGTCTCGAGGGGGAGAGAAGGAAGAGATTTTTCTGGCTACCAAGTGGAGGGTGCGTACTTCAAGGCCAATACTTCGCAAGCTTACCCCGGACACGCCGCTCATCACGGGTCAGAGGGTTCTGGACACGCTCTTCCCTGTGGCCAAGGGAGGGACTGCCGCCATTCCGGGACCGTTCGGCAGCGGCAAATGCGTTCCGGCTGGTACACCGGTACTGCTTGCGGACGGCTCGTTAGTGCCAATAGAAAGCATATTTGAGTCCGCCTCTCAGGAAGGAAAGGAGTTCATTGGCGTAGATGAGGAGATTGCACCCGTAAACGGCCTGAACGTACTGTCTTTTGACGGCAAGAAAATTGTCGAAAAGCCGGTATCCCATGCCTACAGGGGAAAGACCTCAAGCCTGGTGCGAGTAACCACTGAAACTGGAAGAGCAGTGGCGGTCACTCCCGCTCACAGGCTAATCAGGCTAAATCGTGAAGAGAAGTTTGAGCAAGTTCCGGCGGCTGAGCTTCGCAGGGGCGAGTATATCGCGGTGCCTCGTAGAATCCCAGTGGCCACGACGGTTAGGGCTCTCGATGTTTACGCCTTTGGCAGTGCCAGAGCGGTAGACAGAGAGTTGCTCGTTGACATACGCGCCCTTGTTTCTAGCCTTTCAGAAAAATTGGGCGGAGGAGAAAAGCTTGCGACAAAGCTGGGAGTCTCTTACCCTACACTCCTTAGTTATTGCACCGGTCGCTCGGAGCCTACCCTCGGATTCGTCGCACAGCTCCATGACCTCGCAGGTGCTCAGCGGCCTGAAATTTCTTTGATAAGATTAGAAAGGCACGAAGCCGCAATAAGAGTTCCTCAAGCGATTGATGCGCAGTTCGCCGAATTTCTCGGATTGTTGGCCTCCAGTGGCACTCAGAAGGGCAATGCGATTCACATACCCGGACGAAAGGGCAGGCTTGTTTCCACATTCAAACAGGTGACAGAGAAACTGTTCGGGCTCGAAGCGGAGGAAGCTCAGTTCGGGAAGGCAAAATTCGTGACTATCTCTAGCCCGGCGCTGATAGGACTCCTTGGGACTCTTGGGTATCTAACCAAGCAGGAGCCAGAGCTGGCTCAGGTTCCGTCTCAGATAATGAAATCGCCCGAGGAAGTGATAGGGGCATTTCTCCGTGGCTATTTCCTTGGAAGTGGTAGATTCAGAGGTGACAGGGTGATCATCTCAGTGAAATCTTCGAGACTGCTAGAGCAGCTCTGTTATATGCTTGGACGCCTGGGACTGCTTTATTCGATAAGCAGTTCGTCCTCTGGAAGCGGAAAGGTGCGCATCTCCGGTTCAACAGAAGTAAACAGATTCGTTTCCAAGGTACTTCTTGCGACAGATGGAATCGCGGGTTTGCCAGGGGTCTCCATGGTGAAAGAGTACCTCTCAGCTTCAGAAGAGAGCTCTCTTGCTCAGAGAGCTCCTGCTGGGAGTGAGGCACTCTGCAGATTCCCGTTTCGCGGGTCGGCCAATACATCAAGTGTTAGCGGGGTAACCCGGAGTGATAGCCTCCTCCTCGCGCTGCGTGAGCGCTCGGTTGGTGGCACCCTCCCACTGCCTGAGCCACTGGTTGAAGCAATGAATTGGGTGAGTCTCGAAAAGATCGTGCGGACTGAAACATTGGTGGACGAACAGGTGGTTTACGATATCACTGTTCCTGATACCCACAACTTCATCGGCGGCAATATCCCCATGATTCTGCACAATACCGTTGCGCAGCAGCAGCTCGCAAAGTGGGCCGATAGCAGGGTGATAGTTTACGTCGGTTGCGGCGAGAGGGGTAACGAGATGACCGAAGTTCTTGCAACATTTCCGGAACTGGAAGACCCGAAGAGTGGCCGTCCCCTTATGGAGAGAACCATTCTCGTAGCAAACACCTCCAACATGCCCGTAGCCGCAAGGGAGGCCAGCATCTATACCGGAATCACCATGGCCGAGTATTACCGCGACATGGGTTACGACGTGGCGCTCATGGCAGACAGCACTTCAAGATGGGCTGAAGCGTTACGCGAAATTTCAGGGCGTCTGGAGGAGATGCCGGGAGAGGAGGGTTACCCAGCGTATCTTGGGAGACGTCTTGCGGAATTCTATGAGAGGGCCGGTAAAGCCGAGCTGGTATCCCCGGAAAAACGTGTGGGCTCGGTGACAGTGGTCGGTGCGGTCTCGCCCCCGGGCGGGGATTTCTCTGAGCCAGTTTCACAGAATACGCTCAGGGTCACCCGGGTGTTCTGGGCCCTGGACGCCGGCCTGGCCTCACGAAGGCACTTTCCATCCGTAAACTGGTTGACAAGCTACTCGCTTTATGCTGACTCTCTCGCGAAATGGTACGAGGCAAACGTCTCGAATGAGTGGCCGCTGCTCAGAGCCTCTGCAATGCAGACCCTGCAGAAAGAAGCAGAACTCCAGGATATTGTTCAGCTCGTGGGTTACGACGCCCTGCCCGAGTCCGAGAAAAACACCCTCGACGTTGCAAAAATGATACGTGAAGACTACCTGCAGCAGAGCGCTTACGATGAGGTGGACACGTATACTTCCATTCAAAAGCAGTATCTGATACTGAAGGCAATAGTGGAGTATGGTCGGCAGACATCGGAGGCCATAAGAAAGGGAGTGGCCGCGACCGAATTCAGTGCGTTACCTGTCAGGGCAAAAATTTCCAGGATGAAGTGGACACCTGAGCAAGACGTGAAAAAGATGTTCGAGGATGTCATGAAGGAGCTAGCGGACTCGACGAGCACACTTGAAAAGGCGGTGATTGCCTGAAATGGTCCAGGTAGCATACAGGAGCGTTTCCCAGGTAGCCGGTCCACTCCTCTTCGTAGAAGGAGTAAAGGATGCGGCATACGGGGAGATAGTAGAAATTACGAACTCAGATGGTGAACGTGTCCGAGGACAGGTGTTGGACTCCAGAAGCGGGCTTGCAGTAGTGCAGGTCTTCGGCTCGACGCTCGGACTGAGTACGACCGGAACTTCTGTCAGATTCCTGGGAGAAACCGCTCGGGTGTCCGTTTCGGATGAGATGCTCGGACGAGTATTCGACGGGCTGGGCAATCCGAGAGACGGGGGCCCGCGGCTAGTGTCAGCCGAGAAGCAGGAAATAGTTGGATCTGGAATAAATCCCTACAGCAGAGAAGAGCCTTCGGAGTTCATTCAGACAGGCATTTCCACAATTGACGGAATGAACACTCTGGTACGGGGCCAGAAGCTTCCTCTGTTTTCCGGCTCTGGACTGCCGCACAATCTTCTGGCAGCTCAGATTGCACGCCAGGCAAAGGTGCTTGGCTCGGAAGAAGGATTCGCGGTGGTTTTCGGCGCTATGGGGATCACGAGCGAAGAGGCAAACTACTTCATGAAGGAATTCGAAGAGACTGGAGCGCTTGAGAGAGCAGTGCTCTTTCTAAATCTCTCTTCTGATCCTTCCATGGAGAGAATACTTACTCCGAGGCTTGCGCTGACCGAAGCCGAATATCTTGCCTATCAAAAGGAACTGCACGTGCTCGTGATACTTAGCGATATGACTTCGTACTGTGAGGCCTTGAGGGAAGTCTCGGCCGCAAGGGATGAAGTCCCGGGACGAAGGGGTTATCCTGGTTATATGTATACGGACCTCGCAACAATATACGAACGCGCGGGAAAGATCAAAGGTAGAAAAGGTTCGATCACCCAGATACCTATACTTACGCAGCCAGCCGATGACAAAACGCACCCCATCCCGGATTTGACCGGTTACATAACGGAGGGTCAGGTCTATCTGAGTCGTGATCTCGAAAGGGCTGGAATATACCCACCCATCGATGTGCTTGAAAGTCTTTCAAGGCTGATGAATCAGGGGATTGGTAAGGGAAGAACGCGAGAAGATCACCGCGGGCTTGCAGACCAATTATACGCTTCTTATGCTCAGGGAAAGGACTTCAGGGCGCTATCTGCAATAGTAGGAGAAGAAGCACTCAGTTCCGTCGATAAGCTTTACCTGAAGATTGCTGACCGATTCGAAAGAACCTTCGTTAGCCAGGGGGTCTATGAGGACAGAAGCATTGAGCGCACACTTTCCCTCGGATGGGAAGTACTCGCAGACCTTCCGGACTCGGAATTGAAGCGAATAAGGCCTGAGTTCATCGCGAAATATGGTAACCGGACATCAGCAGGTACCGGGGGTTCGCTACAGAGCTGATCAAGAATGCCTGCTGTGACCAACGTCAGACCGACAAGGATGGAATATCTGCGTATTCGCCGCAGGATTCTCACGGCTCGTAAGGGTCTGAAGCTTCTAAAGCTCAAGCGTCAGGCGCTCATCTTGGAATTTTTCAAACTTAGGCAAACTGCCACCGCGCTCAGGGAAGACCTCCGGAAGAATCTTCTAAAGGGTTATGATAGCGTTCACACGGCAGAGATGCTCACGGGCCAGCTGAGGCTTGAATACGAGGCTATGCGAATACCCAGGGTCGCGAAGCTCGGGCTCCGTACAAGGAATGTTATGGGCGTCAAGATACCCGAACTCAGAT
>JAKAWJ010000040.1 GCA_021817005.1 archaeon | reverse complement strand
CTCGAGGACCTCATATCACTGGGTATAAGGGAGGTGGCAATAATACTGGGTGAAACATTTCCCGAGCTCGTAAGAGAGTACTACGGTGACGGTTCGAGGTTTGGGGTAAAAATAACATACGTCAATCAGGGTAAGGCTCTGGGTATAGCCCATGCCGTGAGCCTCTGCAAAGAGTTTGTTGGGGAAGATGACTTTGTGGTTTATCTCGGTGATAACATCTTCCAGCACGGTATCGCGAAGTATGCATCAACGTTTACCAATGACAGGCTTGACTCCATGATTTTGCTAAAGGAGGTAGAGGAGCCTCAGCTCTTTGGCGTTGCGAAGCTTGATGGCAATGGTAAGCTCCTGAAACTTGTCGAAAAACCAAAGGAGTATGTATCCAACCATGCTGTAGTCGGTGTCTACTTCTTCAGTTCATCGTTCTTCAGGATTGTTGGTAAGCTGAAGCCAAGCTGGAGAAATGAGCTCGAAATCACAGACGCCATACAGCTAATGATTGATGACGGCTACAAGGTAGGTTATTCATTCGTGGATGGCTGGTGGGCAGATACTGGAAAGAAGAATGATATATTGGCATTAAACGCTACAATCCTTGACGAGAGGATTCAGAGCAGGATTGATGGAAAGACGTTGAATTCAAGAATAGAGGGAAGGGTCAGGATAGGGGATGGGACAGTTATAGAAAATAGCACGGTGAGAGGTCCTGCCATAATAGGGAGAAACACCAGGGTGATCAATTCTCACATAGGGCCGTACACAAGCGTAGGCGAATCCTGCATTATAACGAAAAGCTCTGTCGAATACAGCATCATAATGGATAACACGTCGATAGAGGAGATTCTGAACCTAGAGGAGAGCCTAGTCGGAAGGAACACGAAAATAAAATCTAATAATTCAAGCGCAAGAAGGACTCTCAAGCTGCATGTAAGCGATTATTCAGAGGTAGATGTTTGAATAGAAAGATTCAGGCAGTGAGAGTTTGAACCTGAAAAGGTCTGTTCAAAGAAGGTTGAATTACGTATCGCTGTTATTCAAGCAGTCCAAGAATCCTGCAAGGTTGACTTTTGCTTCCATGTTTGCTGGAGCAAACGATTGTGTCTTCTTTAAGTCGAAGTCAGGAAGAACGCTAAGAATCAAGCCACCGTTTCTTTGCTCATTGCTCCTTCTTCTGGGTAATGAATGGAAGATTGTCGAGAAGACCGATGACAATATAATCACGAATCGCCAGTCAGACAACTCAATCCCATATGAAACCCGAAAGCTTGATTCGGTGGTGGTGAAAAAGCGCGGTCAGACCCTGTGCAACCATTACGTTACGATACCTATCGAAACTTTATTGGTGATTCCTGTTGAACATTAGCGAAGTTCAAGTCCGCAATTTCCGTTCCTTGAGGGATATTACCATCCCTCTTCATAAACATACAGTCATTGTTGGCGCAAATGGCAGTGGCAAATCAAATCTCCTTAAAGCTTTGGATTTCTTCTTTAAGACAGATGCAAAATTCAATATCGAAGACTTTTGGAGCAGAATCACAACCGAACCGATCGAAATTAAAGTTACCTTCTCCCAATTGACAAAAGAGGAGAAGGACAGATTCCGCGAATACGTTCATGATGATAAGCTGACTATCAAAAAGGAAGTGTCCTTGAGAGGTGACAAGTTCTCTCAAAAATACTTTGGCTTTACATTATATAATCCGGATTTCATTAAGGTAAGAAGTGCTGAGGACGCTGAAGAGGTACGAAAGCAGTATGCGGAGCTACGCAAGAACTATTCGGAACTGCCTGAGAAAAGAAACAAAAAAGACATTTTGGACACTTTGGAAAATTGGGAGAAGCAGCATCCAGATAAATGCGAAAGAACACCAAAAGAGAATCAGTTCTTTGGCTATACAAATGTTGGGTCCGGCTATCTCAGGCAATCCGTAGATTTTCTGCTGATTCCTGCAGTAAAAGAGGCCGAAGAAGAGTCCGAGGAGGCCCGTGGGTCCGAGCTAGGTAAATTGATTGAACAAACAGTTAGAAGCGCGTTGAGGAAGAATCCAGAGGCAACTAAGATCGAACAGGAGACCAAGACAAAATATCAGGAAATCATGGGAGGAAGAGAAATGAAAAATGTTGAACAGGGGTTGAATGAGAAATTGACTAACTTTGTACCTGAGGCAAGAGCCACATTGGTGGTTGGTACGGAGGAAGTTGACATCCTTTCAAGCTTTCGCGTGACTGCAAAATTGATTGAAGATGGATACGAGACTGACGTTGCAAGTGTGGGGCATGGCACGCAAAGGGCGTTTATAATGGCTCTCCTCGAGCATAACGCTGAACAATTTAGCGCCAAGGAGCAAACAAGTGAAAACACAAAGACACTTGTACTTGCGATCGAAGAACCTGAACTCTATCAGCATCCCAGCAGGCAAAGGCATCTTTCATCGGTCTTCGAGAAGTTGTCAGAATCAACCGGGAATCTTAATTTCCAAGTTATCTATGTAACGCATTCCCCGCTTTTCGTGAAAGCCGCAAACCTCGATAATATTGTCAGGTTTTGCAAAACACGACAGGAAGGTGAGTCTGGAAAAAGTGCAGTGGCACATACAACTCTTGACGAATGTGCGAAGCAGCTGGGGAGAGCCTACTCTCATGAAGATTACACAGGTGGAACCTTGTTACCTAGATTACGTGCTATAATGACTCCTTGGATGAATGAAGCATTTTTCGCCAAGGCGGTTGTGCTTGTCGAAGGCGAAGACGACAGGGCCCTCTTACAAGGTTATAGCAAGGCGGTGGGAAAGGACCTCGACAGTATGAATACTTCGGTTGTTCCCTGCTATGGAAAGGCCAACATCGATAGACCTCTAGTAATCCTGAAGAACTTGAAAATACCTGTATATCCTGTTTGGGACTTGGATCACGACAAGAGTACCGAAAAACAAAGAAATGACGTTAACGACGCGCTTCTTAAACTGTGCAACTGCAAAAATACATCATATGAAACAATTGTGGGAGATGACTTTGCTTGCTTTGAAACGGATTTTCCCCGTACAGTGAAAGGCGAAATGGGCTCACAGCTTGAAGAAATGGAGAAACAATACTCTGCTCAGTTTGAAATAGAATACAAATCTGACATGAAGAACCCACACATTCTTGAGCGTGCAATAGAAGATTGTGTGCGTGGAGGCAGTAGGTCAAATGTACTGGATGAGATGATCAAGAGGATAGAGAAATTAGGCTGATTTCGGTAAGCTCATTCACCTATATTTGGCATATGCCTGAATTTCTCTTCTGCCGGCCCGTCCTGCATTCATACCGATCTCGCACCCCAATAGAGCTCAGGTTGACCAGGATTGAACTCAGACATCTCGACAGGTTCGTCAGGGAGCATCCGATGCTGAAGGTCAAGCCTTTCCCGAAGTGGGCGCCAAACCTGAATCCCGTGGAGAGGCTCGCGAACGGGCCCCTCAAATCAGCCCTATGCACAAACCGTTTCTGCCTGGAGGTCGATGACGTGATAGGTACTGGACGGGGTTCCTCACGAAATTCAAACGGGATTTCCGAACTTGGCTTGGTTAAGCTCTTCTGCTCTTACGACATTCAGTGCTGATCCCCTCGTAACATTAACAGAGCATAACACAAGAAATAGGCTGGAACATAACTTGTGTGTTTCTAACTGTTCAGATTTTACGGAAGGTGGTTCAAGGTTACTTCAATTGCTACTCAAGGACGCACTTCAATCAAATTCGACCAATCGTTTTGGGTTAAGGAAAACAGCGCACTCTGAAAGGCGTGGAGATAGAAAACAGCATAGTGATGAATGGCTCGAGATTAGAAAGCGGGAAAAGGATAGTCGACAGCCTGATAGGAAGCTATTCCACCATACTGAATGGCGATGGCGCGATGCCAAAGGGTCACAAGCTCATAATCGGCGAGAGGTCGTTTGCGCAGATCTGAATTCTTAGAGGCGTTAGCTCCCGGATGCTTCACGTGTGCTTAGCAGGGAGGAGAAGCGCACGCGGGGCCCTTGGCCCTTTTCCACGAAGGCCAGAACTCCCGCGATGCATCCCGAACAGCCGGGCTCCAGAGATTGCGACTGGAGAGGCCTGGATTCGCAATTGTCACCCGCTCGCTCGTCTGGTAACCCGGGCACTTCCACATCTGCTCTGAGAGCCCAAGAAGCGGAGCGAGATTGGTCGTGAACCGTAGAGAGCTGGTGCTCCGCGGCCTGCACCTCCTGAAATCGAGAAGGGGCCTCGCCGCGCTCTCGCGCGTGGGTCCAAGGAACATGGTGAGCGCGCTCCTTGGCGGTCAGATTTTCCTCCGTCACGGGGGAGTTTCGCTCAGCCTGAAGCGAAACGAATTCTACCTCTTGACCGCTCTGGAGGACGGGATTGAGCAGCTTGAGCGCGAGGGCTTCCGGGTCGAGCTCACAAATTCAAGCCTGAAAATCGAGGGCTATCCCTATCTTTCGCAGCCTTTGATAGGTAGACTTGAAAACCTCTCGGTCATGACTGATAGCCCAAAGCAGATAATATCTCCTTTTCATAAAGTAGAAGCTTCATAGCCTGAGTTGGGGTGATGTCTCTGCTATGGCTAATGGAGTTTCGTATAGGCTCTAGCTCCCTCAGCTTTGCTGAGATGATCTGTTTGTCTTGGAACAGGTGTTTGAAGGTGCTTTCCCAGTTGTCGCTTCGCACTATGATCTTCACGTAATCGCTGAAGTCCACGTAGTAGATGGGGTGGTGTGCAGGTCCCGTGTGCCAAGGCCATGGACTCTCGTTTCTAGATTTTCTTTCTTCGGCCTTCTGGCGGACGTCACTAGGAACACACTGTACCCACCAGTTCGGCGAAACACTCCCTAGTCTCGCCTGGATCTGGCTTCGCAGCAAGTCTTCGAGCCGCTTCAAATTCGCGTAGGCCCTGGTATTTGTACTGGGTCCCTCTTCTTGCAACTTCTCCTTTTGTGGCGGAATTCGATCATTGTGGACCAATTCACGGTCTGAGAGCTCATATAGTAATGCTAGAACCCGCCTTGTTCTGGTATCGAGTCTGCGGTACTGCTGAGCTCTGTGTAACTTCGAAACAAGCTGCGAGCTGTTCCCAGGCGGCTTAAGGCTCTGCCTCACTACAGACACGCTTTCGAGATAACTTCTCACTCTTCCAACCCAAGAGACGTACTCTACTTCGAAGTTGTGTTCTGCTCCTTCTGCGAGCGCTCGATCTCTATTCTTAAGAAACCCCTTCACCCCCCTCCTGACATACTTTCCACCGAATGGCAGTTTCAGGAGCGAAGAAGC
Organism: archaeon; assembly: GCA_021817005.1. Classification (GTDB taxonomy): domain Archaea; phylum Thermoproteota; class Thermoprotei_A; order Marsarchaeales; family Marsarchaeaceae; genus JAKAWJ01. The sequence goes on along the minus strand of JAKAWJ010000040.1, from coordinate 9,284 downwards.
CACGACGACGGCGGTATCGCCTAGGGCCTCTTTGGCCATGTCCGAAGTGTAATCTGCGCCCTGTTTTCTGAAGTTCGAGTAGCGGCTGAGGAGTTCCTCTCCCTGAGCTATTAGGGAGCGGGCCTGCTCCCGAGGGGACAGCGGCAATATATTGTCCCTTCTTTACCCTAGTGACCCTCAGGCTCCTTGCTGATTGTCGAGAACGTCTTTCCTTTGGGATCGCAGAACTTGCCGATGCCGTCTTCCTCGAGCAATTCGAGGTGAAGTTTGGCTGTTCGTGTGTCTACCTTCGCCTTTTCTGAAATGGACTCAACATTGATGCAAACATACTTGTTGTTCTTGCTGAGCTCCCACAGTGCGTCTTTCACTTTCTTGTGAATCTCTCTGGATGACAATTCCGGACGCTTCTAACGAGGTGGTTGCAGATTCATAAAGCTAGCTCCGACCTGAATGCAATTTGTTGTATACAGCATATGAACTCCGAACGCACATCGACTTTCCCCTTATTGCAGAAGTTCCAACGATTCTGGTCCCAAAACCCTGAACATAAGGACGGCAATACCAGCCCATGTTGTATTCAATAGACAAAGGAATTTTTCGACTCAGTTAAATATAGCCTATAAAGGGAGACGTCATTCCGCTGAACAATCTTATAAATTCGGACTTTGTTCACGCCGCCGTTGGAGCGCCACGATACGGGAAAAGTTGTTGATCGTGCAGTCGAAGCTTTAAGAGCCCATTTCACCAACGCCCGCGGCAAACCAATCCGCACTCCATACTATCTGAGCCAGCTTCAAGTATTGCACGAGAACAACTTCTTCCCTTGGGTTGTCTCTGACGCAGTCAAGCGCCTGACCGAAGAGGAATGCTTCCTGAGTAGACTCGACGAGAACTCCATCCCCGAGCTTGGAGAGCTCTCCAACGTTTCCCGCATTTCGTTCTACGCCAATACCGAGGCGCTGCAAGGCGAGGGTGGCTATCGTGTCAGGTCTCGCATACTCAATATTGCCAAGTTGGTCGACTCCTACAGCGACCCTGATAACAGCGAGATGCTCGGAAAGCACCTAGAGGCGATGGTAAAAGCTGAAATCAGAGCCCAAGGGTTCAAGATAGTTGGTGAACACTCCGCTGAATACAAAGGCAACCAATGGACAAAGACCCAGCACAACCTGGACCTTATAGCGGAACTACCGAATACAAAGCTCGCGATAGGCCTCGAAGCGAAGAATACACTTGACCTCATGCAAGCTTCTGAGATTGACATCAAGATTGACATTTGCGCGGCGCTTGGAATTGTTCCCGTATTCGCCGTGCGCTGGATCAAGCCTTACATCGAGTGCATCAGGCTTCAGAATGGTTTTTCATGGGTGTTCAAGACCCAGATGTACCCGCTCGGCCAGGAACCTATGGTTAAAAAGTTGTACAATAAACTATCGGGACCAAAAAGAAAAGGTCCCAACGGTCGGGCCCTCGAGTGGCCCGTTTCGGTTCGGACTGAACTCCCTTCGAAATCAGTAGCCAAGTTCAGCGATTGGGTCCTCCGCACGAAGGACAATCCGCGGAATGTTGATACCTCCAAAAGATGCGTGCCTAAGTGTGTCCGAGATGCAGATGAGCCTTTAGAGCCTGATTTATCTTGATTCTCGGATCAACAAACGACACCTCTCCACTCCCAAGTAGTTTGCTGCTCGGCAGTAGGCCGAGTGGAACGTGACGTCCTCCCACGTCTGAACGACGTGGGCTTCCTGCTTCAGTGACCACACTCGATCCCCGTCCCGAGGAGAGGTTACGGAGATATCGGTCTCCACAGTCGCGGATTCCCCGCCATCCGCAGGTACTGGTTTGCCTGCGTACCAGAAACATCTAAACATCTGGCTCGCTTTCACCCCACGGCTAGAGCACGCCGGTATTCCCGCTCACTCATGGTAAATGTACTGCCACCGTTAGAGAGGGCTGACTTGATGAAACCTGCGAACGAAAAGAGCAGGTCCTATACGGATATTGGTGTGGGCCGGAAGGTATGCAATTAACTATTTAGGCGAATCCTAACCGACAATCCAAGGTCGAAGACGTGCTCTATCCCGTTTGAAAGCTTGATCACACCTCGGACACTGCCGAAAGCTAGCCAGAAGTGGAAGATCGAGCCATCCCTTTAGTAATAATTTCACTCCACTGGGAAAGAGTGCTGTTGAATGTCTGGGTACCCCTAGCACGCAAGAGCATCTTCGTGAGCTCGTCCAGTGGAAGTGGTAACAAGGCCCGTATGAAGTAGGAGACTGCTTGGTCGTGGGATTTTGCGGTTATTGGGGGGAGGCCGTTTTCTGCTGCGAATCGCCGTATGTCGCGCACTTTTGCAAGAAGCCGTCTCGACTTGATGTCTGAAGCAAAGGACTCCAATAGGTGATATTTCTCTGGATTCGTGATATTCAATTCGTGAAGCTCCTTTCTCAATGAAGGTCTAGCGGTGCTCTTGGTTATTCGTCCACCATGTTCTCTCTCCGCGTGCGGGGGACGTCGTCGTACTTCCGCTTGATGCGTGCTCTTGGTTAGTCGTCCAACATGTGCCGTCTCCTTGAGTATAGAAGCAAGGGTCTCTGCAAAAGCCGGAGATGAGACTCGGCTTGCTAGCTGCTCGAAGACATCTGGGCCGTATTTTTTGTATAGCCGCGCTAGGTCAGCCAATAGTTCTGCGTCTGCTGTGTCTTTCATATGCCAACAAGTCCCGCTAATTCGTCAGCCACCTTAGTGAATTTTGTGACCGTCTCATAGCGGCTGTGGGTTGTCCATCTGAGCGCTGAGCCTTCTCGTGCAGATTTGGGAAACGATTTTGAGTACGGGATGGGATTCTTGAACAAATACCAACCAAAATTAGAGCATACTGCAGAAACTTCTCCCTTGGACTTCCGCTCTTCTGGAGCGTAGTCAGAGTCGAAGTTGAACACGACTCCCGCTACTACAGGCTTCTTTGACCCGTATCTTGATCTAAATTCGTTCAGCGAGTTATTCAGAAGTGGCAATCCGATTGAAGAAAGGTATTCGGGCTTGACCGGGACTAGTAGGTAATCGCTTGCCAGATAAGCCGCGGTTGTAAGTAGAGACTCGGTGGGAGGACAATCAATGAGGATGATGTCATAGCCGTCTTCGATTGAGGGAATTAGCCTCGCGAGTAGGTCTTCCTTTTGAGCCGGGTTCCGTAGAGAGAATGCAAGTTCGAGACGAGATGGAATGAGATCTATCAGACTTCCCCCGCTGTATTTCTTCGCATGGTAGACAACAGAGTGCGGGTCAAGTTGGGCAGGTGCATGAGACCCGGGCATGTGAGTATGTTGTTCGAAGACTGTCCAAACAGTAGGAAAATCCTTTTTCAGAATTTCGGAATCATAGAGTTGTGCTCCTAGGAGATACTGGCTGAGGTTGAATTGTGGGTCGAGGTCTATCACAAGAACTTTCTTGGACCACTTTGAAAGGATGGCATATTCGTAAGCCAGCTGAGCAGTAAGAGTAGATTTGCCGACACCTCCTTTCATATTTACGAGAGCTATCTTCTTAGCCAAACGAATTCAGAATACCTCCTTCCGCATATAAAAGATTTTTTGAGTCCGGTGTTGTGTGCGCTGCTCTCTCTCTTCAAGCTTTTTCGTTAACCATACCGTCAACATGCGCTATTCGAATACCCCTAGACACCCTTGTAGAGGGGTGAATCCCCAAAACAGCTTCTTTTCGTTAGAATAGCCCAATCCTCCCCCTTTCCCCCCTGCGGAACCTGTTAAATAAGCTCGGACTGGACTCGGTCGATATTCTGAAGCTGGACTGCAAGGGCTGCGAGTGGCTTCTCTCTCGGGAGGACCTGGGAAAGGTGAACCACGCGGTCAAGATAGAGTGGAGGCGGGGAGATAAGGAGAAGGTTTCTGGGTTGCTGGGAATGCTCGGGCGGGCTGGCTTCCAGCCCACGCTCTACCTGCACAACCCCGAGTGGAGGGGCACCGTCGTGGAGCACGGAACGATTGTAGCCCAAAAGAGCTATGCGGAGGTTGCAGAGCGCACCCAAATAAGCCCCGGGAAACCGGAAACCACCCGCGTGCTACGCCATGGAGAGCCACCAGAGGTGCACGTGTTTGGCCAGGTCCGGGCTTATCCCCAGGAATTCCTGAAAGTCCTCGGGCCTGAGGAAGAGATCCAACTCCTCCATCATCTGAACGAGCTTGAGATAGTGATATGCCTCCGTGAAGCCCCTCTTCTTCACGATTCCGTGTATCGCCATGTTGGCAGCCAGCTTTTCTGAAGCCGGGCGCACCGCTGCAGGCGCGCGAGCTCCCCCTTCGGGCCGGGCAAACCCTCGCTCCCCCTTCCTGTTAAGCAGTCGCACGTAATAGGAAACAGAGCCCTTCGGAATCCCGGTTTCTCTTGAAATCTGCTCCACGGTCCTGTTCTCCTTCCAGAGCCGCTGTATAAGGGAGCGTCTCTCAGTGTTGGGTGGAATCATACCATCAATCATATGATTCGAGCGGCTGCGTTAAACCCTCTGCCCGCTAGTGAAGCGACACGGGCCTGGATACCCGCCCGAACCTGATTGAAGGTTCACCCGCGCGCTCTCTTCACCCTCCACCAATTGTACTCGTCTATCAGTTTCGCAAGGGTTTTGCTCTGGTATTTTGAGCCAAGCTTCTCAGTTTGAACTTCCGGTCTTTCCGCCAATAGCCTGCGTAAGACCTTGCATGATTGGCCCGATGTCGTTTGTTTTTCGTCTTTCAACGCCGCTCTGACCTCGCATTGGCACGCATGCAGGTAGTTTAGATAACCAGTTGAACTTCCGCCAAATCTCTGGGGTTTCCCATTAACCAACTTGAAGCCCAACAGGGTAGAAGCAGAAGCGCGTGAAAAGATAAATAAAAGAGGGGGGGAAAAGAAAATTTTTGCGTGGTTGGTCAGTGGCCGTGCGCCGGTCCACTGGACGGGGAGCCGTAGGTAACGGTGAAGCTCGTTCCGTCGGTTGAGACCGCGGAGGGGTAGGCGAGGATGCTCGAGTGAGGTCCGCCTGACACCATTGTTATCGAGGTGAGTGTACCCGTGGAGGAGGCCATGTTCGTGGTTACGCCGTTTATGGTGACGTAGTTCGTCCCCGCCGCATGGGTGTAGTCGTGTCCGTAGTAGGCTGTGCCGAAGGCTGCGAGCGTGGTGAGGCTGTTTCCGATTGCGGGGCGCTCCGCTATCCATTCAGCCGAGGACCTCTCGGCGCCTGTGACCGCGGTGCACGGCGAAGCGTAGCTCCAGCCCTGCGTCTCGTCTATGAGCGTGGTGGTAAAGCAGTTCGCGGAGGCGGAGTATGTGACCGAGGCGTTCATGATGTCGCCCGGTTTAACCACGTATGAAGCGGAGATGGGGGACGCCGGGTAGAATTCGTACCACGCCGAGTATGAGGCCGAGCCGCTCGAACACTGGGCGAGGACACCGGTCTGCTCAACAGTGTTATCATTGTATCCGTCAATCCCCACCCAGAACGCGGCGTACGCGAGCTTATGGGTGCAGGAGACCGCGGGCACAACCCAGGAGCCGTACACTGCGTCGACAGACCCCGCGGAGGTGGTCACCGCGTAGCCAGCCCAGTTAAGCGCTTCCGAGGACGCTCCGCGAATCGGTATACGCGGGGCGCTGAACGCCTGCGCCGCAGCGGGGGACGGCGACGCGAACGCAGCGGAGGACGCAAGAAACATGAGGGAGGCGACGCCCACAGCCATGTACAGAGCCAAGCGCCTGCTTGTAAAACGCATGGCCCAGCCACCTCGTCCGCGTTCATAAACATTTCCATAGTTCGGCGACACCCTGGTTGCGTTTTACACGGCGTGAAACACTGCGGCCTGACTGTCGAGAGCGGACTCGTCGAGAAACCCAGGCGCGTTTTGCAGCTCTTCATAAAATTGGCAATAGCAAGCCTTCGAGGTTTTCAGGGATACGCTTTACGGGATAAGGAAAGACTTGGTCGGAGGTGAACTGGATGAAAGAGTCTGCATAATCACAGCCTTTGAGGCGATGAACAGGATCCGTGGGTGGAAGGCTGGTTCTGAAGGGAAGCTCCTGGAACTTTCAACGGAGCCTGGTATCAGGAAAGATCTGACAGTCTACGACGTCTGCTGTGTCGCGCTGGCGAAGAGAACGAACGCTAGGGTCGTAACTGGAGACAAGGAGTTGCCTGCCAGGTTTCCCGCGGAAGCGCTTGCGCTCTCAGATTTCAAAGCCTCTCACAAGGGGTGAGCAAATACGCCCGTTTAGCCGGGTCCCTTCGAGTTGGGAGGACATGCTCTCCACAGACTGCATCGCGATAGCAATAGGCGCGGGTGCGGTGCGGCCCATTATGAACGCCCAGGCAGTTTGCAACGCAACACCGGAAAACGCAGAAAGGGCAGGGCCTAGAGAGCCGAGATGTTCACGTAGAGCATGTACACTGCGACCGCTATTATTATTAAGGCAAACATTTGCGTGAGTCTTCTGCGCGGCATTCTGGAGGCAAGGTGGGCGCCCGCCCAACCTCCCGAAACTCCCCCGACTACGAAGATAAGGGATATCAGGGGGTCGAGCTCGCCGGCAATGGCATACCTTGCCGCGGTTAGCACGCCAAACGTTCCGACGGAGACTAGCGACGTGCCGATTGCCATCACTATGTTCAGCCCGGCCGAGTATATGAGGCCGGGAACTATGAGGAACCCTCCACCTATACCAAAGTAGCCGGAGGCAAAACCAACGGCAAAGCCCATGAGAAGTATCCTCCCAAGCCTTCTCGTGCTCTTTCCGGGGTCGACCGCAACATCCACGCACCTTCTTCTCAGCATGTAGAGCGCGATTGCGACCATGAGGAGCGCGAACACAAAGAGCAGCTTCTTACCAGGCGTTATCAGTCCGAGCTGGGCGCCGAGAAGCACACCTGCGACGCCCGGGGCGCTAAAGAGCAGGCCGCTCTTCAGGTCCACGTGATGCTTGCGCGCGTGAGGTACCAGGTTCAGGTAGGCGTTGACCCCAACCGCAAGTCCAGTTGTACCTATCGCGATGTGCGGGTGGTTGAATCCCACGAAGTAGATGAGTAGCGGAATCGCGAGTATCGAGCCTCCTCCCCCTATGAGTCCGAGGGAGAAGCCAACAAGGAAGCCCGACACAAGCGAAAGCGCAATCTGAAGGGTTGTGAACATAATTCAGCCACGCATCCTTTGCCATGCCTTTCTAGCCAGGAAGAGTGGCGCTCGTCCTCGCAGGCTCTGGCGCTAGTGCATAGAGCACGTGCGTATAGGAGCTGGACAGAAGGGCGCGCACGAAGAGGAGGAGCGCATCAGATGCCAAGCGTGTGACGAGGCCATTGCAGTTGTTGATGCGGGCCTTCTTTGCACGGTCATGTTTGTGTGATTGCACACTCGCGTTTATACAGTCTGTCACGGACAACCATTTCGTGGTTACGATGTCGGCCTTTTTAGAACAGTGGTGGTCGGCTTGACACTCTCAGCTACGGCGCCTCTCTGGATAGGGATTTTTATTGGCGCCGTGATAGGTGGGCTTGCCGAACTCTGGGGAATTTCCAACTCCGACGTGCTCCTCAAGCTTTCGAAGTGGGAGGACAGGCTGTTCATAAACTGCATCGCGATAGCAATAGGCGCGGGTGCGGTGCGACCCATTATGAACGCCCAGGCAGTTTGTAACGCAACGCGGGAAAACGTAGAAAGGGCAGAGTCTAGAGAGCCGAGATGTTCACGTAGAGCAAGTACGCTGCGACCGCTATTATTATTAAGGCAAACATTTGCGTGAGTCTCCTGGCCGCATTCTGGAGGCAAGATGGGCGCTACGACAAAAACTCTCGAAATTATTGTAGCTCATTGATGAACTGCCCCAAGGCGAAACTTCTCTCTCACTTACCGGGTCGGTGACAATGACTTTTCATTAAACACAAATGTTTACACCTGTAATGGGAATTTTATATTAAAAGTTTACACTAATAATGGAAGCTTTATATATTTGTGCTGACCAACACTCATTGTGGTCAGCACTGAAGCCATAAAATCCGTCATTGCAGAGCAGGAGGGCGAAATGATTGAAAAATTCAAAAGAGAACACATAATAGAAAGGGAAAATCAAAGCGTGGTTACAGATAACTCCAAACCGAACATCGCACTCATAATCACCGGCCTCAGGAGAACCGGTAAATCCGTTTTCTCGTTTTCAATTCTTAAAGGAGGAAACTTTGGGTACACTAACTTTGAAGATGAAAGACTATCAGATCTCAACGCAAACGAAATGAACAGGGTGCTTGAAGCGATTTATTTCCTTAAGGGCAACACGGAAACCTTTCTCTTCGACGAAATTCAGAACGTATACGGGTGGGAGAAGTTCATCTCAAGACTCGTGCCAAACCACAGAATAATTATAACGGGTAGCAACGCGACGCTGATGTCACGGGAACTGGCCACGCGCCTGACAGGGAGGCACCTAGACTTCGTGCTCTTCCCATTCAGCTTTATGGAGTACCTCCGCTTTAACAACTTTGAACCGAGAAGAGAGGACGTTTACTTGACTTCCTCAATCGCGAAAATAAAGGAGTATCTTGATACCTACATAAAGACAGGCGGAATCCCCGAGGGAACCAGCATTGGTAGAAGGTTCACTTTGCAACTTGTAAGCGACATAATTGAAAAGGATGTCATTCAGAGGTACAGAATTAGGTACGCTAAAAAGCTAAAGGAGCTTTCACACTTCCTGCTCTCCAATTTTTCATTAGAAATCTCCTACAATAAAATGAAGAACGTATTGGGCCTCAGATCAGTAACCACGGTGTCAAACTGGGTGGACTACCTGTCATCTTCCTACTTAGTTTTCGAGCTGAACAAATACTCTCCAAAGCTCAAGGAGCAAATGCTTTCACCAAGAAAGATCTACTCCGTGGACAGCGGCATCATAAACACGCTCTCCTTTAAAACCTCTGAAAACTTTGGCAGGCTGATGGAGAATCTTGTCGCCGTTGAACTCTACAGGAGAAAAAGTTACTGGCATAACAGATGGGAAATATTTTACTTTAAGGATTACCAGCAGAACGAGGTGGATTTCCTGATAAAAGAAGGTTCAGCAGTAAGGGAACTGATACAGGTCTCCTACGCCAGCGCCTTCGATGAATTAGAAAAGAGAGAGTACAGGTCGCTGATTAAGGCGTCAAACCTGTTGAAGTGCCGCGAACTGAAAATAATCACGTGGGATTACGACGACACCAAAAGTGTTGACGGTAAAACCATAACCTTCAAACCGCTGAGATCGGA
>JAKAWJ010000039.1 GCA_021817005.1 archaeon | reverse complement strand
CGTTGGCAGAAGTGATTGGGTTATAAATAAAAAGTGCCTTGTCCTCGTATCCCTTGGCGTAGATCGCGGGCATAAATTGCTGCAACCTCATAGCCGAATGCTCGGTGACTCCGCTCCGAGCAACAAGGTCACGAAGTTCTTGATTATCCTGGTACGGGACGTAGGTCCTGTAGGCGCTGAATTCTGAAAGCATATCTATGAGGTGCTCGAGGCCAATCCCTAGCATGCCGGATAGTCTCTCAAGGTCTCCCCTGAACAGGGTTTCCGCCACATGTTTCTTGCATTTTCTTATGAGCGAACTTACATCAAAAGTCTCTCCCAAAAATCGCTCGTAGATCTCCACCAGCTTGTCGGAATCCTTGATTAGTAACAAGTTTATTCGATTCAGGAAATCGTACCCTGTAGTACCGTCGACCACCCAGTCCTTGCAGAGTCGCTCGTTGAATCCAAGAATTTTCTCGACATAGACCAGCCTGTTTCCCGCTGCTTGCTTTAATCTGTCGAGGTACTGTTTCGGGTCATACAAACCGTCAATGTGATCCACCCTGAAACCGTCCACAGGGAGCTGCAGAATCAGCGAGTGAAACTCCCTGAAAACTTCTTCAAGCTCAATTCGCAATGCAATAAGATGATTCACCGCGAAAAAACGTCTGTAGTTCGGGTATTCAGTCCAGCGGGCAAGCCGGTAAAACTGGAGGTCAAGGAGCCTGAGGACCTGCTTCTCGTTCATTGCTTCTCCACTCGCGTGGCCCATGTCTTTGAGAAACTTCTTTCCGGAGCGGTTGATTGGAAGCCGTAGTCCACGATAATCGAGCAGGCCGTGGACTACCCTTAGAAGGCCCGCATGGACAGCCTCAGGTAGCTCTTCGCCCAAAACCGGAAGTATAAGCTTGGGATCGTGATAATGATCAAAGAAATTGAAGTATTTGCTCTGCTCCCATTTTTCAAGGAGGTCCATCAGTCTCCAATTAAGGCTGTCTACCGCCATGTGATTCGGGACGATATCCTGAATTACACCAATCCCCATCGACCGCGCACGGGCCACTAGCCGGAGGTACGATTTCTTGCCGCCGAGTTCGCGGCTTATCGCTGTAGAGTCGACAACATCATATCCGTGGAGGCTACCCGGCCTGGCTTCAAACACTGGTGAAAGATAAAGATGCGAAACGCCTAGTTTCCGGAAGTAGTCTAGGCGACCCTCAACGTCCTCGAAGTTTAGCCCGGTATTGAGTTGCAACCTGTAACTTGCGATCAAAACTCAGTTCTCCTGTAAATCATCGCAGTCCTTCCGTCAATCTCCAGCTCAGTTTCACCTCCGACGTGCCTTTCCTGCTCACTAACTGCTCGCACAAGAGAGGCTAAGACAATCTCCCACTTCCCCTTCGGAAAACGAAAGCGTAAACGACTCGGGTTTGCATTTAATACGACGAGGAATGTGTCATCTGCTATTCTTTCTCCAAATTCGTTGATTTCATCCATTGCACTGCCTTCAAGGATAAAGCTCACGGTTTGTACCTGCGAATTCCAAGTGGCTTCTTGCACCTCATTTCCTTCTACGCTAAGGAACGTAACGTCCTTTAGCGGCAGCCCAAACAGTTTCTTGCCCTGAAAATATCTCCCTCTTCTGAATACGGGGTGCGCTTTGTAAAAATTGATCATCTTCCTCATAAACTCAAGAAATTTCATCCTTCTTTCGTCCAAGTCATACCTGTACCAGCTAATCTCGCTATCCTGGCAAAAGGCATTGTTGTTTCCCAACTGAGTCCTGCTCAGTTCGTCTCCGCCGAGTATCATTGGTACGCCCTGGCTAACAAGCAGAGAAATAATGAGATTCCTCTTCTGCTTCTCCCTGCACTCCACAACCGCAGGATCATCAGAAGGACCTTCAACTCCACAGTTCCAGCTATAGTTATCATTGGGTCCATCCTGATTATTCAGGAGGTTTCTCTCGTTATGCTTCTGGTTATAGCTCACGAGATCCTCCAGAGTGAATCCATCGTGCGAGGTTACGTAATTTACACTTGCAAACGGTGTCTTATTATTTCCTAAGTATATGTCGGGCGACCCGAGCAGCCTGTTTGCGATTTCCGCATATACAACCGGTTCTCCCCTCCAGAACCTTTTCACCGTATCTCTGAATTTTCCATTCCACTCCGCCCACATATGCGGAAAATTACCGACCTGATACCCTCCGGGACCAACATCCCATGGCTCTGCTATCAACTTCACCTGTGAAATCACCGGATCCTGCTGAATGGCAATGAAAAATGTGTTCAGCATATTCACGTTGTAAAGCTCGCGAGCAAGAGCCGCTGCAAGATCAAACCGGAAACCGTCTATATGCATTTCCAGAACCCAGTATCTCAAACTGTCAAGTATCATCTGAATCACTCTGGGATGACTCAGATTCAGGGTGTTACCGGTTCCGGTAAAATCTAGGTAGTACCTCTTGTTGTCTGGTAAAAGTGTATAGTAAGACATGTTATCAATCCCTTTGAAACTCAAAGTCGGCCCGAGATGGTTTCCTTCCGCAGTATGATTATACACCACATCAATCATGACCTCGAGCCCTGCATTGTGCAATCTATTTACCATTTGTTTGAACTCTACAACCTGGTCCCCTAAGCAGGCTGAACTCGAGTAGCGACACTCGGGTGAAAAGAAGTTTACAGGGTCGTAACCCCAGTAGTTGACGAGTTGTTGATCCACAAGAAATTTTTGATCCACAAAATGGTATACCGGCATCAATTCAACAGCAGTCACGTTAAAATCTTTCAGGTAGTCGATCATTTTGGCTGACGCAAGCCCCGAGTAGGTCCCACGCATTTTCTCGTCGAGGTCTTGCATCAGCTTCGTGGCGCCCCTGACATGAGTTTCATATATCACGGTGTCCTTAAGTGAAGTCCGCTTCTTCGAAAACGAGCTATCATCCCAGTTAAAGCGAGGGTCTATTACTATGCTCTTCGGCATGAACTCTCCTGAGTCAGTTCCATCAAAAGAAAGATCCTCGGACTGATCCCCCAATTTATACGCAAAGATGGAATCGCTCCACTTGACTTCCCCTCCTATCGCCTTGGCATAGGGGTCTATCAGTAGCTTGTTTGGGTTGAACCTGAAGCCCATTTCTGGTTTGTAAGGTCCATGGACTCTGTAACCATAAAGCTGACCGGGCCTGATCCCGGGAACAAAAGTATGCCAGATATCGGCTGTCCTGTTCCTGAGTTCAATCACTTCCTTAGGATACTTCTGGTTCATGGAATACAAAACAAGTTCCACCTTTTCCGCATTTTCAGAAAACAGGGAAAAGTTTACGCCGTCGAATTCTTCAATCCAGTTCGCCCCTAATGGAAATGGTTGACCCGGCCTGAGTGGCCTGTCCCTTGCCTTTACAAACATGTTCAATTCACCGAAGACGAATTTACACAAAAGCCTTTTTGCAGCTAACTGCAGCGTCAGGGCGGAAGAGCAGTGGAACTCACCGGTTGACCCCACCGCTTGATTCAAATGCGTTTTGTGGTAGCCCAAACCGGATTATAGACACACTGAATTGTCCTGAACCTGTAGCTCTATACCAAATCCGGACTGCCCAGACCTCAGCCTGAAATTTTATACACTCCAACGCCCTTCTTGATCCTTACGCGACCAGTACCAATAATTTCAGGGAATGACGAGTTGGATGCGACAAGAAGAGTGCCGGCTTGGGCAATCTCGACCGGTGTATCGAAGAGCGCGTAGATGGTATAGAGCTCATCAATCGCGACGGTGAACCAGCCTTCCCCCCACGTAAGATTGCGCGAACCATGGCAGCCTCCCATATACACCTTCCTTGCTTTGAGTAGCTCCCTGTAAAAGCTCATTACAGATTGGTCCTGGACCCAGCTCAGCTTTGACGCCAGAAACGTGGATTCTGACTGCGGGTCATTGACTTGACTGTTCTCGCGCCGCCTTCCTTCCCTTACACCCTCTATAAGTTGTGGGTCGGAAAAATCAGAAAAATAGTAAAAGGGATTCCTTTCTCCATACTCTTCCCCCATAAATAGCATTGGGATATACCCAGAAAGGATAGACGCAGCGCCAGCGAGCATGTACCCCTGGGTGTCCAAAATGGTCGAAAGTCTGTCTCCGCTTCCCCTGTTACCCACTTGGTCATGATTCTGGATATAAACTATAAACCTGCAGCCCTGGGGATCAACGGGACTTCCGTGCGTTTTTTTTCTGAACGTGGAATACTGTCCGTCGTAAACGAATGCCTTTTGGTAGGATTTCACAAGGTGGGCAAGCGAACCAAAATCCGAGTAATACCCTGCTCTTTCTCCCGTGAGCAAACTGTGGATTGAATGGTGGAAATCGTCAAGCCATTGTGAGTCGATTCCATAGCCGCACAGTTCCTTGGAGTTGACAATTCTTGGGTCATTAAGGTCGCTTTCGGCAATCACCAGTTTTCCCTCTCTATGGACTGTGTCAGCGATGTCTTCAAGAATATGGCGTGGAGAATTATCGACGATGGCTTGAACAGCGTCCAGTCTGAAGCCATCAATGTGAAAATCCCTGATCCAGAACTGCAGATTTTCAAGAACCATACGCCTTACCTCATCACATCCTGAGTCGTCGAAATTGAAGCTCAAACCCCAAGGAGAGCGATACTTCTTCGAGAAGTAAGGGCCGAGGGATTGCATGTAATTCGCCTCTGGGCCGACATGATTGTATACGACGTCGAGTATAACCCCAAGGTGCGCTCGGTGAGCCGCGTCAACTAATGACTTTAGAGCCGTGGGTCCGCCATACGAATTCTGAACCGCAAAAGGGTAGACGCCATCGTAACCCCAACCGCGGCTCCCAGGAAACTGGCTCACTGGCATGAGCTCAATCGCAGTTACCCCAAGATTTCGTAAGTAGTCGAGTTTGGAAGCGATTCCGGAGAAGGTTCCCTCTGGAGAAAAAGTGCCGGTATGAATTTCATAAATCACAAGCTGCTCCTTGTCAAGGCCCTCCCATTCCCCGTCGCTCCAGGGATAGTCGGGTGAAACCAGTGCAGAGGGACCGTGAATCCCATTCGGCTGGTACTTTGAAGCTGGATCAGGGATACTCTTGCCGTCCACGACAAAAAAATACAGCGCTCGCTCGCCGATCCCGTCGGCCGACAGCTTGAACCATCCCGTCTCCTTCTTTTCCATCTGGTATTCAAGACCACCGAGAATTTTCAGCTTGGCCTCACTTATATCAGGAGCCCAGAGGCTGAATACGGCCTTTCCATCTCCTAATTCAGCGCCGAACATCGGTGTAATAAACGATCCAGAGGTGGTATTTATCCTCTTGAAGCCAATCCACGCAGTCGCAATCGAACACCAAACGCCCTTGTGCAACCTCGGTCAAAGATATGCCGAAAAATCCTCCGGATTCGGGCGTTTTGAGACTGCAGTCGCAGGAGCTTCAGATTGGCCAAGAGGAAATGAGGTTCTGGCTACCAATTTCTATGCATCAATGGACTTATCTGTGACCTAGAGCCACTTATGTTAGACGAAATCAGCACTGTAAGGCTGCAGTGCTTTGGCCTTGGGCCGGAATGCCAATGACTTTAGGTCATTGGAACCAGCCATTTCAGGTTAGTCTTGTATAACCCGCAAGGGATTTACATCAGTGAGGACATCGCGACTTTTCGCTACTCGCATCAAGTTAGCCGTATCACATTCTCGTATATGCGTCAGTATGGCGATTGAGTCGCACCGACATCTGCAATCGAAACAAATTCGCAGGATTTCGCACATAATGCAGGTCCATAGTTCGGCACACGAACTCCGGTCTCAGTGCCCCGCACCAGCCGCAATCACACACGTATTCAGTACTACGGAAAGACGTCTTAGTCTCGAACGCCCCCCTTTGTTTGACTAGCGCGAGCTCTCCGTATAAGGAAACAGATATGTTGTGTCAGGTTTCCCCGAGTAGTCTACGTAAACAGTCTTAAGCTGAGTATAGTTGTAGAAGCCATACTGGGAATTTTCGCCGCCGACTCCGGACTGCTTGAATCCCGTGTGTATGCCCTGTAGCAGTTCCGGTCCCACTTGATTTATGTAAGTCTCACCGAACCTGAGCTCGTTTGCTGCCTTCATCGCCAGACCGAGATCCTTTGTGAAAATATAAGAAGCAAGCCCGTACTTCGAATCGTTTGCCTTTTCTAGCGCCTCCTCGAAACTCGAGACCTTGAGTATTGGAACTACTGGCCCAAAGACTTCTTCTTGTACAACGGTAGAGTCTTGTGCGACGTTTTCTAGCACAGTAGGTTCGTAATAGTAGCCTTTTGGAAGATAGGGGGGCCTTGCTCCACCCGTGAGCAGCTTCGCTCCTTCCTCCAGGCTTTTCTGAACGAACTTTTCCCGAACTTCAAGTTCGGATTTGCTGACCTGTGGACCCATATCAACCTGCGTCGTGGGATCACCAAGTCTGAGTGCCTTCGCGGCCTTCACGAAAGCCGGTATGAACTTTGACGCGAGCCTTTCGTCAACATATATCCTCTCAGCACAAATACAGGTCTGGCCGGCGTTCCAGAATCTGGCCCAGATCGCGTTCTTAACCGCCCAGTCAAGCTCCGCATCGCCCCACACTATGAAAGGTGCCTTGCCCCCCAGTTCGAGCACCAGTCTCGCAACGTGGTTTGACGAATCCCTCATAATTTCTTTGCCTACTTCTGTGCTACCGGTCATGGTCACGAGTTGAGTATTATTATTACTCACTAGCTCCCGCCCCACGGTCGACCCGCTCCCCGTGACAAGATTAAGCACCCCCTTTGGGAGTCCCGCTCTTTCAAAGCACTGAACAATTCTAATCGCGGAAAGCGGAGTGTAGCTCGATGGCTTTACGACTACGACATCTCCCGAAATCAGGGCTGGACCCACCTTCCTTGTTACCATAGCGCTCGGAAAGTTCCATGGCGTAAGTGCTACTACGACTCCCAGGGGTACTCTTAGGATCATTACAGTCCGGTACGGATAGTCGCTAGGAAGCACGTCTCCTTGTATTCTCCTTGCAAACTCTGCAAAGTAACGTAAGTTGGCTATCGAGCCTTGTATTTCAGATCTCGACTCGAAAAGTGGTTTCCCCTGCTCCATTGTAAGAGTTCTCGCCAAGTCTTCGCTTACTTTCTCCATCTCATCTGCTGCCTTTAACACATATCTAGCTCGCTCTATTGGCGCTAGCTTGGCCCAGTCATCGAAGGAGTCCTGCGCGGCATCAAGCGCTTTTTTTGCGTCTTCCACAGTGGCGGACTGTACCTTCGCGCATACTACCTCACTACTGGGATTTATGACGCTAGTAGTAGCGCCAGAACTCGAATCTACCCACTCGCCCCCAATATACATTTTGTATTCTGTCATGTGCAGTAAAGAGCGGGAACCAGCTTAAACCTTGCTTCTTGCCAGGCGCATCAAGTGATGCATGGAATCGGAAACCCTGACAAAGGGCAACATTTGCGAAGCAACCTTGCACTTCAGTGGGGGTGCTTCTCCGACACTGGTCGAACCCACACATATGCCCCTTCGGTTTTGATTACAACCACAGCCTGACCCGAAACAAGCGGTAACTCCGAATATGCGGACCAAAGTTCTGAGCCCACTCGTATTACCCCCGCCCTGCCGGGGGAGGGTGGATTCACCACAGTTCCGTGGCTTCCAAGCAGACCTTTTTGTGCAAGTGGGTCTAGTTTGACCTGCTCTACAGCCGTGACGAAAGCGACCGCTGCAACGCCAAAAGTAACCGCAGCAGATGCAATCAGAAGAGAGTCATGACCAGTTCGAAACCCCTGATAGGCGAGAAGCGCTGCAAAACAAGAAGCGATCACAACTACAATTGTCTGGCCTCCACCCCATCTAATTTTACTAAAGAAACCAACAGGCTTTTGCTCAGTCATGCTGGAGTCCCACTGGCCCGCCGTCCGACCATTATAGTTCCTTCCAACAAAAGAGACGACCCAGCTCAATAAAGCCTACTCGCCTAATATAGTCTATAGGAAATCCTGCAAATCTTGTTGATAAAAATTTTGCTCCCAGAGAGTTCCGGACCTACCATTGGCTAGATCGTCGACTGATCCCAAGCGCTTAAAGCCGCTGAGGGGCTGGCCCGCGCCAACTGCGCGGCTAGGCCCCCTCTGCTGCAAAATCTTAATACGGGACATCGTGGCTCGACCCGGGAATGTCGGAGTTCAAAACCCTGTTCAGGAAATGTCCCTCTTGCGGGAGAAGATTCGAGGTACGGCTGGCTGATAGAAAGTATCTGGAAGAGAAGAAGGGGGTCAAGGAAAACTGGGCAGTTCCTGTGAGCGTCAATGTACCGGGCGATCAGGACCGTGTCTTCTGGAGATCATTTGTACCAGTTGCAGAAGAGATCCCCTCATTAGTCGACGAGAAGGAGTTCCAGTATGCATACCACTGCAAACACTGCGGCCACAAATGGATAGAAATCGTCGACAAGCCGGAATGAGAACCGATTGAGTCCTGCCCCTCGATGCCGAGCAGTTAGTCGCGACGCCTTCGGGAGATATAGCGCTCGCGACACTCAGATTTGCGGCCTATTATCCTTCTGTCTAACCGCGTCAAATTCGACGGATTATGAAGTTACGATCGTCACCGCCTCCCAAGCTTAAGCAGGAAAGCACCCAGAGGAAGCAACCTAGAAAAGGGGTCCTAAGCATTCTAGTGAAAGTAAAGTCAGGAGCCTCGGGTTAACTCGCGGCCAGCGACACTCCGACAGCGGTCCCCGGTATAGCGACTCGGCGCCGAGGTAACGAAGACTGCGGCGGCAAGGAGAAACAGAATGTCAGGGTCAGTGTGGAGGACACCTTCGATCCGAGTAGAAACGGCTCGCCCGTAACTAGGCGGCCCACGCCAGGGGCGTGGTCAAGAGGTGGTCAAGGTAGGCAGAGCCAGAGAGCCTACCTTGAGTTATATCTTCTTTTAGTTACGTTTGCTCAGGAGCAGCATGTAGAATTGGGGTTCCACGCTATTTGTCCTATTATCATCTATCTCTATTCTTCTGCGCTTCCGCAGTATCGGACGCTCTGCTCTTACCAGTCGGTCAAAGCTTTAGGAGCGGGACGCCAGGGCAGCTCTACCAAGAAAACCACCTCCTATGCCAACTGGATGCTGACGCGGAACCGAACCTGCGAGGAGTCAAATCCCTGAAACTGAGGAGGGGGCCTAGTTCTTCCTAGTGCCTCGTCGGGCAAAGAGCACGGGCCTTGTAGAAGAGAACGGGGAAGATGGGGTCAGAAAAGAAAATATGGGAAGAGAAAACATAGAGACTCTTCCTCAAAGGCGTCGTGTCCGCGTAAAGCACGCGGCGCAGCCCTTTCCATGTCGGGGTCGTTCGTTGTTCAGGGTGGGTCTCCTGTTCAAGCTCCCCGCCTTGTTCTTGCGCTCGAGGGGCTTCCCGTTCCAAGTGACCCAATTCCTAATAGCCCCAGGGTACGACTCCACGTACCGGGGTGGGCCCCCGCCCGGCTGTCTTTCGAGGGGAGTCGACCACGAAGCCCTAGGTGGTCTCGACCCTCCTCCTCGGGCGAAGTTTCACGAACTGCAGACATCGGAGCCCGGAAGAGGCGCAAAACCTTCCGAGAAGTCTCAAGTTGATGTCGGCGCTGATTACGCTGCCACTTACTACGTTGGATTACCAGCGCCTGATGTCCACTTTCACCAAGAGCCGCTTGTGTCGCTCCTTCCAGCAGGTCTTGAAAGACAATCCGAGGGCTCCTTAGGATCTGCTTTCTCCATAAGGATTTATACCCTGCTAGGGTGTGGAGCCACTGGGACCTGAACCTATGGCTGGTGCGAGTTTATTCTCAGGATGCCAGAATGTTGATTAGGTGCTGGTTCAGTCTAGCCCGATAAGGGCACCGAAAAAGCCAGTGAGGCAATCCCTCGCAGACTCAAGGAGAGGATGCCGAATCTGAGTGTTTTCATTAGCAATCCTCATCAATCTCTTCACTCGAAAGTAAGCGGGTGGATGAGAGTCGAACGTCAACCAACTTAGAAATCGATACGAATGCGAACGTTTCTCATCATAGAGCTCCCTGAATGCGATACTGGTGAGCGCGGCTGCAAGGTCCTCTGGCCGACCCAGCACCACTGCTGATTGTGTATCTGCTCGGGTTTCGAGCACTTTTCCGACAAGGTAAAGGAGTGCGAAAGCGAGCACGAAATAGAACAAGCCCAGGTAAAGCAATACTGGAAACCAGATATAGAGCCCACCGAGGTAGATTATCGCGCTCAAGGCGAAGAGTATCACGGGGTCATGACCTCGGATATGGCCGAGCTCATGACCAATCACCGCTTCGAGTTCCCTATCATCCAGTTCTTCGAGCGACCCTGCTGTAATCGATATCGCGGCTCTGTTTGCTGATATGCCAGTAGCTGCTGCATTTGAGGCTGCGGTCTCGGTCACAACTATTTTCGGTGCGGGCATGCGGAAGCGCGCGGCCGCGCTTTCCACAAGCCCATATACGTCCCTCGCAGTGAGCTCAATATCTTCTTCTGCACACTTTAAGCCCCCCGCAACTAATGCCTCATGAACAGCTTTCTTAGGATCGTCGCCTCTAGATTCGGCACTCGAAATCGCCCTTGCCAATGATATTCTTATGGAGGGTAGAAGTGAACCCAAAACGCGCCGGAAGCTGCGCAACGTGTCCTTCGGAAACGCCACACCTACAACGTAGCCGACAGGTTTGTCCGGTGTGGGCCTTATCGCTCCAGACATGAGCGCGAGCCTATCGGCGAAAAACAGCGATATACCCTGCACAATTACAATCAGAATCAATGCATAATAGCCCAGAAAAAGTATGGCAGGGAAAGTGAACAATATGAACAGCAGGAACAGGTTCGTTGTGTTACCCGTGAATATGCTCCTCAGCGCATCATTCCCCTGTTCACTGACTTCCCCTTCCTCTTCTTTCCCGGAACGAGGGGATACCGTGATGTAGAGAGTCGAGCGCTTGGCGAGCCCGACAAACTCCGTGACGAACTCCCTGATCTCGTCACTAGTTTCCTGAAGCACGACCCTTTCGTGCATTCCCAACTCATCCGTCCCTGCGAACTCTACCTTGACATCCGTAGGAGAGAGAGTAACATGTGCTGTCACCCCTGCGAGCGCGCCTGTAGTATCCTCGGCGCGTCCAATCATGGCGCCAAGCCTCCACGTAAACTCAGTTCTACCGCTTGATTTGTTTTCGATACTCGAATATTCGTTCGATGACTGAGCCTTTAGACGAGGGCGAAGGTAATAAGCTCTGAAGCCCTCACCAAGAGAATTTGAGGTTGTGACTGAAATATTTTCGGGAAACTCGAAGGTTTCCGCTGCTGTTTGAGGAGCCAAAGCCGGAATAGCGTCATCCGGTCTCAGTTTTAAACTGTTCACTCTGCAATCGCCAAGCGCAAAGGTTCCAGCTTCCGGCAGATTCTTACCCCACAGAAACCGTTCCAATGGCGTAATTCCCGTACTAACTGCCCTGAAATTGCTCGGTTTGGTATTTTGGCCTAGTGAGTCGCGCGAATCACCATCCCGGGTGAGTCCACAAAATGAGCTGAACGGAGTCGCCTGTTGTTTGGATTTGATATCGCTGAAGTGCGAGCTCTTTCCATTTACGACTTGCTCAGCGAACCAAACTGTGAGTATCCGGACCGGCCCAAACCAAAAGACAGGACCTAATCCGCTACCCTGAAGCAGCGAATCAAAAATCTTTTGGCAGCGTCATTAATGGTGAACGAAACCGCGGCTACATAGAGTATTACAATCGCCAGGTATTCCGGAGGAATGGGCGGAATTCCCAAGAATCCCGTGGTAACAAGAAGAGCAACCACCAACATGTCTAGCCCAATCGCGACAGTAAGAGTCCTGCTCGGAGTCGAACTCCAGAACACCCCTCTTTCTCGCACTATGAGAACAGTAAACATTCCGAGGTAGAAGAGCGACGCAAACACAAACGTCTGCAAGACCCCAATCTCCCTTGACAAATCCAGGAACTTCAATCCAATGAAAAGCAATCCAAAGAGTTCAGCCAAAGTGAATACCCCAAGTGCCGCGCTAAGCTTGACCAAGCCCGACACATTCCACTTTTCGGGGTTGCTGGATCCACGCACTCTGTCAGTCGATAATGAAACCGTAACGAAGTCTATAAAGAAAAGCAGAAGGATGATATCTAATGCCGAAACCACGTAGACCCGAATCAAGAGGAACGCAACAGCCACAAATATCGCCACTTGAAAAGTTTTTACTATCTTGTTGAGCACCCAGGTTATCATTCGCTGATAGATCATCCTGCCCACCTGAATCAGAGACACCATGTCCAAGAGCCCAGTATTTGTGAGCACCGAACTTGCCGCACTTTTCGCCACATCTGTGGCGTTGCTCACCGCTATTCCCACCTCAGCTTGACGCAGGGCGGGAGCATCGTTTACCCCATCCCCCGTCATTCCAACCACGTGTCCGCCTTCCTGAAGGTGCTTTACGATTAGATATTTGTCCTCTGGATAGATCTCGGCAAAGCCTTCGCTCACTTCAATTTTCGTCTTTGCCTCTGAAGGGTGCACCTGTAGCCCGCTCCTGATATCTGCGAAGCTAGTAATAGGACCGGTCAAACCGACTTCTGTTGCTATTTCTCTTGCAATCGGAAGCGCGTCACCGGTAAGCATCTTTACCGAGACGCCGAGCGAATCGAGTTCACGGATAAACTTACTGGAATCTGCGCGAGGCGGATCGTAGAGAGCTGCTATTCCGCACAGCTCGAATTTGCCTGCATCTGAGACGGCAACGCCAAGCGTTCGATATCCCTTCCTTGCAAACTCATTGACTGACTCTTCTAGGGAAGCTTCAAGCGGCTCTTCCCCGCAAAGCTTGAGCAGAACCTCTACTGCTCCCTTCGTCGCTCTGAATGTCTTCCCTCCACTCCTTACTATCGCCTCTGTTCTCCTTGTCGATGGGTCGAAAGGAATGAATGAGAGAATTTCAAATTTCTTACCCAGGAGTCCCCTTTCTTTTGCCGCCTCAAGAAATGCGGAGTCAATTGGGTCCTGATTAGCCTCCTGCGAGGCAAGAGCTCCGTTCAGTACAACTTCGTCCTCAGTAAATCTCCCTCTCGCGTAAACTCCTGCTACCGAGAGCTTGTTAGACGTAATAGTCCCGGTCTTATCCACGCAAAGTACGTCCATAGAGGCTGCGTCCTCCGAGGCGCTCAGCCGTGTCACCAAGACACCCTTCTTGGCTAGTTCCAGCGAACCAAGTGCCATACTCACTGTGAACATGGCCGGGAGTGCAACGGGCACTGCAAAAACTATTAGAACCAGAGCAAGAGGTATCACCTGAAGGATATTCGACCCGCTCAGGTAGGAAGCGACCAGCATAAAGGCAACCAGAGCTACAACCATCACAAGCAGCCACCTGACAATGCTAGAGGTAACTTCCTCTACATGCAGTTTCGGCCTCGCCTTCTCAAGCAGCTCAGCCGTTCTTCCGTAGTAAGTCCTCGCTCCGGTCGCTACCACGATTGCACCGCACTCTCCTCGTTGGACGATCGCCCCGGAGTAGAGTATGTCCCCCTCCGCCCTTTGCACCGAAAGCGATTCTCCAGTAAGAACAGACTGGTCTACGCTGACCTCTGACCCACTGGTAATTTTGGCATCGGCCGGAACAAAGTCTCCTGCTCGCACACGTATAATATCTCCCGGCACGAGAATCCTCGCCGGAATTAGCTTCCAAACGCCGTCCCGCAGGACGCGCGCATTAACCTGCAATCGTTCCTTAAGCTGCTCAACTGCTCCCGTCGCCCTTTGTTCTTCTACGACGCCTATCACAGCGTTTGCTACCAGCAGGGCAGCAATTACATAGAAATCCCCAAACCGGCCGAGAACGAGCGAAAAAGTCATGGTCAGTTCCAGCATCCATGCAGTCACACCCCAGAACCTCAGTGCAAACTTCACAAACAGATTTTGTTTCCGTTCCAGCACTTCGTTGGAGCCGAATTGCCTGCGCCTTCGCTCTGCCTCGACTTCTGACAGCCCCCTCTGCAAATCTCCTCCTAATTCGCGCAGGGTGTCTTCGCTAGAAAGTTTCAGAAAGCGGCCCGTGTCGAACTCGGCAGTCACCGTTACCACCGCTTGTTCCTCGGAGACGAGCGATTGAGGCTGCTGATGGCGGTCACTATGGCAAACAGCCGGCGCTCTCCCAACTTAAATTTGGTGACTGAGTGTATCTCCTTCCACCTAAGACAAGAAAACCACCTCCGGCAAGAGTGAAGTGTGATAAAATCTTTGTGCAAACTAGCTCTGATCAACTCCGCGATTCTTTCACATTCGAGATTCACGAGGACCAAGCTCTAAAAAAATTATCGAGGCACTCGCCGTTTACGACTGACTCTATCACGGATTTGCCCACAGCGATTATGGCCCTAGAACTGCGAAACCCAAAGTCAATGCTTGTCTAATTCTGGCCAAGATGCAGGCTTACTGTGCATTTTTGGTTGCCGAGCTTGGTTGTTGCCGCATCGACAGGTACTCACCCTGTTCCAAGCAAGGGGGGCGGGTTTCGTCCATCGTTAGGGTTGTGCCGTTAGCATCTGGGAAGCTCACTTCGAACTCGTAATTTTCTCTGAGCCTCGACACAATTACCGGTCGGATCTGCTCCGTTTCCTTTGCAC
>JAKAWJ010000038.1 GCA_021817005.1 archaeon | reverse complement strand
CTGCAAGCCTCATTCTTTCAGCCATTTCAGAGTAGTAGGTTTGCGAACGAGAAATTTTGCCTTCGAGGGACTATTTTCTTGTCGGTCGGTTCGTCAGTCGTTCAGAGTGCGCCGAGGGAATTGCAAAACTGGGCATCACATAGGGCGCGACGCTCACCGGTGCGCTCTCTGTGAACACGCAAGCGCGAAAAAGGTTCGCCCAGTCGAACGACTCTAACTGAATGCACTAGCGTCGGAACTGAAAAAGCAGTTCCAGTTCAGATTGCAAGGCAACCGCTTTTTGCAGATAGCGGTGGCTTTCCATATCGGGTGGACTGAGGTCTGTGGAAACTCCTGGGCTTTAGACAATGGCCGAAATTTCAGGGATTAGCTCAGTGTCGAAATGGTGCGCTCAACTCGCCCATTCAGGGGACTGCGCGGAATCCGCATCGGGTAGAAGCTGGAGTTTCTGATAAGTCTGGGCAGGATGATTATTACAGCAGCGTCCTTCCTACGCCGCGGGCTCAAATCCAGGTTCTCTCCACTTCCGTGAAGTGAGGTTCATCCGTGACGCACCTGACTCTGAGATAGTTAGACGTGGCCATGTTCAATGCATCGGCCATGGGAACCTTTAGCTTGTGGCTTATCTCAGCTCCCATGATCGCGATAACTCCGCATTTCGCGAGGACGGGGAGGCTCTTCAGTAGGCTGCGGATGTTCGCAGCAATCTTGGTACTGCGAGGTAGCAGGCGTCTAACTTTGACAGAGCCCTTATCGAGTGATACTGCAAAGCCCAAAAGGTCGACTTTCATTTCCAAGCTGTGTTTCGGATGACTGTGCGGGAACACGCTCGAGACCGTTTCGCGAGGTATGGCTTATTTATTCGCAGGTCTCGGCGAGGTTAAAGCGTCTAGTGAGGACGCGCTACGTTTGCGGCAGAGGATTTTCAGAGTGTGGGAAGGCAGTTCCGAGCACCCGAACTCAAGAAATCACGGGTCCCGAGAGGGCGAATTAGAATCAACGCAGACGGGTACTGGCCAGGCATCCGAACCATGAACTCAACCTTAACAGCAGTCCTGGAGGTAGAGCATGGTGTATAGACCCGAAGAGAGTTGAATGCGGACCAAGTCTCTTAGCGGAATCACCTTGTATCTAAGCTCCGACTCTAGGCTTGAAGATTGCTCATCCAGCTGGCTTTCCAGCTCTCCTGTCAGAGGGGTGGCGATGGAGCTATCGACCGCTTTTCCCTTGGCCATTCTTAGAAGCATTCCGAACATAAGCAACATATAGAATTTCGAGACCTGCTGGTTGTCAAAGACCTCAGCCACGGTGGCCTTCCTTGCGAGCAAAGGGTCTGTTTCGGCCCACTTCCTCGTCGCCTCAAGGGACTTCGGCTGGGTTTCTGAGAAATGAAGAAGGGCTTCAGCGAATCTGTCCCTCTTTCTGACTTCCGCGTTCGCTAGTTTCGCAAGGACGGAGGCAATGTACTTCCAGCGGGCCTCGGCTTCATCTGTTCGGGCGAGTACTGATTCTTTGCGGGTTTGCTCGGTCTCGGAAAGGTCTTCGATTCTGGGGTCATAGAAGTACGGGACTTCACTTACCAGACCGCAAACGCCTGGATTAACTGAGGAGGCATAGTCCAGGCTGCTACCCCCTGACTTGAGAGTCTCAAATGGACTTACATCCTGTTTCTTCAGGAATTCGTAATTGTCACGTAAAGATAGGAGCTTGTAGATTGCGCTCGAATACTTGACAGCCCATGGCACCTCTGGCTCCCCCAGACTTAGAGGCACGCCCAGGAATTTTGGGTACAACTGGAAGATGGGATCAAGCAGGGGGGCTCTAACGTTTATGTAGTAATATGCACCACCGAAACCCGCGTTGTGCAAGCTGTAGATGAAATCTGGTTTGTACGCATCCATGATGCTCATGAGCGCGCGAGTCTCTGGAATGGGAGAGTCGAATGAATAATCTTTGTACCTGATCGGAAACGTCCATTCAACTTGTGTATCTCCGCCCGGCCTGTAAAAGTTTCGTGCATAGTGAGTCACAGTAAATGGACCCTTGAGCCAGCCTTCGTTCAATCTCAGACCATCTTTGTCTGCGACCTTTACTATGACAAATGTATAGTCGAGCGCGGCTCTTAGCTCGTCGTTTCGGGCGAGCTCCCAAGAAAAATAGTCCAAGAGGAGTGTACCAATCGGTTCGTTTGGATGCGGAGCCCCAAAGAGCAGAGCTGTCTTCTTCCCGGCACCGATAAAGAGTGCACTAATTCTCTCTCCGTTTCTCGTTCTACCAATTTCCTTCTGTCTCACAGTCCCGCTAAACTCTTCAGCCAGCTTGTCGCTAGATTCGTCCAATTCGTTTACGGTCATGAATGCTTGGAAGTCCGGGACTTTCGTGATAGTTTTTTCGAATACATCGAACGTATCTTTGGTCATGAATTCAGTAACAACCATCCATTTGGCGATAAAAACAACTCGGCGCCATTTAAGCACTCGCGAACTGTACGGCTCCGATCTCGGTCCGTCAGCGAGGCTCTTCCAGTAACCGAGAGGGTTATCGATACTGAAGTATATTTTCAAAATTGGAACTGGATGAAAAAGTTGAAACGATTCCAACGTTTGCCGCAGTTTGGGCTCTCCGACGGGTTATAGTGCAATCTGTACGACATTTTCTCGGATAGGTTCCGGCTAAATTCCGGGTTACGAGTATCACCCGGCCTTACCAAGAGGATTGACCAATTGTGCGCATAGAACGTTTTGATACGGGGTATTTGTATCCACTTATATCCAGTCATCGCTCTCGCCATGTATATTCAGGCGTAAATGAACCCGGAATATCCGGCGAGAGGCAGCTGGTGTATTGAAATGGACTTAAAAATTATGAATTTCGAGCAATGCTTATCTGAAAGTAGGACAAACCGAAAATGTGCAGATAAAGAGAACTCTCGCGGTTACTGTTTTGCTTGTGCTATTGGCCCTTTCCGGCTCACTTGTAGTGGTTGGGCAGCACGTAGACGTCGCTCAGGCTGCAATTGCTTCGGGGGTCACCTACAACCCGAGCTGCAAGACAACAGGGGGCACAATAGTCAGTGCGGAAGCCTTGAACCCGAACAACTTCAATCCCGACGCAATACCAGGCGGAAACGACCAGGCCTACGATGAGGACCTGAACCTCTACGACAAGCTTGTGACTCTAAATGCCAACTATTCTATTGTTCCGGACTTGGCCTACAACTGGACGATAAGCCCGGACGGTCTTACGTACACCTTCCATCTTTATCATAATGTAACCTGGAGCGACGGGGTTCCCTTCACTTCAGCAGATGTCGTATGGACGATAGAGAAGCTGATTAACGACTCCGCAGCCTATGCGAGCGCCTATCTACAGGATATTGGTAGCGTCACCGCTCCTGACAACTATACTGTGATATTCCACCTGAAACAGGTCGACCCAGCCCTTTTGGGATTTCTTGCGTGGTACGGAACATTCATCCTTCCCAAGCATATTTACGCATCTATCCCAGACTGGTCGAACACATCTGCAAACCTGCATCCGGTAGGTACGGGGCCGTTCAAGTTCGTTAGCTTTACTCCCAACTCTCAAGTTGTGCTCGAAGCGAATCCCAACTATTTCAGGGGGGCCCCATGCGTTTCGAAGCTTGTCTTCCAGATCATACCGGACTCGAGCACGGCACTTCAAGCGCTGATCAATGGTGAGGTGAATTTTGATGACAACAACCCAGCCTTTGCAGACTTGAGGCTCGTAAACAACACCTCTCAGTTCGCAACGAAAATAGCACTGTTCCCGGACACGTGGTATGCCAACTTTAATCTCTACAGTTCACCTTTCAATAACAGTCTTGTACGAGAAGCTGTGGTGATGGCCATCAACAGATCGGAAATCGCTCAGAAGGCTGAAGACGGTTATGACAAGCCGGCCAATGCATTCTTCCCAATTGCGTTGGGCTGGGCTTATGACCCAAACGCCACCCAGTACTCCTATAACATCACTGAGGCTGCCAAACTTCTGAACGAGGCGGGTTACCCGCAGCAGCCAAACGGGACGAGATTCTCCTTCAACTTCCTTTACTTCTCTGGAGCTGAAGAAGATGCGATTGCCACTGTTATACAGTCGGACCTTGCGAAGGTGGGTATCAATATGATAAAGGACGAGCTAGAGTTCGGTGCTTGGGAGACGGCAAGCGAGTCCCACACGGGATGGGGAATGACGATGCTTGCAGGCTTCCAGGGACCAGACCCAGCGCAGGGCGAGACGCGTTGGGTTTTGCCGGGAGTGGGCAATGACTTCGGGGGGTACAACAACAGCCAAGTAGTACACCTGTACTAGCTAGCTGACTCTACTGTAAACCAGACGCAACGTAGGCAATACTACTTCGAAATCCAGCAGATACTTGTAAAGGACGCGCCATTTGTCGCCTTCGTAAACCTCGCTGAACCGTATGTTTACAGCACCACGCTGCAAAATGTTTACTTCAACGACCCATCTGTGAGCTACACAAACTTTGGAGCAACCTGGCTAACCACTGGAACCCCAATATCCTCGAGCTCGCAGTCCACTTCCTCTCACCCAGCAACGAGTTCGAGCGGGACTGCCACCTCAACCACGCCGCCAAAAACCAGTAATCTCACGCTCTATGTGATAACCGCGGTTATCGTGGTGATCATAGTGGTCGCGATAGCGGCTCTCATCCTGAGAAGAAGGGCTTGATGTGGCTGGTTTCTCATCCTATGTATTGAGGCGGGCTATTGAGTTACTGGTGCTCGTGCTCCTTGTAATCGGGCTGAACTTTTTTTTATACACGCAGCCCCTGGAGACCCCGCCAGAATCCTAGCTGGCCTTGACGCGACCCAGTCACAGGTCAACGCACTCAGGGTCGAGTACGGGCTGAACAAGCCCCTACTCACCCAGCTTTTTATCTATTATCACAGTTTTCTGAGCGGCAATCTTGGGTATTCCTACGAATACCGTGAACCGGTATCAACCCTGATTTCGAATGCAATCGGACCTACTCTGCTTCTAACTTTTACGTCGCTCGCCGTAGCACTGGGGGTCGGGGTGGTATTCGCTATTATCTCGGCTAGGCGGGAAAACTCAAGGGCTGACGTTGCGCTCTCTGTAACCAGCCTCATAGCCTACTCTTTTCCGGTGTTTTGGACTGGCATAATTCTGATACTGCTTTTTGCCTCGCACCTCAAGCTTCTTCCGACTGTCGGGATGTTCAGCCCAGCTTCGCCCGGAACCGGGCTGGGGTATGTTGCGGATGTTGCGAGGCACCTTGTGCTCCCTGTTGCCAGCCTTTCCCTCGCCCAGCTCGCTATTTACCAGCGAATAACAAGAAGCAGCATAATAGAGCACTCGAAGGAAGAATACGTGACACTCTTGAAAGCCACGGGGCTCAGGACACGCTCAATATTCAATCGTTACATCCTGAGGAACGCGCTTCTGCCGACTGTTACAATTGTGGGTATTCAGCTTGGCTACCTGGTAGCAGGAGCCGTGCTCGTCGAAGTGATATTCGGCTGGCCCGGCGTCGGTCAATTGCTCATTCAAGCGATCTCGATGCGTGATTATCCTCTTGTGATGGGAATCTACTCAATCATTGCGATTAGCGTAGGCGTAGCAATTTTTCTTACGGACCTTTCCTATGCAATACTTGACCCCAGAATCAGATACAGCTAGTGGTTACGATTGAATACAGTGACAAGCTTTCTGAGAAGAATGTCCGGAAGCAAGACTGCCATCTTCGGGTTCGGAGTGCTTCTGTTCTTTGCGATAATGGCTGTGTCAGTCCAGTTCCTGCCAGTACCGAACCCTAACGCACTGAATTTCCAAGCCTTCCTTCCGCCTTCTCTGGCACACCCATTCGGTACGGATTACCTGGGTAGGGATGTGTTCAGCATAGTTCTTTGGGGAAGTAGAGCTGCACTGGCAGTTGGGATTATCTCAGCAGGAATATCGGCGGTCATTGGTATCGTGGTGGGTGCCGTCGCGGCCTACTATGGAGGCTGGGTTGACGACGTGATTAGCAGGGTGGTAGACGTGTTCCTGATGATACCGGTGTTCTTTCTCATTCTTATTGTCGTAGCAATCTTTGGTGGCAACATTTTCTACACCATGGCTATAATCGGAGTAACGATCTGGCCGTCCAATGCCAGGTTGATGAGAGCGCAGATACTCAGTCTAAAGGAAATGACGTTCGTCAAGGCACTCCGGTCTTACGGAGTGGGTGGATTTTCGATACTGTTCAGACACCTTCTGCCTAATGGCGTCGCACCGGTTATCACGAATACCATGCTTCAGATGGGCGCGGCAGTTCTGATTGAGGCAGGACTTAGTTTTCTCGGTCTGGGCGACCCCAGAGTCGTGGACTGGGGAAGGACGATCTACTTGGGAGAGCCTTACATTGCGATCGCTTGGTGGATCTCTACAATTCCGGGGGCTTTCCTTGCGCTCCTAGTGCTCGGGCTCAATCTACTTGGCGACGGCTTGAACCAGGTGTTCAGGCCCAGGATGCGAGGTTCGAAATAGTGGCTTCGCTCCTAAAAGTCGAAAACCTGAAAGTTTCTTACAGATTGCGGAATCGCGACCTGACTGCGGTTAATGGTGTGTCTTTCTCGGTTGAAAGAGCCCAAGCAGTTGGACTAGTGGGCGAATCTGGCTCTGGGAAAACCACGGTGGCCCTCGCGGCACTCAGACTTCTGCCGGCCAACGGCAGCGTCTCAGAGGGTAGGATAACTTTCGATGATAGGGACCTCATCACTCTCCCGGATGAGGAACTGTCGAGAATCAGGTGGGAGGGAATTTCGATGGTGCCGCAAAATTCGATGAGCTCTCTTAGCCCCGCTCACCGGGTGAGGACAGTGTTCAGGGACGTTCTCATGGCGCACTTTTCTGGAAGCGAAGAAGAGGCAGAGGCACGCATCTCCAGGGCCGTAGAACTCGCCAATTTCCCAAAGAAAGCGCTTGAATTCTATCCCCATCAGATGAGTGGTGGGATGCGCCAGCGAGCTCTAATCGCTCTTAGCTTGTTATGCGAGCCGAAACTTGTAATTGCTGATGAACCTACGACTGCGCTTGACGTGATTGTTCAGAGGCAAATCATGGACGAAATGAGAGACCTTCGCAGCAAAGTTGAGGCATCACTTTTGATAATAACTCACGATATCGGTGTTGTATCGGAGTACTGCGACATCATGGTCGTGATGTATGCCGGGATGGTGTTCGAGTACGGCCCGACTAAAGAAGTCATCCACGACCCGAGGAGTCCCTATACCAAACTCTTGCTGAAGTCACATCCTCTTCTTTTCGACACGACCAAAGAGATAATCGAAATCCCGGGGGACCCACCGGAGCTCGAGAGTATACCCGGGGGCTGTCCATTTGTTCCCAGGTGCCCGTACTCGCAGTCGATTTGCAAGGAGGCGGAGCCGCCTCTCACTCATGTCTCAGGAAATCATTTTGCAAGGTGTCATTTTGTCTGAAGTGAGATATGACATCAGTTCTGAAAACAAATCTTCGACGTCAGAGATACTCGCAGTGGAGGACCTGAAAAAATATTACCCGGTAAGGCGCGGCGTGGCTGACCTTCTCAGGCGCTCGAAGAAGGTTCAGGTCAAGGCGATTGATGGCGTGTCTTTTACCGTTAATGAGGGCAGAGTATACGGTCTCGTGGGTGAAAGCGGAAGCGGCAAAACTACCACGGGTTATACAATTATGGGCCTAGAGAATCCTACTTCCGGCACCATTTCCTTCCAGGGCAAAACACTCTCTGCTAAGGAGCATAAGCATGCTGGGCTGAGCCTGAAGCTAAGAATGATTTTCCAGAACCCGTACGAAACTTTCGACCCCCGCAAGACCCTTTGGCAGACTTTCTCCGAGATACTTCAGGTTGCCGGACTCGGGTCCCGGCCGGAAAGAAGGCAAATGAGCCTTGATGCACTTTCAAGAGCCGGACTGAGACCTGCAGCGTCATATATTGACCGATTTCCGTCAGAGCTTAGCGGAGGGCAGCTACAAAGGGCGGCCATTGCGACAGCGCTAGTGGTAGAGCCGGTCCTGCTAATCGCAGATGAGCCAGTTTCGATGCTAGACGCTTCGATCAGGGCCGGAGTGATGAACCTGCTTCTCAATCTGAACCGTCAGAAGAAAATGGCTATACTTCTTATCACCCACGACCTTTCGGTTGCGTGGTACCTTTGTGACTATCTGATAGTGATGTATCTTGGAAGAATTGCCGAGAAAGGACCAGCCGAACAGGTTCTGCAAAATCCGAGACATCCCTATACGGCGGCCCTGATTTCCGCATCGCCTATGGTGGACAAGGCCAAGTGGAACTTCGTGGCGAAGGGTGAGGTGGATAGCAATATCGACTTACCCAAAGGCTGTAGGTTTCACCCACGTTGCCCGTTTGCCACAGATATATGCCGTGAGCAGGAACCCGCGCCCGAAGTGGCAGGAGATGGCTGGAGTTACTGGTGCCACCATCCCCTTAGCGTTCAAAAGCTGAAGAATTGAGCCTGCCGCAAGGGATCAACGAGTTTACTTCCTTCCTCTGGAAGCCGCATTGGTCGAATGTGGCTTTCAGATACTGGCACAAGACTGCAAGCCGAAACGGTTCAGCCCAGGTAGCCAGAAGTATGGGCCGGCCCATAATCCCACACCCTGAGAATGGTCGTTGCTTCTTCACCCGTCTTCGGAGCGGTTAGCAGTAACCTGGCCCGGGTTTTAAGTTCCAAACGCGCCCGTTCGGCAAGATACCTTTCGATGCAGGACTCTTGGCCAATCGGAATTGAGTAGGGCCAAGCCCTCATCTGACATTGTGACACCGGCTCGTCTAGACTTTCTGACCGCGTTGCCACCCTTTGGAGGTATCTCTCAGAATGTTAGTAAACCGAGTTTGATTGAAGTCGACTCCGCTGTTTTCTTCACAGGAGTAGCGATTTAGCTCGTAAAATCAGATTCGCTTGGACAGGAGAACTCGCCCCGTTGCAGCTTTTGGCTGGGAGCACTCCAAGCACGCAGCCCTTCCAGTTTCTCGCCTTACATCCCAGGCCCCGACTTCGTCAGGCCTGCGGTAACTAGCTCGCATAATTGGCTTTCCGCAACCGGGGCACCTACCATCGCACTTCCAGAAGAGCTGGTCAAGCTCCTCTTCTGTATATTCCAGTTTCTCTCCCTCTTCCACCTTATCTAGGTGTCCTTGCATATACTTTGCCTATGGCTTCCCTAGGCCATCCATGACTTTTGGCTTCGCCTTTACTCAGATCGCGTGCCTCTTCGGTCCGGGGCCCACCGAGCGCTTATTCGCTCGCTGGAAGAATTAAGGAGATAGCTTCGGCTAGGTTAATATCCCTGAAGCGCACGCGCCTTTCGGGTGCGAACTCATACAACCTTTACACCGCGTCTACGCTGCAAAGCTCCTGCGCACCACTGCGTTCTCGTTTATGTCGCTCCTACTTCCTGTGTATCTAGCCAGCCGGGGGCAGTCGTCGCTAGAAATTGGAATAGTGATTGGAGGTGTCGCCACTGGAAATCTCCTGTGGTCCCTGAGCGCTCCTAGGCTCATACGCGCAATCGGCTTGAGGACGCTGCTTTCAACCGCACCTCTCACAATGGCCGCGGGTGGGCTGCTGCTTTTCTATAGCTCTGGGACAGCAGAGTATTTCATCGCA
Organism: archaeon; assembly: GCA_021817005.1. GTDB lineage: Archaea > Thermoproteota > Thermoprotei_A > Marsarchaeales > Marsarchaeaceae > JAKAWJ01. The sequence continues at coordinate 5,806 of JAKAWJ010000038.1, read as the reverse complement.
GCGCTCGTGGGCTCGGTGAGCATCACGCAGACAGAGTCCGGGATTTTTCTTGTGCTGGATAACGCAATACTCCCGGACCTGACCAGTCCCGAGCGGAGGAACGAGGTGTTTTCGCTCTATAACATGGTGGGCTACGCAGGTAGCGGCGTGGGGGGGCTTCTCGACTATCTCTTTGGTGCTTTCGTTCCCTCAGGTTTCGGTTATGACGTGCTGTTGCTCCTGTACTCAGCGAGCGGGCTCGTGCTTTCAGTAATCTATTCCCGGCTTGAAATCCCCGAACACCTTGGCGCGCTGAATCGACCGACGAGATTGCTCGAAGTAGCGCGCAGGAGCCCGATAGTCTCCAAACTCGCTCTGCTATTCGGGGTGGACGCGTTCGCAGGCGGGCTAACGCTCCAGAGCTGGCTTTCCTACTGGTTCTTTACGGTGTATCACTTCGACCTTTCGGCGCTTGGCGCGCTGTTCATTGGCGTAAACATACTTTCGGCTCTCTCTCTACTCGCTGCGGCAAAACTCGCAAACCGCTACGGGCTCGTTCGGGTGATGGTCTTCTCCCACCTGCCTTCAAATATGATGCTCCTTGCGATACCCTTTGCTGGCTCTGCTCTTGGGGCTGCGGGCCTGCTCCTCGGTAGGCAGCTACTCTCCCAGATGGACGTGCCAACCCGGCAATCGCTTGTGATGACGATAGCTGCCCGGGAAGACAGGCCCGGGGCCGCGGCGCTCACTACTGCGACAAGAAACATCTCTCAGGTAACAGGTTCGCCCCTGACCGGCCTCCTGCTCCAGCTATCCTTTATTTCGGCGCCGTTCATAATATCCGGCTCTCTCAAGTCCGCGTATGACCTCGCCGTTCTCGCGCTTATGCGCGGCCATCTATCGGTAGGAAAGGTAGAAGCAGCAGGTAGCTCAAAGTAGCTGAGCCATGACCAAGAGCGCGGTTCAGGGGAGCGTTCACACTGCTGCCGCAAGCTGTGGAGTTCCTTCTGTTGCTAATGAATGCATGAGTGCACCAGAGTTCGCGGGCGAATCGCTAACGAATCCGATTTTGAAAACGCAAGATTTGGTAGCCAAATGTTCACCGAATGGTTAATCTCCTTTGGTGCAGACCACTGAGTCAAACTTTCGAACCCCCTCTCGTAACAGAATAGCTTTATCCCAGAGCAGTATCTCACTGACTGCGGCGAAGTTGTCAGAGGGAGCGCGCAGGCTTGTAGCGATAATGTTTACGGACATGGTTGGCTACACCGCCCTCGGACAGCGAAACGAATCGCTTTCATTGACCCTGGTCGAGGAGCAGAGAAAACTCATCCGGCCAATACTGCGCAAGCACTCCGGCACAGAGATCAAAACCATGGGTGATGCATTCCTGATTGAATTCCCTAGTGCCCTGGACTCTGCGAGGTGCGCCTATGACATCCAGAGGACGATCAGAGAGTTCAACCTGTCTCTTGAGCCGGAGAAACGGATTCACCTGAGAATCGGCATTCATGTTGGGGAGGTGTTCGAGCGGGAAGGAGATATCTCAGGAGACGCGGTGAACGTAGCGTCGAGGATAGAGCCACTTGCGGAAGATGGCGGAGTTTGCCTGACTCGCCAGGTATACGACCACATCGTGAACAAGATTGACATCCCTCTTCTCAGCCTCGGGCCCAAATCGCTGAAGAACGTCGCACACAAACTCGAGGTATTCAGGATGGTCATGCCTTGGGAGGAAAGGAGAGCAGCGAACGCGGCTCAGCTGGAAAGGCAACGGATTGCGGTACTGCCGTTTTCGAATATCAGTCCTGATCCTGCAGACGGGTTTTTCGCAGACGGACTTACTGAGGAAATAATTTCAAGGCTTTCGCTTGTGAGGGGGCTGAAGCCGATAGCCAGGACTTCTGTCATGGTCTACAAGAACAAGGAGAAGAAAATTTCGGAAATCGGGTCGGAACTTGGCGTTGGAACGATTGTCGAAGGAAGCGTCAGGAAGTCCGGTAATAAAATTCGGGTGACTGTTCAGCTGATAGACGTGCGTAACGAAGAGCACCTCTGGGCAGAGAGCTACGATAGGAGCATCGAAGACATCTTCGACGTGCAGTCCGAAATCGCCACTCGGGTAGCCGAATCTCTTCCCGGCGCGCTCACTCCGCCGAAGGCGCTGTTGGAACGTAGAGGAGACACCAGCAACATGGCGGCCTACGCCCAGTACCTCAGGGCAAAGCAGCTACGGAACAAGGGCACCGCTGATTCCTTCAGGCAGGCGCTTGAGCTTCTTATCGACGCGACCAAGCTTGACCCCGAGTTTGCGAGGGCATATGTTGACATGGGGAATTGCTTCTTTTGGCTTGGAGTCAAGAGCTACATCCCTTACGAGGAGAGCATTCACGGGTTGAGGTCGGCAGCTCGGAAGGCAATTGAGATTGACCCCGAGCTTGCGGAGGGGCACGCGCTTCTTGCCACTCTAGCATGGGTCGAAGACGACTTTGTCGTGGCCAGAGCCGAAGCGGAGAAGGCGCTTGAGCTGAATCCCAACCTTGCCGAGGCCTATCACACACTCGCGTCTGTCAAGATGACCGATGGCTATCTCAGAACTGCAGTGAGACTCCTGGAGAAGGCTCACGAACTGAATCCACTTTCTTCGGAAGTCATCTGGAGCCTGGGGAGGACTTACTTCTACGCGGGGCTGGAGACTAAAGCGCTGGACTTCTGGCACGCCAACCGGAGATTCGCGCCCTACGACGTGTCCAGGTCCATGGTCGAGTATTATATGACGAAAGGAGACTGGAATGAAGCAGAAAAGGAAGTTGAACAGCTACGAACCCTGGCACCAGAAGAAGCTGGCCCGGTAGCGATTGCGGCTGAAGTTGCCGCGTTGAGAGGCGACACGGCCGAGGCAGGGAGGCTTATCGAGATTCTGAGTACGCGATACGGGGGAGGACCCGTGATTGAGCGAAACATTGGCTACATCAAATACCATCTTGGCGACCTGGACGGTTACTTTGGCGCCATGCTCAAGGCGGTTGACGATCACGTGCTTGACCCCGGTCGATACAGGTACTCTCCGCTCTTCAGCAGGGCCCGGCTCGACCCGCGGTATCCTGAAGTCTTGGTGAGAAATGGGTTAGATCCCGCGGAAAAAGACTGAATAACCAGCAAGCACGGGGCTCACTTCACCATTCTAAACGTAAATGGGGGCGCATATGGAGGCAATCCCTGCTTACAGGTTGGTTGAATACCTTTGGCTCAACCGTTCTGTGAATTCGAAGGTCTCCTCACCATTGTCCAGACAGAGGGAGCCCCCCGGAATGGGTTTGACTTCGTGGCTTTCCTGAAGCCCAGATTCCGGTAAAAGGGGAGGGTCCGTTCAAACGGCGTCTCAAGGTAACAGAGTGTGCGGGTCCGGTCGGCCAAATGAAGCACAGGCAGGAGCAGTCTCCTACCAATTCCATGCGCCTGATACGGAGTATCTACGCCTACGAAGCAAAGGTACCAGTGCGGAATGCTTGGATGAAGCTTCTCTGCTGACTCGAAACCACGAAATAGCTCGTCCGCTGTGCCGGGAAATATGTTACGGATTCGATTTCGAGCGCGGAGTTCGCTCAGCCTATCCTCGCAGTTCCGGATTGCGTTCGGTGGTCGCCAAACGGCCACCCCAATAAGCTTCCCGGCAGAGTTAGCTGAATATACGTGTCCGAACTTGAGATGCATCCTTATTAGAGTTCCAAAGAAAATCCTGTATGCTTCTCTTCTCAGCTTGGGTTCTCCGAAGTAGTGCGAGAGTATGGGGTCGTCGTAGAAAGCGCGGGAGAGAATTTCCGTAGCTTGGGCAACTCTCTTCTGGACCAGGTGGGTGATGCGGAGGTCGTCAAACTTCGCCGCGCTCATTCTTTTGATACGTGTCCATTACTTTCCCTGTGTATAACCACAACGGAGCCAGGCAATCTGTTTGAGGATGGGTCTGCGCCCCCCATAGCCCCCAGAGTCTGAATTGCGTGCCGAGTTGAGTGGCTCCTCAAGGAGTAGTATACTGAAATCGGCTGTTACTCGCAGGAGTGTTTTCTGCGAATGACATCGTTGATTGCTGCTCCGTTGCTAGGCTATACAAACTCAAACTCGGGGGCGGGAGCAGGGATCTTGAACTCTGATGGTCGGGGTGCTCAGCAAGTGAGCGCAGAAAGCCCACCCTTTTTAATGATGGAAGGGCTTCAGCAACGCAATTACACTCTGTGAAAGCTTTTATAAATGTGGGTAAAACTGTAATATTTGGGTAAATCTTTATGAGTGTGGTAAAAATCGATAATCGAGGGAGGCTAACTCTTTCTCGGGAATTAAGGGGTAGGGATAAAGCGGTTGTAATCAACGCCGGCACGTTCATAGTGGTAATACCCCTCCCCCAGCACCCAGAAATTCACGCTTTAGGCTGGCTCGGTTCGAAAAAGAGCACTGCAAACCTGAAAGAAATCGCTGAGGAAAAAGCAAGTGAGGATGCTGTATCGAGGGCAAGGCGGCATAGGCAGGCATGATGTTCGATAGTGACATAATATATGCCCTCGTAAAATCCAAAGACTGGCTCAAACCTACAGCGACATCCCTTTTCCAAAGGGTGGTCCAGGGAAAGTTGGGGAAAGTCCACGTGAGCAGGGAGACACTTCACGAGCTCTACTACGTATCCATGGAGGAAGGTGTTTCCCTAGATGACTACATAAGTAGGGTTGCGTCGATTACGTCCATCCCCAACCTTGAATTCCTGGCTACCACGCACGAAACAGACATCCTTGCGCTCACACTAATGAAGCAATTCAGGATAACCTCCATATTTGACGCGTACCACGCTGCAACCTGTCTCAGCATGGTTCCAGACAGGACTATTGTTTCTACGGACGAAGTATACGACAGAGTTTCTGGATTGAAGAGAGTGGACCCGAGAAACATCTAAGCGGTCCAGTCACAGAACTGCCAACCAAAAAAATTGACAATTGAGCTGTCAATTATTAGAATTAATAAAGATATGGAATGGTGCAATGCCGAATTTTCCGGCCCACCTTCTACCGTTGCTAAAGCTCGCGGAACCGTGCATCAATTGGAAGAACACTAGTTCTTGCTTCCCAATTCATCAATTGCGACTTGTTCATAGAACTCTTGCTCTCCACGCGCATTCATCCCATTTCAAAGGTAAAGAAAGCGCGACCATCTACGTTGCGTGGGCCAAATTATTTCAAAATCTCTGGTTCGTTCCGCCTGTTCACAAACCTTAGGTTCATAATCCTAAGTATCGCAATCCTACACATTTGACTTTGCCTAGTTAGATTGCTTTACGGTGACGGGCTTGAGCAGGCACGGGTTTGCTGGATAGCGCGAATATTGGGCCGCAGACGCTACCTACTCCCTTTCTTGGGTTCCGATGTACACTCTCACGTGGGACTGGAAGGCAGTAATAATCATTCTCGAGCGGGATTTTCGACGATAGTTTGGCTCTAGCAAAGCGACTTTTTTATGGAAGATGAAAGGGTGCCAAAGTCACACTCCAGTAGTCGACTGGGGATTGTGTCTCCGACTTAGGAGATAGCGAGCCTAGCAGTCCCGCCGGTTCTCTCTCCGGCTCTGGCTCAGCACTCTAGACGATGCTACTCTATTGAATGAACCGCGGGCTCTCAAGGCTTGCCAGTGTCTCCAAACTGGTGGCAGTGTGAGCAAGATCTGGAGAAGGGAAAGCCCGCGCGCTCTGGCAGGGGCGGCTAACTCGTACCCCAAGCTCTTCAAAGCACGGCTGCGTGAATAATCGATAAATCCGCCGCTTTTAGGGTCTAGGGCCGCGGCGCAG
>JAKAWJ010000037.1 GCA_021817005.1 archaeon | reverse complement strand
TTTTTTTTGTCTGAGAAAACTTCCTCCTAATTTAATACAGAAATGAAGAAGACGCGGCTTAAAAAGAGGGGGGGGAAAAAAATTTGTGTTTGTTTTTGGGGGGGGGGGGGGGGGGGGGGAGAGGACCATATACAGCACGGCGGCTCGAGTTATGCCGATGGATTTCATCAACCAGCTTTATCTGGTAGGCGCTGAGCGTTCACGGGCAACTATGGCATAACGCTGTGTCTGACGCCGCGGATAGCCACGCGTTATTACCTCTGTGTGATGGCTTATAAGGCTAGAAACGGATTTGATTCGGATGCAAGACGTTCTTAGCTGGCTTCTCGAGCCGTCTCAACCTGCTATTCGCTATCTAGCAATGAGGGATTTATTGGAGCGGGAAAGCCCGGAGGACCTTGAAGAAGCCAAACAAACGGTTGCGACCAAGGGGTGGGTTGCGGATATATTATCAAGGCAGAAACCCGAGGGATATTGGCGCGAGAATGAGGAAGAACTTTACAGGCCGAAGTACCTGTCCACGAACTGGATGCTGCTGGCTCTTTCAGACCTCGGTGTGACGAGAGATGACCCGAGAGTAGAAACTGCTTGCAGGCTATGGCTGGATACCTACTCGAGACCAGACGGCGGATTCGACACGCCCGGGGCAGAACAGAGTGAGCACTGCGTTACCGGTAACACCGCTCGAGCCCTTATCAAATTTGGCTACGCTGAAGAACCTCGGGTGAAGAGTGCGCTCGATTACCTGGTGGAGACGCAGAAGGAGGATGGAGGATGGCACTGCTTCGGTTCGACAGGCACGCTTGACGCTTGGGAGGGATTGAGCGCCTTTGCCGCCTACCCCAGAGGGAAGTGGACTCGGCGCATGAAAGCAACGGTGGAGAGGGGTTGCGAGTTCTATCTTGAGCGTAGGCTCAGCAAAGAGGGCTCACGCTACGAACCCTGGTTTCGTTTTCACTTTCCTTACCACTACTATTACGACATTCTTGTAGGGTTAGATTTCTTGAGCGCCCTGGGTAATGGCGGAGACAAGCGGATGCAACTTGCTGTTACCCACTTGAAAGCAAAAAGAAGAAAGGATGGTAAATGGAATCTTGATGCAGTCCATCCCGACCTCAACAACGGGGGCAGGTGGCCGGCTTGGTGGAAAGGGCGCAAGCGGGAATTCCATCCGTTTAGGGTGGAACAGGTGGGCCGTCCAAGCAAGATGATAACCCTGAAGGCGCTCGTTGTTCTGAAGAGACTGGGCGAGTTTGAGCCTGACACAATCCCGAGTTCTTCAACTGTATCAAAATCAAAGAAATAGGTTAGAAGGAGTTCCGTAGCCATTCGGCGCGTAAAGCCTGGTATTCCCAGTGCGAGCAGGCAGGGGTGCAGGTTCGGGCAAATTGAGTGGCCCCTGAAGGAGCACTAGCTGCAGCTTCCTTCCACAGTTGGGTTCAGATTCGGCCTTCGGGATTAAAGCCGCTCAAGGGCTACGCGTCATTTTCTGAGAGTGCGAGTTCGGCATCCGTGGTTACTGAGCGTCTCTCGGCACTAAGTTCCGTCATGGTCGCGTTTCAGCCTGAATTTCGGCCCTGCCAGACTTGTTATTGGCATCAGGCAGGAGAGGTGCTGTGCGTCTGGTCAACTTACTTTATAGGCGCGTGGTGAGTACCAAAAATGTGAACAACGGGGCCGTCGCGGATATATTTTCTGAGCTAGCGGACCTCTTGGAACTTAAAGGCGAACAATCGTTCAAGGTGGTTGCATACAGAAGAGCGGCAAACAACATCCGCAGACTGGAGACCCCAGTTGAACAGCTTGCAGGTACTGCACGGCTGCTTGAGGTACCAGGCATAGGTGAGGCGATTGCAGAGAAGATCAAGGAGATTGTGGAAACAGGGAAGCTATCCCTTCTCGAGAGGCTTAGGTCCGAACTGGACCCCGGCCTCAAGGAATTGGTGACCATTCCGAGGATTGGTCCAAAGACTGCTCTTTTGCTCTATAACAAATATGGCATCAGGAACAGGCGCCAGTTTGAGCAGGGTCTAGCGGATGGCACACTCGTAAGCAAGGGATTCTCATCCGTATTGGCAAAGAGCATACAAACTGCGCTTTCGCAGATTGGTGAATCCTCGAAACGAATGCTCCTTATCGAGGCTACGGATGCAGCATACACACTACTCGATTCCCTGCAGCAAGCGAATGGCTATGACTTTCGAGTGTGCGGAAGCCTTCGGAGGGCCAAAGATACAGTAGGCGACGTAGATATTGTCGCCCTGCCTGCGGTGCCCGAAAGAAAGCTACAGTCGCTTGCGCTCGAACTGGAGAAGATGAATGGTTCTTTCCTCGCCAAGGGCGAGAGCAAAATCTCTTGGCTCACTCCCCACGGGGTCCATGTCGACATAAGGCTCGCCAACAAAGAGAATATCGGCGCGATGGTGCTCTATTTTACCGGCTCTAAGGAGCACAATGTAAAGCTCAGAACTCTTGCCATGAAGAAAGGGTTGAAACTGAATGAATACGGCCTCTTTAAGGATTCTGATGGCGACCTTGTGGCCGGGGCAAGCGAAGAAGAAATTTACAGGACCTTGGGGCTTCAATACATCGAACCGGAACTTAGAGAGGACACTGGAGAAATAGAGCGGGCCGAAAGCGGGAAACTACCCACGCTCGTGGATGATGGTAGTATACAGGGGGACTTGCACGCGCATTCTACCTGGAGTGATGGGAGCAGTACTCTCGAAGAAATGGCAACCGCGGCAGAGAAGTTGGGCTACAAATATTTGGTCTTTACAGACCACTCGAAGAGCGAATCTGTTGCACATGGCATGACTGAGGCAGTCTTGAGGCGACAGGCAACGGCAATTGAAAAAGTCCGCTCTAAGCACCCAAAACTTGAGATTCTGCACGGCGCTGAGGTGGATATCCTTAGAGAAGGAAAGCTGGACTATGATGACGCCACGCTCGCCACTCTGGATTTCGTTGTTGCCTCTCTTCACCGAAAATTCTCGAGTGACACGAATCTGCTTACCGAGGCCGTAGTAAATGCGCTCGAGAACAGGTATTTGAAGGTTCTAGCCCATCCCACAGGCAGGCTCTTGGGCCGGCGAGGGGAAAACGGAATCGATCTGGATAAGGTGTTAGTTGCGGCAAGACGGAACGGCAAGGCAGTCGAGGTAAATGGCCAGCCTAGGAGAATGGACCTTCCCTGGATGTGGGTGAAGAGAGCCGTCGAAGAGGGGGTAAAGCTTGCTTTGGATAGTGATGCACACACTACTGGTGAACTGCTTAACATGCAGTTTGCGGTAAAGAATGCGCGAAAGGGCTGGGCAGGCGCCAAAGATGTCATGAATTCTGTGCCGAATGCGGCGAAGTTGCTTCGCTAAGAACTAGCCCTGCGCACTGCGACCTCGTCGCGCTACCTTCGTTAAAGGGTCCCGCAAAAGCTCCTAGAACAGCCAGTTCCAGATTATTGGGGAGCCTCAATACCGCGAAGGGGAGAAAGTGTTATTGGGACCGGCTGCCCAAGCGCTCTATGCTTCCGAATCGTTTGGGCCTGACTTTTGACTGGAGGAATGCGTCAGTTCGTCGAATCGGTGAGCTAGCCCGTGCTGCGGAAGCATTGGGCTTCGGACACCTGTGGATTCCTGAAGCATGGAGCACGGAATTCTTTTCTAGCGCTTCTCACGCAGTTTCGGTAACCAAGAGTATTACGGTAAATGCCGGAATAGTGAATGTATACTCCAGGTCGGCTGCACTCATCGCCATGGGTGTGGCGACACTCTGCGAGCTGGCTCCTGGAAGGATTGGACTTGGGCTGGGAGCGAGCGGGAAAGGAGTGGTTGAGCGCTGGCATGGAGCAAAGTTTGATCGTCCGTTGGAAAGAACAAAGGAGTATGTAAAACTAATTCGTTCGGTGCTAAATGGGGGAATGCTTGAGCACTCCGGTCTCGCGGGAGAGCTACACGGCTTCCGTCTCTTTGCAGCCACTCCCAAACAAATGCCGCCAATTTATCTAGGAGCTTTAGGCAGAAGGAATCTGGAGCTTGCAGGAGAAATTGCCGATGGCGCGATACTCACTTTATACCCCCGATCTAAGCTCAGGGCGGCAAGGGACGCGCTTCAGCTAAAGGCGAGCTCCAGTCGTAAGCTCTACGCAGTATATCCAATTACTACTGGTGGCAGAAGCGACGCAAGGTCCGTAAACGAATTAAAGCGCTGGATTTCTTTCTATGTTGCTTCCATGGGGAGCTATTACAGGAGGTTACTTGTCTCCGCAGGATACGAAAAAGAAGTCCAGCGCATTTTGGACTACAAATCCCGGAACATGCGCGAGGAGTCAGTGAACGCCGTGACAGAAGACATGCTCGACGAACTCGTGCTGAGGGGGTCTCTGGAGAATGTCGTCGAGCGTATCAACTCACTTTCGAAAGAATGCGAAGTAGTCTTGGGGTTATTCGGAGGCATCGACCCTTCTGATGCGGAGCTCTGGGCCCGCCTCCACGAAGTCGTGCGAGCACTTGAAACGTCTAACAGCTAGCAGATTGACCCGCTACTTTTCCTTCCACTTGAAGAGCCTTGCCGCGAGCACAAAAATGACCGCCGCAATCGCAACCGTGACAGCGAGATTATAATAGGCCGTTGATATATTACTGAAAACCATCACATCGTTCAGCCCAGCTATAACGTAGTATAGAGGCAAAAATCGCGCTACGAGCTGCAAGAAATGAGGCATGGTCGATATCGGAAAGAACGTTCCAGATAGGAACATCATGGGAAACGTGATTATGTTTCCGATAACTCCTGCGGACTCTATGCTTTTTGTGACAATACCGACAAGCATGCCAAGCGATATAAAGAGAGTGGGTCCCGCGATCAAGAATGGGATAATTATGAGCGACAATCTCAGGTTTGCCCCAAAAACGGCAGTACCAAAGAACACCATAAGCACGAACGCAGCAAAGGATAAAATAGTGTACCATATTACCTTGGAAACCAGCCACTCACCCTTGGTAAGCGGGGTCAGAGAGAGCTGCTTGAATCTCTTGAACTTTTTATACTCCGCAGTGACATTCACCATAGAAAACATTGGGCTAGTCAATATTGAGAAACCTATCAGTCCGGGAACGAGAAAGTCGATGTATTTGGTCGAGTGTGCATTTACAGTGGCGGAGTTCAGGCCAACAACCGGTGAAGCTCCAACTCTTTTTAGATTGAAACCGTTTATCACGCCACTTACCGCGCCGAGCACAATCCCGCTAGTGCTGTCGGCTGGATCGGTGTAAACTGTAACGTTTACGCTCTTACCATTTTCGTAATCAGACGCAAACCCCCGTGGTATGACTATTCCGTTCGAGAGAGAGTGGGAAAGGAGGTAGTTACTCAGGTTCCCGCTGATATCCACGACTTTTACGTTCAGAACGCCTGTGCTATTCAGTGACTGAATAAAAGCAGCTGAAACATTAGAATTTGCGTCAAGGTTCTGTACATAGACAGCCACAGAGCTCGAACCCGCCCCAGAAAAAATTGCTCCAAAAAGAAGTATGAATATCACCGGAAACGCTAGTGCAAAGAACAATCCCAGCCGATTTCTCAGGTACTCCCTTCTGTAGACTTTGAAATCCGCGTAAACGCGCTTTAAATTCATGGCGAATTCCCCTCTCTAACGCCTTTGCTCCTTAGTTCGCCCTCATCCATTGTGCCGCCAACAAGCTTAACGAATACATCTTCTAGGCTGTCCTCCTCAGTCCGGATATCACCCCAGGTTACTCCCGCGCTTTCGATTGAAGTTACTAAGGATATGATGTCGCGCCTGTCCCTGACGGGTACGCTCACCTCGCCATTGTCATTCCGGAAGGCCCCCGAAATCCCTGATCTGACGATCGCTGAGTAAACTCCTTCCCCTCCCTTTATCACTATCTTCTTTCCCGAGCCGTACTTGCTCACTATCTCCTCTGGAGTTCCACTTGTCATTATTTCCCCATGATTCATGATTGCCACTTTGTCAGCGAGTAGCTCAGCTTCTTCGAGGTAATGTGTTGTGAGGAGTACTGTCCTGCCTCCTTCTTTCAATCCCTGAATCACATTCCAGAGGTTTCTCCTGGCCTGCGGGTCCAGCCCCGTCGTGGGTTCATCCAGAAATAAAACTTCGGGGTCATTCACTAGTGCCAGTGCGAGGCCGAGTTTCTGCCGCTGTCCTCCTGACAAATCTTCAAATACCGTATCTGCAGCCTCCTCAAGGATCACTTTTTCAAGTATCTTTTGGGCACTAACCTTTACGCCGAATAGTTCAGCATAATACTGGATGGCTTCTACTGGTTTTTGTTTGTCAAAGAAGGAAAAACCTTGGGGTATCACTCCTATCCTCTTATGAAGTTCGTAGCCCTGCCTCCAAGGATCCATACCCAACACTTCAATTCTGCCCGCGTCTCTTTCTCTAAGGCCCTCAAGAATTTCGACCGTTGTGGTCTTTCCGGCGCCGTTAGGACCAAGCAGGGAGAAGATCTCTCCTTGATTCACATTAAAGGAAATGCAATTTACGGCCTTTTTTGTGCCGTATGATTTCTCGAGGCCATCAACGATTATTGCGGAGGCCAATGGTCAATTCCTTCTCTAGGCACAGCCCTGCAAATTTTTAAGCACTTTGTACTGAGGCACCGGTGAGCGATATTACTTAAGAGGACGAACACGTTTTTGGAAAAGAATGGCCCAGGCTCCAAAAAGGCACAGGGTGGCAGCCATCTTGCTTGATGACGAAGGAAGGCTGATTATGTTTCAGCGCATTCGCAAGGGCAGAGAAGTTTACTACGTTGCTCCGGGAGGAGGAGTAGAACCTTCTGATGGCTCACCCGAAGCCGCTCTGCGAAGAGAGTTATGTGAGGAACTGGGTGCGGAAGTGGACATCGTAAGTCTGGCCTTTGAACAATCCCGGGAAGTTCCATTTGTGGGTTTTCAGTTCGAAACATATTATTACTGCATAGTTCATAAAATCCAGCCTTCCAAGGTACACGCGAGTGAATTTGAGGACCCAGAGAAGGGGAAGTTCTTTCAAATCCGGACTGAGCCAACCCCTGAGGCACTTCATTCTCTGAATATACTGCCTCCCGAACTCAAGTCATTCTTGTTGGCCAATATTTCCAGGCTTACGAACTTACAGAAGTCACGGTGTACGGGCGCTGAGGGAGTCTGCCAGTAATATTGAAGCCCTTCTCTCTTGTTCGCCTGCGGGTTCCAGTCAATACACGAATCCTACAACACCGTGCAGAGTTGGGCAAGGGAGCGATGGCAACTGAAGAAATCCTTTGGAAGCAGAACGAGCGGTAATTAAATCAACCATCGGTGGACCCTTCTGAATCTCAGATTATTTCCTAAACTCTCCATTTCAGACTATGAGTCCTGATTGCCGTCCATCGGACCCTTTACGAGCCGAGACAAGAGTGGGGTAATGAAAGCGGAACCGTTTGGTCTCAACCGGAGCAGTGTGACCTTTCTAGCTACCTCATCTGCCACTCTGTATAGCTCTGCCTTTTCAGCGCTCTCTATTATGCTACGCGCAGATATTTTCGTTCGTGGGTGGGAGGAAAGTAACGAGCAGCAATCCTTGTAGTCTTCGAGCGCTATCTCGTAAGTTCCTATCGCTTTGGCGCGATCTACGATTTCCTGCTTGTCATAGGTAAGTAGAGGCCTGAAGACCGGCAATCTCGATCCGTAATCCATTGCCGCCAAATTTTCGGATGTTTGTGATGCAACCTGACCAATGCTATCACCCGTTCCGATCGCAGAGCATCCCAGGGTCTCCGCAAGCCGAGTCGCGACCAGGCGTGTAAAGTACCTGAACAGCACGGCGTCTGACCTCTCTCCTAGGCTCAATGTCGCGAGCTCGTATTGCGAGAAGGGAGCAAGCAGAACTGAATCCGCACCGCCATATTCGCGCAACTTTGACACGAGTTTGGGAATTTTGGAACTCACGACTCCCTCAGCGCTTGCAAATGGATAGAAATGCAGGTAACTGAGAACGCACCCTCTCTTCATGAGCAACCAGGCTGCAACAGGTGAATCGATGCCTCCCGACATAAGGTGGATCACTTTGCCGCCTACCCCGATTGGCAGTCCTCCCGGGCCACGCCTTTTTTCCGAGTATATTATCGCCGCCTCGCTCGTTATATCAATTCGGAGGTTGACGTCTGGATGGTCCAGATTGACTTTCAGTCCAAGCTGGTTTGAGATATCCGAGCCCAGCCTGATTACAAGTTCGGATGATTTGAAGGGTAAGCTCTTGTCGGACCTGCGCGCCTCAAGTCGGAACGACGTAACTGGTTTGTGGTTGCTTTCCAATTTCGATAGACTGGCGCTCAAAATGGCCGGATAGGCTGTACCAGTCGTGGAAGCTTCGGCGAACCACGCCACTCCGAAAATCTTCTGGATTCTGCTACATGCTATCTCCAGCTTCTGAGCTGGAACTTCCACCAGGATTCTTCCCTGAACTCCCCTTACATTCACGGGGTCGAGGTCAGAGAGTGCGGCTTGCAGGTTCTTGATCAGTGCTCCCACGTATTTGGCTCTGTTCTGTCCTTTGAGTGCAAGTTCGGCATAGTGAACCACGACGGCCCTTTCACGTTCACCCGAAACTGGCATTTGGCATGAACAATTCCCTAGGCGTTTATGATTATAAGGGATTCGCGCGAAATAATTTTGCCGGTCCAGGAAAGGAAGGGGACCCCTCGGAACAGCGAGGCCTTTATTCGAACCCTTAAATCAGGCCGATTACGTCAACATCTGGCTTAATGGCCGAAGGAACGCTCGACTAGAGGAGACCCCGGGCTGTTCCGCCACGTGTACTTGATTAATCCGTAACGGGGACTAACCAGCTTGAGTGTGTTAGTCCTCAGGGCCGAGCTGAACTCGCTTGGAGAGCTGCCTCATACACTCGAAGCTAATCCGGGCCATTTGAATGTCATCCGAGGCTACACTCTTCTTGAATATTTTGTCAAACTTGAACATCTTGGTTTCTCGTTCCCCATTGTGAGTTCCTCCCCAGTTTGTCTGATATTCCGCATAGAACAAGAATGGCTTTTCGTTTTTCACTTCGAGTTTGTCGCTTTCCGTAAAGTCACCTCGAATTTCTGCAGCTCGCAGTCGTTCCGACCACCCTTTCTTCATACGAAAAATAGATACCAGACGCTGGGCTGGGCTCAATGTGGCCTTACTCATGGGCCCTGTTCCACCACTACTACCGCATCTACCTGCGATTCGCGGACTACGTCCAACGTGTGCTCACTTACATAATCTATTCCTAGAACTTAAACGCGAAGTAGCAGATTAGGCTTTGCTATATAACAAATGTCTCGCAATAGTTCAAAATAGCCGCGTTCGCCTGAACTTGCGGAGAAATTACAAGTTCGATCTTGATTACATAATGGAAGCGTCTGCCATCAAACGAAGATGGCCGTGGAGCGCCTCTAATGATCTCCTCGCACTTAGCAACCCTTGTCGAACAGGATTAGCTCAAACAGGGTGTCGCCCATCTCACCAAAGACTCGCCGAAGTTCATACTTGAGCTTTCTCAGCTGGTCGGGTGAAAGGTTGGATGGAGAGTCGTGGCCAATGTCCAACCACTCAGAAAACAGCACGTTTGTGACTGTCACACCCAGAGTATCTTCAAGTGTTCGCCGCACATCGCCTGAAGTTATCTCAGCCGACCCGATGTTTCGCAAGGTTTTGGCCAGAGTCACTTTTGATTCATCCCTTTCAGAACGGTTTTTGCACGGAGACCTTCAGCTTTGGTCTGAATTCGTTCTAGGTCGCGTGCGGGGTCATACATCCATCTTCCGGTTTCGCGGTCAAAGAGCTCGAAAGGAATTGTGTATACAAGCCTCATTCCCTGAATCGACATCTTGAAGTCGAGTGAGCTCACGAGCGGGGCGAGCTTTCCGTGGACGAATTTGACGAATCCCTCCAAGTGCTCCAAGGGCACGTTGTGTGTGGATATGTGGATTTCGCCATCTTCGTTAAAGAGCTCTATACCTAGGAAAGGAGCTCGCCTTACCATCCTAGCAAAGCTATCGAGATGACCCGGGCGAACCTTCGCGATCAGGAAGGTGGACACAACATTCGAAAGCGGGAAAAATACCTTGTAACGAGACAACAGCCGCCGTCCCATGAGATGGTTAGTAAAGTGATAGAGAACGAGTCTGTCACTAATGCTGACGCCATTCTTTAGACTGAGTCTTTCTGATATTTGGGCAAATGTGAGTGTGGCGTCAGACTCCAGTTCCTTGATGATTAACAGATCTATGTAATCCGCCTGAGGGGTCTCACTCAGACCGAAAACTGTATCTTCGGGCTCGCGGTCGCGAAGAGCATCCCAGTCAAAGCTAGGTTTCCCCGTGGTCCAGTCCACACACTCAGGCCTCAATGAATATCGAAGCTGCCTGCTAACCGTGTAAGTCCAGTATTCCGCTAGCACCCGACGCTTCTTCAACTCCTCGAAAAGTGTCATGTAGGTATGTCCAGCAGAATCCGCTGGAACGTACATTAAGCCGTATATTGTCGTAAGGTCCGTCATGTCCACTCCAAGACAAGCCAGATTCGGCAGGGAGGAGAAAGCGTCAAAAGCTACGTCTCTGTAATCCGCCTCGGGTTTGCAGACAAAGAAGGCCATTACTAAACCAAGCATCTCGTTGTTTGCGCCGGCCCACACCTTCAAACCGAACTCCTTGAGGGCCCTGTGAAATGTTCGCACTGCGGTAGCGTAATCCAGACCCTTTAGCTGCGCGACCCTCTTCAGGTCACGCGGACCCAGCTCAATTACTCCTTCGAAGACATCGTTCGCCGCAAGCGCGCGGATAGACTTTAGGCTCGACACCTTTAGTCGGCCCCCTTACTCGGAAGACTATCCGGGTCAGAACCGGTTAAAAGGGTCCGTCGCCCAAGCACTCGCCAAACATGTTGACGGCCTCCATTTGTTGTCCTATCACCCATGTCGGCTAGATATTTAGCCTTTCGGTAATTTTCAGTTTTTATCAAATTTTTATATCTAAACGAAAAAGCCATTTCATAGGTCTCAATAACCATTGGAGAGATGCTCTTAATGTAAGAGTAATCTATTCTTTCTGGATTACTCATAGTCATTTTAATCATTTTTTGTTAAGTGTCACTGCAGTAGAGATATATTAAATGTTTCGGTAAATGACAAAACAACGCGATGAACTGGATATCAGCGAAAAGCGCCAGAGAATAGCGGAAATCGGCGGGGGACACCCTCCATTAATCGTGATTATTGATGAAGGCATTGTAGTTACCACACGCTGAACTCGAACTTCTTGGCATGCGTGAGTGATCTCCGGAACCATCGGCCAGGAGCGATGGGCTAAGTCGCACGCCACCGTGGGCAAAGACTAACGTCGCGTAGTGAGCCGACGATTTATCCTCATCGACATAGGGAAATCCCGAACTCTTGGATGGCATCTTCCGAGGTGGGCGCACAGCTAATGTGCCTTGATTACTGATTCCGGAGTGCCATACCTAATGCAGGGGGTAATCTATATATACTGGCGGAAGGGGCAACGATTCAAGCGGTTAAAGTGACTGAACTAAACGAGGTTATAATATTCAAGGAGGAGCCCCTCCGGGTAAGAAGGAGCCGTCCGGAGCTCGTGAGAGATGTTTTGACTGCAGCGGTTCAAGGTTCTCGTAAAACTCACATCATGTTCCGTTCCAATCTCAACCCAGTTCTCCTATCTAAGTATCTGGATTTCTGCTTCAATAACGGACTCATAGTGAAGCAAGGTGCGACGTATACAACTACCCCAAAAGGCGTGAGATTTATCCAGTTCATGGAGCAGATTGAATCATTGAAGAAGGACATTTCTAGCGCTCAAAGCGGAATCGAGCGCCTAGTCTCTGGTAAGGGCTTCGACTGAGGCCCTCGTATAAGGGCCCATTCGGGGTTGCCGTCCCGAGCTTGTCTGACGCGGTAGTCAGTTCAGCGAAATAGGATTGGAAATCAATACAAGACTCAGAGCGCACCGGTCCCTAGCTGGCGCGTTAGGGACTGCGACCAACCAAATCCGCTCGCAAGCCAAAAGGAACCTCGTCCCAGCAGGGAGAGGGTAAAGTACCCTTTTTGGTTAACTATTTGGCTATCTCTCTATGGTTGATAATGGAGGAAATCCTAAATGTCCGCGGAGGATATCGTTTTTGAGCGATGAGGCTCTGTCCAGGAATTCTATGAATTCTTCCCCCTTCGGAGTCAGCACATAGCCTCCGGATGTCTTCCTTAGCAAACCATTACGTACGCAGAACTCAAGATATTTTTGTGCGTACATGTTGGCCCTCTTGCACTGTCTGCCTTCCTTCTGCGTTCTTCCCGCGCTGCCTTGGCTCAAGAGTATCTCGTGAATGATTTTCGAGCTACTCACCATTGAATCATTGCTTGGCACATAGTTAGACCCGGCATTGCTCTCCGCCCTCATAGACTCTGACTCACGTATTACGCCTACACCTCGCGAAGAGACTGCCCCCATTTAAGGCTATTACTTGTGCATCAGCCTAAACCCTACATGGTGTAGATCGAGGGGCCGTCACGATTGTTTAGATTGACTTCCGCCTTTCCCGCATCAAAAAGTCGAATCACTTGTTCGAGCTTGACATTACCGGCATGTCCCATGACAAACCCGGACTGTGGGTTTGATGCGCACTTGACCGCGTGACGGTAGGCAGAATCTGTCCTCGTAGATGAGACGCTGTAACATATGGGTAGTTTGGCTTGCCCAGAGAGATGTATCAGTGCCGGACTTTGTGCTGCATGAAATGCCTCTTGAACTCCATTTGTGGCTAGGTAGCGGAGTGTACTCTAGATTCTTTCACTTCTTCTGCTAATTCTGCGTAGGCTCGCCTTACCTCATCCACAGAAGCGCCATCCTCTAGAGTTGTTGTGTCCCCCACGTCTCTGTCTGAGACAACCGCGGAAACGACTCTCCGCATAATCTTGGCACTCCTCGTCTTTGGGAGCTTCGAGACGAAATACACCGCCGAGAGCGCGGCAACCGGTCCGACTTTCTCTCGAACCCAGAGATTTAGCTCGCGCCGCAGTTCTTCACTGGGAGCTTTGGCTTGGCGTAGAATTACAAAGGCCACGGGAACTTCACCTTTCACTTCGTCGGGCCGTCCAACAACGGCAGCTTCAGCGACTGCTGGGTGCTGAACCAGAGCGGACTCGAGTTCGTACGTGCCGAGCCTGTGTCCGGCCACTTTGATGACCTCGTCAGACCTTCCCAGGACCCAAAAGTATCCGTCTTCGTCCTTGACTGCGTAATCACCACTATAGAAGGCGCCCTTGAACCTGGAGAAGTAAACCTGCTTGAATCGCTCTGGGTCCTTGTATATTGTCACTGGCATTCCGGGCCACGGGTCTTGGATTACGAGGTAACCCCGCTCGCCAGGCTTCTGGGGCTTGCCTTGTTCGTCAAATACCTCGGCTTTGATCCCTGGTATGGGCATGCCGTTCGTTCCGGGTTTCATGGGTATCATTCCCACTCCCGGGACGTGCGAGATCATAATGCCACCAGTTTCGGTCATCCACCATGTGCTTCCGAATGGTATTCGGGGTTTGCCGACGAGTGATGAGAACCAGCGGTATGCTGCTGGATTAATAGGTTCTCCAACGGAATGCATCAGCCTCACGCTAGAAAGGTCATGTCCTTTCACCCACTCATCCCCTAGTTTCATGAAAGACCTGATCGCAGTGGGTGACGTGTAGTATAGCGTAACCCCGTAGCGCTCGATTATGGATGCCCACCTGTCCGGTGAGGGGTAATCAGGTGCGCCCTCATACATTACGCTGGTAACGCCCTCAAGAAGGGGGCCGAATACAATGTATGAGTGCCCAGTGACCCACCCGATATCGGCGGCGCACCAGTATACGTCTTCATCGCGCGCATCGAATACCCATCGCATAGTCGCGTGCAGAAGCGTAAGGTAGCCGCCCGTATCATGAACCTGACCTTTGGGTTTGCCTGTTGTACCCGACGTGTAGAGGATGTAGAGCGTGTCTTCAGATTTCATCTTTTCGGGCTCAACCTTGGCTCCGGACGAAACGTGAGATAGCGCTTCGTCCCACCACTCGTCACGACCCGAATGCATTTCGACATTCAGCCCGCTGCGCCTGACTACGAGCACGTGTCTCACGCTCTTTACGTGAGCAAGAGCGGTGTCCACTACTGGCTTGAGTGGCGTTACTGCACCACGTCTCCATCCGCTGTCAGCTGTAACTACCAGTTTGACATTGGAATCGTTGAACCGGTCTGCGAGGGCATCTGAACTAAATCCAGAGAAAACAACTGTAAAGGCAGCTCCTATGCGGGCCGCGGCCAGCATGAGAATTGGTAATTCGGGGATCATGGGAAGATAGATTCCAATTACGTCTCCCCTTTGTATGTCGTAGCGGCTGCGCAGAAGGTATGCGACCCGGTTTACTTCCCGATATAAATCCGCGTAAGTGAGCGTTCTCCTATCCTTTGGACCGGATTTTTCCCACGGCTCTCCTTCCCAGTAAAATGCCACTTTATCACGGCGCCAGCTTTTCGCATGACGGTCCACACAGAGGTAGCTCGCATTGAGTTCTCCCCCTGCAAACCACTTGTAAAAGGGAGGATTGCTGTTGTCAAGCGGGGTATCCCACTTCCTGAACCAATCCAATTCCGAGCCAACTTTCGCCCAAAAGGTCGCCGGGTCCTTAATGCTGGATTCGTGTAACTGCCTGAATGCCTCAGGAGTCAGAGACTTTATGCCTTCAGCCACCTGAATCTTTTCATTGAACGGGAGGGACCAATTGACCGACAACGTAACCAAATACCTCATCTCGGGACGGATATAAAGAGTTTAGTGCGGAAGCCCTGTACACTATCTGCCGCTTGACAGCTCATTGACTCGCTGAAACCATTTGCCTGCCGGTCGGACCGCCTTCTTACGACAGAGTGCTTTCCAAGTCCTCGGGTTATTCATGTCAAGTGTCTAAGTATTGTATCCTTCGTTTCGGCTTTCAGTAACTTGCAGATGTTAGTTTGATTCGCCTCGCGGTGGCCCTAGCTTTTTGTGGCGAGAAGACACTCGCGATTCGGGCCGAGACGGATGCAAAAAGTAAACTGAACGTAGCTCTTGTGCCGCTGGCCGAGGGCACGGGCGTAGTTCATGGGCCAACGCAAGCTGCGTTTGCACTGGCCTTACTCATCCGCGCTCCCGAAACCGAAGGCAAATGACCAATGCGGCTGAACGGCCACTCATGCCCGACCGGCAGGTCTTACACTCTGCTTGGAAGGTGTATCACAACAGCATAACGGTTCGTATCTAAATCTCCCTTACTTGCGGCGGGGCGGCTACGGAAGGAGCGGCAGTCTAGGGACACCGGTTCACTGATTTCCTCGGAGCCCTGAAGGGAGCTAGAGCGTAGGTTTGAAGACGGGCTCCTTCCGGACGAGCTTCGAGTCGAAAAAGTCCAGCATCAATTTATGGCGTTTTTTCCGATGAACGGGTGAGCCGAGCAGACTGTGAACATGAGAGCCTTTCCTAAATACTGCAATGTACGCCTCTTTATTCAGGTCGCGCAGGGTGTGGTAGAACATGAGCGACTGGTCAAGCGGACACCTGTAGTCTTCCGTACTGTGGATGAACATAGCGGGCGTGGTCACCCTGGTTGCAAGGTAGATAGGACTGAGCAGCCGGTAATTCTCGTCTGTACGCAGGTGTT
>JAKAWJ010000036.1:12503-15919 GCA_021817005.1 archaeon | reverse complement strand
TCCGATCTGCTTGGAATCGCCGTAATTGACTACGTAAACTCGCTCGGACTGGGACTTTCCGCATTTGTCTCTGTAGGTAACAAAGCCGACATATCCGCGAATGACCTGATACAATTCTGGGAGAGCGATGACAGAACTTCAGTCATCCTGCTTTATCTGGAATCTTTCGGCAATCCAAGAAAGTTTTCACGAATCGCGAAGCGTGTTGCGAATAAGAAGCCGATCGTAGCAGTCAAAAGCGGACGCTCTTCCGCGGGTTTCAGAGCTACGCAGTCCCATACTGGCGCAATGGTAGCGGCGTCGGATGTCACGGTTGAAGCCCTCTTCCATCAGGCGGGCGTCATCAGAACAGATACCTTGAACGAAATGTTTGACGTGGCCGCACTTCTCTCCACGCAGCCAGTTCCCGCAGGTAACAGGGTGGCCATAATAACCAACGCGGGAGGGGCTGGCATTCTCGCTGCCGACGCCTGCGAATCCCTCGGCCTAAGAGTTCCCGAGCTTAGCCTCTCGACACAGGAATCGCTAAGGACTTTCCTTAAGGAGGAAGCCTCTGTTAGAAACCCTGTAGACATGATTGCTTCGGCAACGGCCGAAGATTATAGCAGCGCAATTCTTACAGTGGCAAAAGACCCTTCGGTTGACTCCATGATAGTGATCTTTATCCCGCCAGCCTCGATAGAGCCCGAGTCGGTAGCGCGGTCAGTGCTCTCGAGCGTTAAGCAGCTTGGCGGTCGACTTCCCGTACTCACGTGTTTCATGGCCACTCACGGAATATCTGGCTTGCTTACAGGAGATGGAATCCGGCTTCCTTCGTACAGGTTTCCGGAGGACGCTGCAAATGCGCTCGCCCACGCAGTCAAGTACGAAGAGTGGCGTTCCAAGCCTCTGGGGACGCCGGTTACATTCGGGGACGTCAACAGGAGCGAGGCTGCAGCAATCGTTGCCCGTGCTCTAAAAAGCGGAAAGTCGTGGCTGGCCCCTGAAGACGCGGAGTCTATTCTTGGGTGTTACAAGATACCTTTCGTCAGGACATACAGAGTAACGACACCCGAAGAAGTCGGCAGGGCAGCGAAAGAGCTCGGCGGAAAGGTGGTGGTTAAGGCTGTAGCAGCCAAGCTGCTACACAAAACTGAGGCCGGTGCGGTCGCGCTCAACTTGAACGGCCAAGACGAGGCAGTGATGGCTGCGAGGAACATGATAGATAAAGTCGCCTCTGCCGGCTTCGAGGTCACGGGCTACCTCGTGCAGCCGATGATACCCTCTGGTTTGGAGATGCTTGTCGGGATTGTGTATGACCCTCTGTTTGGGCCCGCAGTGGCCTGTGGCGCCGGAGGGGTGACCACAGAGCTCCTCAGAGATTTTGCAATTAAACTTACTCCGCTTACCGAATCAGACGTGGATGAAATGCTGGGCTCCCTTCGTACCTATCCGCTATTCAACGGCTATCGCGGCGGACCCATCTACGATGTGAAGGCGCTTAGAGAATTGGTTCTTAGAGTGGGCGCACTTGTGGAAGACATACCCGAGATTGCCGAACTTGACCTGAATCCCGTAATGGTTCTTGCAAACGGGGAGGGTGTCCGCGTGGTGGATGCGAGGATCCGGGTAGCAGAGGCTGTGCCCCCTCTTCCGGTAGGCGCAAAGAAGCGATAACCAAACAAAGTTACTGAAGACACGCGGCTCTCTCGTTGTGAGGTGAAAGTTTCGGCCACAGGTCTGCCGAGCCTTGCGGACGGACTCGAGAATTGATTCCAAAAGCATTGCAGAGACTTCTCATGCGTTTTTTGGTGTGCCGGAGCGATGCTAGGAGAATAGAACAGTGGTCGCGCTAGGTGGGCGCTAGGTCCATTTGGAAAGATCATATAACAGACTGCTCAAAAAGTGGTCACTTCTAGAGCCATATGAGGAGGGTTGTTAACCGCGACGAACGTGTAAACTGCAGGGTATACGATTGGCGGACCGTCGATGTCTCTTGGTCGCTGCTTGCCCTTCTCACCAAGGAGTAGTCTCCCCCCGAAAACTGTTACGGGTCCACTGCGAAGCGTCTTCGACAGCAACCAAGTCAGATTCTTTGGGGGGGCTTGACTGCAAGAAGGCACACCAGCGCCGCCAATGTCATAGCCATGGATATCCCAGCCATATGCGGCCATGCGCTAGCCAGCCCGTGGGCAACTTAAAGAACGCGCGGCGCGACCGCAACCAGTATCAATCCAGTATAGATCGCTCCAATCTGCAGAGCCAAGCCAGCACCCGAGTATCTATATTTCGTGGGGAAGAGCTCGCTAAATGCTATGGGATAGATGCCATAAGCGAGATAGGCAGGGTAGTTCCTCTGTGAGCTTCTGAGATGTATTACACCTTACGGAGCTGTGCTTACGCCGGTAGCTGCTACCACGAAATAATCTAGCGTGGATTCTCCGGCTTTGATAGTAGTACCCAGATTGCGTTGCTTGGCTCCTTGAACACTTGTACTGTATCCCACGACGTTTTGTAGAGAAAACAGGGTCCCCCAGTTCTCCGGTGTACTATTCACAATACCCATAAGACCCTCTACCTCGTCGCCGAAAATGCGTCTGCGAACTATTGGGTCGGCGCAGCAGACCGTAGGATTCGCCATCACCTATCTGAGCTACCGAGGTAGTTGCTTGTCGAGCAGGTTTCGGATCTTGATGCGACGGAACCATCCACTCGATTCCGTTAGCCCTGGCAAAGCCGGCACTTGGGCGATATTCGCTAGGCAATGGACTAACTATTGCTAAGAGCTCCATAGACTGTAACACCTAACACTACGTTGCTTTCCGTTGCGCGGTATAACCAGGGGTCTTTGGATGGCGGCAATACCGTATGTCACCGAAGGGCGAGAAGCAACAAGGCGACTCTGTCCGATGGCGACGCTTAGTGTGCTTTCGACCATTGGCCTCCCGTTCCTCCGATCTGCCCTCGCTATGCAATCGGATTTGCGCAGGACCAGAGCTCTATGGTTTCTGTTCGTAAGACTCCACAGTGTCACTTCAACGACCTGAGCCGTGAGTAGCGGAAGGTGTTAGGTCCCAAAGTGGGCACTGGTGGGCTCTGAATTCGACTACTACTTTTACCTCCGCCACGACCTGCGGGATGCCACAACGCCGATAAGTACTACCGCGACGGCTACTAGGAATATCACTACCACTTCTGCTGTCGACACTCCTGCCGCCCTCGTAGTTGTGACCCCGCCAGATGTGCCGCTTGACATAGTCAGCGAAGAAGAAGATGCTGTGGTCGGGCTCGAGGTTGATTTCGAATGCGTCGCGGTGATATTCAGGACTGCGTAAACGTGATAAGAGTAGGCGTTCTGGTGGGTGGAGCCGGTACCATAATAGTAGTAATACGGGGTGCCTGTCCAGTTCACCTGACCTACTAGGTAGTAGATACCC
>JAKAWJ010000036.1:0-12493 GCA_021817005.1 archaeon | reverse complement strand
CCCGGAGACAGGTTGGATGTACCTATCGTAGCAGTATAGACCCCGTTACCCGAGCTGACCAGTGGCACGACATCCTCCCGAGAGAGCGTCGATGGATTCAACACGTAGAGCGCACCGGAGCCCGTGCTCACTTCGTCGAAACTTGCGAAATAGCCGGAGGGGGTCTGGGTGACGTGATCTCCGTAGACCGTTACGTTCATCATGAAACTGGCAGCCGAGCCCTGGCTCACGCTGTAGAGGTTGGAATAGGGGTTAGCAAGGAAGTAGGACGGAAAATAAGACATCGTGTAGAACGTCCCGGTCGGGCTCCACGAATTGAACATGTAACCCCCGGCTCCAATCTGCTGGCT
Organism: archaeon; assembly: GCA_021817005.1. GTDB lineage: Archaea > Thermoproteota > Thermoprotei_A > Marsarchaeales > Marsarchaeaceae > JAKAWJ01. Next base: position 12,143 of record JAKAWJ010000036.1, on the reverse strand, counting down.
CAGGTAATCCTGCGGCGGTTCACTGGCGTACTCGTTTGGAGTGATGTTGTAAAACGCGTGCTCCGGCAATATAGCGGTACCCCAGATACCAGGGTAACTGCTGTATACCGAGAAGATTGAACTCGTGTTGAAGTAAACCGTGAGAGTGTAGGGGTTGGCTGGGGATACATACGTTCCTACGAGACCCGGCACTGCATCGAAGAAGGTCGGAGACGGATTCTCGCTCGTCGCGGTGAGATTCAGTGTTATGCCCGGGGCGATACTAATTGTGTCCTGCGCGGGGTTGTAAGGGTCAGCAGCAAACCCACCCAAGTCCAGATACCATATCGTGAAGTTAAGGTCTATGGCAGTGAGCGGGGTCCCATCGTGCCATACTGCATTCTGCAGCACGTGCAGTTCAACTGCCGAACCGTTGTAGTAATGGCCATTAGGCATAGTTCCAGATCCCGGTGTGATAGTCCAGTTGTAAACCACCCAAGGGAAAAGCTGGCTAGTGTTGTAGGAAAGCTGCATCGGTGTAACCTGTTCAAACGCGTAGGCTTCTATGTCCGCGCCATCTACAGCAGTGTAAATATTAGGCGCGGATACTGGATTGTTATCCCCGAACCTGTACAGACCTCCGAAAGTTGAATTCGCGGGATGGATATCCCCTGGAAAGGCGTAGCCTACTCCGCCCTGCAGAACGTTCCCTCTCCAAGTAAGCGTATTAGACGGAGTGATGATATTCGTCCAGCCCAGCATTACTATCGGCACATTTTCCTGGAAAAACACGCCAACCTGATTCGCGTACTCTCGTGCAAGCTGCAGCGTAGAGGAGTCGTACTGAAGCCTATTCAGAAGATCCCACGCTGTGGCATTCGTGTAGTGGAAGAGCTCTTTGTTAAAGGGCGCGTCCCCCAACCAGCTATACCAGAAGTTCGGCTCGGCTGGAGCACCAGCCCCTGACTCGTCGATGAGATACATACCCATTGCCTGCGACGGGAGAAGGTCATACGCAAAGGTATCGAAACCTATCACCACCGGCGTTATTGTGATGTTTATCGATGCTGCGTTCGCTATTAATGAGCTCACCAGCGCCTGACCCAGTTCCAGCAGAGAGTTCCACAGGTCTAGTTGCAGGCTCACACGCGTTCCGTTTGGGTAGCTCCAGTAGCCCTGAGAAACGTGGTCGATTAGCCCAGCTGCCTCGAACTCCTTTATCGCTGCGGTTGTATTGAAGCTCCCATATGTTTCATAGGCCTGTTGTTGCTGCGAACTAAAGTAGCCCGGGTAAACTTCTGGATAAAGGTAGTAAGGAGAGGCCGTGCCCAGTATACCATTATCAAATGCAGAAGTTATGTCCTGATAGTTAACCAGGTGCTGAATTCCGCGCCTGAAGTGCGTGTTGTTGAACGGGTACCGGTCGTAGGCAAAGCCAATGTAGTTTATATAGTCTGTCGGGGTGGAGTTTAGCCCCACCTTTCCACTGGCCGCGTAGGACGCGAGTTGGTCATACTGTTCGGGGGTCGCAATTCCGGTGTAATCATACTGAATATAACCGTTAACCAATGCTTCGATCGCAGCCTCTGTCGAAGTGAACCAAGTTATGTAGATGCTGCTCATGTAGGGTCCCCAATACTCTCCTGTTCGATTGAGAGTGGGTGAATTGCTTGGGACGCTTGGCGACCCGTAGATTGAGAAGGGCGGTAGTGAAGGCTGTGCTGCAAGGGAGTCGCGACACAGCGGCGACAAACCGACCAACACTAAAAGGAGGACCACGCCGAGTGCTCTGCAATGAATCATATGGGTATTGCTCTAGGCAATTTGTCCAGTTTGAAATAAAGATTGTGTCGAAATTGGCTGTCGTTGAAGGGCGAGCCGAAAGCATTGTATTCATCCTTTTATGTGGTTTATATGAACATTAGACTCCATAGGAGAAGTGTCAAAATCACGGGGGGAAGGCGGAGACGCAGAGAATCCCAAAAGAGAAAATTTTGGTGCGTTTGCCAAGGAAAGGCGGGCGACAACTGCAGGCGAGCCCGACTGCCAGTGCCAGCCAGCAACGTAGAAAGGCCTATTTGTAGAATTCGCAGCCTAGCACCGAGCGCAGTTGCGGACATCATCAAAAGGTCCATGACAAATGGGAATTCTTTGCTCTCATAAGCAAGGAACAACGTCCACTCTCAGTTGCTATCGCATTATAAATACTCGCATCGTTTATGCTCCTTGCTGAAAGTCGGCTGCTATCCACCGTCGATGCATGCAGTAATCTAGATATCTTTTTTACAGCTGCTACGGAGACTCGCGATATTTTGTCAGTGCTCCGGCAACACCTAGGTGAGAAGCTCATGCTAAGCTTGAAGTAAGGAGAACGCCAGCCGCGGGAGAAGTCGAAAAGAGGATAGGGCTAGCCTTTGACTCAGCCGGCTTAAAAGCTAGGCCTCGTTCGTAGGAGTCTACCCCTCCATTGATTGTACCACCCCCAATTCCTGGCTCGTGCCGGACTGAGCTCTAGTCAAAAATGCTAGATAACCGCTCGAGCTCAGCTTTTTCTGGTTTATGTCGTGATTCGCGAAGGGCCAGCTGAATTTTTTTGGCTAGCATCACCACCTCTGCGTCCGCCTAGCCGATAAACCCAGTTAATCTTTCGCGAATCTTATGCCTGTTCTCATTAGTCATACGGCTGAGCCAATCGGCAATAATTTCGGCTCTAGTTTCCATACCCGGCGCACTCAGGGTCTCAAGAGTTATACCCAGCACGTTCTGCCACTCCCCTTAGGGCCAGAGCTGCGTGAGCGCGGTTAGTGCTTCCGTTCCAAGCTCCCCTTTTGCCTTGGAAGCCTCTTCCAGCTCTCCTTTGAGCCGCTGGTAGATGAGCGCCCTGCCAGGAGTTTCAAGAGTCTGCATTACCGCATTCAGTATAAGAATCGCGTTCACCTTCTCGGCGTCACTTCCCCACTCTGTGAGCGCCTTTTTCATGAAGGGAATGAACACCTCGGCTAGGAATTTCATTGACAGCGCCGTTTTCCCAAGTAACCCCAACAGCATCCAAATGGCTGTGTTCCGCTTCTCCCCTTCTCCTTGGAGGCAGGCGTTTACCCAGTACTTTACATCTTCATGCTCGGCGCCATATTTCTTAAGCTGATATTCCCTCTCAGTCACGGTCATCTTTTGTTTTTCAGAAGCTGCTTCAGGTTTTTTAGTAAACTGCACCATTTCCCCGCTCGCTACTTGCTTAAAGCTTCGCTCATTGAACCGTATATGCTTTCTGTTACCCCTAGTCACACCCTAGGTGCGGGGGTCAAATCAACATATGCGAATCCATCTCTCTCAAAACGATTTCCCATCTGAAAATGCACTGGTTCGAAAAAGTCAGGAGAGTCATACACGAACGTATGAAATTCCCCTTTTTCCCCGCATGGGTCTACTCCCTTTGGCAAAGACTCAATCAAAGAAGCATCATAGCGCCTGCCGACATAGTCCGGTGAGAGTGTGGAAAGGTTGACGGAACACAGGACGGCCTTGATACCCAAGGTAACTAGCGCCCTCGAAAGTTCTGAAGTGTCCTCCCCCCAATTGGGGAATTCGCATGCTATACCATACTTCTCATGAAGTCTCTCCCTGTATTCTCTTACGTCTTCAAGATAAATGTCCCCGTATATCACGGTGATTACTCCTTTCTCACGGAGCTTTCTCAACTGTGCGCCAAGCGTCCGTTCGTATTCCTCATTCGGCGCACCATTTCTCAGCGAAACCTGAACTATCGGGAGGCGCAGGCTCTTCGCCTGAGTCCTAAGAAGCTCCAGCCTGGTGCAGTGAATGCTCACCCTTGCAGAGTCTGTGTTCACAACCGATAACAGTGAAACTAGGTTGTATTTCCCCGAAGTCTTTATCCTATGCAGCGCCAATGCACTGTCCTTTCCTCCGCTCCATGATATCGCAGCTTGCTCCGGCAATTCGCGATACAAACAAATTTGCCCCAAAATGCTTTGCGGTTTCGTCCAAGTTATATATGGACTTGACCAAAACACTTATGAGTGGCGACCAATACTAGAATCGAACGAAATCGGCACTGTCAGGCTGCAGTGCTTTGGCTTTGGGCCGGAATGCCAGTGACCCGTATTGGGCCATTGGAACAGCCTAGTTTTCCATTGTAAGCAAGCATACATTGTTAGGATTTGCAGAATCTGTGGATTCAGCCGCCGTTGCTCGGCAAGGGATGGATCTAGTAGCGAGTTCAGCTCGAGCCTAGAAAAGATGAGATAAAATCTGCACATAAAGAAAATCTTGTAAGCAAAATTCGAGGCATTCAGTGCCACTCTCAACATATCTCACACACGAGAGGCTAAATCATGAGCTTGGCAGGGTACCTCTAGAAGACGCGTGTAATCATTGTCGCAGCCTCCTTCAGATGGGCCCCCATGAGACACGGACTGCGTGTTTGGCAGAGACCCCCCCCCCACGTAGATAGCACGAAAGGTCAGTCTAATGACCGGTCAAGTCTGCGCTCACCCACCGCTCAGGAAAACCAAAAGTCGCCCAGCCTTGAGAACTGTTGTTACTGACAGCCTCGTTCAGAGGTCACACATCCGAGACCTTCTCCCTAAAAGGATCGGAGCCTGCAGGAAGCGCGGTTGCCAAAACCAGTTACGGCACAAAAGAGTGCTAAGTTTATTGTATTTATGGAGTGCAGATTGCCAAGAATTGCCACCAATTCTCGCTGCAGCATGGAAGTGGCTCATGTGATCAATTCTGCACAGGTTGGTTCGCCGTGCTAAAGAAACCCGCAATGTCGTCACCGCTGCGACACTAGAACATTTACTCAATATCAAATCAAAGTAGTCTATGACAATATTATCTTGAATTCTGGCTTTCGCTTAATTTTGGCGATGCCCGGAGATTAACAGTATCACGATTCAGAGTGCGGCCTGTAAAGCGCGAACACTTTACGGGGCTATGCCCCTGCGCGGCCAAATTGAGATTGTTTCCTTGTCCCACTAACTGCGGCTAAGGCAATTATAAGGATCAGAGCAACAACCCCGGCACCCACAATCAATCGAGAGGGAATACTGGAGAGAGCTATCAGGGAAGTTGATGTGTTCGAATAAGTGTTGATAGCAGTTGTTGTATCCGGCTCCGCCATCGTGGACTGGGTGATGCTCGTAGGCGCTGGGGTTGCTGACGTGCTGGAGCCACTCGCCCCACTTGTGCTGCTCGTCGTAGTCGAGCTATTCAGCTCGATACCTTTCACAAGCTCATATCCATTCGGAGCAGGGGGAGAAAAGAAGTTGCTCAGCAATCCATAGTCCTTTACACCGGTAGTGACTGCGGCAAAGCCATTCAAGAGCGATACGGCCAAGTTGGTCGCAGTCTCCCCAGTGTTTACTCCGTATGTGTAGACTGAAGGAACTGCAGCAATTTCCCACTTCGCAGATGTTATGGCTGACAAGTAGTAGAGCCCCAGTGAGGCGTTGAGCGAACTGAAAGTAGTGGTTTCCCCATTCCCTTCGCCGCCAAAGACCAGTTCCAAGTCATAAATCGAACCAGAGAATCCCGGCATATCGGGTGTAGTGTTGTAGGGAGTTATCTCAATTCTCGGCGCCGAACCTGGCACTCGAAGGCTAACGTTGTCAAAGTAGACTGGTCTTGAATTAGCACTTCCGTTCGAGTAGGGTCTGTAACCAAACATGACTACCGGTCCTTGACCCGAGGAAATGACACTTGTCACAAGCAGTATTGAAAGAGGGAGAGTGTAGTTTGCAAAGTTTGACTCAAATCCGTAATAATTCTGATGCGTCGCCGGGCCAGTATTTCCCTCTCCTGATACAAGGTACGGCGTTAGATTCGCATAGGGCGCTGAGACGTTCCAAATATTATCAGCGTACGCGAGGGTATGGTTCCCAGTCACAATGTCCAGAACGTTCTGTAGCCAGTATGTTTGCTCACCAGTCGGGGAATTCACTGACATCATGGCGTTAAGCTGCAGACTCGCGCCGCTTTCGGAAATGTTCGCGGGCGGCATGGGATTAAATGCCGATATGCTCGAAATGTTTGCGTAACCTAGGACGGCGGTCGTGTAAACCGTATAGCCCTCGAGCTCCCCGTTGACATCAAACACGCCATAAGACGTGACTCCGGTGGGCATCGAGCTCTGGACATAGTTCCCGGGGTTCACGAGTGTGGGCGAAAGCGCTGCAAATACGAAGGCCGTGCCCACAGCCGCGGATGCAAGGCGAAGTGTGTATTTTCCCCCGGTGAGCGTCATGGTTCGAGTGACGCTGTAAGAAAGTTCTCCAAGAGGGCTCGGAAAATGTGACGCGGGGTAAATAATGCTCGCATTTACGGGTTGAGTCGCGATCAACTCAATACTTACCTTGCTCAGATTGGGAACCATAATACTAAGATTGTTTGAACTGCTAAGCGCAAACGGCCTCCAACTTCCGGAGGCTACCACATAACCGAGATATGCGTATACAGGGGAGCCGTTCGAAGTTAAGACAATGAAGAACTGCCCAGCTTGAGCCTTGACGAGGTTGATTTCGGATGCGTTAATAGTGGCTGAGTAGTTCGCCAAAAACCCCTCGCCCTGCTGAAACAAAGAATATTCAGCGGGCGTGAGGAGCATGACCGTGGCACTGGAATTCACAAGAGCCTGGTACACGACGAACTGCCCCCGTCCAAGCGACAATTCATACGCGAGATAGCCCCCTTTAGTAAGAACCGTGCCCTGATAACTGGAGCCTGACGAGTTGGGCTCGAGTATGTCGTCAGCCACCCACCTAGGAAAACTAGCCCCGGTAGCAAATTCACCTGAGAACGAAGCACTCAGGGTGGCAAGGAGTATCAAGAACACAATAAGGTATGCTCCACTTCCGCTCAGCCCCCTCTTGAATGTGCAAGCCATTCTTACTGTCTGAATCATTCCTCTAATATTTGGCTTGCCTCGTGTTTCTATTTTGGAGCGGAATCCATGGCCCACGAAGATTGGCCGGAAACCAGCGGTGCAACCAGTCTACGAGAATGGTTTCGGCTCGAACGTCCCTAAAAGAGATAAACACGGAACAGATTTCTTCGCTGAGCATTTCATGTTCCTCGCCGATATTCCTAATACTGGCTCGCCCAAATAGTGTTGGAAATTATGAAAATCTGCTATGCATCACTCACGCCCAAGCGTGACGAAGCCCCAGAGAAGAACCTGTGGTTAGTGGAAGATTCCGGCGCAATAAACCTCGCTGAAGTGGCGAGCAGTGAGGGGCTGGATGTTTCACGCAGATTTGGGGAAATTGATTCATTTCTTTCGGAGGGAGGACTTGGGCTTGTGGCTGAGTGGAAAGCAAGTGACATACTAGCTCGGTTCCAACAGGTACCTGTCAAGGCATTGCACTTGGATGCTCCAATCAGTCGACGTTCTAAAATTCTATGCGCCGCGTATAACTATCGTTCGCACGTCGCGGAGGCCGGGGAAAAACAACCTTCCGCACCTTTCCTGTTTCTAAAACCAACTTCTGCAGTTGCCGGTCCTTACGATGATATCATTAAACCAAGGGCATCGCGAAAGATGGATTATGAAATAGAGCTTGCCGTCATAATCTCCAAAAGGGTAAAAAATGTGGAACCGGACCAAGCCCACGATGCCATAGCCGGCTACTTTGTAGCAAACGATGTAAGCTTTAGGGATTTCCAGTTCAACGAACTCAATCTCGATTTGTCAGACCAAGGAAAAAACTGGACACTCGGAAAGGGCATGGACACGGCCTTTCCCGCCGGGCCCTGGCTGGTAACTGTCGACGAAGCTGGCTCCGGGCCATTCGATCTGGAGTGTAGGGTAAATGGGAAACGGGTTCAGCAGGGAAACACCAAGGATATGATATTTGATATACCTCATCTGGTTTCAAGGGCGAGTATTGGAACAACACTTTACCCTGGAGACGTAATTAGCACAGGTACCCCCGCCGGAGTGGCCTATCGGGGAGGCTTCCGTTATCTCCAGCCGGGGGATGTAGTAGAAGGCACGATATCTTCGATTGGAACAATCAGAAGTCGGGTTGTCGCCGAGCCCGCATGACCCCATGTTACAGTTTCAAACGAATAGGTGACAGGAAGTTTGGTAGAACACTTGCTAAGGTGGGTTAGGGTTCGAAACTAAAGCCCGCGAGAACTCAATATTCCGCCAGAATTTGCGTCGACAAGCACGTCGATTTCCTTTCCTTTGTGCTCAAGTTTGAGCCTCCAAACTGGCGCGTGCAGAAGTTCTCCCTCAGTGACCTCTATCTGGGTTTCTATCTTTTCGATTGTGTGATGCTTGTGAAGATCATGTGCCTTTTTATATTGCAGGTCCTTTACGAGCGTCTTGGCTTGTGCCTTGGCCTCTTCTTCCCCCACGTCTCCGTTTAGCACCTTCAATCCCTTCGGTAATCCTGCTAACTGGAATAGTGTCCTCTCTTGGAGGGAGAACTGGTAATCTATGGGCTGGTAATCCTGGAGCCCGCGCACGGCGACAACAGGGAAGTTGTAGTTTTCGTTGAGCTCAGCGGTCTTGTTTATCACCTGCCCCCCGCCACCGGTCGCGAAAACCGGTCCCGAGCGTGCTCCGCCTATTACGAAACCGCTGTTATTACTGCCGGTTTCACCCCACATGAAAGTCACGGTGGTCGACGCCGAAGATGGTACAAGCCAGTAAGGCACTACAGCCAGACTGCCCTCCTTGATTTTGGATTCTTCAAACGCATGTTTGTGGAACATACCGCGGTCCATGAGTTCGCGAACCTTTTCGAGCGCTTGGCTTTGCTCTGACAATCGCAGGGGGAGCAAGGTGTGCTTCTGGACATTTTTCCACCCTTCCGAACCAAGTGATACACTCGCACCACAAAACTCGCAGGTGACCACCGCTTCTCCGAACTTGGGAGTAAGTGGGGCGCCGCAACTAGGACACTTAAGCAATGTGACAGAAGCTGTAGATTGACTGCCCTGGCTCTGTATCTGCGCCTGGCCCGACTGTGCGGGTTGCTGTGGCCCCTTCATGGATGCGCCACAGCTCGAACAGAACGACGCATCGTCTGGCATCTTCGCACCGCACTTCATGCAGAACATTTTCCAGGGTTCGCATAGCCGGGCATTCTTAAGTATTTTTCGTCAGGAAAGCTCTTGTGGCAGATTCCAATAGCGCTAAAGTCACAAATGAGGTATAACTGCCCGACCTATTGACTGGAGGTGGGCAAAAAGGCTATGAGATACGCGCCAAAATCAAAAGCTATCGCGTGCGATACCAGCAGCAGTACTCAGATTACGGCGCCGGCAGCCTTCCCGACAATCACACTGCCGAAGCTTCTCTTTGATAGAGGTTAATTAGAATGGCATTATACGGGATGGTTGCCAGGTTAAGTATCGGTATCGCGCTCAAAACAGACGAAATAAGGTAAGCCAAGAGAGTCAAGCCATCCTTATCCGCCATCTTGCTGTACACTACAGCCGCGCCTCTGAGCGAGTCGCCTGTCCCCTTACCGTCACTATAGATAAGCGTAAACATTATGGTGACGTAACCTATCGAGAGCCCGTCAAGAAGCCAGCTCGCGAATGGCGCAAATGAGAACAACGCAAACACTACTCCGAGACCGACCGCCACCGCACTAGCTACGCCCATTCTCCCTTTGACCTCCTTCCAAGCACCACCGATTGTGAAGGTCTTGCCCCATACGGCGCTCTTAGCTTCTTCTAGGACGATCGCTACCACGAAGGCTGTAAGTATTCCTACAACAAACCCCGTTACTATTGAAAAGATGATATCAGTGACAAGCAAAGCAAAAGGATGAAATCCGAATGCAAGACCGAGTCCTAGCCCGAGACTAAACAGACCACCCACAAGGTAGATAATAAGTTCAAGAACCAGCAATCCCACGACGGGAAATACGAGGGTCCAGTGCCTCATGAAAAGTTCTATCGCCCTTTCCGCAAAGGATTGACCTGAGCCTACCGCTTGACCGGCCGAAGTCTGATTTGTTTGTCCCTCTCCGGCTACTGAGCTCGAGCCGGTCGAGGTTGCTTGATGCTGAGGTGGTTGTAGAGGGGCTGACGCTGTGGAGCCTTGTGCTGCTGACGAAGAACTGATTGTTCCTTCGATTTTTGCTCCGCAGGCGGCACAAAAAGTGGCATCATCGGGACTCGGTGCCCCGCATTTCGAACAGTATATTGTCAAATTAGGCCTAGATCAGGTTGCACTCACACATCCAGAAAAGCCTTACCAAGGGGACGAATCTTCAAAGATGGGTACTCTGAGGTGGCTGAATAATGTCCCTAGCCTCCTTTGATGCACTGCAACAGACCCAATCTCGGCGTTAAGCTCAGCAGCTTGCAGGAGCTTCTATCTTCTCACCGGGAGAGACGCCGACCGAAAAACCGCTCTAGCAATTTCTCTCACCGCAGACTCCGCCCTGTAGAAGTCGCTGAATCCCGAAACATAGATTGCGACAGCGAACGCAAATTCCTTGGTCCACACCAGTGCCACATCTGCTCTTAAATCTTCGAGCGAGCCAGGCTTGTTCGCAAAGTGAATGCCCCAATTAGGTAGAACCGCCGGAATTAAGGAGTGGTGCTGCTGAAACTCAAGTATATGCAGAATCCGCTTGGATGCCCTTCTTGAAACTATCTCGCCCTTGTATAGTTTCGACATTAACCCCGCCATATCACTCGCGCTAGCGGAGTTGAAACGTTTCTTTCTTGGGCGCATGAGTTTACCTGCCAAACGAATATCGGTGAAGCCGTAGGAAGACAGAAGCTTGTTAACAGAAGATTTTCCAATAACGTCTATCAAAATGTTAGTTGCAGTGTTGTCGCTTACTGTTAGCATGAGCTCCTCCATGCATCCGACAGTAGGCTTTACGCACCCCACCATAAGTCGCAAAAGCCCCGAACCACCAACCAGGACACCGCGGTGCAGCTGCACCGCGGTTTCATACTCAACGCTGCCCGATTCTATCTGGGCTTCCAAAGCACAGGCGATAGGTATCTTGATTGTGCTTGCTGCCTTAAATATCTTCGAAGAGTTATAGTCCAAAAGGGTTGTTCCGTTAACAAGGTCAATCCCAAAGGCACCAATGTCCTTCACGGCGCCTGAGTTCAGTTGCTGCTCCACAATTCCCGACGGAAGCTCTTCCACGCACTGTCAGGCTTCACCAATGAAATAAACTTTAGGCATTCCCCGCATGATTGCACAGCTGCGATTCAGAAGCTTTCCAACTCTAAAACCCACAAGCTTTCGCCAGAACTTGCTTTTAACGGCTCAACGGCCACCGCAAGATTCATTTGCAGACCCGGGGCCGGACGTGACGCGCACAGCTATACACAAGTACACGAAAGCAGGCAATTGCACAGTCCGCTTCTAATAGTTTCGCTACATAATAGAAATCCAAGTGGATCAAGATGGTTGACTTGAAGAATCGTCTGCTTTTTCGTTTCGCCAAAAAATGGATCGCGGATAGAGAAATGGGAGGTGCCATCATGGCTGCCAAGGAGGCCAATTCGGAGGGAAAAAGTGTGCTTCTGAATCGCCTAGGTGAAGACATTACCGATTTTGATTTGACTCAAAAACACTTTAATGAATACCTAGCGCTTGAAGATTCAATTAATCAGAATGGCATCAAGGGTTGTGTCTCTATCAAACTTACCCAGCTTGGACTGCTCTTAGACCAAAATCTTGTAAGAGCAAGGGTAGAAAAACTGGCTGGAAGGGCCGAAGCTCTGGGTCAGCTCTTCTGGATTGACATGGAAAGCTCAGCACTAACCTCCAAGACCTTGAAACTCTACACCGATATATTCAAAAGACACAAGAACGCTGGAGTTGCAATTCAGGCCTATCTACGAAGAAGCGAGGATGACTTGGATGAGCTTCTAGAGATGGGTGGGAGAATCAGGTTAGTGAAGGGAGCCTACAGCGAACCCCGCAGTCTGGTTTATCCTGATAGAAGAGAGATAGCGGAGAACTATTCAAAACTGATGAAAATTCTGTTCGAAAGGGGGGAACACTTCACAATCGCTACTCATGATTCCGAACTGATTGACGCAGCAAAGAGGCTGTCAGAGTCCCACAGGGTGGACTTCCAGTTTGCAATGTTGCGAGGAATTCGCGACGATTTGAAGCTTGAGCTGGTCAATTCGGGTTATCAGGTTTC
>JAKAWJ010000035.1 GCA_021817005.1 archaeon | reverse complement strand
GATCTTAGTGAACCTACTACGTTCGACAGACCTGCCTTGCGCTTTTTACCCGTGTTGTTTACTCTAATAGACTTCATTTTAAAGTTCCGGAGCGCATAGTGGCCGGCGCCGTCTTAAGTTTTTCTATATTTCTCAGGTTGTGTATAGCTACGGGCCCGCTGCAAACACACAGTTCTGGTTTCACAATCGCAACGCAGCTCTGAGAAATATCTTTGTTGTTAGCAATGCTCGCGAAATCTGCGCGGCAATCAAAGGACGTCATTGGGGCCAGGTACAAAGAGCAAAAAATGAACCTTAACTCGCGCACAACATTCCGCGTTTTAGGAGCCAAAGCGGGTGGCAAACCCGAAAAATACATGGTTTTTCAACTAAGCGGTACGCCTAATGTTTTTGAGGTTGGTGGACTTTCAACCTCCTCAAGCCCGGCTGTCAGAAATTTTGACCGGTGGCTTTACTTTCCTGTTGAATGATGTTTTGAGGTCCTTTCGTCTCCTGCCTTCTATACGCGGCCCGATTCCAGATTCGAAGCGCCACCCCGAACAGATTCTCGAAATCGAGCGAGTTCAGACAGGGACCTGAGATAATCAGTCTTGGTCGCCATCTTCCGAAGTGCGCTATGCTCGAGTTCGTATGAGTGCCTGAGAATATCAGGCCCGACGCTCACCTGCCGCAGGAGCTGAGTGAGATCGGAGTTGTTCGTGACCCTCTGGACCCAGCCCAAGAGCTCCTGGCCCATTGCCGTTTCAGATACCACGGCATCCATTAGCCCTACCGTAACTGCGTCCGCAGAACTGAACATCTCGCCAAGCACGAACACCCGCCGCGCAGCGGTAACACCAACCAGTTGCTCTAGTATCAGCGGCCCCCCAAAAACAGAGGGATAGCCATACCTTGTTTCGGGTACTCCGTGCGAACAACCTTCACGCGCCAATCTGAAGTCTGCCAGCAATGCTAGCTCAAGCCCGGCTCCGAGAGCAGAGCCGTTGACAAACGCAATCACCGGCTTCGGGAAGGAAAGGATCAGAGAAGAAAGGGCCTGAGATTTTCGGACGAAGGATTCGGAGTTTTTGATACTATCCCACGCTATGCCCGCCGAGAAATATGCGCCTGAACCACCGGAAATAACGAGCGCAGCAACATCCGGAGACCGTTCCGCCTGGCTGGCAGCGGAATACAGGTCGTTCAGGAGATGTTCGTCGAGCAAGTTCATTGGAGGGTTTTCAATCGAAATTGTCGCCAATCGTCCGATCTTTGATGTCCTGACTCTCCGCATTACTGGGTCTTCCAGATTAGCTCACTTCCATCTTAACCTGATGGTCCAGACTCGCTCTAGATGGAAAATGACACGGATTATTCGCGAAAACATAATATCGTCGGAAAAAATGTGTAGAAACTCTCACAAAATCATATAGCAACGGGGTATATATTTACTTTTGGTGTGGTCTGGATTCCCTCATGCCTTGACATCGGCCCTAGCCGCCTCAATTGGTCCCGGCAAGCTTCCGATAACAGTGCACCGGTAAAGAAAACCGCCTCCAAACCACTAGGGCAAGAGCTTCTTTACGCATACGCATGGATGGTGCTCAATTTTGCCACCAAATAAGTGGACAGAAAAGCGGGAGGCTTTAGAGGCTGCGACTGAACTGTTAACAACAGCCCAAGAAGCGTGCACTGAAAATGAACCGAACAACAAACATACATATTGGATCAGGCTGTGCGCTCGCGCTGATTGTCATATCCATGTTTGGAGCGACGGGAGCTTTCACGGTGCATTTACGCTCTCCCTCCTCTGAAGAGGCGATACCCAGCATTCCTTTTTCAAGGAACTTTATCTTCCCTATCCTCAGTCAGTCCTACTGCTCTAGTGACTTTTGTTCGATTAACCTTGTTATGAACAGAAGCTACTGGTATACCTTCACGAACGTCTCAGCGGATGGATATCCCTCCCTCGTGACATCCTGCTACGCCCAGACAACAGAGCCCGAGAAGAATTTTTCTGGTTTCATAGAAAATTCCACGTTTGAAGTGATGTTTGCCCAGGGTGTATCATCTCTCCCAGGAGGAGACTGCGCTATGTCGACAGGTGCCTCCAATGTGACTGCGCTCGGTCTTTATCTTCCCACTCGAGTCACGACCACGGGCTTCAGTTCGCAAGTGATGGTGACGTTCACGCTGTCATGGTTTTCCCCTGTCTCACCGTCGCATAACGGCATAGGCAGAATCGTCGTGGGGGTTGGCGTGAACTCGACTTTCAGTAGCGTCGCTTGAGATTGCACTGATCATTCGAGAATAACCCCCCCGGGCCGGGTCAACAGCCAGCCAAGTACCTCAAAAAAGCGACCGCTAATCGACCGACTAATGCCTTAACCGACTCCCCGCGTTCGCAACGGAGTTCAGTGCAACAATACTCGAGCGCGCCTGCGCATCTCCTGTTCGGTTTCCGACCACTCGAGAGAACAGACGAGGCCAAACAAAGCTGCGCGTTGCCAGATGCAGGACCCAAAGTATTCGAACAATCCTTTCGGGATAACTACAACCGGGGTATCTCCCCGTAGCTTGGCCCGTAGTTGTGTGCGTATTCTCGCGTAGCGCTGATATTGACTGCACAACACGATTCATAACAAACCCATGGCTTCCGGCGTGTTTCCACAGAATAGCGACAGCCCCTCAAGCGGCTCTGCGATCGAAGTAATCCAGGTATACAAAAAATACGGTGAAGTAGAGGCACTGAAGGGGCTCAGTTTCAACCTTCAGACGGGCGAAAGATGTGCTCTCCTCGGCCCCAATGGTGCCGGCAAGTCGACTACTCTAAAGGTGCTTGTCGGTCTACTCAAACCGGATTCCGGCGAAGCCAAGGTCGGTGGGTTCGACCCCAACTCCACCGAGGCAAGACGTATCGTGGGCTATCTCCCTGAAGATGCCTCGCCCTACAGGACGCTCAGCGTTCGGGAGAATCTGGAGTATGTCGGCGCTCTTCGCGGAGTGAGCAATCTAGGAGAAAGGATAGACCGCCTCCTCGACGTGCTCGCGCTGAGAGAGTATGAGAGAGCGAAGGTTGGTAGACTCTCCCGCGGAAACTCTCAGAAGCTCGCGCTTGCGCTCGCAATCATTCACGAACCGAATATACTTCTCTTGGACGAGCCTCTAAACTATCTTGATATACCCACACAGGAACGGGTAATCGAGCTATTAAATGGCCTGCGGGCCACCCAGCTGGTCAGCACACACATAATGTCAGTAGCCGGGAGGCTAACCGACAGAGTTGTCATTATTGCAAGGGGTGGAGTTATCTGGAACGGCTCGATAGCTGAACTCAAGCACCTCGGAAAGGAAGACGAGCCGGTCGAGAGCATCGTTGCGAGAATGATGGTCAGTGCTGGCTAAACTACTAAAATTCGTAATTTTCACTAGATTTTCGAAACCACTAATCATTCTGTTTACACTCCTCACCGCCTATTACGTCCTTGCTGCAAGAGCAGGCATCTACGGCTCGGCGACAGGTTCCGCCAGCCTAGAGTATCTTGGCGTGGGATTCACCGCGGTCGTCTTCGGGATGTCTGTGATCGCTGGAGGACTGGTCACCCTGAAATCCGACAGAGATTATCTTTTTGTCCTGCCCATACCGAGATGGGAGCTCGCGGTTAGCCTGTACATTTCTCAGCTTATCGGCTATGGACTTATGATACTTTATCTCCTTGGTTATGAACTACGTTCTGTTGCGGGCTCAATCGGACTTTCGGGCGCGGTGATCGGTATGGTTGCACTGGCACTCGCAGTCACATCGCTCGGCCCAGCGTGCTACTCCCTTCCGGGGAAATTGCGGGGACTTGTAGCAGTCTTGCTTGTCTTCTGGGCGATATCTCCTATCTTCGGGTTCAGCTACGCCCCTTCAGCCATGTTCGTAACTCACGGTCTGGACGGCATGGTAGCGGCTGTGGCGCTGGGCGTAGTAACTACCCCAATCGCGTTCTATCAGCTGACTCAGGTGGAGCTGGGACTGATGCGCACCCTCGTGAGGGGTACATCAGGAGAGGTAAAGAAGCAGAAGAACTTCATAGGGTTGAGCCCTTTCCGGGCGGTGTTGTCACACAACTTCTCAGTCCTTGAGATTGCCGGACGGATGAACGTGCCCGGAGGCGGTGGCGGTTACCGCTCGGGGCGCGTCTCCCTGCCGAAGGCCATGCTCGTAACAACACTCGCTGCCGCGCTCTACGCCTATGCCGCTTACGTCGTGAGACCGGCGCCTAGCAGCGCACCAACAGACATCGTAATCACGGTTGTTCCAATCTACCTAGTGATTTCAAGCACGTTTATGTCAATGGGTACTCTTGGCAATGAGAGGCTCTGGCTCGGTTTCAGCGCAATGAACCCCAGGCTTTACATGAGGGAGTTGGTAGTGTCCAAGGCGCTTTCGTTTTTCGCTCTCTTTTCGCCGTTCGTGGCAGCGGACGCGGTTCTCGCAACCATGAACGTACCAGATGCGTTAAATTCAGCGGTGGCCCTAGGGTTTATCCTTCCGACGTCGTACATCCTGACGATATACACATCCGCGCTGACTAGGCCAGTGCAGATCAGGGAAGAAATTACCATGCCCGCGCAGTTCAGTCTGGGCCAGATGGCAATGGTGCTCCCCCTAATCATCTCACTCGTTCTCATATTAATATCCACAGTTCTGCTTGCTGCAGCTTTGGTGTCGGCTGTACTCATGATGGGAGTATCCACGTATCTTGTCTACAGCGAATCCGTATGTGATCGCGCACTAGCAAAACTCGTAGAGAGCGGCTTCGTCTGAATTTAACTACTCAGGTCTAAAATCGATTTGCTTATGGGCGCTCCTGCGTCGCACCCGGCTTTCTCTGTACAGACGTACCGGGCTGTCAACCTGTTTCTCCGCACGTAGAATTATGGCAGGCCCGTGTTCTGCGGCGGCAGCTATGTAATCTGCCCCATCTTTTCGCCCAGGGGATAAAGCTCAGACAGGCTATTGATCCTCAGAACATGCTCTTAACAGCTGAGCGTCCTTTGATTGGCACTGGCCGCCTCCCACCAGAAACGCGACGCAGACTACGGGAGCTTGAAGGCTGAGACCTCATCGCTCGTAGAGCAAGGGCAAATGGCGCCAGACCGGGCTCGAGTTACGAACGCCTCGACGCAAACATTAGATAGGTATTGAGGACTTGCGGAACTTTCTGCAGATGCACCTCAATCAGGGCTCACTCGAAAGGAAACAGACCTCTGAAGACTAGGAAGTACACAGGCTGGTAATGGAAGTTCATGGCAAAGTCGATATTGCATGTTAGCCAAATCGGTCCTATGTTGGGTTCACAGGTGGACGCCGTCGAAGAGTCGGTTATCAAAATCGTGGGTTATGTGCTGGCGGCGCCAAAAGATGCCGTCGACCACTTTAGGCGGCACCCAAAGTACGAGAACTGGTCTCTTTTTTCGTCGGGAGGCGTGCCGCCGTTCCTGCGGACTGGGGTTGGTGTCACCTTCGAGTGGGTGGGGCTCCTTATCAGAAATGGGCTCGTTTCTTGGCGTCTTAAGGAACATTGCAGTTACGAAATATAGAGCCGCGGGTGAGCCCCGCGTAGTGAACGCTCGGACGCTCCCTATACCGCAGCGCATGAAAATCACTTTATACGGGTTCAGGAGAAACTCGGTGTAAATTGGCAGATAGGCAGTACAGTCTTCTCAAGCCGGCCCCATATCATCCAGAGGGTTGCGTGTACCACTGGCTAGTGGGCCGCAGCAGTCGGCTTCCTCAGCATAATCTCAGGCGTTGCGAGTGGGTTTCTGTGGATGACCCAACATACGCGAGATATCATGACGAGGAGTGGGGAGTCCCAGTACACAGCGACCAAAAGTTCTTCGAGTTTCTCTTGCTTGAAGGGGCCCAGGCTGGATTGAGCTGGAGGACCATCCTAAAGAGAAGGGAGAACTACAGAATGGCCTTTGACGGGTTTGACCCTCAAAGTATCGCGGTTTACGACGAGAGAAAATTCAGGCGCCTTCTCTCAGATGCTGGCATAATTCGCAATGGAATCAAGATCCGCGCAGCAATCCAAAACGCAAGGGCCTTTCTTCAGGTGCAGAGGGATTTTGACAGCTTCGACGCCTATGTTTGGAGCTTTGTTGATAACAGGCCAAAGATAAATAGCTGGAGGAGGCTTGAGGAGATACCCGCTACCTCTGCGGAGTCAGCGGCGCTTAGCAAGGACTTACGTCAACGTGGCTTCAGGTTTGTTGGTCCAATAATCTGTTATGCGTTCATGCAAGCGACTGGTCTGGTAAATGACCACCTCACATACTGCTTTAGATATCGTGAACTGTCTCCAACTTAACTTTAGGGAAGGTACTGCGTGTCGTATGGCAGCGGCTACCCGAACTTATGTGCGTGACTCATGAGTGTGCAGTCGCTTTGGAGTTAGCTAATGGCAAAAGCCCACCCCCCCCCAGTTTGGCATATCCCCGCTTGCAACGAACCAGCCAAGCGCGGAACTTTTGCCAAACCGTTGCTCAATTTGTTCGATATAATGAATGTCGCTCTTTGGTTGATCAGCACAAGGGCTGAGCGTAGGGTGAGTGCTGTACCAGAAGATTATAATCACTATGAAGACGATTTCGTAGATTATCCCGAATTAGAATCTGCTACTGGATAAGAGCAGCCGCACGTGTGAGAGGTGTGTGGGATATGTCAGTGTGCTATAAAGAGCGCCCGCATTGTTTTTCCTGATTCCGTGGTTGAGGGACCCAGCAGCTGCACGCTCTGGTCAGGCTGACCGAACTCGATTGCATTCTCCGAGAAGACATATTTTCGTCATAACGGGTCGGGTGTCCATCCCCGCCAGAATAAATACGAGCCAAAGTACCAGTGACAATTGACCTGCAGACAAAGGTTGAGAACCGCTTCCGAAGCATTCTAAACACAGAGTCTAAGACACGTGGTTCTTTCAGGTTCAGGGCAAGGTTGTCACGCAGTGCGGGGAGTGGGATTCGAACCCACGCAGCGCTGCCGCACGAGGTCCTAAGCTTCGCGGTAAACACTCGCGCCTTTGACCAAGCTCGGCCATCCCCGCACAGAGGCGTGGAGTAAGCTACCAGCTATTAACTTGACGCGAGCCAACGCACCAATCTCCGAAACGTGGCAAGAAGGGGGCGCGTTGCTCGATTTTGAAACCACGTAAAATGTCAGTCCTCAGGCCTCAGTCCTCGGGCCTCGGCACCTTTATCACTATATACTTGTTCTTCCGCGTCCTGTACACTAGCCACATTTCGTCCACATCGAAGTAGGGTTGACAGATTATAGAGCGCTGCACCCCTTCTAACTTTATGTGCTCTCTTGAGTATTCGAACGTGTGTTTGAAGCTTTTGCACTCTATGGCGGTTGTCTTCTTTCCGTTCGCGAGTACGTCGATTCTCGTCTTGCCTAGCAGTATCTCGGATTGTATCTTCGCTCTGTTATAGCCTTCCTTTACGAGCTCCTTAACCGCGATGTCTCGCAGGTTATTGTGCGATGTTGGGCGCACCCCTGTGGACTCAGATTTCATGCTTACCACCCATATCCGCAACGTAAGAGGAGGGGTTGAGGTTTTTTCCTTGTGCCAAAGCCTTCTGTGTCACGGGCAAACACCCAGATTGTCTAGAGCGAAGCCTCAAGTCGCCGGATCGCCGGGGAGAGTTCATTAATCTTTGTTTTTGTAAGAAGTGCACACCCGAAACCACGCCTTGAAAAATTATTAAAGTTCGCCTCGAGCTCTTCGATTGTGCCGTTGAAACCCATTACAACTGGCTCAGCGCGGCCAATCCGGTTTTCCTCACAGCGCAGCGTGCTAGCGACCTTCCGGTACTCGCTTTCCGTCATCCCGGGAACCGGGGGTAGCCAGCCCTGTGCGACGCGGGCAGCACATTTCAGCATCCTTCTCCCAACTCCGCCGAACCACAGTGGGACGCTGGGTCCTTGTGTGGGCTTTGGCTCGAGCAGGGCTCCTTTCAGGCTGTAGAATTTGCCTTGAAAATCGAAAGGTTTGTCCTCACTCCATAATCGCTGCATCAAGTTCAGACCCTCGAGAGCCTTGGAAACCCGGATGGCGGGCGTACGCTCCCACTCTCCCGTGTATGCCAAGAATTCGGGCTCGTGCCACCCGGCCCCTACGCCCAGCATGACCCTCCCCTTCGAAAGCCTGTCTACTGTAGCGACAATCTTCGCGAGCATTGCGGGATGCCGAAACGGAATCGGTGTGACACAGGTTCCGAGTTTCACCCTCTCAGTGCGAACTGCAAGCGCTGCCAAGAGAGTCCATGCGTCCACAGTAGAGTTTGAGGAGGGAGTGAGATAGTGGTCAGTGACAAAGAAATAATCCAGTCCGGCCGAGTCGGCAAGTTCGCCCGCGTTGATTATGTCTTCTGCCTTCCAGCTACTTGCAACGACAACACCAGTACGCATAGAATACGCAGACGGCTAGGCACAACCTTAGCTTTGCCGTTGACAGCAAACTGAAATTGGTGTGACGATTCAACTTAGCTCGGTAAGTCTGACCCCCATGGGATTCACAGAATAGTCTGCCTCGACAACGAATTCGGGGGTCCATGGTCTTCGCCCCCTCAGGACCGGGGTGCCGTGAACCGAGAACAGTTCGAGGTGTATGTAAGCATGGTTTGCGAACGCTGCGTTCAATCTGAGCCAAGGCTTACCGAGGACGATACATATTCTGGGAGAAGAAATCGTGTCAATCAGATCGTTTGCAATGAACCTGAGCGTATCCTCCAAGCTATATCTATACTCGAAGTTTTCGACGTTATAAGCCTTAAGAACGGGTGAGCCGTCCTTGCCGAGCCCTGAAACCGTTGAACACCAAGCGGTGTTGTCTGCTTCGAAGATGCCGCTTACTTTAACACCCAGCTCATCCGTCACTTTTCCGTATTCCATCACTCTGGCAACACGGGGGAGGTCTACATCCAAACTCCGCTCAGCAAATGCGCGAAACGCGGCCGCGTTCGCCCCCGCAAGTGGCCAGAAAGCCAGCCTCCCTCCCACGGCAAGAAAGTTCAGCTTCATGGTGAGAGGAATCAGTTGCATGGTTTCTACGCGGATGTCTGGACCAATTTCCAAAAAGATAATCGTCCCCAGTGAGACGCCGCCAAGTAAATCGTCAAGCTGAGCGATTCCGGTTGAATATAATCCCCCATCCAACCGTATGGGTTTGAACTTATTGGTATTCGCTTCCGGCTCGCGATACGGTCCAAATACCTTGAGGCCATCGGAGAGCGTGAACAGTGAGGTGGGTCTGATGGTCTTCGCTCCTCTCCTCTTATTGATTGTGAGAAGTCTTCTGGACCTTCCGTCCACAAGCTGTCTCTCGAGACTGATGACAATATCAGCCGCATAATCAATCTGCTGTTCGCTGTCGCTCTCAACTGTGAGCATCGTGGTACAACCCCTAGATGGTATCACCTTCGAGAACGTTACCTGCAGGGCCGTTCGTTCCTCGGATTTCGCAACGCGCCCAGTGAACAGCGTTGAGTAGCTGTCAACGACAAGCCTCCTAGGAGTAAGTCTCTGTACAGCTTCAATCAGCTCCTGAGTAAATGCGGGTTGGCCCTTGGGAGTCGCGGCCACAACATCTATTATTTTCAATTTCCCAGCATCTTCCAATTGTCGAACTTTCGCTAGGTACCCGTCGAAGCTTGTGACGCTGAATTTCGTAAAGGGGTAGGCGTTCGACAATGTTTGAAGTTTGCTCTCGTTAAGCGAGAACCAAATGGCCGCTTCGCCATCTAGCAGTCCCTCCTCCAAAAATCTGTAAGCGAGCGTGGTTTTACCGGTTCCTGGCAATCCTTTCAAGGCGACAAGGGACTGTTCGGGAATCCCACCGCAGAGTTCTTCATCCAGTCTTGTCACACCTGAACTCAGGAGCTGAACGCGCGAGCCCACGCCGACTTTCGCATGGCTGTAGTCTCGGATGCCTAAAAGAATTTACTGCTCAATAGTCACAAGTGGTATATTAAAATCCTCATTATAATTAATCAAACAAAAAAGGAGATTTTGGACGGAAACGTTTGCCACAATCCCCGGGCGACCTGTGGCGATAGCAACTCAGCTGCCAATTTGCTCTGTAGTGATCGCCCAAGTTTGACCGTTGAAGTAGTAGGATGCGGTGTCATCCAGAACAAGTCGAGCCGATGCCTTGCCAACCGTAATGTTGAGGGCCAGGATTCCGGACGAGGTTGCGCTGTTTCCCCTGACACTTGTCGAAATGGAGCTCATCGAATAGCTCGAAACGTTGTACTCCGAGAACAGTTTCGACCAGCTGGAGCCTGCAAGCGTTGCGTTCGCACTCTCAATCAAGATGATGCCGCTCTGATTGATGTCCCACTTTATACTCGCGTTTGTGGCATAACTCAATGAAAGATTACTCACTTCGTCTTTAGCGATTGCGATGAGATGCGACATGAACGTCTCCGAAAAGTTCCCTTGCCCCGTGCCTGAAGACTCCGAGTTCGTCTGCGGAGTGAGCATATACGAACCTGAGCCAGTTTGGATGAGGTGAAAATGAATAACCACTGTGCTCGTGGTACCCGCCCGGATTGTAAACTGCTGATATATCTTGATGCCGGTCTCCGAGCCGCTCGGAACAACAGCACTGATGTTAACAAGGCCCCTCAGGCCGACAACTGAAGCCAGCGACGCATTTACGAGCACCTTGACACCGTTCTGTGGAATTATCACTCGTAACTCATCATACGTGCCAGCTTTCAGCTTCGATGTCACTACGCTGGTAGAGGTGTTTAGAACATAATCCAGTTTAACCCAAACTGGGTTTGTATAGAGGGTAATCCACGTCCCATTCGTACCGTGAACTTGTATTTCGCTCATCTGTACAAAAATCGCTTGCACACCAGCAACCTGTCCTGGGTCTTGCGCTGCAACAATGAGATACCCCGTGTTTCCTCTGTCAAAGATCCCTGTGGTGTAAGCCAGCACACCACCAAGTACCACTGCGACAATTACCGCGCCCACTGCTAGCAGGGCATAGCGGTTTGACGTGCTCCGCGCGTTTGTCATATAGGTCGAGTATTACAAGTCTAGTTCTGACAATAAGTCGCAAGTTTCTAGAGCGCTTGCAAAATCCTTTGCGGCCTTGTACATGAGGCACGATTAAAAGTGGTTTAGTGACTGACAAATTTTGATTAATATCACATATCTGGTTCCTCGGGCAATCAATAATTTAGTAATTAAAGAAATACAGATTCATTTGGTCCATCGTTTGCTTTAGACCACTCAGACTTTCGCAATACCTCATACTAAGGTGCCCGACCGAATCTTTCGGGCATAACGCGAGAGGTGAGGGAAGTCCCGGTTTCTTCCAAGAGCTAGGTCAGCAGCAAGCCGTCCCAAGGCTGGAGCGAAACTCCACCCTAGCCTGCCCGCTCCTGTCGCTACAACGAGATTCTCCTTTCGCCCGACTATGGGAAATCCATCTGGGGAGCATGGTCGGAAGCCTGCGACCGTGGCCGTCGGAATGATATTGGTCGCGCCAAGCACTCGTAAGCCCGGCTCCAATTCCGCCAGAGCGTTTTCTCCAGATGGCGAAAAATCAAACTCGAGCCCGCCCGTAACCTTTACCCAATTCTCAAACGCCACTATCGCATTCCCATACTCCGGTAATTCAATAGCCCGATGTGGAAGACTGTTCAGGGACTGGGTATTTTCCAACCTTTGCCCGTAGCCCTTTATTGCTGTAACAGGAATCCCTAGCTTCCGACAGTCTACCCCGAGCGCAGCTATTACGGCGTCAAACTTCTGTGCGTCGTTTCCAATACCGACCGTTCCATCAAGCCCCGCGAATGTCACCTTGTCATGTACTACCCTTACTCTACCAATTTCGTCCGCAATACGCCGCGTAAAGGACTCAGTACACACTCTCGCACAATTCGGGTAGAATATGCCACCGGCGTAGCCCGCAACATCAAGTGATTCAACCTTGAGTTGCTTTTCTCGTTCAGTTAACTCAACGGCTCTTGAAAACCTCTTTTTGGATTCATATATCTCAAGTACGCCGTCTTCCGAAAATTCGAAATCATTACGCGCTTCAGCCATCTTCCTGTACTCCTGCAGCGCAAAATCGCCCGCCTTTCTTACAAAGTCCCATGCCTCAGGAGGCGCATCTTGTCCAAATTCGGTTATTAACGAGAGCCACCAACGTCGGTCCACCTCCCTAATTCTTAACACTCCTTTCCGCGCAAAGTTGAGCGCCTCAGCAAGGTAACCCCATGTATTCGTCCTTCGAATACTGTGCGGCACTATTAGCCCCGCGGCGTGAGAAGATGCCTCGCCAACACCTCGCTTCTCAAACAGTGTTACGTCAACGCCCTCAGAAATTAGATACTTTGCCACAAAAAGCCCGGTGATTCCTCCACCAAGAATTGCGGCATTCAAGCTGAACAATCAAATCGTAATGGCACTGGATTTAAGATTGACATGTTTGCGTCTCGATGCTGGTTGCCAAACTGGTTGTGTAGATTTATCAGCATTGGCTCTACGACGGGCGTGATTTGAGGCGATTCTGAGAGACATAGTGGGCTATTTTTAAGGGGAGTGAAGAATCGTGCCGGCGAACTGTATGTAAGCCTGATATCGCATTCTGGTACAATATTTCGGCTTTGCAAGACGTGGGCCTCGACGCAGTCGATCCTCGAAAGAGGTCCTTTACCCCTTAAATGATGATTTCAGGAATTCCAAATCTGCCTTCTTAGCAAGCTCCGCAAGAAGCTTCCTCTCTCTCATGCCAGCTCGCCTGACTTTCTCGTAAAGTTCGGCCATTGTGACTTGCTCTATCATCTTTAAGATTCAGATTTGTTGTATTGTAGAGAGGGCCCTTACCAGCCTCCAAACTGAGGTCTTAGCGAGAGGGTGTAGCTACCGTGTATCTCTTCCGTTGGTGGGTCTCCTACCCAAGCCTCGCCAGAGCATTCCAGCTCCATTTCATATAGTCCACCTTACAATCGAGATAAAATACTAGCTCTCCCCTTGTGTTCTGCAGAGTGAATTACTTTACAGCCTGCCCACTTGAAGAACTTCTCTGCTGGCCCCGCACAGTCTTCCATATTCTTATTCTCGGCCTCTACACTAGACCAGCTAGTCAGCTTGAGAATATTCTCGACCTGCTCACCAAGAGTCTCATCAACCGCCTTATAGACTGTTCCGACCGCCAGGGCTTTTGCCAAGTGCTCCACGCGCTCAGCAAACGATGGTGAACGCGTGACATGGACCTTTTTGGGTCTCAATCTGCGAAAACCCTCCTGCTAGAGGAAAGCTGCCTAGAGAGAGAATATCGATAACCTAACACTCCGGGAAAAATAGAGGGTCTTCATGCAACCCCCGTTTACCGAGACAAGAAAGCCAGTAACGCGGATAAGGTGGACCTACGTCGGCCCAGACTCGAATTTTTCACCTGGACTGGACCAGCTAAACCGGTCCCATCAGCGAATCAATCTTTGAAAGAACCGTGATAAGCGACTTGATTTCTGAATGGGTGAGTCCACTGAAAAGTCGCTCCATGTACGAGTTGTGAAAGTTCATGGCAAGCCGAAGCTTGTCTGAGCCTCTTCGAGTGAGCTCCACGTATACAATTCTTCTATCATCGGGGCTTCGCGCACGCCTGATAAAGCCTCGTCTTTCCAGCCTGTCGGCTACCATGGTGGCGCCAGCCGGTGTTAGCATAAGTTCGTAAGCCACTCGTGTCATGGGCATCCTACCTTCTCTCTGAAGCAGATGCATCGTCTTGACCTCCACCAGCGACACGCCAGCCTTCGAGACCTCTAGGCCAACTGCCTTAATCAGTTTTCTGGTGGTGTCCGAGAGAGACTTCCAAGCGTCTGTTGCGTCCAAGATTTTCTCGGTCAACTCCCTTCACCGTTGTTTGCTTGTTTTTGCTCCTGTGCAGCACCGCCAACTGGAGCTATCTGTGGCGTCTTCAGATTCGATTCACGAGTCTGAGAAATGCTCTCCTTTTCTGTGTCATAGATGTACACCCTGCCCCTGAAAGCCGACGAAACAGCAGCCACAACAGAGATGCCCGCCCCAATGTAAAAGGATGCCCCCAACGCATTCATAAACGGCGTAGCTATCACAGTCGGGAACCAGTGGGTGCTGGTAATCGTTGCCAGCGTGGCTGAACTTAGCTGGCTCACTTGTGATGCCTGCAGCTGGGATAGTATTGACGAAACGGGGTTGTAGCCCAGGAACGCTGCAAAAAGCGCTCCGGTTGGGGGAATCTTTGAAAACAAGTATGCGATCGCGGTCGGCGCCCCAGCACCCGCCGCTGCTTCTGAAAGCGCTCTTGGCAGGGAGCCTGCGAGTTCTTCCAACACTATCGTAAAGAATACCGCAAGACTAATTGTCTGGCCCGTGTTTTGCAGGGTTGCGCGCATACCTGAGGCCGCCCCTCTGTGCTCCGGCGGAACCGAGTTCATGATGGACGCTGTATTCGGCGACGCGAACATACCGCTTCCCACACCCATAACGAAGAGTATCACAGCAAACGTGGGGTAATAGAAATCATAGGGAAGCGTCGAGAGAGCAAGGAACGCAGATCCCACTATCACCATTCCCACCGTCGCAAGAAGCCTCGCACCATACTTGTCTGACAGATAGCCGCTAAGCGGACCCATGACCACGAATCCCATCATCATGGGAATCATGTATACCCCGGCCCAAAACGGGGTTGAAGCATAACTGTAACCATGAAGTGGAAGCCATATGCCCTGCAGCATGATAATAAGCATCAGCATGACCCCGCCTCTGCCGATGGATCCCAAGAGTCCTGCAAAGTTCGCTGCAGTGAAAATCCTGCGCTTGAAGAGCTCCAACCTGAACATGGGGTCTTTAACTCGCGACTCTATAAACGGAAAAACCGCAAGCATTGCCAACCCGACGGCCAGACCGGCCATGACCCACGGGTTTTCCCAACCCGTGCTCGAAAGCCCGTACGGCAGAAGGCCGTAAGTTATCGCAATAAGAACAAGCGTGAGGCCGGCTGCGAACGTTGCGTTCCCATACACGTCTATCTTCTGGTTCGGTCTTATTGTCGCGAGTTCCTTTAACTTGGTATATGACCAAGCGGTTCCGACAATTCCCACTGGTACGCTCACAAGGAACACGTATCTCCAGTTCAGCGCCGAAAGCACTCCTCCAAGTATCAAACCCGCCAGTGAGCCCACGAGCGCGGCTACCTGATTTAACCCGAGAGCCTTTCCTCGCTCATTGTATGGAAACGCATCAGTAAGTATGGCCGCACTGTTCGAAAACAGGAATGCGCCGCCAATTCCCTGAACTATTCTGAAGACTATCAGGTAATCGGCCGCAAAGTCTCCCCTGCCCGGGGTCAGATACAGCAACACTGAACCCACGGTAAATATTACAAAGCCGATATTGTAAAATCTGACCCTTCCATACATGTCGGATATTCTTCCGAATGTCACAAGAAGCGTAGCGGTTACAACACTGTAACCGAATAGGATCCATAATAAGTATTGAAAGGAAGTGAGCGGATTAATCTGTATCCCCCTGAAAATCGCCGGAAGAGAGATGAGTGTGATCGTTACATTGATAGAAGCCATAAGAACTCCAAGAGTTGTGTTCGACAACGCGACCCATTTGTATTGTACCATTGCAGAACAGCTAACGCGTTAATATCTTGCATGCTAAAAATCTTGCTAATGTTAATGCCTATTAATGGTCCAGAACACGAGGAAAGCAACTGCGTCCTGCTACCCAGGCAAAAGCCAAAAATTTCATTTGCAAATATTAAAGTGGCTAAGGAATTCAACCAACACGCCTTCTATAAGAAAAGGCCAAACTTCCGCACTGAGGCCTTGTGGCTGCGGTTCTAGGCACGCACATCCAAGCCCACAAAAACAGAGCGCTACCTCAAGCTATGAATAAAATTAGCAAATATTTGGCCGTACCGAG
The DNA here is from genome assembly GCA_021817005.1 of archaeon. Taxonomy (GTDB): domain Archaea; phylum Thermoproteota; class Thermoprotei_A; order Marsarchaeales; family Marsarchaeaceae; genus JAKAWJ01. The sequence goes on along the minus strand of JAKAWJ010000035.1, from coordinate 997 downwards.
CGCATAAGAGACTCTTAGACCGAATCCCGGCGGGGGATTTGGCTATGATGTCGGGTCTGATTTGGGGGTCCTGGTTTGCCAAAAGCTGATAACAGCCCGAATGATGTCGAAGTCCTTTGGATTGACGCTACGATGGATTATTGGAAATCAGGCTTATCAGGTCAGGCCGAGTTCGCGCTCAACAGATTTCTTTCGCTAAAGCGGAGCACTTTCTAACTGGAGTAATGCGGCACATGTCAAGGGACCGCGTCTCCGCGCGAGGAACGGAGAGGTAAACTGGATATAAAGTTGATAAGTCAAGTCCACCAACATCGCCCCTAATCTCGTCCCGCCCTTCAGCCCATTCGCAACAGTTTTCTTCAGATTGGGTTAAAGCGCTTCCCCGATTCAAAGGGCCAGTCTCCCTCCCTTCGTATTCAACCCGGAAAGGTGGGCAAAGAACGCATACCTCGGGTTTCAAATGACTCCACCATACTCTTGGCCCCCCCCGAGTAACGCAATCCTCGGGCAATGGGGTTTTCTTTCCCCTTGAAGGTGATTTTGGCCATCTCACCTCATAGGAAAGTTCCTTGCTATCCTCCCTAGCTACCTGCAAAACCTTCGAATCATCAGCTAGTCATATTGCGTAATGGAGGAGCAACCCGCGCTCTCTATCATGCAGTACCCTGCTCTGGGCATCCCTCTTTGCTGACCACCAAAATCTTTGCACGCGTATAATGTGAGAGCCTTTAAGCTCGCACGATACCCCGCGGCACAGTCCTGAGTTCAATCCTTCGAAAAAGGCGCCATCACGAACGGACCTAACAATCTCGTGTCGGACTACTAGCCACTTAGTTTACTCCTGTAGTCAACTTATGCTACCGCCCGTACCTAGGAGAACCCTCTTTCTAGAGATTATATACCTAGTATACCAGACCGCTCCGTTACTTGAGGCTTGATGCCTCAGCGGGGATTTGAACCCCGGTCCCCGGCTTTCTCCGAAAGTTTCTAGCTCGAG
>JAKAWJ010000034.1 GCA_021817005.1 archaeon | reverse complement strand
AGAACTTCGTGACCTTGTTGCTCGGAGCGGAGTCACCGAGCATTCGGCTATGAGGTTGCAGCAATTTATGCCCGCGATCTACGCCAAGGGATACGAGGACAAGGCACTTTTTATTTATAACCCAATTATTTCTGCCAACGAAGTAGGTAGTGACATAAGAAAACTCCAGATAAGTATGGAGGAGTTTCACAGCTTCAACGAGAGTAGGGTCGGTACACTCTCGCTAAACGCCACTTCGACGCATGACACCAAGTTCAGTGAGGACGTAAGAGCCCGAATTTCGGTGATCTCCGAGATTCCGGAAAAATGGTACGATGCGGTCACTCGCTGGCACGATAACTTACGACCTAGGATCGACAGAAGCGACGAATACAGATTTTACCAGACTCTGGCGGGTAGCTACACAGGATTTGATGATGAATACCGGAGCAGAATCCGAGATCATATGATCAAGGTAGTAAGGGAAGCTGGGCTGCACACTTCCTGGGAAGCCCCAAACCAGGACTACGAGCACGAAGTATGCTGCCTGGTGGATCAGGCCTTTACTGACAGATGCTTTAGAGAGGATTTTCTGGAACTAGAACGCGTCATCGAGCGCTACGGGTATGCCAAATCTCTGTTTACAGTAGCCCTGAAGTTTACCTGCCCCGGCGTACCAGACATTTATCAAGGAACAGAAGTCTGGAGGTATCTGCTCACTGACCCTGATAACAGAGCCCCGGTTGATTTCATTATGCTTGAACGGCTGTTGAGGCACCTGCCCGTCGATTTGTCCAGTCTTGAGCTGTCTGACGCGAGGAGGAAACTTGGTTTTATCAAGAGGCTCCTCGAGTTGAGAAGAGATAAATCTCTTGCTGGATATAAGCCGCTTGCACACGGCTATCAGGTTGGCGATGTCCTGGTTCTCTTCGACCCCGTCGTCACAAGGGCTTCCGAAGAGGTAGTATCGCTCGATGGTGCCTATACCGACCTTATCAGCAACGAGAAAATATCTGGCACACACAGACTCTGTGAACTCTTTCATGAGGACTCTGTGTGTGTTATTGTGAAACGGTAGAGCCCGAAAGGACGGCGAGGTCCCTAAGCGGCTTTCAGTAACACCTTCTCAGACGCAAGAAATGCCAAAGTTGTCCATGTCAAGTTAGCCAGATTACTTTGAGGATTACAATGAGTTTGGACACCATACAATTCCCGCTGGACCTGACAATCTGTTCGGTCAAACCGGTGGAACCATCTATACCTGCAGAAAGCTTGTATTGCATGAGAACGCAGTCAGGGGATCTCATCTTGGATTATGCTAAATTCAAATAAGCAACGTATTCGGCTCAACATGTAACCTGTCACGCCCTATTAACCATGGAATCCTCTGTCTTGCTGAAGGAGCCTCGTAGAGTAGCACACTGCTGTTATCGCGCGCGGCTCGAAAACCTCTGCCTCGAATCCATTTACTCCAAACTAGTTTGCGGCAACCGGCGCGTTCTACCCTGTTCCCATCACTATCAGATCAAATTCCGAGGCTTCCGCCACCGTCAGGAATGACGTAGCACACAAGCCCTATAACTGTAGCTTCCAAGTAAAGTGTTAAGGTGTTTGCAAGGAACAATGAAGAAAAGAGCGCCACAAAGCCAAAGAAACCGAGTATGTCGCCGACATTTCTCCCTGCAAATGCAAGTGTAACTGAGGCACCAGCAAACAAGCCTGCAAAGAAGCCGAACACAAGTGACTCTCCTGCGGGTAGGGGTGCACCAAAGGACGTCTCCCAGGTGAGTTCAAGGATCTTCAAAGAGAAAAAGTTTCCATAAAGCGAATACCAGAGGACAAGAACAAACGCTATTCCAAGGAGCACTGGAAAGATCTTCTGGTTGCGCTCAAGTCTGAGAAGTTTGTGCACACCCATGAACATTATGGACATGCCTAGCGACAGAATGGCTAGGTTGAACACGGCGCCCAGAAGATAACCGGATACATCGCCGCCAGGTAGGACGCCGCGGGAAAGTAGTGCGTTAGCGGTATAATAAAGGAGCATCACAGATACGGCAACTGACGACAAAAGCGCACCCAGGCGCAGCCATACTGATCCCGACGCCAAGCCCAGCGCCGAGCTGATGACTAGATAAAGTGAAACCGAGAGTCCGAGAAGCTCGACGAGGATAGTGAGGAATAGCCAAGCGGATGAGCCGTACACCCTTGTAAACTCGGCAGTGGGCACTCCAAAACGCATCCCATCCATGAGCGCAACCGATGCCGCTAGCATAAGGAAGACCAGAGCAATATTCAGCCTTCGCTTGAAGTTATCCAGGCCGAGGCCAAACAGCGCGAACACACCAAGCACGGCAGAGGTGCCGGTTGCGACTGATGCTGTGGCAAGAGCCGCCCGAATCGCGGATTTGGGGAGGCTGAGCGCGAAGAGGTAGGGAAGAAGCCTCACGAAAAGTTGCTGTGTGACCACCTGAACAAAGAAGACTACGCCAAACATGAGAAGAATATATGTCCCGAACGGTTCAACCCGGGAGTCGGGGGGTTTCGTACTCAAGAGCATGGCTCATTCTCCAGGGCTCCGCTAATCTCTTCCCTGAGCCTTTCAACCGACAATGCCCCCTCGTCCTTCTCGCCTGGTAACTTCCCAAGGTATTCGGACACATACCTTCTTTCTACTTCATCCGCGAGCCTGATACCCGCTGGGTCTTGAAAAATCTTCTTTGTGACTGAAAGGGCGGGCGCGGAAGACGGTAAACCCGAAAGCACCGACTGCGCCTCTCCGTAAAAGTTTGCCCGGGGCAGGATGCGATCGGCAAGATTGAGCCTGAGCGCCTCTTCGGAAGTGATATTTTCGCCTATGCAGAAGACCCTTCTGGCAACCGACTGCCCCGCGAGCTTACCGAAAAAATAGATGCCGAGAAACACTGTTGGTAGCCCCACCTTACCCTCAGGAAAGGCAAGGAGCGCCCCCTCCCTCGTAAAGCGAAAGTCTGTCAGCAGCGATAGCTCTAGCCCGCCGCCAAACGCGTGCGAATTTACGAGGGTCACGGTGGGTTTTTCAAATGATGTGATTAGCGACACGAGCGCCCTGGAGGCCTTTAGAAAGTTTTCTGGGTTATTCACGGAGCGCCAATCGACACCCGCGGAAAAGAAGGAGCGCCCGCTTCCGGTGATCGCAAGTACCTCAACTTTATCGTCCCCGTTCGCGACCAAGAGCGCCGAGGAAATCTGTTCTAACATGGCCTGGTCTATCAGGTTGAGCGGTCCGTGGTCGAGCGCGATGACGCCCACCCGACCTTCTCTCCAGAACTGTATCCTGTCAAACCCCGCGGAGCTGTTCATCTTCGTGTATACACCGCGTAGTGGTATATGGCGATCATCTCGGCAAAGATAAGAAGCAGGGTCCCGAGCCCAAGTCCGAAGAACGGTGCTTGGGTGATTGGGTCGAAGGTCCACATAACGGCGGCAAGTGCAAAGGCGGTGACGACAAGAACAGTGAGCAGCGCATATGCGGCGCCCAGTCTAGGGCGGGAGGCAGATACCTTTCCGGCGGGACCGGAAGATGAGGAATCCTTTGCGCTTATGAGCACGGCACCAAGAAACCCGCTTGCAAGAGTACCCGTCACAGCTGCCGGCAAGCTCTGGAGCGAAAACAGGTGCGAATAGGAGGCAAGAGTTACTGCAAACACGCCCGTCATAGCGGCCACAAGTGCCAGCGCAGCGGTTCTGGAAACCGTGGGCGAGCGCGTGTTTCTTGACATTAGGTAGAAACCGGCGAGAACAACTATAAACGGCTCGGCTATGACGGGGATGTACACATTTGGACCGACGGGTACCCCGGGTGCGAGAGCGGCCCACACGCTTGCCTGTACGAAGTTGATGATCGCGATGATACCAATGGCCTGAAACACCCAGTTGTTCATAAAGTGCAAGTCGTCGCTCCTGTCGAGAATCGGCACGAGAAGGAAGAAGAGGATGGGTATCACCGCGGCGATTATCGTCACGTCGAGCGGAGAAAGCGGCTTGAAATCGAGCACCTTGTACATAAAGAGGAAGAACCAGGGCGGATACGCCGGTATGGTCTTTGCAAGAGCGCTAGTTGGCGACACCGATGGATACGGTGAAAACAGAATCGGCACCTTTGGCAAGAGCATAAGCACGGAAGGCACTATTACGATGATGCCAAAAGTAAGGAACACAAGTTCGAGCATGTATATCAGGTTTCGGGGATACCACGGGTTCAGCGACGGGTCCTTCTGGTCGAGGACAGCAGGGGCCTTGTTGTTTGCGGCCTTGTGAGAGGGCATGAAGCCGTTCATTTCAGCGAGATAGAAGTGGTACCCGAAGAGGATCCCGATAAGCGCGACGAGGATTATGTGATAACCAAGAAGGCGCGAAAAGAGGTCCAAGCTAGTTCCGTTTCCAAATACAAAGGGCTCGAGAGCCTTGCCGAATGGAATCGAACCCATTATCCCCCTTCCCACGTCAACAGCATCGGCCGCAAGTATGTCCCCGGTCATGCTGTAACCCAGGAAGGCCGCGCCCTGGACTATCGTAAGAAGTATTACGCCTATCATCCACTGCAGTTCGCGCGGTTTTTTGTAGGCCTTAACAAAATAATTCCTGAACATGTGAACGTATGCCAGAAGAATCATGAGATATGCGCCGTAAAGATGGGTGCCTATGAGAAGCTGTCCATAGGGCACCTTCTGTATGATGCTCATGGTCGACCCGTAAGGGTTGCTCGGCTCATAGTAGAGTATTTCAAAGAGACCCGTGATCACTTCCCAGAAGAATGCCGCCGCGACCATCGAGCCGAGCCAGTAATTCACCGAATACATATAGTCGGGAACCCTTGAAAGGGGGACATCCCTTATGTGCAGCCGTTCGCTCCACCAGTTCACGAATCTTTCAGTTGCACTCATTCTCCTCACCCTAGCTGAACGGGTTTCCAACGTCCACTACTTGGGTGACGGTTCCAGTTGGCGGGTTTCCGCCAGTGAGATCCGATGAGTGACTGTATATCACAGGTCCTATCATCCTGGTTGCGTAAAGCTCGTCGCTCGAGCTGTCCCACTGCAGAACCACGCTCGGTAGCGGGTGGACCGTCGGCCCGGTTATGACAGCTCCTCCTCCGTACGGATCGTAAGTACTTCCGTGGCAGCTGCAGTGTATCACTTTGGTCATGGGTCCATTGAACGTCTGGGCCGGGGGATAGTTTGGCGGGTAGAAATGAAGTTCGGGATACTTGCAGCCGAGGTGCTGGCAGATGGCGCTGTAGGCCACTACGGACTTGTTCGGTCCGACGCCACCCGGAAACACGTACTTCGAACCGTCGGCCGGTACAGTTACTTCTGTCTGCGGTACCTGTACGGGTTGATTATTTTCATCTCCAAGGTTTATGAGGAAATTGGGCTCATTCGTAAGCGGGTAGCTGAATTGAAAGGCCTGCGGCGAGTTCACGGGCAGCTGAGATGCCTTTATCGGGTTACCGTTTTTGTCCACAAGCTGGAGCGTGGGGAAAGAAGAAAGCCCAACAACTGGGGGTTCAAGGTACTTCACTATGGGTACAGCGCCGCCGACCAGAGCCGCGCCTCCGAGAAAGACCATTACCTTGAGGAAGTTTCTCCTACTTGCGTCAGTACTCTTTTCGGACAACGCCTAGCGCTTCCTTGTAAGCGCGCCTATCGCAACGAGCGCCACTACTGAAACTATAAAACCAAGGATGGCCACGAACTCGGCGGGGGTAAGCGGGCCGACGAGTCCCTGACCGGGTTGCACCACACTCGGGGGGGCCACGTCCGAAATGTAAAGCGTCTGGAAGGTGGAAATGGACTTTATGAAAGCATTCTCACCAAGATAACCCTGCCAGGCAGCGAAGGCCACGTCATACGTGTTTCCGGGTGTTACGTTAACAAGATACGGCGCTCCACCTTGGGGTTCGCCTACTTGACGCACCATTTCTACGGTCCAAGAACCCGTACCCATCTGCGCACCCGCCTGCACCACATACGGATTTGTCACGTTCGTGCCCACGTCATTGTAGAACAGACCCGTTCCCAAACCAACCTCGTACAGGTCGGTAGCGTTGGTGTACAGGTTCAGGGCGAATCCGTGAGGTGGCGCGGGATAGTCGACTCCTGTGAAGGTCACGTTCCTGTTCCACCACGAATAGAACTTGTCAAGCGGCACCTGCTGTGCGCCTATTTGAGGAAGGAATGATGTCGTCGTATTCCAGGTTGCGCCTGTCATAAAGTCCCATATATTGGCTGCCCCTCCGTACTGCAGGGCTCCACCGTTTGACTGACCCACCACCATACAGTCGTCGGGCGTGCCCGTCTGTCCACCGAGGTACCACATCATGGCCACCCTATCCTGCGAGTAATAGGTAGAATTCACATAGTACTGCTTTACAACATTTTCCTCGACGCTACGCGGTGGGGCTACCACAAAAGTGCCCGATGAGGTATTGGGCCAGATGGGCGGAAATCCGAATGGACCGCCACCCAATGAAAATACGCTCGACATCCTGTTGCTCGGTTTTGTGGCGTTCCAGCTTAGCAGCACGAACACATCTGAGCCGTTCCAGGCGGCCTTCACGTCAATCGCCGGCGTATGACCACCATTCGGGACGTTTGCTGAAAGCGGAATTGTGGCCCAAGGTATTGACTGCCAGAATGCCTCGCTACCGGGCGCGGACAGGTTCGCACCTCCGCTAACCTTGTACGCGGTTATTGCGGCGCTGTCCTGCGCAGAAACCGGAAGTTGGTTCACTGTGGCATACACACCTACGGACAGTGAAAGAATTAAGACTAGGAACACAAATGCCGCTCTTCGAAGGCGCATGAAGCAAAAAATCTAATCTACTTAATATATCTTTGTGTTAGTTAGCACACAAATCCACACAAATCAGTATGCTCTACATTCGGTTTTTGTCATAACGCATGGCGGCGTCATCCGTGTAAGCCAATCGCATCCCTACCTCAATGTAAGCACCCGAACTACAAGCTGTTAAAAGCCTTTTTAGCGGTCGGGTGAATTCATGCCGGGGGATGGATTCGGGGGTTGTCCCAAGAGGCTATGCACGTCCAATAATATTACACAACGTAATGGCAAAGAGCCATCTCACACATGGCTCTACAAATCCACGAACAGACTAATTGGGAGGGTGCATGTCCCTGACGTATAGAAGTGTTTGGTGCTGGATTTTTGCGTAGCGCAAAGCCAGAGAAGCAAACCCCCCAGCGCGATACAATTTTAGTGAACGCGAGGCAGAACTGTCGGCCGGCTTTGGGCAGGAGCAAACACCGAGCAAGCGTCAGATTCTAACAGCAGTCTACAATCAGCCATTTTCAGCCCAAACTGGCCGAGGAGAGACGTCTGCGGGCCCCTTGGCCAAGAAATCCGCTGGGGAACCTCTGTTTGAATAAGCTCTTAAGGCCTGTGAGCCACACACCGAAGCGAGTCCTCCGTCATCAATGGAGCACACTGCAGCGGTTATCATGTTTGCGCACGCCTCGATTTGGGCGCCCACGCTTCCGTTGCTGTGTATATATTCAACAATCTGCCTCCAGTTATGGTTATCCAGCAAAGCTGGGGCATAGGGCGCCCCCACCATCACAACATTGTTCGCAAAGTCCACGAGTGGTATTCTACGGTTTGCCACCTAGTTCCAGACCTGTGAGTAGCTCGATGGTATACATTGGCGTGCTTGATACGCCCTGTTCTCGTATTCGTATGACTGAAAGACAGCGCAGGGTCTGGAACAATTTGCATTCACAAAGGTAGATATGTGGGGATATTGGCTTAAACGTCCGTGGATGAAGAAAGCATGTATTGTAGCCCAGTAAAGTTTCCAAAGCGCTGAAGCGCTGTTGTAATGGTCCAGCGGGCCGCCGCGCAGTAGGGACAATACTCGGCGCCCACGTGGACCATAGGGGTTTACTACATTTGGTCACGATTTAGGAGCAGGGTTCTAAGCATTGGGTCGGCCACCCGGAAACCCCCTTCCACGTGTTCTACCAGCATGGCTTCTGTGAGGTTGTCCAGTATGTTGTTTACGGTGGAGTCGGAGACCGTTCGGCCCAGTCTCGCCCCAATGCTCGACTTGATCTCGCTCCACCTCGCTGGGCTTGTAGCAGGTTGGAGGGCAACTGTGTTGAGGTCACTTTGTCTTCCCTGAAGAAAACGTTCGAAATCCTCCTTTACCACCTTGGGGCCCTGCTCTACTGTTTTTGCCAGCGCTTTCTTCGGGGGGGGGGGTGTTTCTCTACGGCCATGTAGTTTCCGTAGAGTGTGAGCTACCCAGGGGTGCCGTCCAACTTGGATTCCACCTCACGGTCTAACACCTCTTCAGGGAGTTTCATACCGTACTCCCTGGACCCAGCTGCCAAAAACACTCTTGCTTTGCGCTCGCTAAACCTCTGGAGGTAGACTTCCGCTGGGGGTCGACCGTTCGTGGGGGTCTGCAGAGTGTTTGTAAACCGTGAAAGGATTGCCCGTGCGATGCCGCAGTACTGGTTCGATGGTCTCCACAAGGATTGAGACAGAATCATGCCCGGCCCAGAACCATTTGTGGAAGGAGAAGGAGTAGAGCCTGGATTCGACGCCAGACAAATCCAGTGGTACCCCTGAAGCAGAGTCACGCTCGCATGACGCACGCGCGGTTCAGCAATTTCGTTAAGGAGGAATTTCTGAACTTGGAGTGGATGGTTATAAATACGTGTAATCCCCTGCTGCAATTGTAAGAGCTAGAGCTTTATCCCCTAACCAGAGTGCGTGAATGCGCAGAGCGTCGAACCTCTCCCCTTGGGGGGAACGCTCTTAACGAACAAACTGACATCCTCGAATCAGGGTCTTCTTCTACTTGCCGGAATCGTAAATACTCAGTCTCTCAGCAATTCTATAAAGGCCCTCCGAAAAAATCCTGCAGACTGGCTCTTGTCGACCCAAGTCCACTTAAGTATGGGGGATGAACTGGAGAGTTGACCCGAATAGTATGACAGGCGATAAGTTCCAGTCTCCAGGAACCCAGCCACAACCAGTGGCGGGCGGAGCGGGGTCAGGCTCAGGCGGCGTTACGGCTGCCCGAAGCCCAGGTTTTTGTCACTTCTGCGGTAAGAAGAGCTCCGAGGCGGAGCGATTTTGCTCGTCATGCGGCGCAAACCTGGATATCGACTATGATTTTGACTATACGCTTCTCGAAACAATGGACCAGTCCGCCTCACTAAACGATTTCGTCCAAATGATTCCCACAACGAGAATCGTTGAAGTCTTCCTTGACAAACTGGGCACTCCCTGGATAGAAGCCCAGATGCTGGGCACGGCGGTCAAGGTTGGCAAGAGACAGTTCCCTGATATCTATCAAGTGGCCGAAGAGTGCGCCTCGATGTTCGCGGTACCGCGTATCCCCAAAATCTACCTTGATAACTATTCCACCTTCTTTCTATCTACTCCATATCACGTGATTACGGTTGGTACAAATGACGACCCGGTGATTCTGATTGATCCCACGATCATTAAGAACATTGGTTTGCCGGAGATGAGGTTTCTTTTCGCCCGTGAAATGGGACACATAAAGATGGGCCACCCGGTTTACATTACCGCGGGTGAGATTGTCAAAGCCATCGCCTCCAATGTTGCGGGCCAGGCGTTGCTTGGACCTCGGCTGGATAGTATTGCGGGCGGGGTACTCGGTTCAATACTGATAAATCAGCCTCTTGTGGCTGCGATGAATGCATGGATCAGGGCCACTCATTACACGGCCGATAGAGCAGGGATGGTGGCAGTCGGCAACCTGCAGATTGTGAAATCCTTTTTTGCGATGTTCATTACCGGCTGGAATTATAGCCCATCCAGCCTTGCGGCAAGAGTTGACATGGATGCTTTTCTAGACCAGGCAGAAGAGCTCGAGAGGTCTGTTGGGAGATACTCAGAGTACCTCGGTCCACTCGGAAATCTTGGACCCCTCGCCGTGCCTCAGCAGTTCAATCCAGGATATTCTTTGCCCTTCACAGTCAAGCGTTATAAAGCAATCTTGGAATTTGTCAAATCTGCGGAATACAGGGAGGCGCGTGAGCTCGTTGCAGCACGAGGTATTGGCCGCGCTAGGAATCGCTACTGCGTTTTCTGTGGGGCAAGTCTGAGCGAGAGTTCCGTCTGTCCTTCTTGCGGGAAGGCTACTGGACCATAACGTTTTACGGCATCAATAGACCCTCCTCAGAGCGGCGTGCTGACGCGGAACGCGGTATAACTCCCGCCTTGGTTGGGTTAAGACGCTCTTGCTGTCCACCCTAGTAGCTTTGGGCGGCGCCGCAGTACGGACAAAACTGCACGCCCTGCCGAATTCTTCCCCCGCAGGAGGAACAAAATGCGAATTCTGAGCCATACGAACGTGGGGGTCGGAATCTCGAAGGCCCCCCGCCCATACCGGGAGAGCTTACGTAGGCCCAGGCGGCGCCAGCCAGCATGATTAGTACTCCCAAGATGAGTAGAACTGCGCTCGACCACCAGCCAAGAGCCAGGAGCACATAACCCACAATTATTACTATGAGCTGCATGCCACTCATGCCAGAGTTTCGAGTTTGACCGAGCATCAGGACCACCATCCCTTGAGGATAGATTTCATAATCCCGGGTTCAGGCAAGTTTGTAACCACAACCTCTGCAGAAATGAGAGCCTGGCTTGTTCGGAGTTCCGCACCTTCCGCACGGAACGAATGATGTTGGAACCGTGGCCGCCTGAGTAGCAGTAGTCGGAGTTTGCGGGGGCGGTGTCCCAGTTGGGCTCCAACCACATTGCTCACAGAACCTGTCGCCTTGGGCCATGGCCGAACCACACGAGGGACATCTCGTCGCAGCAGCCCCGGGACGCGAAGAAGCTGCCGCTGGGCCCCCGACAAACCCAACTGCGCCAACTTGACGGTAGACATCGTAACTCAAATAGCCTCCAATTATTATCAGAGGAAGCATCGCGCCTATTATCGCAGCACCATTCACACCAATCGAAGCGCAATATCCGTAATAGTAGGAACTACACGCAAGGAATAACCCCACCCGACCAAGCACGTACGTCACGACGCTGTACAGGGCGAGTACAACCGTGAGACCTACCCATGGAATGCCGCGAAAGCGGGGGATGCCCGCATAGGCGTATCCGGTACCCCATATGAAAAAGTTAAGAATCGCAGCTAGCGCTGGGCTCCTTTGAGCCTGATCCGTGCTGTACATTGTTCCCGCCTCTGCCTAGATGATAATAAATCTTCTCGAAATTGGGCTATTCTACAGAATTGATGTTCAACTTGAACGACCGATTTCCCCAAGGGGGTAATCAGTCTCCCTCCCCCCCGAGACAACAACGATTTAAGCTGGCTTATACTTGCCTGTACGGCATGTCAGTCTTTAGGCGAGAAGATGCAGTGGGCAAGAGCGTTATCATGAGTGACGGCAAGCTATTTGGCACCGTGAAGGACCTTGGCTTTCGAACAGACGGGACAGTGGCGTTCATTGTATCCCGGCCCGACGGAAGTGAAGACGCAATATCTGTATCAGCGACTTCGGGCATTTCTGACTTCATCGTACTCAAGCCCGATTATCAGCGGGCCACTGGACAGCCAACCACCGCACCTGCTGTCGGTGCACCACCTAATATGCCCGCGACCCAAAATCCCCCTACTCTAGCGCAAACGTCTGGCACTGTGAGCCAGGTTACGTCCTCGAGCTGCCCAAGGTGCGGGAAGCCAATTCGAGCGGGAGCCAAATTCTGCCCGTCGTGCGGAGCAAAATTGATTTAAAGGGCTCTTGGGACCTTTTGGTCTCGCTTGCTGGAGAGCGCCGTCAAGACAATTGCATTTGATCTCGTCCGGTGCGGGGATCCGTCTGAGGCCCGGTCACACCCCTTTCGTAATTTACTGGCTCTCTGGTTGATATGGATACCTTCTGAAACAGAAAAGGTTCAAGTTCAGGCGGCTGACGAGTCGGCTCGTCCCGCGCGAGATTGTAACATGTGTAACGGATTGGATAGAGTGTCCGCCGCAAAGGGCGATACTCCGGATATGAAAAATTCGATTAAGGCGATATGTCCATTTCTGGGTGGCAATGAAGGGAAGCCGGGGGCCCGCACACTAGCTTTTACTTACTGAAATCACAAAAGCAATTTCTGTTGTTCCCACAACCAGTCGGAATCCAAGAGCACTCCTATTGCAGAAGTGGCTGACATTTCTGGTTTTACCCAGTAAGTGGTTTCTTCCCTCGGTTAACCTTGTCATTGTTCCCTGAATGTGAAACCTTAAGAGGTTGCTGGAAGCCACGTTTCCGTGCGACTAGGAAGACAGCTCGTCCTGATTGCGATTCTCTCAATTGCAACATTTAGTAGTGTGCACTTTACGGCTACAACTGTCAGGGCCCAAAATCAGGCTTCAGTAAACGAAATTCTTCCGCCTGGTTATTATAATTACAGCACCGTGACTGTGGTTACGCCCTCCCTCTTCGGTTACTTTGCCGTCAGCAATTCAAGCGTGGAGGTTGCCGTCATGACTCCAGAGCAATACAGCGCGTTTACCCAGAGCGCAGACATTAACAATTCTATATACTCTCAGTCTGGCGAAGAGCTCTATGACATACTCTTTCTCACTCAGGGAAGCTACTATTTCGTCCAGTATTCTCCCCTCTACACGGCGAAAGTAACAGCAGGCGAATATCTGGATTCAAACATCAGCATAACGAACTCAACCACGAATGTCGGCGTTTTCCTGACTCTACAGGGATACCAAACACTACGCGCGCCAGTCCATCTTGAAACACTTGGCTCGCCTTCCTCAATCTACCTCCTCGGAGCTTCAAACCAAACAGTCACCTACACTTTGACTGATAATAGCACCGGAAATGAAGTTATTGCGTCGCAGCCAGAAACAATCACCAACCTGACTTACACTAACGGAAACTTCACCTTCGGATACACTGAGAAGCTAGCTGAAGGTCTCTACGTGCTCGAGGTGCAGAACCCCCATCCGTCCCCGGCGTTCGTTTATGTGGGTTATACTCTCACTCCCGATTACGTAAACCCATACCTGGTGCGCGTAGGCGCGGCGGCTCCTACAGGCATAGCCGCTTTCGGTGTTTACAACGTATCGGGAAAGATTATTCCATACACAGTATCTGCAAGCTCAATAGTGGGTTTCGCCGATATAACGTCGATTTCCGCGCAGGATATGGTCAATGCGACGGTAACTAGCGAGCAAGCATCGTTACAGATGAATAACGTTCTCGTGGTTCTTAATTCTGACAATACGAGCTATGTCTACTGGCCCCAAAATGTGCTTGCATTCGACACAGGCTCGGCCCAGGTAAGTTACCGCGACAACGTGCTGAACATAACGGGAGATGGAGCGCAGCTCAGCAACCAGACCATTTCTGGGTCGGGGTTCGTCTCAGGGACCCTGAACGGAGGACAATACCAGACCTACTACGGCAATTATCTTTCGAACAATACGTATCACTACAGTTTCCCTTTTGCAGTGCTACTTTTCATGAATGAGACCGTGCAACCACGTCAGGGGGTCCTGATTCAGATGGGTGTGCAAGTACTTCGAGACGGGGCAAGTGCAGCTGGGCCAATCGACTACTACGATAGAATCATGCTAAATGACCCCGGAGTCAAACAAGCAGCGTTTCTGGTAACAGGGAAGGCCTACACGCCAGCAGGAGCCGCCTCCCTTCTCGGCACTTACTACGACTCCGAACTCGTGTTTGGCGGTGGTGCAGGAGGGCAAATGGCCCATTACACTTCTCTCCGGGCTAGCCTTTCCCTATACTATGATAACGGAACGCTGCACACATTCCCTTCGCTCTATACATTTGGAGATGATACGGCAGAATCGGCTGATGACATACTAGTCACCTCTTCTGACGGAGCGGCTTACCTTACTACAGGAAAGCCGTCTTATGCTCTGCTCACGAATAGTTTCACCTCTAACCTCACTTATCTTGAGGACCACCTTGGGGGAGCCTCCCCGCGCGTAGTTTTTACGGTCGGGGACCTCCTGCTCTCTGTTGCAGTTGTGTTAGGTGTTGTGTTTGTGGGTTTCAGAGTTCGCAGGCACTCTGGCGCGAGCTCTCGCCTTCCAGTTCAAACATTGCCCGCCTCAGCTTCGTACTGCACGCACTGTGGGTTGCCGCTCGCCCCTGGGGACATTTATTGCAGCAACTGCGGGACAGCCCGATCATCTAGCTAATGTTGAATCGGGAGACCCAAGCCCTCTCAAGCAATCTTCGCTCCAGAGCGCAGAATTCGCAGAGCGCACAATCTCTAAAATTGTGTCCCTGCACAACAATTTCTCCTCCGGAGCTTCCACTTCGAAATGATGCGAGGGTCGGAATTAGCAAGTGAGGCAACGAACGTAGAAATCCGGCTTCCAGAAGAGAGAATCTAGGTCAAGGCTGCAGGAGGAACGCGGTGTGATTTTCATTTTGATGGAAAAAGCTGGTCTTGCTACTTACTGGGCACTTGATCCAGCCCGTCGCACCCTCATCGAATGTTCGTCTCCGGAGTTGTCTCTACTACATCCCAATGTTGATAGCCATGGTTGGCGTGCTTGTGCTCACGCGTTTCTGCCTGTCGCCTGCCTTACGCTTGGGATACGAGTGACTCACTGGAGGTGGGACCTCGAACGGCGCCGATGAAGGAGGCTGTCATATTGAGAGTGCCTGACAATCGCCCGTTAACGCGGTGTTCGAGGAGAAAGCGATAGAAGGGCTGCCCAAACGCCCCCTGCACTCCAGATTAGGAATAGCCCGCCGAGCACTGGGAGATAGAGATGCTAAATTATTGTTGGCAACGCTATTGGTCTAAAGCTGAGCCTGAATCGAAGGAAACGCTCTGAGATGGCTCATGATGGCCACGCTGGTATCCCTTCCGCGGAGTATAAAATTCCCTTCAGACTGGATTCGTATCCTGCCTTAAGGGAACCACAGCCCAGCACTTGACGGCGAGATATGAGCCACCCATGCGAATAGCAATGCTAAACCCAGGATTATCGCGAGCGTGTTGATAAATGGGTTGTTTGCCCTGAAATGTGCCAGCGCAAACCTCTTCCACCGACCTTGCTTTCTCACAAAGATCCCTCGCTCAGTCCAGACGTCCAAAAATAGGTGACCGACTCCAGCTGTCGCGCCTGCCACCGAAAAAACAAGGTAGTCGTAGTAGCTTGGAAATGAGAAAATATTCCGAATGTCTTTGGTTGCAGTGCCGCCTGATGGCGAGCCCTTCAGACTGTAGAAAATCAGTGAATATCCCAGAGCGAGTGTGAGACCGCTGGCTATACCTATCAAGGCCGCGCGTGGCAGAGTATGGGTTCTTGGACTCCTAGATATATGACCCCCCCTTAGGTCATGGCCAAAGCGATCTATGACAAGATTTACACCCACTGAGATAATGAAACATGAGGCAAGCAGAACGTCCAAGGACATTAAAGGAGCGCGAGCCAAATTCTCTACAGTCTCAAGATAGCTGCATACTACAAGCGAGCTTCCTAGTCCGAATATATAATGGGCGATGAGTTTCATGGCTCGTCAATACCTTCCTTACTCATGTTGCTTGTAAGGATTTGAAACTATTACGTTAGCCGAGTTTTTGAAGCCGCTAGCTTGGACCCCAGTTTAGAAGAAGAGAGAAAAAGTGAATCGAGGGGTCTACTTGCCCACGCCCTCAAGCCTTTTGGAGAGCGAGTCTATTTCCGATGCATGCATGGAAACTTCTTGGCTCTTGGACCTCTTCAGGTCTTCAAGATAGCTCACAAGATTGGATATCTCCGCAAGCACTTGTGACACATTCCTTGGACCAGAGCCAAAACCCCATCTGAACCAGTCGGTTTCCCCTGCCTTATCTGTGAGTTCGTATCGGCCATCGTCCAATTTCTTTATGGTTCCTTCCTTTGTCAGTTCGTCGAGCAACGGGTATACCGAACCAGGGGAGGGCCTCCACCAGCCCTGGCTCATAGCCTCCATGTCGTCCATGATTTCTGCGCCGTTCTTAGGGCCGCGCTCTAATATTCGCAAAACCCACCAGCGCAGTCCCCTGTGCCTTCCGGGACCTGACCTTCCGATTCCGAACCACACCATATTGGAATACCGATATCGGTTGTTCGATATCGATTTATAAAGCCTACTCCTCGGGTCCTCGTTTTAATTTTCAATCTGGTTGCCCGCCACGGCTTTGTTCTGAGTTCAGCGTCCTGAGTCGCAGCCGGATTGCGGCACATCTTTCGGAAATGGCAGCGTCGGGTCTCATAAAATCCGTGTACGCAGAAATGAGCTCATGAGAGTTGAGTATCGCGTCCGACTGATATTCAATCCACTTTGAATAGGATAGCGGATATTTTCTTTTAAAAATGAATAAGGCCTGCACATAATCCTCCCAAGCCATGATTAGCTGTCTCTCTGCCTCGAGCTGGTTACCTTTCCTTGACTGGGTTAGCGTTTTTGAGAGTCTGAATTCGAGTTCATTGACGACAGATTTCAGGCGCCTTTTCGCAAGCTCCTCATCGTAATAAGGAACCAGTTTCTCTCTGACAGCTCCGAATTTATTATCGCCTCTTATATATACTGGAGCTGAATGAATGAAGACGTTACCCACCGACAGCTCGAACTCGTCCCGCCGAGCGTCAAAGGGTTTTTCTAGAGCCCTGAAGTTTCCTGTGGAAAAGTCGACGTCTACACGAATGTTTCCGAAATACAAGAACTCCTCAATTCCTCTGTACTCCCAGTCTACGCTGGCTCCCATTTTTTCATAAGCGCGAAACCTGATTTCGTTACTGAGCGCGTATTTTTTCAGGTCGAAGCCGTCAGTGAGAACCGTCATATCAATATCTGAGTCTGCGTCGCACATTCCAGTAGCCAGGGACCCCACAACCACGACTGCGTAGACAGATCGCCATTTGGAATAATATGCGGTTAACGTCTCCACAATGCGGCGGTGTTCGGGCGTCGGGTAATGTGGCCTTTTTTGCACAGATTCGCCGCGCTCACTTGGCTCTTTACCCGTTGCTACTCGACCCATCAGGATCACTATACTGCAATTTTTCTGAGTTAGTGCCACCCGAGACGGCCGTACAAGAAAACGCGGTGGCGCTTCAATCTGCTTAAGCTTCCTTCCGGTTCTCCGTCGTCACACGCATCATTCAAGGAGCCAGAATTCGTTTCCGTCTGGATCGCTCACCATCGCGTATTTCCCCCAACCCTCGTCCTTCGGCGCCTTAGTGAATTTGACTCCCTTTTTTGAGAGCTCATCGTAAGACTTTTCCAGATTGTCTACATGGAGCCATACACCGGTGTTGCCAGGCTCTGGTTTACCCGACTGACAAAGGTGAAGAAGAGTTCTGGAACCCTTCGGAGCAACGGTGATCCAGTGTTCATTGTTGTCTCGTAACTCAAAGCCGAGTTTCTGGGTATAGAACTCGATTGATTTCTTCGGATCGGTGACAACCACTGCAATTGACTTTACTTCGTCTATCATTCAGTATCGATCTATGTTCTGAAGACCTGACTAAAAGTCTTGCCCGACGTGGGTTGACCGCATAGGCTCCCACTAGTCTGAAGAATGCAAAGCATTGCGTCGGGAACTATGTCCCCGTAAATTGACTGAATAATCCACGCAAGCGGATGTTGGCAGTTCCCGCTCTATTCGGGTCTTTTTTGCTTTGGGAAAGAATTCTGTTCAGTTGCAGGAAATCTTCCTTCGAATTTAGTCCGAACTAGTGACGAACGGCCATGTCAAACTGGGCTTGGAAAGAGACTGTATCATTGATTAATGTGTGGGGGGGGGGGGGGGGGAGATCATGGGCGGCACCATAATCGGGGTGGTGGGCGCCAACGCCCTGGG
>JAKAWJ010000033.1 GCA_021817005.1 archaeon | reverse complement strand
GTCGAGTCGTGACTCGCCCCCCTCACAGAGGCGGGCAACCCGGAGAAGATGACGACAGATGAAACCAAGACCAAGATAAGACACAATCTCCGAATTAACTTTCCGTCCATTATCATAACATATCTTTGGCCTTGCTTATATATATATATCTTTTCCTCGAAGGATTTTGGTAACTTAATAGCTGATACTTCCCACTGCTAAAGCTGGGCTGATGCAGGGCGTACCTCGACACTGACCCCACGACCCTGCAATTAACGCCTCCTAAACACACAATGTCCGCTCGTCCGAAGTTTCTAGTGAAAAAACTTGCGATTAGTCTGTGAGCCATAGAGGGATAGTCTGAGTTGTGTCCGGGGCCGCTGCCGTTAGCGATAAAAGCCGATATGGGGGAGCATAAAAGCGCAGAGAGATGGCGGATATGTTCGGGGATATATCATGCTCACTCTCGTAATCGCTCCTGCTTTCGTTAATGTTGGCCTGACCGCGCAACGTTACCCCCACCCTAGTTTGTCATAGCCACTAAACGTACCAGTTGCGGTTTTCGGCGCACCCTAATTCTTCAGATATTCTGAATCATTCGGTGCCGCCGGGCACAATCGTCCTTTCTACCGTTCATTCTGAAAGCCAGGTCAATATTTGTGAAATCGCAACTTTCATCTCGCGGCCGTCCAGCTCTCACGGAGCGGTGGCGCTGGGAGTATACTACAACGGTCAGCTCATCGCCGATTCTACAAGCGAGGTCGAGCCGGTAGCCCCTCCTGTGGTCGTCCTTCCGAGCTGCACGATTCAACACATTGCTTCATTCAATTATACCGGGCTGACCGTCCCGTTGAAAGCGACTCTCGCGGTAGGGTCCGCACGGACTCTCGCGCTCATCTCGAAACACTACAATCGACATATGACACATAGGGCTGGCCATCAACTTACAACCAGTTTCTTCAGATTGAGAAGCTGGAAGTAAAGGAGCAGCTTCTAAAGAATCTGGTATTCACGTACATCGAAAAAGACAATCTTGGCCCCTTTGGGGTAAAAGAGATACAAAAGTTCAGGTCACTCGTAAAGTATCTTGCACTCTGCAAGGGCAACATTTTGGAGATGTATACGTCGGATAGCGACGTCGGGGTGGACTTTAGAACTCTCAACTCATACCTCTCCGTCTTAACGAACACATACATAGTGAAGTTCGTTCCGCCATACTATACCAAGAGGCACAACGAAATAAAGAAGTCGTAGAAGCC
Source organism: archaeon (assembly GCA_021817005.1). GTDB lineage: Archaea > Thermoproteota > Thermoprotei_A > Marsarchaeales > Marsarchaeaceae > JAKAWJ01. Next base: position 16,618 of record JAKAWJ010000033.1, on the reverse strand, counting down.
CCGTTTTTTCCCAGGGTTCAGAAATGCTCTAATCGGATACTTCGCGCGGATTGAAAGCAGGACAGATTCCTGCGTTATGTTCGAAAATTTCATGCTCAACGAGCTCACATCGCTCGGTTAGACCGCACACTATTGTTGGAGGATAACTGGCAAAACCGAGGTGGACTTTGTGGTCCAACCACAGCTTGGAGCGGTGCCAGCGGAGGTCAAATCCTCAGGCATGCGGAAAAGAGGTTTCACAAGTTTCATAGAGCGCTACAGAACGAAGACAGGGGCAGTGTTCCCAAAGGGGTTTTCAGGGTTAAAGGAAATGCGGGGCGCAAGGGTTGCATTCCTGCCGCATTACTTTTTGTGAAGCGACCAGCGGTCTTCTCGCTCACCAGATATGCAGAATACTAACGTGAGCCTGTCGAACAATCCTCTCGATGACGCTTGGAAGGGTCTGCCAACAAGTGAACGCAAAACAAGGAAGAGAAGGAGTCCCGACTCGAGTACCCCAAAGACGAGCCGCACAAGTTCTATCACGAAGACGAGCCTGACAGGGCGTGCCCCCCAATGGTTCGGATGAAGTTTTTCCAGCTGTGCTGCTATGAACCCAGTGCGTGGCACGAACTTCTCAGAAAATCCGTTTCAGCCCTTCTATTCTGTCAAAGTCGCCATCGTTCGAATAGATTTCGTCAATCTTCGCCCTTTTCATCTGGGCAGCTATCACGAGGTCATCCCGTAAGCTCCATGGGAGGGATTGGTCCTTTCGAATCGCCTGGGCCCCCACGATGTCGCCTCGTGTCGTTTCGAGTACGCCGAGGGGACTAGATTCCATGTAATCGTAGAACCTGTCGATCACCGAGGACTTTCCACGTCTTTTCAGGTGAGAGAAGACTTGGCTCAGAACCAGAGTCGATGTCCACCCTGTCTCTTTCCCCTTTTCGAAACCTTCCAAGATTTCCAGTGACCTCTCGGCAAACGATGGGTCTTGCAGCATTACGTAGATAAATAAATTGGAGTCGACGAAGCGGGAGCTCATCTTCCGACCGCTCTATTCTTCAGCCAACGAATCTTCGACTTCTTTCAGCTTTACTCGTTCCCTTCCCGCAATCCCGAGAAGATCCTTGGCCGAGATTCTCCGCAAGGGCTTCATCACTATTCCTCCATCCCTGACATCTACTTCGAGTTTTGTCCCCGGCTTGATGCCGAGCCTTCTTCTCACGTCCGCAGGTATCACCACCCTGCCCTTGTCTTCCACAGTTGTCGTACCACTCATCTATTCCCACCGTGGGACTATAGTTCTCCCGCATAAAGACTCCGCCGCCCTGAGCTGCGGGCGATTTTTCCGGCGAAGGCGCAATGCATCTTGTGCACGACATCATCGGCCCACGAAGTTGGTTCCAGTTGTTTCAATTCAGGGACGAACGTTCCCGAGGACAGCTCAACCTAACGTTCTTCAAGTCGAATCTTTCCTTGTGTACTCTGGGCCTCGCTCGCTGCGGCGAACAACCTCTGTCGAGTCCATTGCGATGGGTCAGTGAAGCCCCAATCTACCACGTCTGAAATCGGTGTTGTGAATGTAAGGGGCCACTCGGAGCAGGCGGGGGCGGGGTTCGCGCATGCAGAACAGCCGCTTTCGCAACTGGCACCGTAAGCCACGCCTGAACGGGTTAGGGAGCCGAGGCTGGAAGCCACGGGTTTTGTCAACGTAAAGTCAACATCTTGTCCTTATACGAATAGGCTACGGCGGCGAGCAGCTTTCTGAGATTCGATATGAGCCGGTTGCCGAGACCGGGAAGGTCTTCAAAGTAGTCCTGTCTACGGTAAGTGGAATTGGCCCGAGGGGTGTAAGCATCCTAAAGTTATACGATAAGCGGGTGCAGGAACGGGAACGGGAGTAGGAGCCATTACAGGGCCGAGGCCCGCATTATAAAACATTGGGAGGGGCCGGATTCAGCCACTCATGCGCGAAAGACGCAGTAGACCAGTTCGTACGGAAGCCCAAACAGACATAATAAGGGCGCTACGTTCTTGGTTCCCCCAGATTTCCGCAAAACCGGAAACTCACTCATTAAATAGATTCTGGAGCGCCATCACGCGTGGGACTCGGGCGCAAACAGAAGGGCGGGAAAACCCTCCTTGTATGGATATGGTGTTCACGTGTAGTCTACTTGAATCGCTCGGCCCGCAGATATGGCGGAGTGTAACCCGGTTTGCTTGTGTGGGGTCATGGTGGAAGACGGCTGAGAGATTTTGGTGCGGTCAGAGTGTTCGACTGCCCAAATTGCAAGAATCGTTCGAGATGGCATCTTCTGAGGGTAGAGAAGCGTGGACACGTCTACTTTGTGCGTTTCACATACGGGAAGGATTACTGGATGGCCTGCGAAGTGTGTAAGGTGGGGTTCGAGCTCAACGAGGAGGAAAGCAAAGAAGCGGAAGCCGTGATACAGAAACTTGAAGACGTGAGCAGTGGCAAGGCCACAAAAGATGAGGCATTGAGTCTTATATCCGAAAGCAAGCTTGTAGACTTGAACAGAAGGCTAGAGCTGAAGAGACAGGCATAGCAGTGCGCTGTTCCATTAGAAGCTCCTTGCCGGGTTTGCGACCAGATACAAGGCGCGTCAAGGAGGTGGCGGCAGGGGGTTTACGCCTTCCGAGGAAACGGAATGCTCCGCCCGAAGCGGTAAAGTTTGCCGTAATCGCTTAGACTGCGAGTGAGGGGTTCTTGATTGTGTTCTGTTGAAACGTTGACTGCAATTGAGTATAACTCGTCTGCGATCGCGTTTAACTCGTCGTACAAGCATGAGCCGGATGTTCGCGAAGCCTCCTCTGATGAGTTAAGATACGGAGAAGCGCTGACGAATTGTCGGCGCAACGGTCCTTAGTAGTGGTTGCGGGAAAATTTGAAATCCATCTGGCCCCCGCAACTCCGCGGGACAGCGGTAGTTCCGGGGGCGCTCCGATTCACGTTCACGGTCCATTCACTCGCGTGCTGCGCAGATACGGAGCCGGAGTCCGTGACCTCAGAGATAATGAGAGAGTTGCCTTCGGGCGACCAGCTCAGGTCTGCTATGGTTAGATTGGGTATGGTTACGACCTGTCAAGTGGCGCCTGGTGCAAGCGGCGAATGCAACTGCGGAGGCGACATTGCCGGCCGGTTCACCATCATAAGTGGACCCGTCGTGACGTCCTCCCACGACTGAACGACGTGGGCTTCCAACTTCTATAGACTGTACTGCGTCCTCATCCCCGCGACAGGTTACATAGGTATCGATTTCCATGGGCGCATAATCTCCGCCAGCCGCAACTACTGGCTGACGTTTACCCCTGAAATTATACGAGCGTTTGGCTCGCTTTCATCCCACGGCCAAAACCCGCGGGTTTTACCGCTAGCAAATTCATAAGCTTCGACGCCACTCTAGTTTGGTCCATTATTCGGAATGTCCCAGTTGGAGGCTTATATTCGGCGATTGCCGTGTTTTTGCCTTACTCATGAGTGCAGTATCTGGCACACGTTTTCAGTGTTAGGCGTTCCGTATTTCGAGTACGCAACTCATTATGGTAGTAGTATTTTTATACTACGATTCGGTAGTATATTTCTGGTGGTATACATGGAGTATGTAACGGTCTCCGCGAAGATAGATAAAGAGTTGAGAAAGAGGCTTGCAGAACTCTCAGTAAAGCCATCAGAAGTCATAAAGAGAGCGCTCAGGGAGGAGGTCGAGAAGAGGACGCAGGAGGAGCTACGCCGGAAGGTCGAACGTGCAAGCGGGCTCATCTCGAAGGCTGGAAGAGAAAACTGGTTGCGCGCAGTAAGGGAGTCCAGAGACGAGGAGTGAACCGATACTTCTTCGACTCTTCCGCTATCATTGCGCTTGTTGAGAGAAATAAACCGGACGAACTTTTAGATGGATGGACCATTGATCTCGCATTCTATGAGCTTGGAAACGCCGTGTGGAAACAGGTCCACCTGTATAATACGCTCAGCATAGACGACGCGAAAATCGCGCTTGACGCGCTCATATCCGTGTTCAAAAGGATGCACAGGTTTCAGGAGATAGGGCCACTGAGCGTTCTAAGGGTGGCCGCAAAAGAAGGGCTCACCTACTACGACGCCGCTTATCTGCAAGCGGCGGCGGATAAGAAGTTGACTCTTGTGACAGATGACAAGAAACTGAGGCGGATTGGAAGCAAATATGTAAACACCATAACAAGCCGTGAGCTCAAATAAGTGCTCGCGCAAAGGAAAAATCACGTTTGGGTACGAAGCTAGTGCAAGTGGTGCACAGCAAGCATCGAGAAAATGTCTACCGCACAAGGTTTTTCGTTGGTATCGCATTCTTGTCGCACCGCGTTTGTAGCTGCAAATGGATGTTTGCCAAATGCGCGTCACTCTTGGCATTCCTCCGTTTCCCCGCAGAGTTTCCGCATCGGCGTTCGTAGCGTCGTTGTCGCGCGTGTTTCCACTTCCTTTTTCTCCTATATACGCGGCTTCTCCCGTCCGTCCTCCCCCCGTATTCCCTCTCCCCTCATTTATGGCGGGCCGGTTTTGCGACTGCGGACGGCACTTTCCCAGTTGCCCTGCGGGTCATCCCCCCGCCTCTCGCCCAGAGGAGGATCCGGTCACCCGCCTTAAATGTACAAGTTCGCCTACCCTGCTTGTGGGCAAGTGAACGTTTCACCTCCCTAGGTAAACCCTGAAGAAGAAGGACTTCGAAGTCTTGTAAATGATTGTCAAGCCCATGGTTTGTACACAGTCGGCGACGGTTTATCTTTGAATGTCCTGTTATGACGGACGTAATCGATGTCCCCGAACCGGCGGGGTAGTGTTGGAAGGGTCCTCTGACAGTTGCCCGCCAAATTGCGCTGACATTGCCCTGAACAAGGGAACTACTTTTTAAGAAATTCTCAGCATCTACAAGTTACAGGACATATCTAGTCCCTAGCGGAGTGCCCCAGGTAGAGCAGCTGCTGGCGATTGCATTTTATCGCTTTACGGCTTGGTAAACTGCATCCAAACATCTCAGTAGCGGTTGCGGATATTGGGTCGCAGAGATATACATTATCAAATACTTCATGCTCTTTCCCGATGTTTGGAAAACTGTTAGCCATTACTCTCGGCGTGAGCGGAGCAAATGAGAGTCGGACTTCTGATGAGAAAAAGATAATATGGTATTTTTGATTGTCACATCCGCTTGGACCAAAAAATCTCAGAAGGCACACCATGCGGTGAAGAGAGCTCTTTAGAGGGGGCAATGACCAAAGAGGTCCGCCCGAGGGCTCCCGCAAAGCAGAGCCTTGGAGAATTTTCGAAGACCCTCAAAGTAATATCTAACCCTCTCAATGCCACGATACTTTCTGCTCTGATGGGGAGTTCTTCCTATCCACGGGAACTCGCACTCAGACTGGGTAGGAGAGAGTCCCATGTGTCCGAGCGACTTAGACAGCTCGAAAGGCTGAGAATGGTAAGAGGAACCTGGCAGAGTCTAGACAGGGGCACTGGAGAACGTGCATCAAAGAATGTCAAGGCTTACACATCAACCGTAAACGCTCTCAGAATAGTCATTGACGCGAACGGTGCGCGCCTGGAAGCCGAAGAGAAGGCGCCCGAGCGTGCGAATCCGCTCATAGTTCAGCCGCACGAAGCGGAAATTCCACCCACCCCCGTCTTCGTCGGTAGGGAGTCTGAGGTGGCGGCACTGCGCGAGGGGAAAGAAGGCATTGCCGTAATAATCGGTTTACCAGGGATAGGCAAGACCACACTTGCCTCCCATCTCGCAAACCAACTGCTTCTTGAGAATAGGAACTCCGTGTTCTGGCACTCATTGAGAGAGTCGGACAGTTTCGGGTACGTTATCGCAAAAGTCGCGGGCTTTCTAGAGCGACAGGGCTCGTCAGAACTGATGAAGCTAATCAAGATGGGTGCAAAAAATAATACGATTCTTATGAGTGTCGCTATCGATGAACTCGTCAAGGCTCGGGCACTCGTAGTATTTGATGATTACCACTACTGCAGGGACAGACATGTGACCCAACTGATACAAAGGATGGGCGAATCCCGGCGTCTTCATACGCTAGTAGTGTGCAGAACGAGGCCCATAGAGCTGTATACGAACACAAATATCCGGGAGTTCGCTCTTAGAGGGTATTCGGATTCAGAAGCAGAACTCTACTTTCAAAGCAGCGGAATCAGCCTTCCTCCTGAAGAAATAGGCCGCATAAACCAAGACCTGGGAGGACACCCTCTCGCATTGAGTTTGGTGGCTGCAAAGCTGACCAGCGACAAGAAGTCAACTCATAACCAAGAAATTCTGGGTTTCGCAAAGACTGCGGCAAGAGAACAGATTTCCAAATGGCTTCAAAATACCTTGAGCGAGGAGCTGCTCGGACTTCTCCTTACCTTGTCCACTTTTAGGGAGCCAGTCTCGTACGAAGCGCTCCGGAGGGTAACGGACAGCAAGCTGCGTGACGAAGTACTCTTGAACCGAGTGGCCGCCCTGGTAAGACTCGGACTCCTGACAAGGATGGGAGAGCGACTTGTGGTTCACGACCTCGTTCGGGAAGCCGCCCATGAGATTTTGCCTTTCCCTGCTGTGTTACACAAGAAAGTTGCCGAATACTATAGTGAGTTGAAAGATGGACGGTCTACGCTCAGTGCGTTTTACCATTATGCACTGGCAAGGGACACTGAAGGGTTGGTTCGACTCGCGACAAAAGGCTGCCTGAGAATATCGGAAGAAGGTTACCTTGAACCATTCCTGCACATTACTGAGGAGCTGCTAGGGGGCTTTTCTATCGCGAGCGGCGAAGAGGCCAGACTGCGAGGCTGGATGCAGCTCTACAGAGCATTTTCGCTGCAACGACTGGACCGCCAAAGAAGCCTTGCGCTCCGCATACTCAAAGAGGCAGAGACTGTGGGAAGGGCCACTGAGGATGAGGCGCTAGAAGCCTATGCCAATCTTATAACCGGCTACATATGGAGGGACCTCGGAAACATTAGTCGTGCCGTGAGATCTTACAGATTGGGATTAAGGACGATCACTGCAAAAAGCGAAAATCTCATCCTAATCGCGTGGCTCACCTCGGCTCTCGCTGACGCCATGGTCTGGAAGGGTCGGCTCGAAGAGGCGATTGCTCTTGAAGCGGAAGCACTCAAAATCTACGAAAAATTGGGAGATCCCCGCGATATCGCCGGCTTTACCATATCTCTAGGCGTGGACTACTACATGCAGGGAGACTACGCGAGGGCATTACATTACCTGCAAAGGGCGAATGTCTCACCCCAGAACTGGACCATGTCGATTTACTTGGAAGCTGCAAAGGGTCTCGTGCTTGGCAGATTCCCTAGGAAAAGGCGCGAGGCCATCGGGCATCTTGATACAGCAATCAAAATCTGTGAGAAGACAGCTGACAGGTTGACATACTTGGAGATACTATCGGAGAGAATTATTCTCAGAGCAAAGATTGGGGACAGGATAGAGGCGAAGAAAGAACTCGCTTTGGCTAGAAGGTTCAGCACGCAGACAGAAAGAAAGTACTCTCTGGGAGTGCTTGAACTTGCGAACGCCGCAATCCGCATTCTCGAAGGAGACCCAAAGGAAAGTAAAAAGTGCCTTGTAAAAGCAGGTCATCTACTCTCAAGTGACGCGGTATCAGTCGGCAGAGTGCTCTGGTGGAAGGGCGTAGTCGATGCGCTAATGGGAAACCCTGTCGGCTCGAACGACCTCTTGCGAAAGGCTCGTAAGATATTCCGCAAAGCCGGCGCTACTGGGCACGCCGAGGAAGTTGAAGAACTGATGAGAAATTTGCCCGAACTCCCCAATCTCGGGCCGAAGAGAGCGCTCGAACTCCTTTGGTAGCAAGGTGAACAGTTTGACCCCTCGCTTTCAAGGATTGGCGTTTTCTACGAATCTTCTCAATGCCTCCTCAAACAGTTCACTCCTATCCTTGTAACCCAGCCTGGACCTGATTTTGTCCAGCGTTGTTAGAAGTTCAATTGAGATCCTAATCGTTACACTCTTTCTGCGCATGTGGCACCACGTTGTTTTCACTGGAGGCACGGGCTAGAGCCAGGTGAGTAAGAATAGACAGCACTTTAGGCACAAAATAGTGTCATTTGACGCCAGTTAAACTCAGAGTTTCCGAAATATCGGAAACTCGGTGCTCATAATAGGGTTTGAACTCGTGAGCGCATAACCAACGAAATTAATCTCGTCTTGGCAAGCTCGGTAGAGGCTAGTAGTTTCCTCGAAACGGACTTCATAGGGCGCAAGTGGGGTGCTACTCAAATCCTTCGGCGTCAGCCAGGCTATAATTGTCGGCGTGCGCGCCTGCGAAAAAGGGACAATTTCCGAATGCTAATGACTGCTATCCCGGTAAAACCCCTTACTGCAGTTTTCGATTCATTAACAAAGAATGTCATCGTACAGATTGGTCGAGCCAATGAAAAGGCCCAATCAAAGCGGTTCAGTGCAGAGGCAGGCAAAATATGACAGTTTCGACTAAAGCGCCAAATGACGAGACAGAAGTTCCGGGCGAAAATGGGTTATTTTGGGCTTCAGTAGGCTTCCTAGCCATAGGGGTGGGAACAATTCTCATACCGTGGGGACATTTTCTGTACCTCCTAGCGGGAGTCCTCGTGGTACCTGCTGGGTTGTTACTCTCCCTCGGTGCATTGTATTCATTTAGAAGAAGATATCGAACAAGATTTGGAAGTTCCAAAGACGGTTTGCTTGTGGCAGAGGCAGGTCTTCTTCTTTCTATTGTCGCATGGATGTCAAGCCTTAGACCAAACACAAATTATACGTTTCGCGACGCTGCGATTCTAGCCGGGTTCAGTCTGATCATATTTTCCTTTGAGCGTCTCAGAAACGATTACGGCCGCAGGTCAAATCCTGAAAACGGCTGGCACCGACTCCTAAGGGGGGGGCCTGGCCTTGTCTTTAATCGCATTTGCTATATATTTCTTGGGTTGGTTTCGAGATCCAGTAGCGGCTCTCATAGTGGACTTCGGGGGTTTGGGATTTGTGACGGCGGGGGTTGGATTATTAAAGCTGAGACAGAGCTATTTAGATTCAGGACGCGAGGTCTAGCACCGATTACATTGTGTAAGGAATTTCAGTGCCAACCTGATGACTGCACTTTTTAGCAATAACAAACCCCAAATCTCGAGCTCGCTTGCTCGAGGCCCCGGTTCTAAGGAGCTTGACAACAGATCTAACAGATTACTAAGGCATTTTACCGTAGGTGCGAGCGCACGGTCGCTTCCCTATGCAGCCGCAGTTATTACGCCGGTTTGGTTGGATGAATTACAGGAGTAGTCCATGGTATTGAAATTTTTAGCCTTTAGATAAAATCACAAAAATTGGATTCAGGCGTCTTCTGATTGAGTCAGCATATTCGCCGGACATTTCGAAAATACCAAACACCTCTTAGACTCTGATCTGCGAAGAAAGCTTTTGCTTTCTCCTCGAAGTCGAGTGGCAGGCTGGCAATCCCCCGGCCACAATGTCAGAGTATTTTCTACCCCATTTCAATTCTGGAGGGTGTGGTCATCTCTAGCCAACCTTCTGAATATTGCCACTCCACCACCTAGCACGCTCGAGATAGGCAACACCACTTCTTCACCATTCCCGCTGACACGTATATAATCCGTGCCAATTTCAGATACCGTTCCCCTGAAGTCTCCGGTGCTTAGTCTAACTTCATCGCCGACGGAAACTGGCAGGCCAGTAGTTTTCCCTTGCATCCTTGCGAGAACATAGTTTCCGTTCAAAAGTGACTGGTTCGGAATTGTCAGAACCTGGCCCGCGTCGGTGGTGAGTTTTGTCACTAGACTTGAGACCTCGGTGACCGTAGCTGGGTATGGAAATGACGTAGAGATGACTCTCTCTCCAGGCTTGGGAAGAAGCTCAGATGAAAGTGTATCGTTCACTCCCCCAGATCTGGAGGCGTCTTTTGAATCCACTTCGAGCAGAAATGCGAATCCTTGGATTATAGCGGAATTTGGAATCACGAGGTTGGCCCCAGCGTCGGTCCTGACGGTTGTGAAGAGAGTGCTGACGCCAGTTATGGTCCCAGGCTGGTTATTTATGGTAATCACAATTCTCTGGCCCACTTTTATTGGAAACGAGGTTAGCATAAAGGCCCCCGCGATTACGTTGGAAGTCACGGTTGATATCGCGAACCCCACTACAACACCTAATCCACCCACCGCAACAAGCAAAGTGGAAGGCGGGATAGAGAGAATACCAAGGAGGGCAAGAAACGCAGCCACTATCAAAACGAGCGTTGCAAAAAAGGTAAATGCGCTAGCGAAATGTACTCCATGCCTCGCCTGCAATCTGTTTTTTAGAGGGTACTGAATCAGCCCGAGTATTGCGAACACCCCTACTACTAGGACGATGAATCGCGCAAGTTTTGCATAAAAAAGTGTAATACCAAGCGTCGCGTGCTCCGCCGTCAGGAGACTGCCAACAATCACCAAAGTGATTACCGTTGCCAAGAACTCGATAAGGACCGTTTTATAGCCTGACAGTGCGTTCCTTCTATTTGGACTAGTAGTGTTTGCCATATCCCGGTCTAGCGATATGTCGCTTATAGAGTTGGACCCAAGACTGATTCAACCGCAGCGCACGAGTAGTACACAGAGTGACGAGCTATAATATCTCTGACTTGAGCCAGCATTACGAGAACCGAAAGCGAGAGAAAGGGAGGGAGAGAGAAAGGATCCAACAGGCTCTGTAAAACCCCATGGGTTAAACCAACTGACGAGCAAGTCCATGACTTTGAGTAGCAGGTTGGCTGGGGGCTATATGCCTCCCTTCGGCTGGCTGGCTACATTAATTAAATTGAACGCCGTTATTATTGCGCGTTAATGCTACGGCAGCAGCAAAAAGGCAACTGGCTAAAATGGGGTGTATTGCCAGAGTGAGCCATACCTGTCATCACTCTCAGTATTGCGAGAGGGTCCCCTTTCTCCTAACATAATCATAGCTCAATTTGTACACTAGCAATCCGAGCGGTACAGTAATAATATCAAAGACCCCGAGTATTCCAATAATTGGCGCCACTTTCGATAATGAGTAGCCCTGCAACAGGCTGAGCCGCAACCCGTTAAGTGCCCATGTAAGCGGGATCGCGTAGCTGACGTATCTCACTAAAAGAGGTAGAGAAGCGACCGGAAAGACTGTTCCCGATATCAAGGCAGTAAACGTGGTAAAGAAGAAGGCAACGGGGTTGCCCTGTTTAGTAACGAGCACAAACGCACCCGAGAGCATAGCTATGCCGAAAGTCGAAACGAGAAGCATCAGAATGATGACGAGGGCAGCGGCCACTCCTTGAGTCGAGTAAGTCACTCCCAGTGCGGAACCTACCCCGAGGATTATCAGCGCGTTTAGGGTATTCAACGTAAAGCCCCATAACGCTGAATACGAGAGAAATCCGAACGCCCCCGTAGGAGAAAGCACATAGTATTCGAGCGTGCCGTACAGTTGCTCGTTACGCAACCTCTGGCTTATCGTACCTATTGCTGATGAGACATAACCCTGAAAGGCGAGCCCGATTACAAAAAAGCTGGTATAGTTTGCTACCCCAGTCGCAGAGACGACCTTTTCCCCGAGAGAAGTGCCCACAAAGAAATAGGTAAATACCGGAAGCACCCAGCTCAAAACGTTGAGCAGCGCATTGGTCTTGTAGCTCACCCACACTCTGAAACCTCGAAGGTACAGGAATGAGTAGAGTTTTGCTACCGTACTACTCGCGCCCGCCACCTCTTTTTACTTGGTGCAGTCTCACGTCCATCGTGGATTCGCCGACAACTTTTACGTAAACATCTTCTAGTGTAGCCCGGGCGCTGCCAATTATTGTAGCTGAGCGGCCCAGCTCTCCAAGCAGAGCTTCTGGCAGTCTCAATCTGGTAGCGCTACCGTTCAGGGCAACTACGTATTTTGAAAGGTCATGGGGTACATTTGGACTCGCAATTTCGACCTCGAAAAACTTCCCGGCATTGGCGATCAGCTCCGCAGGTGAGCCGTTTTCAACAAGCCGGCCTTCTTTCATGAGATACACTTGCTCTGCTATCTCTTCAATATCCTTCATGTAATGGCTTGTGAACAGCACGGTCTTCTTCTTCGCGAGCTCCCTCATCATGTGCCTGAGTGATCTTGAGGATACCACGTCAATGCCGAGAGTGGGTTCATCCAGGATAACGACCGGTGGGTCATGTAGCAATGCTCTCGCCAGCGCGAGCCTACGAAGCATTCCGGTGCTGTAGTGCATTGCCTTTGTGTCCGCCCAATCGCGAAGCCCCACAAGAGCGAGGAGCTCAAGCGCTCTTTCTTTCGCAGAAGAGAGCGACAAGTTATAGAGCGAACCGTAAAAAACTAGGTTTTCAAGAGCGCTCAATCTGAAATAAAAGAGGCGCTCACTCACGGTTACCAGGCCTATTGAACTCTTAACTTGCCCTGACTGCCTGAGTATGCTGTAACCGTTTACCTGCGCGTCTCCGCTAGTCGGAATAATCAATGTTGATAGAATTTTGACGAGCGTCGTCTTTCCGGCACCGTTAGGGCCCACTAGCGCAGTCGCGTGGCCAGACTGGGCAGTCAGGTCTATATCTGTAAGGGCATTTACAGGAGGTTGACCTGCGAACCTCTTGGTTATGCCGTCAGTCCTTATCAAAATTCTCGTAGCCCCTGCAGGCTCTGATTCATCTTCGCCGATTAGCTCTACTTTCAGTTTCGTGGCGAGATGCTTTGCCGGGTGAAGCGTTTTTTTCTCTGAGCTCTTTGAGAATCCCCTCGAGCTTTTCAACCGGTAAGTAGGAAGTCAAAGATTCTAATTCTCTCTTGGCGTCATCTACACGGTAGAGCTCGTCAATCTGTTCAATCATTCCGAGCTGCTCTTGTATCACCCTCGCGACCTGAGCGACCTTCTTTCCTTTTTCTGTGAGCACCAACATGCGGCCCCCTTGACCAGCAGGTTCCTTCGTTATGAGGCCCGCCGAGACAAAATCCTTTACGAACTTATACGAACCTGATTTCGAAACTTCACTGTCTGCAAGCACTTTTTCAACTCCAGTCCCATCCGCTATTTGCAGGAATTTCCTCAACCGTATTTTTTCAATCCTGAGAACGTCGAGCGTAGTATATATCTTCGGTCCACGTCCATAGACGTAGACTAATTTTTAAGCGTCCCGATTACCGCGTAAACCCAAATTCCGTCCGTCAGAGATATGAGTGTCGACGCCATAAGTGAATGCAGATTCAGCCACGAGATAGCCCACTGTGCTGGTATCCGTTTTTCGGGAAACCCATGTTTTAAGTGGCAAAAGAAAAGAAGCATCCGGTTCCTCAAGTATGGGATTGCCAATGACCATGTTTGCCTGGCTGCACATCTTCTTTGCGACAGGGTGGATTGGAGGGGGGCTTTTTTCGAGCGTCGCACTGTCTCCTACGCTTCGCGGAATCTCTCCGGAAGCCGCGGTGGAATTTGTAGAGAAATTCATGCCGAAGCTGGGTAAGATGATGGGCCTCTTTTCCTCCTTGACTATGGTATTTGGAGCGGGTCTGCTCTTTGAATATACAGGCGGTCGACCACTGGAGCTTGCCACATTAAAGGAACCTGAAATATTTATTTTGTCCGGGGCCATCCTCGGGCTCTGCACGTATATCTTCGGAGTCGTGATCATGTTACCTCAAGCAAGGAATGTTGAGAAGGCAGTCAGAGCGAGTCGAAGCGAATCTGACAAAGGAAATTACTCGAAAATTTCGGGACTCATGACGAGGATAGAAAAATTAGCTCTGGTAGATTTGGTGCTACTTCTCGCTGTATTCACTCTCATGATTTTCACGGCGTTCTATTGAATTGGTGTATGACAAATTTACTGGATTTTTGGAAGGAATAAAGAGGAGAGTGAAACAACTTCTCGAAGGAGAGTTCATACAGAACAACAACCCCTCGCAGGTAGATTTTTAACAATCCCCGCAGTGGCCCAAACAATGGTACAAGCTCAAGAAACCGTCAGGACGAAAGGCATGTTCCCAGCGTACACCGGAAGGCTGCTCTCCTGGAGTTTTATAGTGGCCATTATACCCCCAGCAGTCCTAGCGATCGCGCTTTATTCAAAATCCCTTCTCCTGCTGCAATATACACATGTGATCACCGGTGGAACATGGACGGGTTTTGACCTCTTCATGGGTGTGATTATGAGCATGGTCTTCAGATCGCTCGAGCCGCCAGCGAGAGTAGAGGTTGCGAAGAGGCTCACCCCTCTCAATTTCTTCGTAATGCCCTCTCTAGCGGCAGTGGCTATAACCGCAGGCGTCTACCTAGCACAGGATCTCGGTACATTCAACCTTTCGTCACCCTGGATAATCGCGGCGGGCGTAGTAGTTGTCATACTCACTGTACAGGGTTTCGGCGTGTTTCTTCCCAATAGTCTCCGGATATTCATAGAAGTTTCAAAACCCAACCCCGATACCCAGAAAATAATCAAACTAAACATGAGAAACATCAGGCTCGCCGGGAGCCAAGCCGCATTTCAACTAGCCATAATATTTATCATGGCTCATATCGCGGTCTATCCGGGGGTAACCATTTGAACCCAGCTGCGCTTCTAGCCGTGCTTGTGTTTGCGGGGGCATTCATTTCTATTTACGGCTCGATTTTCTTTGGAGCGTGGAAGAGTTACAAAAGGGGAGAACTAGACCCAAAGGGCATCCGCCTCCTGAAGCTGGGCTTTCTCGGACACTTAGCGGTATTCGGCGTGCTCGCTATCACGGCATTCCTTGTGTGACATCCTCACGGCCAAAGCACGTGCGCTCCCTGCTTCAGTGACATGGCTTGCCCCTCCTTATGAGGGAGGGGTAGAGGTCTCATCTTCACAGGCGTGAATTCCCCGCCGCCGGCGGTACTGCTTTTCTCAGGATGTTGAGGGAGGCGTTGAAGCCTCTATCTGCCGAAAACTCGCAGTTAGGACAGGTTGGAACACGGCCTCAGGGATGTCCAGCTTTTACTCTTGTTTCCTTGGAGGGTAAAATCGGTACGAGTTGGCTGGGTTCACAGGTATCCTGTCATGCTGGCCCTCGACCGGTCAATTAAATATTTGTCTGGCTCGCTCGCTTCCATCCTACCCCCGATAGGGCGTTGGTTTTTCCGCTCGCAGATGATAACACTAGCCTTTATCTCTGAACTTCCAGTAGAGCCATCAGGGGCATCATGTAGACTACCCGCCAGTGCTGGCGAAGAGCAAGTAGACGCCATTATTTGAAAATAACTTCTTACAACGTCAAAAAGTCGAAAGCCTCGAGCCTTTTGCGAACTGCTTTGTGGCCTTCGAAACCCTAACGCCACCCAGTAAAAATTATCGAGCGTCTTGAGAGCGTAAATCGCGATTTGCTTCAAACCAATCCGAAAGGACTTTCCTCTCTCCTTTTCTGAGAAGGCGCACCAGTGTTGAGGGCGAGCATTGCATTTCCTTTGCCAGTTCTCTGACGCCCGTCGCGTGCGGGGACTCAAAGAATCCGCGTTCAAAGGCAACCCGGAGTACGCTCACCTGCCGGCCGGTTAACCTTTTACCGCCATTGATTTTCTTGATGCTCAGTACTTTAGAGTCCACGCCACCTTCCCCTAGCTCCCGCGTAAGGGCTCTCAGAGCTACTCTGGATCGGCATATTACACTCCAGACCAGATAGCTAGCCTTTGCTTCTTCCCGAATGAGAAAGCACGAGGTTTCCGACAGCGCCTTGTAGGGGGAACAAATCGGAGTATCCCCAATACCGAGATAGTGCTCCCTTGAAAGGACATAGGGAGAGACGTGGATACCGCTGAGTCTCTGTGAGCTGGCAAGACTCAGTGCGTCCCTTCCCTCAATTTCTAGCAGATGATGGAGTTTCCTCTCTTGCCGCACTATACTCGTCACCTTTGCGAAGCACTCCTGTCCCGCCCGTGTCTCCCTGAACGGCCCAAGTGGGCAGTAAAGCGGAAGAGAGTCCCACGAAAGCCCGAGCTCCGCCTCAATCACGGGTTCTGACAGAGCAGGTCACTTCTTAAAGTTGTCGAACCTGTTGCATGCCTAGCTCATTAGTCACCTGCGCCTGAAAGATTGAATCGAAGGAGAGAGTTCATGACACTTATTCGGACTGCATTTGAATCCTTTGATTGCGTGGTGAGTCGTCGATGCCTACGATGATAGTCAGATACAACCACTCCCGTGTAGCCGGAGCTAAGGCTCCGAAACATAGGTCGGCTGATCCTGTCATGTTGGGCGCTTGGCTGATTTTGGCACTCGTGGCGGGCGTGATAGTGGGTGTAGTAGGTCTGGCGCCGGTGCACGGGACTGCGAGCGTTGCCCCCCCTGCGGGCGTAGCGGGAGCGCAGGAAGGAGGCGTGTTCTCGCTAACGCTCGTTATAACGGTGAACAACCAGTGGAACTCAACCGTAACCGGCCCCAGGTACTGGGTGCTCACCCCCCAGGGGCTCGTCTCTTCCGCGAACATCTCGCTTCCCGCGCACACGCTCATCAGGCTCACGATAGTGGACCTGGACTCTGCCTCTCCTCTCCCCGCTCAGTTCGCGCAGGTCACGGGAACAAAGGGTAACGTGGTCTACATGGTGAACAGCACGCTCGCTT
>JAKAWJ010000032.1 GCA_021817005.1 archaeon | reverse complement strand
ACTAGGGTGTTGTTTGTCGGAGCGCGCTCCGTGTCTATTGTGAGAAACTCAAGCGACCCAGAGAGTCCCGTATTTGGAATCACTAGGTTCTTGTCAGCGGCCAGAACGCTCGGAATGTTATTAAAGGTGATTATTGCCCCCTGAGCTTTGTTGCTCTCAAGGTCCAGCGAGCGTGTGAGCTCATCCGTCTTGTAGTTTATGATGATTTTGGGGATGTGAGCCGGGTCGAGAATCAAATTATTCGTGATGCCCTGCGCCCAGTAATGCGGATTGGCAATGAGTATGGCATACTGGTTAGGAACCCAGATCTGGGTTATGTACGGGCCGTCACCCACATAAGTGCCATTCGCGGCCATGTAGGTGTTTGGTTGTCCCTTAACAACACCGCCATGCTGACCAACTACATACGGATCTACAAAAACCCAAGGTGCCGTACCAATCGTCTGCATGAAAGCAACGAACGGGGTGTCCAAGTGGAATTGAACCGTAGTTGCGTTGACCACGGTCACGGAGTTGTGCGGGTTTTGCATGACGCCGAGAAGGGTAGAGTTTGTGGGAACGTTGGTTGAAGTATCAAACGAGTTGACATCAGAAGCGGTGACGCCCGTGGTATTGAAGTAGAGGTAGAATACGAAGTCAGAAGATTGGTCCATAAGCATGTCCCTGTAGACATTGTACCAGACCACGTATGCATTGAACGGGTCGCCGTTGCTGTAATAGACGTTGTTTCTGAGGTAGAACGTGTAAGTGAGCCCGTTTGAACTTCCAGTCCAAGACGTGGCGAGCACAGGAATAATCTGGGAGTAATGAGTCTCGTTATAGAACACAAGAGGTAAGTTCGTATTCTGCGCGAGCTCCAGCCCGTTATTGTCGACTACTGTTCCAGGGTCATTGCTGGACGGATTAGAAGCCTCGTCAACTACAAGCTGATTCGGCAACCCTCCAGTCGACGAAGTCGACCCTGAAGTGGATGTCACGCCAGTCGTAATCCCAGACGTGGTAGCGCTCGATGGGCCGTGGTGCACGAGAGCAAAATAGCCCCCCAGTATAATCACAATCACGACCACTACAGCGATCACAGTTTGAGTCGTAGAGATTCCTTTATCAAATGTCCTCAATGTTTTCCACTTCCGCCTCGAAGCCAGAGCCTCGCTGTAGTGAACCCGAGAACATCCTAATAAACATGTACTTTGGCCGCGGGGAATTATACCTCAAAAATCCCCGCTAGCGAGTGACTTAGTCCTTATTAGCTCGTCCGCCAACGAATGGAAGAGATTCTTGGCAAAGACGAAGCCAAACATTTGGATAGATCGATATCTCTGGGAAGGATTCAAGGAGTACGCACGCAGAAACAATATTGATGTCAGCAAGGCAGTCGAAAAGCTGATTGAGGATGCCCTCTTTATGGGGATAGTCCATGAATATCACGTCGGGTCGGAAAGTCAGCTCATGCAGGAACTGGACGCCGAATATTTGGGTAGCGGCACAGGCAAGCCGCCCGAGCATTCCGTGTCCCGAAGGTCGCCTGAGGAATGAGATTACTATATCAGCTCCAATCCAACCTGACTGCTAATCGGCGAGAAACTTGAGGAAACGAGGAAGAATCTCGACAACGCACGGCAACAGGGCGGACTTCCGGCTAGTTGGAAGCATCCTCTTGATCATGGCATATGCTTTCGCGGGCGCCCTTTCCCAATCTGCAGCTGCTAGCGCTCCCAGCTCGACACCGGCTGCTAACTGTACCGAGACCTATTTTCTGACAGATCCAAATTCAACAACGAACCTTACGTTTGCAAATGCGCCTGGAGGAACACTTCTCGTCGCCGCAAACTCTCAGGACGTGACAGCTTCTACGGGTAGTATAATTTTCGAGCACGGGTCCAATTACTCGATATTATGGAGCCAGCTCTCCGGACCCCTACACTACTCCTTCGCCCCGGGAAAGTGGACGGTCGGAGGGATGAGCTGCTCCGTTGGGGCGAGCCTCCACCTTATAGCCGAGCTTTCGGATTCGCTCGCCTACTCCTACCCATTTTCAAACTATTCAACTCTATTCGTGACAGCTGTTTGCCTAGAGGAGGCGGGGTGCGGCGCTGCAACTCTCGATGGAAAGGCGCTGCAACCCAACCAGTCAACGGGTGGACCGAGCGCCTACAGAATTGACTTTTATGACGCGCTTGTAACCATGGGAGAAGAGAATGTTACAACCCTAAACTTTCTCAGGGGCTATTCTGCGGTCTTTGTTTACTCGGTTTCTACGAATCCCTTCGGAAGGCTGGTCGGAACTCTGAACCCCAGAGATACAGTAGTGCTCGTAAATGGCACCAGAATAAGCACCCCGGGGGGCACGTTGAACTATACCCTGCACTATGGGATTTACAACCTTACCTTTCTCGCCCGGGGTCATTACAATCTAAGTATCGTGCAGGCGGTCTACGGGGGCCTGGTAACTCCAGTGAGTGTGAACCTTCCGTCGTTTGCCAGCAGTCGAATTGCAGCAATTGAGCGCTTGCTTGCAATAGTGATTCCCGGTTTGTTCGTTGCCACCGCGGTCGCAGTCGGGGGCATTATTACGTTCAGGAGACCCCCAAAAAGCACGAAGAACGTGGAACGTGCCTGAAGCCGCTCAAGTCCGGGGATTGTGGCGGATGATTCTTCGCCGGAGAGCAACGAGCGCAATTACCAATGCCGCAAACACGGCGACAAGGACCTCAGGAGTCTCATAAATCGGGGTGTAGGTGCTTGTGGATTGAGTGTACACCCCCCTCCCCAAGGCCGCAAGCGTGAGCGTATCCGAGCCAGTCCTCGAATAGGGTAGAGAGCCAAAGGATATCTGCGGAGCGAGAGGAAAAGCTGAGTCATTTGAAAATTCGAGAGGCATCCGAATGAGCGAGCCGCCTGAGTAGCTCTGATTGAAATCAAACATGTCCAAAGGCAAGGTCGAATCCGCTACAAATTGGTTAAGCGCTGGCAATCCCCAGTTGTAGTCAACGAACGCGAGGAGCGAGTCGTGGTTCATAATGCTGTTCGAAACGTAGTCTTCCTTTGCATACGGTGATATTACGATTAAAGGCACCCTGAACCCCAGTTGATTGCCGTCGAGAGTGGGCGGTGGCACCTGGTCATAATAACCCCCGCCTTCGTCGTAGGTAATGAAGATGGCGGTGGAGTCCCAGTAGGGGCTGCCCATTACGCTCGAGACGACTTTGGCCATCCAGAGTTCACCAGTGGTTACGTTGGAAGAGGGGTGCTGATCGAGACCACTGATTGTGCCGCCGAGGGGCATGACCCACGAGACAGAGGGAAGCGACCCGCTCATTAGAGAGTGCTCGAAATCAGTGATGCTTCCGAGATGACCTGAGTAGGACGAGATTCCCTGAAAATAGGTGAGAGGGTAAGGGACCCCCGACGGGGAGGGAACGTAGTAACCCCAGCTCACTCCCAGCTTGCTCAGCTCCCCGAATATTGTGTTATTCGCGGGTATGTACGGGGGAGGGCCATAATCGGCCGTAACCGGAGTGTATCCTGCAAGGCTCATCACCCTGTTCGGAGCAGTTTCGCTAAGGTAGCTCGAAAAATACATGTCACCAATAGAATACTCTTCAGCGAAGTCCCATTCAATCGCGAGTTGGCTTGGCGTAAAGTAAGTCATGCTCTGCGAACCAGAATTTGCCGCAAAGCCGTTCATCCTTCCGTGGTTCCAGTCGGCGTGATAGACAGAATAGCCTTCATTTGGGTCGGCGGTTGCGTACTGGCCCGCTGGGACTGGACTGAGATCAGAGAGATTGGGCGAACTCAGCAAGTTAATTGGCCTCTGGATTGCTGCCTCTAGACCCGACGGATGAGCAACAGAGCTCAAATTCGGAAAGGGGTATATTCCAAAAATATTATCGAAGCTGTGGTTTTCCATCATTATGAAGACCACGTGGCGTATGGGTGTCGCGGTCGTAATCTGCGCCGATACGCCTGACGCTCCTACTAGAACAATCGCGCAAATGACTGCGGCAGTGCGTTTCGCGCTTGGCTTGCACAGGGGTGAGCTACATCTTCGGGGTTTCGGCTCTGCCATCGAGCACTTCAGGCAGGACTTTCGGTTCCCATCGCTTTTAGCTTTTCTCTATATTGGGATATACGACGAAGATTACCGCCGCTCGAAACAGGCGATTTCGGGCCTGCACCTTCCTCCGCGCAAGGGGGGCCCCGAACTCCTTGTCAGGATAGCCAATGAAAATAATTCTCATGGTGTTATGATTTGCTGGATTCCCAAGAAGTTTTCCGACCTCGGTCGGCTTGACAACTCCTGAGCGCGAAACCGCAAGGCCGGCACCCACGACCGCGAGAAGTATTATCATGTAGCACGCGCTCGTATCAAAGAAAGAGTAAGGAGCAGTGCCCGTCTATTTCGGCGACGCCTAGCTTCAGCCTACCCTCTTTCCTGTAGTGTTGCATCATAGCCGCTCGCTTGCGCAAGCCACAATTACAACAGGGCACTCAGAAATCCATCTGCGAAACCCCCAAGCGACATAAGTTGTTTCATCCTGAAGCTGTGCTAGATTTTTCTTGATATCCGAATTGGTGAGTACTGCGTAAGACGAACCCTAGTTGTAGTCGGCGCCGGGCGCATGCTCGGCAAGCTAAAGTATTCCTTTAACTACAGAACGCGCTACCACGTCGCAGCCGCAGTTTCGGGTCGTATTCTCTTCTTCATTACCTCTCTAAACCTCATGACGCATCTGAACCGTCTTCTTTGAGCGCCATCAGTTGCCCTCGGTGCACGTCCCAAGTAGGTTAATATGGGGGAGAGTCCGAGCGTCCGCAGATTGCAGAAGGACCCTGCGACCGTGGCGGCTGGAGCGATAATCTTTGTCGCGGTTTCTCAGTTCCTGATAATGCTGGTCGCCACCGAGGCCATCCAGCCGGGCTACAACGCAGGCACGAACGCCATCAGCGACCTTGGGGTTGGGCGCCGCGCTACTTACTTCAATACATCGATAGTGGCACTTGGCGCCCTGGCGGTGATCTCAAGCTTTTTCTTGTTCGTGTCCCTCCGCTCCAGGATCTTTTCTGTGCTCTCCGCGGTTTTTGGGGTGAGTTCGGCTGGAGTGTGGGCCTTTTCCCGAAACAACCGGCCTACCTCATGATGTCTTTGCGTTCGTCACGTTCTCTGCTTCCAATATTGCAGCGATTATCTGTCTGCTCGTGCTCAAGAGTCCACTGAGGTACGCGAGCGCTGCGCTCGGGATTTTTGGGCTTGTGTCGTTAGCTCTGTTTACGAGCGGTGAATACCTAGGGATTGGATTCGGAGGAATTGAGAGGATGATCGTTTATCCCGCGATGATATGGGCACTTCTTATCGCGGGTCACCTCCTTTCATGGAGCGGCGAGATTAAAGAAAGACCCGCCTCTGGAAGTGGCGAAGCTGGAATAGCCCCGTAGTCTTGTGAAAAACCCAGACGCTACCAAACGCGGCTTACGCTGCCGAGCTCTCACGGCCAGAGCATGTGAGTCTTCCCGCTTGCTAGTGATAGCTTCCACGCGCTAGCCATAGTCTGGGTCCCTCGCGGTAGCCGCGAGCGAAATTGCCCCCCTGAAAGCCACCCAGGCATCATGTCCATTATCCGCCCTGATAATCACGCTGGAAGGTGGCCTGAACTCCAGCAAGCCACTCAGATTGGCACGCCGCGCAATACTGGGCTGTGAGAACTCAATCTCGACTTCGATGGGAGGCCGTGGCCTAAAGGGCTCTGTATTCTTCGCGCCAGAAACAGCTAAAGCCGCTTCTTCCTCAATCTTATTTTCAACTTCGGCAAGGGCAGAATTTCTGGCTGCGAATCTATCAATCGAATTTTTTACGATCACTTTCCTCGCTGCCGGGCAAGCTTCCAAAACCTCCCCCACGGCGAGCTCGTCCCCGCAGACCAGAGTAACTGGAACGTTCATCGAACCCGCAAGCATTGCATTCAGGACCCCTTCGCTCCCGGGGTAATTGTTCACACGCACTTTAGAAAGGTGGCCAGACATCGTATGGCTGAGTACACCCCATCCGGAAGCCATCGAGTGATATCCAACAAACATCGCACAGGAAAAGCTGTCATCCAGGCCTTCCATCATCGAGTACTTTTTGTGAGAGCCCGAAATCAGCTCTGCCCTCCCATCAATATCCTCCCTCTTCAGGTTGAGCATGCCATCATGGGAATCATTGACCAGTACTTCTGTAGCCCCGCCGCGATAGGCTCCCCGTACTGCCGCGTTAGCTTCGCGAATCATTAACCTGCGTGCAAATTCATAGTTGCGTCTCCCTGGGGTAGCTTGGTCCGGTGAGACCACTCCATTGACTCCTTCCATATCTACTGAAATGAACGCTCTGCAAACCATGGGCCTAGTTTGCCGGGGGTGAATTAAAATGCTCTTGGCCCTCGGGCCAGCAATGTGTACACGCGATTCCCGCGAAAACGACGCCAGAATGCAATCGACCGCGCAGGATGTTTGCGTAAAAAGTGGCTCCAAACTGAGGTCGTGGATTCGAACCCCGCGCGCAGAATCGGCCTTCCGAAATCTTAGTGATCCGGCTCTCCTGATTTGCTCTTGACTCCAACAATGAACCATGTGCCGAGGGCCAGTGCGCACAGTTTTCCCTCTGCGTCTCTGATTTCCCCTTCAGCTGACGCGAGATGGCTTCCCACCTTGATGGTACGTCCAACTACTCTGAAGGGAGCGGAAGACAGCTTCCGGAGAAAATTGATTTTCAGTTCAACTGTATACTGGTCGATTCCTTTGTTCTGGGTCATCACGGCGATTCCGCATGCGCTGTCAAGCGCGTAGGACACCACTCCCCCGTGGACGACACCCCCGCGTCGCCTGGCAGCGTCTGTGAGCGGTAGGGTAAATTCCGCCGTCCCGTCTCCAAGATTGACCAGCTCAAAATCCAGAATGCCGTAGAGCCCGTTATCCGATCTTAATATTTCGTTGACCCGGGCCGCGAGATCTTTCCCAGAAAGACCCGAGCCTCGCAGTTGCTCTGAAAGGCTGGTTTCCTCCATGAATTCGTCCCCCTCCTATCGTGCTGACTGCGGGAAGACTTAGGCTTTGACGAAAGATATTCGGAAACCGGTATAGCCTCTCAATCCAGCGAACCTCTGGTTTCCGTTCGAGATGAAAAGACAAACGAACTTAACTGCAGTTTTCCGTCGTCGCCAACCACATAGCTGCCAATACGGTCTATCGCTCCGCCGCTCAATATTCCGAACGCGCTCAGCCATGCCGCAAAGACGACGCTTACAAGAGCCAAGGAGAAGTTTTCAGGGTAGGTAACTGGGACAAGCGACAGCCCGAGCCCCACTATTGTTATTGCTGTAATGAAAACCGAGGGGAGCAGGTGCTTCACCAAGCTGAATTCGTTCCTGAATCGCCTGAAATAGAAGAGCGGAAGCGATAAAGAGTCTCCGATACGCCCGAGAATCCAGAAGACGCTCGCAGCGACTGCCACCATCAGGTAGGCGTCATAAGGACCCATGATCAAGGGCGTCCCAAGAGATATTGCCACCGCCACAAATCCCACAAATATCGAGGCGAGGTAGGGACTCTTTCTCCCGTTCAACCTCGCAAATACGCTGGGCACACCACCCTCCCGCGCGAGGCTGAAGAGTATGCGGGACGCGCTCAGATTCGTTCCGATATTTGACACGATGAGGCTGTTCACGGAAAGTCCCACAAGTATCAAGGCTAGTATTCCCGAAGCCTTGGCAGCCAGCTCGACCACCGGAGCCGCGCTCGAGCCGAGAGCGGCTGCGTTTGACACTCCAAACGCCACGACGACACCGTAAGTCGCGAGTATCATGGAGCCGCCACCAAGCAAAGAGGCGAGCCACATCCCTCTCGACACATTCTTCCCTGGGGATTTTGTTTCTTCTCCAAGATAGGTTGCGGTCCCTGCGCCCGCAATTGAAATCACAGCAAGCAAATAGCCGGTGGCAAGTCCACCAAGACCGTGAGGAGAGAGGTTTACATCTGTAAACACTGAAAGAGTGTTTGCCGCGCCTGCCTTCAGCACAAAATAAAGTCCAAGCAAAATCAGGAATCCTACTTCCGTCGTGGCAGCAATTGCCACATATTTGTTAAGCAGCCTTCCTATGTTCATGCATGTCATTGGAATTGCTAGCCCCACTCCGACTAGCGTCAAGGGAACCCAGCTCCAAGAGGGGAGGTCTATGCCGATCACTTTCAGAAAGGATGGCACCAGTATTCCTACAAACATACCCTCGAAAACCGTAGTTAGGAGGAAAGCCATGAATTCAGTGACCGATTCGGCGTAACCCGCTTTACCGCCGATGCTATTAGAAGTATAGGTATAGAAGCCGCCGGCCGCGTTTATCTTCTTGCTAAACCTTGTAAGCATAAATATCCAGACGAGAGAAGTGGCAAATGCAAGGAGTGTAACTAACGGAAGGTCGGCCCCAGCAAAAACTGCTCCCGCGAGAAGACTCGAAACTACCGAGCCGAGCGGCGCAGTCACAGCCATTGCCTGGGCATAGCTACCAGCAAGGCCTACTGAATTCGATTTTAGCTTTGGCGGCAAATCGCTATGGATTGTAGTTCCCCCACTTCAGCGCTTCAAGCCCAAAAGGCGTATATAAATCCTTTCCGTAAAAGAGGCCAGTTTAACGGAATTATTTCTAATATTTGCTTCTTATACAAAACTTTTCTACTAAATAATCTGTTTGCCGCCTGGGAAAAACCAAAAAGTATTGACATCCGTCCGCCGACTAAAGCCTGCGGGCTCGGTCACCGATTCACCAACAAGGCTCCTGCAGGTTCGGGCAGATTCTTCACCTACTCTGTCATGAATTCCCCGCTGCCAAGTGATATTGCTCTTTTGGGCCTGCAGGGGTATCCGTTCAGGACCGTTTCTCTAATCGCGTATTTTCGTATACGCGTCCGGATTCGGATGGCGGGCAGCGTCGGTCCAACCAGCTCCGATGGCGCGAGGCGCACCGGAGGCGTACAGCTATTTATCCCTCACCTGCCGCCAGGAGGCTCCCGCACTCGCGGCAAACGGCTGGCCCCAAAGGCGGGGGCACCGAGAGGGAATCGCGAGAGAGGCGGGCCTGTCCCTGCCGTGGTCCACGACGCATGTTGCACACCCGCCCACAGCCCACCCGGCGTGCACTGCCCTTCAAGACCCTGCGCTTACCTTCCAGGTCCGACTTTTGGTCGTGCGAAGGCCCCCTCGCGTAGGCATCTTCCTTCCTTTGTTCAGCAATGCTGATCAGGTATCTTATCTCCGACTCGGACACCCTCGGCCCTCCTGTCGGGAGCCAGAGGCACCTTGATTCTTCCCTGCTGCCCAGACTAGTATCGGGATGGTGGTCACGCCGAGCGTTTCCCCCTTTCTTCAGGCTGTAGCTGCGCTCCAAGTTACTGCGATATCCGAGTATACATTTGGTATACGTTATTCAGTAGCTGCGGCAAACCCTCGGTCCGCGGTCCAGTGCCCAGCATGTTGGCCGAACCATTTGAACACTTGGCCCCGTCTTCATCCCGACCCTGCAGGCTGAGTGTCAGTCTACCTGATCCGCGAGTGATCGTCAGACTTTCGACTGCTCAGAAGGAGCCTGTCATAGGTGGACGCCAATAACTCCGGCATCACTTTAACTGAAGAAATAACAGGCATGAAGTTTGTGTCTCCAGACCATCTTGGAACAATATGCACATGAAGGTGCTCCGGAAGCCCAGCGCCAGCAACGCTCCCGAGATTTATTCCGATATTGAACCCATCGGGCTTTAGCTGGGTTTTGAGGCGTTCTACCCAATAACCCACACTTTCAAGCAGACTGGCACTTTCTTTATCCTCCAGTTGGGAAAGCTGCGCCAAATGCCTTGTCGGGGCTACGAGGAGATGACCCGGGTTGTATGGAAATATATTCAGCATAATTATGACCCTTTCGCGCTTCTCAAGCGTGTACGTGTTACGGAGGTCTCCTGAATTGACGGCTGCGCAGATAAAACACTCCCCTCTTTTCGCTCCTTCTTGAGCAAAGGATTCTATGTAGCTCATCCTCCATGGAGCCCAGAGATTTTGCAGTCCCCTCACCCTTTTGTCCGTTTTCGTTGCTTTCGTCTTCTGAATTCCGCCCGTCTTCCTCGAAGGTATAGTTCCTCGAACTCCTTGACAAAATCCTGACCGGCCCTCCTTCTCTTAAGAGCGCGGTTTAGTCCCCTTACTGTCCCTGATGCAACGAGAGTGTAAGCCGCCTTGGGTCCTTCGAGAGTAGCGATGGCCACCCTCAGTTGAGCCATGTGCGAATGCCAGACTCTTACCACGGACCATCTAGTTCCCTTAATGATTGACCTCAGCCCGGCCCTCATAAGCTCGTCCCTTCCAAACAATTTCTCAAACGTATCTGATAAAGCGCGATAGTTTGGGCCGACCGACCATAGCAGAAAGAAGTACCTCCTTCGTAAGGACTTCACCCTATCTCCTCCACCAGTCGCCTGCCGTTCGACTTGAACGCTGAGTTCGCGCTGCTGAAGCTAACACCTGTCAGGAATGAAAAGAGTGCGACCGCGTCCCGAAGAGAACAGGGAAAATCCGAATCGCTCGAAATAACTACTCTATCAGTTCCAAATAACCGGACGCAGTCCTTCAACCAAGTCCTGCTTTCGGGACTATTAACAGACACCCTTAGAATTCTGGGTGTCAATTCAAGCCAGTCTGATGAAATTTCGGGAACCAAGCCCGGAATCGGTCTAAGCAGACGAGAGCCCTTCAGGGAGGTCACGATCCCGTCTTTCGATTCTCGTTCGATGAACGCCCCGGGGATGTGAAATCCTTCTCTGCCACGCCAGTACCACTGAAGGCCACAGAACGAGAGATTAGCCGCAAGTGACTCCAAGTCTGAGGAATTGTCTACTGAAACAAGACAAAAGTATATCTCGTAAATATGCGGATGGCGCGAGATAATGGCCTGCTGCGAGACGCAGAAATCGGGAAATTCCCGTTTCAAAACTGACCGCGCTCAGATATGCCGAGACCGGCTAACAAGTCACGAAAATCCATTCCTTTGATGTAACCGCTAATCTGCAGGACGACCTTAATCGTGTCACTTCCTCTATCAAGCCTTCTTCGCCCGCTCAAAGCCTCAAACTTTGAAAACCTGAGATATATCTTGGATCCCTCGAGAAAATCTTCTGGCGAGCGCACGAGTTCGGAATCGGCGACCATCACGTCCTTAAGAATAAAGGAAGCAACCGTTCTGGCCTCCCGCCTCGTGAATTCTATACTAACAATCTTGATTGGATTGCCGTAATGCCCCTCTAGAGTGCGAACAGCCGGATGCGCTTCGGTTGCCAGCTCAGGCGGCAGAAACGATCGTAAGCACTCGATGACCTTCTCAGGGTCTTCTGTGGCGTGGCATATCGCACTTATGCTCAGTGAGCGAACGGATGGCACAGATTCCTCCTTTTTTGTCTGCGCTATTACATTTAAGGCCAGCACAAGACTGACTCGCAAGCTGTCGGCCACCCCCCCCCCCGCCGCCGGCCAAACCCAAGGGGTGCGATTCAATACGTAAGGAATATAGGTGCTCGGGCTAGTCCCAACAAGTTGTAGTCCATGGCCTCGATTGCCCGAATACGGTCTAGAGTGTGGAAGAGTATGCATAAGAGCGGTGATGCACGCTTCCTTCAAGCTTATCGAAACCGGCTGGTTGAGTGGCGGAGACAACCTACCGTAAACCGCATTGAGAAACCCACAAGGGTCGAAAGGGCTAGGGCGCTGGGCTATAGAGAGAACCACCTCAACATTGTGACCCGAGTGAAAGTCAGGAAGGGCCATCCATTGAATCCGCGCCCAAGGGCAGGAAGAAGGCCCAAGAAAATGGGTGTAAAGAAGTTAACCCTCAAAATTACCCACCAGCGTATTGCCGAACAGCGAGCGCAGAAAAGGTATAGAAATATGCGCGTCGTCGGCAGTTACCTTGCCGGGGAGGACGGCGAGCACCAGTGGTACGAGGTAGTGCTTTCAAGGTCTGGCTAGACACTGCCTTCATTCAAACTGGCGCTAATCACTAGATATTGGGACGTCAGGCTGGGACGGCGACATCATCGGAGGCAACCTCAAATCGTCGCGAGCACATCATCCGTCCGAGCGACTTCAGGTCGAGCGAGTCTAATAAGGCGGAGGATTTTCCGTATTTGCGAGAAGAGAAGCTGAATCCTAGGGAATGCTAATAGGAATTGTAGGTAAGACAAACGTCGGAAAGTCAACCTTCTTCTCCGCCGCGACGCTCCTACCAGTAGAGATTGCCAACAGGCCATTTACTACGATTAAACCGAACAGAGGTATTGCCGCAATAAGGTCACCGTGCGTATGCAGAGAAATGGGAGTAAAGGACGAGGTATGCACTAATGGTGTGAGGTTTACCCCTGTTGAATTAATCGACGTAGCGGGCCTGGTCCCTGGGGCGCACCAAGGAAGGGGTCTCGGAAACAAGTTTCTCGACGATCTTAGACAGGCGGACGTTTTTATCCACGTTGTTGACGCAAGTGGTTCCACGGACCCTGAAGGGAGGCTGATTGGCCCAGGTACTTTCAACCCACTTGATGATGTCAAATTTCTCGAATATGAGATGAATGAATGGATAGCTGGCATAGTCTCCAAGGACTGGGAGAGATGGGCGAAACAATTGGAGTTGAAGGCTATTGAGAGCACTTCGGCAATTGCCGAGCGCCTGTCCGGACTGGGGTTCGATAAGCGCTCAGTAGAGCAGGCTATGGTCAAGAATATGTTGGTAACAAAGAAACTCTCAGTTTGGTCAATGGAGGATATCCGTTCATTCAGCACCGACCTCAGACGAATAGGAAAGCCAAGCGTGATTGCCGCCAACAAAGCAGATATCCCCGCATCAGAGCCGCTGATACAGGATATGCGCAGGCATCTTGATGAACCTGTGATTCCTGTCATCTCAGAGGCAGAACTTGCTTTAAAGAGGGCGGTTCAGAAGGGCCTGATAATTTACAGGCCCGGCGACCGCACCTTCCAGACTGCAGACCAAAAGGTAACTCCGGCCCTGCAAGGGCCGCTTGAGAAACTTGCCCAACTATTGAAAAAACACGGCGGCACGGGCGTACAGGATGCACTGGAGGCCGCCGTCTTCAAATCATACGGTGGCATAATTGTCTATCCAGTCGAAGACACCTCCAAATTCACGGACAAGAACGGCCGTGTTCTCCCTGATGCGTTCATACTTAGGAAAGGCTCGAAGCCGAAGGATCTCGCGCGCAAAGTACATTCTGAACTTGCTGAGAGATTTGCCTATGCGATTGACGCCCGGACCAAGCAGAGGCTCAGCGCCCAATACGAGTTAAAGGATGGAGATATCATCAAAATCGTTGCGGGCTGACGCTCTAGCACGGTCAGTTGTATCTTGCTCCAGGCTGCACGTCATTCTCGACCACCTTTCCCGGGAAGATCCAAGCGTCTGCTCCGATGCGGATTCCGGGATTAATCGACACGTTCACCCCAGTTTTTACACCAGGTCCGATAAAACTCCCCAGTTTGACCATTCCGGTATCAACCTTTGAACCATTTACTACGACCTTAACGGTCTCAGAGTCGAATCTCAGATTTGCGGTGATAGTTCCGGCTCCCAGGTTTACATCATCTGATACCACGCTGTCCCCGACATATGTGAGATGGCCCACCTTTACCCTCTGCCCGAGTATGGATGCCTTAATCTCACATGCGTTCCCCAGGTGGCTATAATTGTCGATAGAAGAAAACGGTCTCAGGTACGCGTTCGGTCCTATTGTCACCCCCGAACCAATCCATACTGGACCTTCTATGTAACTGCCTGATCTAATTGTTGAACCAGGGCCAAGAACCAGCGGGCCCTTAAGCCTCACACCTTCTTCTATCGTACCAAGTATTTCGCTATCATGGGTTTTGAGGAGACTCGCATTCAGTTTCAGTAAATCCCAAGGGAAAGTGATGTCTGTCCAGTCATCTTTGTTTATTTCCACCACTCCAACTTCATCCTTCTTTGCAGCCAGACTCAATGCGTCGGTTAACTCGAGCTCTCCTCTCGCGGATGGTGTTACCTTGTCCAAATAACTAAGAAACTCGGGCTTGAATCTGAATGCACCAGCCATCACCAAATTGGAGCTAGGTCTTTCAGGTTTCTCTTCGATATACTCGAGAGTTCCGTCATTATTAGCGTGGACAACGCCGTATCTGCCAGGGTCGTCCACCCTTACACAGCCGACAGTAGCAATCCTGTCCCTGCCGCTTTGCAGTATACGCTCTATCGCGTTCTCCGAGAGCAGGTTGTCACCATATTGGAGGTAGAGCTCCTCGTGTAGCTTTGTCATAACTGAGCTTGCAGCATCGGCTGTTCCCCGCGGTTGCCGCTGTTCGAGCAAGTCCATTATACCGCATTCATTGAATTGGGACTTGCGAGAAGACGCAGCGAGCACAGTTACCCTCCCGACCCCCGCAGAGCGTAGCTTTTCGGATTCCCAGTCAATCAGAGTTTTCCCTAGAATTCTGAGAAGCGGCTTTGGAGTCCTGCATGTAATTGGTTCCAATCTGGTGCCGGACCCCGCTGCCAGAATTACACCCCGAATATGGATTCACCTGAGAAGCTATCGTCCACTCTGAACCGAAAATTTATACTGAATTATAACCCCTCACATCCTAAAAACACTGACTACATTCGAAAGAGTTCCCAGGAACCTTGATACCCTGGCCAATGAGTGACCATGAAGGTAAGCTGCTTATGGGCTCCTGACATAGCCTGAGCCTGCTTTTCTGCCACAGCCCCCACACACAATAAGGTCGGTGCGAAGCCACCAAGAGAAGTGAAACTCTTCAGGTCTGAGCCGGATCCGCTTCTTCATTCACGCCTGACTTCTCATATGATTCCGTCGGGCGTGCATTGGCGTCTTCTGCAGTATTTTCTCCTGAAACCTCTGGTGGTGCCGCAAGTTCCTCGGCCGCAAAGCCTGGCGTGGGAGGACGGAGGACCTTGACCTTTCGAATCTCAAGGGTATTTATGCTCGCAATCTTTCTCGAAGCCGCGAAGATTTCAGCGGCAGCCTTACCCAAAACTATTTCCTGTGTAAACTGGTCGAAACCTAGCTTGTTCGCTTTCTCCTCGAGAATTTGATAGGCTAGTGCTCTTACGGCCGTTCGCTTCGATCTGTGAATTTTACCTCGGGTCACCGCAACCACAAAAACCCTGACGAGAGCCCCGTCCCTAGTGGAGACGTCCGAGACTGCCTCTGTCTTGGTCGTACCACGTCGGCTAAGGCCCCTTACGAATTCGCGAGCAAGCTCAAGCTGATCAAAGCGTGTCCTTGCCACCCCTCCTGTGACATCTATTACTCTGAATTTAAGGAAGAGCTGGACCTGTCTGATGTCGCCGGTTATATCGGAGAGAGAGACAGTAATCCTTCGGTTCAACGCGGCTTCGATTGATTGAGACATTATACGCGGGAGTTCAACCTGATTAAAGGCAGTTGGCGCTCTCACAGGCACCCAGACTTTTTGTATCTTCGAGCTTGACGACATCTATGAAGCTTGAAGCCCATGCCCAGAGTCAATTATAAGAGTTGAGACATAATACACGAAATTGCCACTAACTGAGCGGAAAAATGAAATTATGGTTCTTGACGCCTCAAGTCCTCGCAACAGCTGAAGAGCGTCTCAAAGCGATGATTGCGAGCCAATAGCAGCATCATTACCCTTCGTGAGTCCTCCGTGTTACTGCGAAGGTGAGTTCGATATGCTCGAGGAGCTCGTCAACGGTCGCCAACAGGGTTGAGGCATTTTGAGTCGCACACTCGAATATCAGCGCCTCCGCCTCCTGGCGCTGGGAAAATGTCACGCCCCGCGGCAAGGGGGTAGCATCCGGCTGCAACGACCTGTTAACTATCTCTGCGGCCCGAGTTTCATGGAACTTTATCTTTAGCAAAGCCTTCCAGATTCCGGTCATCTAGCTTCCGCCACCCAACAGCACGTCTACATCATCCAAAAACGGCTCCACGCTCTCCGGAGGAACAAGAGCCTGAGCGGCTGTGGGGATTCCAAACCCTGAACCCCTGTACCTCGCGGCAGCAGAACTGAACGTCTTCCCCAAGTCGACAGCTCGCTCATTTCCCGTACTGATGGATGCCACCACGAGAGACCGGGTATCGAGGTGAACAACAATCACCGTAGGCTTGCCTCTGAAGGAGGCGTGCTCACAGATAATTTTTGCAATCCTTAAGGCAACTGGTCTCGTAATGGATTTTGCCGCAAGAAGATACACCGCGTTTTGGGTTTCCCTGTATGAGTCCTGTGATTGAAGTAGTAAACGAACCCCCCCAGCAACTTCAGCACAATACTCCCCTGTAACTTTACTGATTTCTTCCACTGTTCCGAAATCAGTTTTGAGAGCTAACTTGAAGAGAAGAGCCTGCCTACCCATCATAGTACAGGCCTCGAGAGCGGTGGCGAAGCCAGTTATGTTTCGAAGCGGGGTGTTCAGTGGAATTTCTTCATCAAGATATATGTTTCCGACAATGCGGGTCTCCGCAAATTCATTAAAACCAGCTCGCACTCTAGCCGCGGAGAGTTCCTCGAATAATGCCCGTGCTTCAGCGCCAGCTACGATACCAGCAATTTTCGTAATAGACTTGCGCCGGGCGATTCTGTGAACTAAGGCTTCGGACCCTTGAGGGTCCCCGCTAACGCCAGGAACAAATGGTTCAAGCATGGTGGACAGGGGTACAGACAGGGCCACCTTTTCGGCCACTGGAATCTTGAGCCCAAGCACCACGGAAAGCTTCCCCGTTCGCACGGCATCGTCAAGAACTTCCC
The DNA here is from genome assembly GCA_021817005.1 of archaeon. GTDB lineage: Archaea > Thermoproteota > Thermoprotei_A > Marsarchaeales > Marsarchaeaceae > JAKAWJ01. Next base: position 1,015 of record JAKAWJ010000032.1, on the reverse strand, counting down.
GGTTCAGCGCGCTCAATCTATCCACGTCCATAACGGGTTGTGCTGACACCGCGCCGGCAACAGCCAATCCGGCCGCATCTGGTGAGAAGGCACTGTCGCTTTGTAGTAGCTTGAACACCATAGTCGAAGTTGAAGCCACGGTCGCCCCGTTTAGGCCGAAGGCGCATGGATTAATCGGGGGAGACGATGACGTGTCGTCAGCCCAGCTTGAATAGTGTGATACTCGTAGAATATCACTTCCTTCTTTTTGAAATGGCTGATTTACATAACCCAGAAGAATCTTTGGACCTGCTGCCAAGTGCGTTTCATTTGAGTGCGTGAGGCCGTCAACGAATTTTACGGCAAAAGGAATGCCCGAACGAATGAAGTGCTGACTCAGGAGAATGGATGCCGCGACAGGGTCGGGTGAGCTTTCTGCGACTATTGTCACATATGCCTTCTCGCCGCCATGCCTCGCCCTGAGGAAAGCGTTGCTCTCAAGCGCATTCCTCAAACTCTCTGTCTGGCTCGACATTACCCGGTTGTTTGCGGGCAGGTCAGCAAAAAACGTTTGCAGGAAGACGCCCTCGGGAGCGACCCAACGCGATCGTACAACGCGGTCTGAATGTCTGGTGCCCGCGCCTAGATTTGACGAAGCCTTGGCATACGCACAAAATCGTAACACCGCCCCCCCTTCAGGAACCGAATTTCTAACACACTGAATCCGCCTCGAGCGCCACCTTGTAGAACTGCCAAACGCTTGATTGGCTATTGTGACATACTTGGACCCAGATTGGAATGTCTACTCGGAGTACTCCAGGCTAGTTCACCCGGCGCTTCCCAGAGTGCCCGCCCAGAGATAATGAAGATAACAAAGAAAGGATTCAGAAAATCAGGGATTCTATGAGAAGGTCGCGGCCTTAGGGGCGTACTTCCAGTCTTTAGGAAGCACTCCAACTCTTCTATAATATTTACTCAATCTGTGAATCTTGGACTCTGTTATTTCAAGACCGCGCAATGAGGCATGGAGATCGGA
>JAKAWJ010000031.1 GCA_021817005.1 archaeon | reverse complement strand
TCGGAGTTCTGGAGTAAATGTTCACGATCCCTGTGCCGACGCGTATCTTCTTAGTCCTGTCAGCACTAAGCGCGAGCAGGGAGAATGCTTCCTTCCCTGACTCTTCTGTCAGCCAGAACCCATCATAATCCAGTTTTTCCGCTTCTTGAACGTAACCCAGTATGTCGCTAACTGTATTGTCACCGGCGTGTATGGTCAGTCCAATCCCCAATACTTGTTATATAACCTACAACGGGCTTTAGGTCAGAGCTCTTTATGTATGTGGCCTTAATTTCCTAAAAATAAAGAATTCACCATGTAGCTTGAATCCGACAGTAAAGCTCTGTTAATGCATTATGCCAACACACTGACCTTTTCGGCATAAGGGTTTGAAATTTGTGCCAAAGCCGTTAGCCGTGTCAGTGGGAAAACACGTGTATCCGATAGCCCTTAGTGGCAGGGATTCTGGTGGCTATTGTCGTCACCCCAAGCGATAACTCGTTTCTCTGTTGCAACTAGTGGATGTATAAGTTGTATTTATTTCCCACTTCTGTCCACCATATGTTGAAAAGTATTCGTATCTTGCCTGTCCTGAGTAGGTGTTTTTGGCTCTTATAGTGTTGGTCGTTAAGGTTCATCGCATTAATTTTGATGCTGCCAGAGTTGTAGATGCCCATTCGCAGAACCCACTGGTTGCTGAAATATACAAGTGTAGTCCCTTTCAGCAGTGTGGCAAATTGCGGTAAGCCATAATTGAGCTGACAGAGCCAACCTCACCTCCGAAAAAATTCAGCGCAGTTGCGGTAGATGTTATGTTCTTCGGACTGTTGCTTTCGTAAGTCGCATTAGGTATGTAATCATATGTTTAAATAAACTACAGGCGCAGTTATGCCAGTTGCTTCGCCTCCTGTTGGATAGTGTCCAGATTAGAGTATGGTGTTCGCGACATCCAAGCGTGGAAAAGCGTTATCCGGACGCCATCCTTGGACGAATTATCAGGTGGAAGGTTCTTCCTAGGGCTGGGAACCGGCCGAGTATGATTCATTGAAAGGAGGCATGGCTTGAAGATAACTGACCCGGTTGGCAGAATGTAAGAATACGTCACTCTGATCAAGGAGCTTTTAAGCTGGGAACGGCTGAACTATTCCGGAAAATACTTCAACATCAGCGACTTTAAGCCGAGACAGAAACCACCACGATCAGCCGTGCCAGTCTACGTGGCCGCGTTGAACCACAAGATGAGACAGCTGGCCAGAGAAGTTGTGGACGGACTCGTCGTGAACACGCTCACTAGGGAGGGAGCCAAGGAGGTTAGGGATGGCCTGAAGACTGGAGCCAAAAGATTTGGACGAGACCCGAGCGGGGTCGGAATCTACGCCCTCTCTATTACACTCGCTTGTTGGAGACAGTCCTGATGCGAAAGAAACCCTGAAGAAAGGCGTCAGCTTTTACTGTGCTTCCCAACACTATCACCACATACTTGAAATGAAAGGCTTTGGGGATGAAGCCAGACGGGTGAAAGCTGCCTGGGATGCGGGGAGTTACGATGATGCCATCGAGGGCGTCTCCGATGACGTGTTAGCAAAGTTGACATTCTTCGGCCCTCGGGAGGAGATAAAGCGTAGAATAGAAGATTACGCAAGTCTTAGAGTCTGTCCCATTCTGTACTAGGTCATCACCAAGAATAACGCCAAAGACGACGTGCCCAATGTATTGAGGTTTGCCAAGGCAACGAAATAGCAAGCAACCGACTATATGGTTTCCAGGTCAGTTTCCTTCGGACGTCTTGCCACGAGAAGGCATATGAGAGCTACCACTGTCATAAGCATGGATAAGCCGGCTAAGTAGGGCCAAGCATTCAGCAATCCGTGGGCAACTCCCAGGATATAGGGAACCACAGCCACAAGGATCAAACCTGTGTATATGGCACCTATCTGGAATGCCAGTCCGACGCCAGAATACCTGTATTTCGTAGGGAAGAACTCACTGAATGCGATCGGAAAGACGCCATATGCAATGTATGGAAATGCCAGCAGAGCAACTGCCCCCAAAGCAGCATACGCAAAACTCCCAGTGTTGACCAAAAGGTAGAACGGGTACACCATGAACAGAGTCAGAATGATTCCCACCAGCATGGGCCTCCTTCTGCTCGTCTGGTCAGACCAGATTGCCCCCAGCAAGAGAGGAATAGCACTGAAAGCGGCTGCGGCTCCCACAATGAATAAGTTTGCTGGCGGCTTTAGGCCTTTGGCGGCCAGATAGGAGAGCCCTACCGGGTTCAGATTGAGGTTCTCCACGACAACTACAAAGGAGATTACGAATGAGAGCAGAATGATGTTCTTCCAATTATCACGTAGGACGGTCACGGCAGGATGCTTCTCCATTGCACCACTTGCCTGAAGCCTGTGGAAGAGTGGACTTTCGGCCATTCTGTATCTTATGATAGCACCTGCGATCACTACAGCGCCCCCAACGGCGAATGGTACTCTCCACCCCCACTGTTCAAAGGCAGGACCAGGGGCGTAGATGCTAGCGATATAGAACGCGAGCGTCCCAATGGAGAGGCCCAATGAGTTGGCAAGTTGCACCACCGAAGTCCAGAAACCGCGCGTCTTTCTCCCTGCTGTGAACTCTGCGACCCAAACAACCCCGCCCTGCCACTCGCCTCCGATACCGAAACCTTGCACAAACCTGAAGAGCGCAATCAAGATAGGGGCGACTATCCCTATCGAAGCGTATGCTGGGGTGAGTGCAATTCCGAACATCGCCACGGCCATAGTAAGCAAGGTCCAAACGAGCGTGGTTCTGCGCCCAGCCCTGTCACCGAAGTGCCCGAACGTGAAGGCTGCGATTGGCCGTGCCAAGTAGGTGACTGCGAATGTCGAGAAAGAAAGCGCCAGGGCGGCTGATGCACTTGACTTTGGGAAGAAAATGGCAGGCCACACTGTCGCGGCTGCCGAGCCGGCTATAAAGAAATCGTACCACTCAACTAATGAGCCTATAGAGGCAGCCGAGGCGACTTTTGCTAGATCTGACCTGCTCACCCCGCCTTGCGGTGAGGATGCGACCAAATGCCGACACTGGCGGTTGTGCCACGTAGGTGCTTATTTAAAGTAGCGGTAGTCTGCGGATGGTGTCCGGATAAGGCTTAATCGTGGCGGCGCCAGACTAGGATACCCAGGTCAACGGTTTTAGGCCAGCTTCTAATTCATATCGCGAAGCGACGAAGCGCTTTGGATGAAAAGGAAGATTGCCTTAAAGTGGGTTGAGGTGGTGGCATGATGGAGATTGTTCATGACACCAATTTGAGTATCTGGCGGCTTATACAGCTATGAGCAGAAGGATTCTGAGCAGAGCTAGTTACAGGTAGTGCAGGCAGAGTCAGTGGAATGCCGAAATCTGCTTTGGTTATGAATTGATTTGCAGACGCGCAAGGCCCATCTATTCATGGTTGAGAACCCTTCGATTCATCCACGTTCATCGGGAGGTGGCAATGATCGGGTAGGCGCCACAGGTGATGCAAAATCTGGAATTGGGGCGCACGTCGGCCCCGCAGTCAGGGCATCTGCAGTCCGTCTGAGCAAGCTCGGCCGGTGGAGGGAAAATCTTTCGGTATAACCTGTAATACTCCAGGTGCTCTTTGTCTCTGATCTTCACGCGGTCTCGAGAGACTGCGTCTGCTTTGCCCTGACTGAATTCACCGTCCCCTATTTTGATCGCATAATACTTCGTCAGGTAGGTCGTGCCCGAGCCGCGCTCGATTGGGGTCTTGACCCTCCAAGCGCTCCTCTTTCCGATAGTCCGCTCGAACGCGACGCGCAGAATCAGTTTTCCATACTTTCTTTTGTTCCTGGCTCCTACAAGTTGTCCCGGCGCGAGCGTTTCTGCAAACTCGACCACAGTCCTGTCGAGATAGGGAAGCGAAGCGGATATGCCCAATGCCTCGGCCATCGGCTTCGAGGAGAAGTGCATGACTTTCCACAGGTCTCTCAGCCTACGCATTAACTCGGTGGGCGGCAGGTTGAAGCTGAAGCTGTAGCCTGCGAACAATTCGTCTGCGGCGTCGCCCGTCATCACCTTGGTGTAACCCTCATCACGGGCGGCTGCCAGGCCGTGGTAGACTGCCACGCTGTTCCTTACTTCCATGGGGTCGAATGTCCCAAGTATGCGAATTACTTCGGTCAACCGAGCCGTCAGGTTTTCGGGCCTCAGTTCTAGGACCTCTTGCTCAAGACCGAGTTTTCGAGCGATAGACCTAGCGAACGGAAGGTCAGGGGTTTCGGCCAACGGAAAGATTACCGTAAAGCACTTGGGTTTTGAAGCCGTCGCAGCTACGTGGGCGATGATGCTTGTGTCCAGGCCCCCTGAGAGTAGAAGCGAATCGCCTAGATTCCTCTGTACGCTAGTCTGGATGACCGTTCTGCATTCTGTTGCCTGAACTTCACTAATGGCTTGTTTTATCTGCAGCCACCCTGAGGGCGTGTGGAGAGCGCCATAATAAGATGGATGGTCAATCCAGCTTGCACCTGCTCTATTCGTTACGGCAATGCGGAGGGAAGGTTGAGGGACATTTTCGCTATCACAAAGCCATCTTCAATATTCCGGGCTTGAAAGCCATTGGGCCGCGGCTCGCGCGTTATCCGCGCCCCTTGCTAGCGCTGCAAAATGCACGCCCACCGAGAAAATGTGGTCTGTCACCTTGTACTGCAATCGATCGAGCTAACGTGTTTCTCCCTGGCGAAGCCGAATTGGGTTTCGCGCGGACGTCGTTGAGCAGCGTATAACACGAGACGAGGTTAGGGGGCAAATGCCCGCCGACATCGTTTGCCCGCACAGCGTTCGTGAACCCGACCTTCGCTATGTAGTTCACTAGTATGTATGCTGAAAATTAAGGATTTTCCGCGTTTGGCCCCTCGGAACCGAGCTGCGCCGTGCGCATGAGGTAACGTTGGCTTATGTGATTGCTAACGACTAAGCTAGCGAGACCAACAGTTCACAGAATATAGCCTCGAGCATGCCAGCATAGGCAAGGAATTGGTCCTTCGCAAGGTTCTCAACCCCCCAATTTTTCGCGGATATTTGGATAATCAAGCGGAATCAGACTTGGAGCAGACCATTCGAGCCACTCTGTAGAGTTCGCGGAATCGCAGTTCTAGAGGCGTCCACCGACATGAAGATACTCGATATTGCACACTTTACAGCACGAGCGAGCCATGGGGGTCTCACTCTACCTGGCTAAGGTGACAAGCACCAGAACGCCTGCCGGAGTGTCCCGGCGGTTGCGGCCCTCCCTGAATTGCCGAGGAGTCATTTAGATAGAAGTATCAGAAAACGACACTATCAGAAACACTTCCCTCCCCTAGTGAAGGGGAGCGACCTGTCCTCTGCATCATCGGGTCATCCTCGGGAAGCCTGTTGCACGACGGCTAAAGCGTTGAAGGTATCGATAGCACATGGTCAACTGAGAATATCCCAGGTCCGGTTAGCACGAACAGAATTGCGCTAGCTACATAGAACAGCTCGAAATCGTAACCAGGCTGCGTAAGCGTTAGGAACGGTTTCTTAAACTTCGTTTTCGCGATCAGGGTAACGCCTATACCGAAGACGACCAGAATCCAGCTAGCCGCGATCCAGAGGAAGCCAAGAAGAACCGCAATACCTGCAAGTATCTCAACCAAGCCACCTACATCCATGAGACCGCCCAATCCCATTTGGGACATGGACTGCTTGGCCTGCTGGCGGCTCTTGCTCGAAAACTTCGGTACCGCGTGAGGTATGATTAAAGCTGCAAAAAATACCCTGTATAGTAATAGACCTAAAGAGACAGTCAGCACATCCAATATTTATCACTTAGCTAATACCAATTTATTATCAAAAAGCTTTTTGCTAGCAAGTTGTATTTATACCACTTGACCAAAATGGACAATAAAAAGAAAAGCGGCAGAGACCCAGTCTGCCCCATAGTGGATTCTGTCGATGTCATCGGCAGCAAGTGGAAACTTCTGGCCATCAGATACCTTGCCGACTCTCCCTTGGGCTTCAACGAGCTTCTCAGGCGAATAGGTTCGACCAATTCCAAGGAACTCTCACTTACGTTGAAACAACTCGGTAACTCTGGGCTTGTCGAAAGAAAAATCCTGAGCGTGCAGCCGTTTCGCGTGGAGTATGCCCTGACACAGATGGGTTATGAACTCAAACCTGTGCTAGAAGATTTAAGGAAATGGGGGGAGAAATGGCGATCCCACTTCGAGCAAACTCTCTTAGCAAATTAAGTGGACAGAACTTTTTTAGGGAACAGCTAGGACAGCAATAGCCCTTCGACAGGTTTACAGAGCTATTCGTGTCCGCGCGCGCTCTCCTTTGCATCGTAATCTCGCCCGCTTAGGTGCAGGGCGTCAGCATCTCAATTGTTCAAAGCCTATCAAAGTTTGAAGCTGATCTCTGCCCCCGTACAGTACCGCTTCAGAGCTTTTCGGCACGATGGAATCTATAGGCTTCAGCGTTATAGTGTAGCTGTCGCGACAGAACCGCAGAATCACCTGACTAACAACCAGCATGCAGAACCGCTTGTTTGGTGAATCTAATCTAGTTCTGTCGTATACGAGAAGAACCCTCTCCTCCCCAGAAAGAAGAAGATCCAATAGACAAGCCACTCAAACTCATTGACGTGACTGCCCGGTTGAGCTTGGGCCGCCCTACCGTCTATAGCTTCAAGCGAACAGGAATGATTGGCTTTGAACCTACATGGCATTACAGAATCGCTCCGTCGGTAGTAAAGGGGCAATCTCCTGTAGTCTGCGGAAGGTTAGCTCGAGCTCATGGAATGAATAGTACCCCCGCTCTGTTGACTGCGTATGCCCAGTGCCTATCGGATTGGCTCCCACCTAGCCTAAATTCAAAGAAAGACGCCTCCCCGGATGATCCAGCTTCAGCTCCTCATGTACTTCCTAACACTAGGACAGCCCTGCCAGTTGACTTCTGGATTCGGCCGTATTTTGAGCCGTTTCCCTAGTGAACAAGTTTATGACAGACGCATCAGTTATGCATCGCGGTAGTGGCTCAGACTGACGTACAGGCACAGCCCGGCAGGAATCACTTTTGGCGCAACCGCAAGAATGTAGCAATCGGGATTAAATGTTCTTTTTATCCTGATTAAAAGGATAAAATCTGGGCCGCCTTCAACTCGACCGGAATGGCAGGTCCTGCCGATGGCTCTTGTCACGCATCCTGGCACCTGACGGTAACGACTGATTTAACCCAATCCGCAAGCTACCGGTTCCAGCCCCTGTCGGTTGGGCGTATCGTTCCCAGCAGCCACTGGCCGCTCGGTTCGGAAACTACCAACGTTACTGCTAGATGGATGACCCCCAAAAATGGCGTCGCCGAACATCTTAGCTTCGACTCCTCACGTAACCCACCTCGATGGTAATCCATTGCATGGTTTTTAGCTCCGAAAGAGCTTTTTGGGCAGGATGAGGTGGGCGCTCGATTGCAAGATTTGCCGAATTTCGAGATTGTCCGAACAATTTTGACGATAGCCAGAGATTATCCTGATTTTTGATACAGATTTTGACTTGGTTTTGCGAATGGTATTGTGATGCTCGGGCTGCTTACGCGGCAGATTGATCTGAGTTTTAGTCTGTTGCGGATACGCTCCCGAGTTGTTCCTTGTTCGTAAACAGTGTCCCCCGAGCTGCGGGAGACGCATCCTCTCTTGCAAGCTGAGTTCGTAAGCGTGCTGTGCTGAGCTTCGGTGCGAAATTCAGCGCAAACATTCCAGACGAACCCAATCGGCTCTCCTAGCCAAAGACTTTAGGAAGAAAGCCCGAGCTGGCAAGCACGCGGGCACTCGAATAGATGGCGGACTGGGGCTATGAACATGCAAACGCTACTTCGATATGCATCGGCCGTCCAGTAGACCATGAACCTCTAGTCATGTTCTTATGTCGGCGTAAAATCGCGGGGATTAGTGATGACTTCGCAAACCGCGAACGAACCTTCCACAAACAGGCAGAATGTCTTTATTTACTCGTCCGTTGGGCACCTGGCCAACGATGGGACGGTATTCGTTGTACCCGTCATCGCCGACACGTTTGCTGCTTTGCGAGGAGTAAGTGCAATCGAAATAACTGCCCTTTCAACTCTCTTTCTTGGCGTTCCTCTCTTCGCTTCTCCCCTGATTTCAAGGCTGGCTGACCGCTCCGGACGGCATGCGCAACTGATGTCGCTAGGAGTCGCGCTTCTAGCGCTCGGGCTCGCGGCATTTTTTGCGGCTTTCGTGGCGGGGTCTGCAGCACCCAGACTGGCACTTCTTTTTGCAGGCGCTTTCATCACAGGCCTGGGAAGTTCGTTCTATCACCCTCTTACGGCTTCAATTTTGGAGTCTCTTTTTGGGGCTGCCTCAGGAGGGCGCGCAATGGGCTACAGTGGTGCAATCGGAGGAGTCGGCGCGGCGGCTTATCCCGCCCTGTTTTCTCTGGTCGATGCTTCCATCGGAACAAACGCCTCACTACTGGGGCTCGTGCTTCTGAATTCACTCTTTGCCGCAATGGTGCTCTACGGAATGCGAAGCTCGACGAAAGTAACGCTTGGAGGAACAAAATCAAATTCAGAATCGGCGTCGCTTGTAAGCGTTCCAATCATTGTTCTCACCGTGATCGCTTTTCTGCGCGCCGCTGCGCTCGAAGGGGTTGGATACTGGCTACCTGAATATCTTTCGTATGATAGAGGCTTCGGGACTTCCATCTGGTTGGGAATCACAGTTGGAGCGGTCTACGCAGCTTCTATCGGCGGCGAAGCCGTATTTGGGCACCTGGTTGACCGAATTGATGGTCGCATGGTCCTAGCCCTAAGCGGCTTGGTCACGGCGGCGGGGATAGCTGGTTTCGAACTGCTTAGAGGCCCGCTATCCATCCTGTTTCTCTTGATATATGGAGTAAGTTTTGTTACCTTTCCAGTTTTGCTCATGCTCTCTAGCAGGTATGTGCCGGCTAGGGACCGGACTTCTGCAAGGGGCCTAGTCTACGGCCTGGGAAATGGCTCAGGCAACCTTGCCGGACCCATATTGGCGGGATTAGCGGCGGGCACTGCCTACGGGGGTTTGGGGGCAGGCTTTATTCTGCTCAGTGTAGTATCGGCTGGAAGTGCAGTTCTGGCTCTGCTCTTGCCGTAAGAGCTGCAATCGAAAGATAGAAAGCGTTCAGACTTTTGCAAATGAACTTTGAATTTCTTCCGGGCTCGCTCCTCAGAGCGAATTACTGCGGTTTTGGGATTGATGGGGTCATCCGAGGTCGTAGAGTGGGGATGCAGCAGAAACCGGAACATCATTCCGACTTCTTGCAATGGAAAGTTCGCTAGGTATCCATGTCGGGCCAGGCCCTGCATTGCATCCGAAGATTGGCAGAATACGAAAGAGAGCAGCGATAGCCCTTAAGCAGCCTGGGGAGGCCCATGATAGGGCCTGTGACGAAGACTAATGGACTGAGCTACTCGGTGATTGTGTTATCCCCGTCCGAGGCCCTATAGACCGAGTGGCCGGATAAAATTCGCCCTCAGCTCATGGCGCATTTCGTGTTTCGCAGTTGCCAGATCGTTCTCGGCTCATATCACCATAAGTTCGCGTTCTGCCTTTGTCAAGAATTCAAAGGAATCCTGCGTTATCGCCACGTCATCTTCGATTCTCACCCCTCCCTTTCCCGGGACGTAAATCCCCGGCTCTACTGTGACAACTGCTCCCGCGACAAGTTTTTCCTTGGTTTTCTTTCCCATTCCGTAGCCGTCATGAACTTCAATACCAAGAGAATGGCCAAGACCGTGTATAAAACCTCCCCTGAAAGAAGAATTATCAATTATATCTTCAGCAGCTTTGTGAACTGAAGCTGACCCTGCTCCATCCTTCAATAATGAAAAGGCGGCGTCTTGGGCCTCCTTCACCTTTGCGTACATCTCTCTCTGGTACTCGTTCGCCCTCCTAAAAAAGAAAGTTCGTGTCATGTCCGCGCAATACAGCTTGTATCTTGCTCCTACGTCGCACAGAATGGTGTCTCCTGCTGCGAGCGTGCGATCTCCCGAGAAGTAATGTGGGAGGGCCGAATTTTCACCGAACGCTACGATACTACTGAATGCGGGGCCGTCGGCTCCCGCTCGAACGAACCAGTATTCGATTTCTGCCTGTAATGCCTTTTCTGTCATACCTTCCTTGACAAGCTGCGGGACGCGCTCAAGCGCACCGGATGTTATTGCTGCTGCTTTTGCAATTCTTTCTCTTTCATCTGGGTCTTTCACCCATCTGGCCCTTGCGAACGCACTGGATACATCCGTAATACTCTTGTCCTTGAGTAGCCTGCAAAGCTTGGTATACGCCGAATGGCTCAGAGCATCCTCGTTTACCCCAACGGAACTCGCATTTGAAAGAGAGTCATTAAGTGCGCTTGCGAGTTCCGCGTCATCCCGGCTATTCAGCACTCGCACATTCGCGTCGGCTCGCCGTGCAAGTTCTTCTTCGAGCGGACTTGTGAAGACGTCAAGCTCATCGTCGCGGTGGAGAATGGCAATCGACCCCTCGAAGAGTCCGCTGGTGTAGTCCGTTACATAAAAGAAGTTGGGGTCGGGTCTGCCAGCATTCCAAATCAGAATTGCGTCAACCTCTTTTTGCAGAGAATTTAGCACTTTTTTGACTCTGGATTTCAATTCAGGCTAGTGCCAGAGGGCGCCGCGTAATAAATGCAAGGCCGGAAGCCTTACTCACGACTCACATCATCGGAGTGATTGTAGGATGGTACGGATCAGCTGAGTCTTCCACTGCAAAGGCTCCGGTGAACGGTTTTACACAGAACGCGATGGCCGACCCGTCAATCATAACCAGCTTCATATGTAAATAGCTCAGTCTGACCAGTTCAGGCTTGAGGCCCGAGCCAGAGTCAGTCAAGAAAATGATGACGTCTTCACTGTTTTGGACATGGGATACCATTTTGTGGATTTCGTACATGAGAGAGTCTTTCTCGTTGGAAAACCTGTACTCAAAGTGGTCAGTAGACAACACATATGCAAGGCGCCCATCGCGGGAAACCGCACGAAGTTTGTCTGCGATTGCCATGAGCTTTCCAAAATAAGAGCGGGAGTCGGCCTCAGAAATCCAGACTCTTCCGAGTCCATGATCTAGAGAGTCCTCCGCGGATGCAAGGAGACGGATTCGATTGAGGTCAGCCTCTTTGAACGTCATAGTTGCCTTGTCAATTAGTGTAGTGGGAGAGTTCAGCGGAAGAGCCCCGAGAATTGACCGGCCAAGAGCATGAAAGTTCAATACAAATGGAAAAGTCAACCGCCTTATCACAGAAGAGGGTACATCACTACCGTACTCAATTGTGGCCATCGAGCCCATTCTAATACCTGAGAATGCCGCGTCTAGCGACTCTGTTCCCAGCGAATACGCAGTGCCTCTGTCCGGAATAGGGTGGTAATCTGTTAATGAAGGTTGAACTCTACGCTTGTTCCGCCTGATGTGAGTTTCTGGTGAGTGTCGGTCTGTGGCTTCACCGATCTCTGTAGCACGGCCCTTGTGCAGAGAGAACAGAATTCTATGCCGAAGGATAGGAGTACCACGCAGCTTCTCGATGTGCATCACACGCAGGAATCTTCCCTCATGCTCGGTCGTCGTAAGTTCCACAACACCATCTACGAGGTAGTCCAGATTGGTTTCTCTGGGCTCTTCACTTACAAATATCAGCCTTGACTTGGCGCCAGCTGAGAGAGCCGTCAAAACCTCTTCAGTCTTCAGCCTCTCGTCCTCCTTCAGCTTCTTAGCGAACGAGTCCCAGGAGTCAAGCACTACTATCGGGGTCTTTTCCCGCTCCTTTGAAAACACAGTGCTTACGAAGCTCTCGGCGGACGCCAGCCGAAGATCTTCAAATCTCTTTCCCTCTGCCAGCCTGAAGCTCCAAGGCGTAAAGGCGTGGAGATTTTCTTCGGATACGCGCGACGAAACGTAGATTCCCTTATCCCCTCCGAATCTGTCGAGCAAATGAAGAGCGAGGGTCGTTTTTCCACTTCCCGGCCGTCCGCGTATGAGAAGCGACCGACTTCCAGGATCCAAAAACGACTCGATGAGGGGGAACCGTCCACGGGCGCTGCCGTCTATGATCTTCTATCAGCGGCTGCTCACTTGAAGAACCTAAAAGCGTTTCGTGTGAACCCTTTCGTTGAAATCACTGTTTCCAGCTCCGGTTCTCGATGCAAGTAAGATCCTTAGGCTCGATGAGCGCGCCATTCGCGGCCCATGTGGTATGGTGGGGAGTCTGAACCGCATGAATCGTCACCTTCTTCACGTCGCAATTGGCCTAGCAAGCTTGGCCAGTGTGCGTTAGACCAAGCGGTAACGATTAAAGCAACCGTCCCGCTTGACAGTTTCATGTCTACGGGCAATCCCGACATCAGGGGCGAGATTGCGGAAAATCGCGGGAGCATCAAGAAGTTAGAGATGCTCATCCCGGGCCTCAGGACTTACCGCAAACTCGACGATATACGCGTGGCCGACGACCTCCTCCGACACCAGGTCGCTGACAAGCTTGACAGTGCTAGGGCGAATCTGGAATTGGTTCGGAAGCAACTGGCGGCGGCGGGGGACTATAATGGCCTTACCTCACTTGGCTCGCTAATCTTTGAACTCCAGCAGGTCTCAGGGCAGGTCAGATATGCTGAGCAGGGTTATACCGGCATAGCAGCTAGCTTCAGCATGAATGATGACAAACTCAACAAACTCTACGATTACGATTATGCCTTTGTCCAGGCGGCGGTGGACCTTCAGAACGCCACTTCTCCTTCAAAACTGGTCTACGACCCAACCCAAGCCGCAGCGATTCAATCTGCGATATCAGGCCTGAACTCGCTTCTCACAGACTTCAAGCAGAAGTGGTCTGCGAGGATTGAGTACGTTCAAGGCATTCTCCTAAAATAGCTCTGGAGTAAGAAGGGTATCAACATATGTCGAGTAAACAGGGAGGAGCTATTCCAAGCTCAGGTGGTAGCGTTTTCGGTTCTACCACGATATCATGGGAGCCTCAGTTCAAGCAGGACAACGTGATGTGGAAGGTTCCGCGCCTTATCCGGCTGAACGATAACATTGTCGTTAGAGAGGATGAGATAGCGGTGTTCTACAGAGACGGTAAAGTTCTTACCTATTTTGACAAGCCAAACCGCTATGCTCTAACCGATTTTAACGCCCCGATTGTGGGTGGATTGCTGAAGTTCTTTACGGGGGTTCAGCAGCAGGCTGAGGTATATTATCTTCAGAAGCGCTTTTTCGACGCAAAATACGGAAGCACCCAACCATATCAGTTCGTAGACCAGCTCTTCGGAGTGGTCAACCTTCGTGTTTACGGGGAGTTCAGATGGCGGGTATCGTCCCCTGAGAATTTCATTAACCAGTTCGTTGGTACCTTTGCGGCTGAAACAACTTCTGATGTCGAGTCGAGGCTAAAGGAGCAGATGGTGATTCTTGTCTACAACGCTATAGGGAAGATGAAGGCACAGGGGCTGCGTGTCACCGACTTGGCAGCTAACCTGCTGAATATCGAGCAAGTGATGCTCTCGACCGCCCCTGACAATTTCGGCCAGTATGGAGTAGAAATCAACAAGATTTCCGGTTTGAACATCAGCCTTCCAGAGGAAGTCCAGAAGGCGGTTGACACGAGGTCCGAGATGTCTGTGCTCGGCGTGAACTATATGCAATACCAGGCGGGCCAGGCCATGACGGACGCAGCCAAGAATCCAAGCGGTACTGCTGGCTTGGGAGCAGGTCTCGGAGTCGGCCTTGGAGCCGGGGCGGGCGTTGGATACGCCATGACGGGGGCCTACTATCAGGGAATGGCCGGCCAGGCACAGATGAAAGCCTGCCAAAAGTGCGGAACACTCATCCCCGCAGCGAACGCATTCTGCCCGAACTGCGGGGCCCAGCAGATTCAGCCTCAGGTTGCCGCTGCAACACCACCTTCTGGCAAGTGTCCGAAGTGTGGCACTGCAGTGGCCGCCGGAACAAAGTTCTGCCCTGAATGCGGTAGCCCGATTCCGCAAGAGCAGACTGTGAAATGCCCGAGCTGCGGGTTCGAAGTCAAGTCTCCTTCGAAATTCTGCCCCAACTGTGGCAAACCGCTCCCGCAGTAAAAACGAAGAGGGCAAGAGAGTTAGTTGTATTGTATAAAGTGTGGCACGCAGAACCCCGACGGCGCGGTCTACTGCATGAAATGTGGTACGCAGCTTGGAGGTGCTACTAGCGGAAACGGCGCCCAGCGGGCTGCAGCCGCCGCGGGGCAGCCTCAGCACGATATTCTTGCACCGAGCGGGGTGCAAGAGCTGAAATGTCCGAGCTGTGGTGCTCCGATAAAGCCCCAGTTCGGAGAAATGGTCGTTACCTGTGAATATTGCGGCTCAAGCATTACACTGGGCGGCGATGGCTGGAGGAGCATTCAGAAACACACAATGCTCCCGCTGAAATACGGTGACAAGGACGCAGTGCTAGCGCGTGTTCACAGCATGATGGATAGCGGTCTTCTTCACCGTCACCTTCAGGAGTCCAGCACGCTTCAGGAAGCGAATCTGAGCTATGTCCCCTATTGGATAGAGCCCGTGTCAGCGAGAACCTCAATTGTGGCCACGAACGAAGCAGCCGAGGTTGGAACCATTGCTACCACGGCTGCGCTTTTCGGGCTGATGGGAGGGATGGGCGGTGGAGGGGGCAGAGGGAATTTTGGAGGAGGTTTGCTTGAGGGGGCAATGCTCGGAACAGTTATGGGCGGAGGGATGGGAGGCGGCGGACCCAAAAAGACGTATCAGATGGACCAGACCTACAACTTTCCGGTAGTGGCGCTAAAGGCCCTCACCGCATACCAGCCGGCGAACTATGCGTTTAACCTTAACGACAGGATACTCTTCGACCCTTCGAAAGTGCCAAGCGGTGTCAAGATACTTAACGGTGACATTTCTGAGGAAGTTGCGGGTTCAAGCGCAAAGGCATTGGTCGACCAGTTGCAGTCCCAGAAGGCGCACGAAAAGTATCACATGATTCAGAGCCTGCACACTGATATGGATGTTCAAGAGGGTGAATTGCTTCATGCGCCTGTCTGGTTTATTCGTTACGACCACAAGGGGAAACAGATAATACTCGTGTTCGACGCGAATTCCGGGTTGGTAATGGACAGCTTCGGATTAAAATAGAAAACCATTCGCTAATCAAGATACTTGAATCTTTGTGTAGACGAGGGCGACAGAGCTTGTAAGCCGCAGCTCTCCATGGCCCTCTGCGCAGAAGAGGAGCGACAGCTAAACGTCTGATGTGATGTATCGTCTGGTCTGCTGTCTGCGCATAGCAAGCTGATACATGCGATTGCTAAAATCAGGTTATGTGCGCTCTTCCGAAATTGAACTACTCGCGACGCTCCAAGCTCACAATTGCCCACCGAAACAGAAAAAAGCTCGCTCGTCGCTCCCAGCTCATGCAGGCCGCAGATGTTAGTTCTAATTTTCTGGGTTTTGATTACGCCGAGTTCTATGTAGGAAGCGCAGCGGCATGGGAGTACCTGCACTGGAAGGCATTCGGTTTCAGACCCGTGGCCTACAGCGGTCCCGAGACGGGAAGGAAGGATTCTGTATCTTATGTCATGGAGCAGGGGACCATGAGACTCGTGCTTACAGCCTCACTATCCGGAGATAGCGAGATTGCGCGCCATGTTAGCAGGCATGGCGATGGGGTGAAGGATGTGGCCATGACAGTGACTGATGTGGACACAGTGGCTCAGACGCTGGCCTCTAATGGGGCGATTCTGATCTCTCACCCGAAGGAAGAGAAGGACGATTCCGGGTATCTGCGCAGAGCCGTGATAGGCGGCTACGGTGACACAGTGCACAGCCTTATCGACAGGTCTCAGTATAGGGGCACCTTTAGACCTGGATACGAACCCTTGCATGAAGACGCGAGTCCAGTTGGATTTGTAAAGATTGACCACGTGGTTGGCAACGTTGAGGAAGGAAAGATGGACCACTGGGTAAACTATTACTTGAAGAACTTTGGCTTCAAACAGTTGATGAGTTTTGACGACAAGGACATCAGTACGGAATACTCTGCGCTCCGATCCAAGGTGGTGCACGACGGCAAGCGCAGGGTGGTTATGCCAATAAATGAGCCTGCTAAGGGGAGGAAAAAGTCGCAGATTGAGGAATTCCTGGACTACTACAGGTCCCCAGGGGTTCAGCATATAGCCATACGGACTGAAAACATCGTCAACGCAGTGTCCGAAATGCGTTCCAGAGGAGTTGTATTCCTTGACACGCCAGATTCGTATTATGAGAAGCTCAGTGAGCGCGTTGGCGGCATTGATGAGCCGATTGAGGAACTTCGAAAACACAGGATACTGGTTGACCGGGATGACGCGGGCTATATGCTCCAGATTTTCACGAAACCGGTTGGAGATCGCCCAACATTCTTCTATGAAATCATAGAAAGGAAGGGCGGCGAGAGTTTCGGCAAGGGAAATTTCAAGGCTCTGTTCGAATCAATTGAACGCGAACAGGCAAAGCGAGGCAATCTCTAGGCCCGAACTAATGGAGGGCGCTCCCATTTGAGATTGCTCACTTATGACTTTCGCGGAAGGGAAGAGTGCGGAGTCTTAATCGAGCGCGGAGTGCTACCACTCTCAAAGCTTTTGGCCGATAGAACCCGCTTGAGCGTGCTTGACGCGATTTCGCCGGAAGTAAGAGCCCAAATTCGAGATGCAATTGAAGATTATAGAGGCGACTTTTTGCCGCTGGAGAGCCTTAGACTACTTCCGCCAATCCCTAAACCCAGATCACTTCGGGATTTCTATGCCTTTGAAGACCATGTCAGGTCAATGCGAAAGAGGCGCGGGCTCGAAGTTCCCGAGGAGTGGTATGAGTTCCCAGCTTTCTATTATTCGAACCATACCTCGATTTATTCACCTGGAGAAGATATTCCATTTCCGGGATACACTTCCATGTTGGACTATGAGATGGAGCTCGCGATTGTGATAACCGGAAAGGGTAGGGACCTCACCAAGGAAAATGCGCGAGAGCTGATAGGGGGTTATATGTTCATGAATGACTGGAGTGCGCGAGATATTCAGCAAAAAGAGATGAAGATTGGACTGGGGCCCGCCAAGGCTAAGGACTTCGCAAAATCTTTCGGACCCTTTGTCGTAACGCCCGACGAATTCGGAAGCAAAGGGCTCGAGGGCAGGCCGGATATCGAAGTCGAAGCCAGAGTCAATGGAAAGACATACTCGAAGGGAAATACAAAGGAGATGCACTATACGTTCGCTGAAATGATTGCTCATGCGTCGAAGGCCGTGACCATAGAGACAGGAGACATTATGGGCTCCGGTACAGTCGGCGGCGGGTGCATCGCGGAAATTGGTCCAGAGGTAGCCGGCTGGCTAAGGCCGGGTGACACCGTTGAGTTAGTCGGACCCAAGCTGGGCACCCTTATGAACAGGGTAGGGCAACGCCGCTCTTTGAGTGAATGACCATGGCCTATTACTACCATCTTGGTTCAGTACCTAGGAAGAGGCACACGCAGTTTCGGGCTCCTGACGGCAGCCTGTATTGCGAAGAGCTTTTCGGAACAGAAAGCTTCGATGGGATTTACTCGCTTCTCTACCACCGCTTCCCACCAACCAGCGTAACGTCATTCTCAAAACTGCAAACCCGAGTTCAGGATGAATGGGAAATTAACGAGCACAGGCATCACCACCTTAAGACTTCGGGAATAAGAGCTGATGGAGGTATCCTTGACGGTAGAGTTCCGCTGTTTTACAATGAGGATGTTTCGATTTCAATACTCGGTCATGTTCCCCCAACAGACGCTTTCTTCAGGAATGGCACCGCAGACGAGCTGTTCTTCGTCCACAGGGGGGAAGGCACTCTGACAAGTGTCTTCGGCATGCAGTCATTTAGAATCGGCGACTATCTGTATATTCCGAGGGGAACCACGTATCAGCTGCAGTCTAGCGAAGACTCGAGATTCCTTCTCGTCGAGTCGCCTTCAGCAATCAAAATACCAAAGCGTTACAGGAACGAGTTCGGGCAACTGGTTGAGAGCGCTCCATACTATACGCGTAGCATTCGCCCACCGGAACGTCTGGTTACGAAAGAGGAACGCGGCGAGTTCAGGATAGCTGTCAAGCTCGGGGAGTCGCACGCTGCTTTCACGAGTGACCACCACCCATTCGACGTTGTGGGCTGGGATGGCTATCTTTATCCCTTCAGCCTGAACGTAAACGAGCTTTCGCCCATAGTGGGAAAGCTTCACCAGCCTCCTACTGTCCATGAAACCTTTTCGGGGGAGAGATTTATGGTCGGTACATTTGCCCCAAGGTTGTTCGATTTTGATCCTGAAGCGGTTCCCGTCCCCTATTACCATAACAATATAGACTCGGACGAGATTATCTTTTACTCGGGGGGTTCATTCATGAGTCGCCGGGGAATAGAAGAAGGCTCGATTACGCTGCACAGACGTGGCGTTCATCACGGTCCCCAACCGGGGGTGGTTGAGGAAAGCCTCGGAAAGAAATCAACTGATGAACTGGCAGTTATGGTTGAAGCCTACAAGCCGTTTAAACTTACAAGCTTCGCAAAGTCAGTTGACGACCCCTCATATCAGCTGAGCTGGGCAATAAAGTAAAGTAAGGTTTGGCGTTTCACGAAGACCCTCAGAGCTTGAATGGCTCAACTGTCTTTCTGCGAAGTTGTGATCGAACAGTCGCTAATAGCCTCGCTGAATCCAAGCCGGGAGCAAGCTGTGTCCCTGTGTCTACGCGCGAGAGGGATCGGA
>JAKAWJ010000006.1 GCA_021817005.1 archaeon | reverse complement strand
CACATCTGACTTTGATTCAAGCCAGAAATGGCTGGACCTTCCTTTTTCGAGGCTTGTAGCAATGAGACTTTCATTGATTAGAGCGACGCATCCTGAATCAGTAGTGCTGGCGAACCAGGGAAGGCCGCTCGAACTCATGCAGCAGATTGCAATGAGCGACAGCCCTGTTGACGCAGAGCTCAAGCTTGTCTCACCTCCCAGGTCAGGTAACAGTTTTAGCTTCTTCACCTCTCCCATGGGGCCGACAGGAAAGCTGGAAAAGGTGCTCTATGTTGGAAACCCAAGGGTACCCCGTCCTATCGAAAAAGTGGTGGCAGACACAGACCTCAGGGCCGTAGACGCGCTGCACCTCCTCTGGTCAAGTGGGCTAACAAGTGACCAACTGAACAGACTCTTATCTGTTGGCGCACTTGGAATAAAACGAAGATTGGTTCCGACTCGCTGGAGCATAACCGCTGTAGACGACAGCGTCTCGAAAAGAGCGTTATCAGACGTGAGAAAATTTCGATTAATAGACGACTATTACGTAGGAAAGAGCTACGCGCTAGGCAACAGATTTAGTGTGCTAATTCTTCCTCGGCGCTGGGAGTTCGAGATGCTTGAAAGCTGGATCCCATTCGCTGGTTCGGTAGATGCAGGGAACGTCCCGATTCCGCGTGACTGCGAGGGACACGAGGGTAGGCGAACCTACGCGAAGAATCTCGCAGGGGCTTACTATGCTGCCAGACTGGCGATTGCGGAGCGGTTCCACTCTCTGCGGAGACAGGGGGCCGCTCTTGTACTCATGGAAGTTGACAGCTCTTGGCTCGCTCCGCTAGGAGTGTGGAGAGTGAGAGAAGGCGTTAGAAGGGCGGTCCTCTCGGCTGTCAAACAAGATGGTTCGCCTGAAGCCGTCGAGTCAGCACTGAGCGGTATGGTTACGAATAGGAGGAGCTGGATAAAAGGTAGCACATTACTCCAGGAACTCATTCACTTTATCTCGCTGGATCGATTTACTTCCGAGACTTGACTGGCCATGCGATTGCTGCCGGAGATTACGCGCGCGACCCAATTTCGAAGATATCTTCCTGACGCGCCGAACCCCTAAAACTTGTCGAATGAGGCGCACTGGCCACGTAATCCTCTCTTTTTGAGGGGCGCAAAAGCATAAGTCAACGTGCCGGTTTACAGAGAGCGGACTACGGAGTCAGGAAATGCCACTTGAAGATTATCTTATGCCAGCAGAGCAGATAAAGTTTCAAAGCTCCGACTCGGTAAGATACGGAGAAAAGTCCTATCGTGTTGTGGTAACTGACCGGAGAATAATCCTCTATGCCAGAAGAGGTAGTCTTTTCAAGAATGACGACGTGATTTCGCAGAAACTGGACGAACTTGAGGCTTTAAAATTTAGCGAGCAGGGTCTGCTTGTCCGCAAAGGGCTTCTCAGAATCCAGACTGCAAAGACCGAAATGCAGTTGCTCGGTCCCTTACCGCAAATCAAGGTTCTTTACCAGCAGATGATGCAGTTTCTCTGAGCGTAACCTGGGCACCTCACTCACCCGTGGCCGCTAACCGAATCAGGCGACGCAAGGTTATTAGCGACGCAGGTCTACCGCCTACGGGCGATGATTTCTCAGTCCTCCAGACGGGAAATCCTGAGGAGAATCAGTGTTTATGTTGGCTACGAGGTCCGGGAACAGGATTTGAGCCCTGAGACTAGACGCGCAGTTATCAGCCTAGCTAATGCACTCAAACACATAACGTTCCTTACCGAGTTGCAGCGTAGCGAAAAGGCGAGAATAGAGGGCAGCTTGGTGCTGAAGGCGGCCTCGAGATTGGCAGGACGAAATGACGGAAACGCGGCTCTTAACCAGGAAATCTCCAAGCTGCACTCAGAACTTGAAGCCAAAATCGTTGAGGTGTCTCAACGAATTCTAGGGGAAGAAAGAAAGACTCCATTGGCAGCTGGGGATGCCTCAACTGGAGTGGATTTGGTAGAGCTCAAGTGCCCAAAATGCGGAGCGCCAGTTTCCCTTCCGTCCGGGCGTTATTTGAAGTGCCAGTACTGCGGGGCCACCCTTTTGCTTGAGGAAATAAGCTCGCAAATCAGTGGTGCCATTCGCGGCATATGAAGATGGCTGAATTGTGCGGTTTATAACTTTTTAGGATCGCCCGTGCAACCATCCCCGGAACATATAGCAAGGTCGTCGAAGGGGTTGATGGTTACCCTAAGCGATTTCCTGCTATTCCTATGCTCAACCGCGATGAGAGCCCCCGAGATCAAAGTACTGAATAGAATCACCATGAAGGCAGAGTTAAAGATATAGCCTGCATAAGTGCTAAGTGGAGGAGTGGCGAGAGTGTTTACGAGAATACCGGCTAGCACTGATACCGTGAGCCCCCTCGGGTAGAGAATGGTCATTACTAGGCGTCTGCGCTTTAAGTCGGATCTACCTATGCTAACAGCAAAGACACCCGCAGCTCGAGGCACTAGAAGCAGTAGCGAAATCCCAAGCCCCCAGAGTGCGAACGTCACGGAGGGGGTGACCAAGAGTCCTATGAATACGTAAAAGAACGATTTTACGATGAACGTAACTTCTTTATCGAGGAATGCGATGCTTGTCAATTGTTTGTCGAGTTCTTCTGGTCCCCCGGAATACTCGAGCGGGTGCTCACTCAGGTGAACCCAGTAATTCCCGACGATTACGCTGAAAACGAGTATGGCCAGCACTGAGCTGCTACCTGCGGCGCCGGAAATCGCATAAACTAGAACCACGAGACCCAGAGTCATCCTGTAGAAGGAGGCGCGGCGAACCCTGTCGAGCACAAAGACCCATGCAGCACCAGACGCTCCGCCGATTAGTGCTCCTAGCAGGATCAAACGACCTACGTAGTCTGCACCTCCGATAAAGCTCAGGCTCCCCCCAGTCTGAGAGATTGCATCCAGCGCAACATAGAACGCCACTATGCAGCTAATGCTGTTCAGTGTTGAATTCAAAGTGAGCAAATCCACGGTAGATTTCTCTATGCCCAGATCTTGGGCCACAGGGATTACCACTGCGGCAGTAGTTTCCCCGAGCAGGGCGCCGAATAGCACAGATATTCCTAGGCTCCAGTGGAGGAGAAAGTAGCCAACCGGGCCGATAACCAGAATCGTTAGGCCCGTATCTGCGAGAGCAAGAATTGCACCCCTTCCGCCGACTCCCCGGAGCGAAGCCAGGTCTAGCCTGATACCCCCACCGAAAACAATCACTACGAGAGCTATCGCACCGAAGACAGGAGCGAGGCCCCTGAATACGGAGAGATCGGCCGCGGGAATGACGTGTGTAACAGGACCAAGCAGCATGCCCAGGAGCATGAGACCCACGCTTTCCGGGATTTTGTAGCGCTCGAACCCAAGCTCCGCGAGCCCTCCGAGAATGAGAATCCCGCCAAGGGTGAGCAATACGTTGTTTGTATTGAGCGCCACAGCATCTGGAAATGGAAATGCCATTTGTTACGCGTGCTGGTGAAGTACGTTCCACATCAAAAGGATTGCCAACACGCTGATGCCACACCATGTGCGCCCTGGGTCAGGGAGCTAGAATCCTACCACTCAAGACTGGAGTTAGTCGGTCGGAGGCTCCCAGACTCTGATTAGTCCTTCCCTGGGTGCACGTGGAACGAGCGGGTATAGGGGCTTCAAGGCACGAATCGGCCCCTCTGGGGAAGAGAGAACACTTGATTTCGTTGGAATTTCTTTACGCGGGTGGGTTCACCCGGACAGTTCACGCCGCGCTGCTTTGCGCTTTTCACGCGAAGATAGCGCAAGCGAATTAACAAGTGGTTACCAAGGGGTCACATGCAGTAAAGCTGACAGAAAGGAGAACGACAGGCTTCCCCTGTAACAGCGCCAGTCGCTCATAATAATTGCGTCTGGCTTCAAAGGAGGTAGCCCTATTACGAGAGAAACGGGATGGCCGAGTTAGGGAGGGTATTCCACGGCGTCACAACGGGGGAGCGGGCTCCGTCCGTGTGTGGACCTAGGGAATAAGTGAAGCACAGGCACATGGGGCAGGCTTACGTAGCACAGGACAAGCCGCTCAACCAGCGAAATTCTCGGCTGGGCGGTTATCTCTCACCGGTGGCGCCCTTCCGTCTTTCAGGGCGGAATAAGCGAAAAGCGGTGTCAGGCAGGAAGAGGCAGAGACGAACATCCAGATGCACCAATGGAGGCCCAACGCTTGCATCAAGAGGATAGATGGAGCGACCTTCGCTGTCGAGGAAAAGCTGCTCGTCAAGGGCTACCTGAGGCGCACGAGCGCGAAGGGAGGGGGCAAGGGATGCATGTTCAAGCTCGTATGGACGCTCCTCACACTCAGGAAGAACACGAAGTAGAAGCTGGGGCGCCCCTTGACCGCACTGAGCTAACCAAGTTCTCTGTCGAGACTCGGGAGAAGGAGAACGACATTCAGGACTTAAAGAAGCTGCTAACTCAGTTCCTACCTCAGTCTCCCCAACGACACGAACAACAATCATGATCTCAGGGTCAAGGCTCTAGACTCGGAGCAGAAGCACGGCCATGACCTCGGGAGCATTCGTCCTTTAGTGAACTTCATAGGTCAAATAACGGGGGGAGACAGACAATAGCGCCGATGGTCCATAGGAGAAGTGGGGACGCCCTGAATCCTGCCGAGGCGCTGAAGAGAGAACAAGAGAGGAAGGTCGCTGGAATATCCATCATCGTGGCGCTACTAGGAGCCAGCGGGGAAGGTCTCGACGAGAGAAGGGAGATCGCAGCTAAGCTCGGGGAGAGGGGAATCACCGCGCTCAACCCCCTGGGATGGCCTCGCTGAGGATGCGGCCGCGTCCCTGGCGGAGCGAGACATGATGTCTCAGGATGACCTTGACCTGGTCTTCATAAACGTTCAGTCTTGGGGCTCTGCAGCAGAATTCGCGGAATTCCAGGCGGACCTCAGCATCGCGTCCAAGCTACGAATCCTCGTCGAGCGCAAACATCATCCGCTCTACGGTGCTTCCAGCGGCTCTGGCTATCTGACCGACTCGTACCTGACGCACGAGGCCGTCTTTGGCCATGTCTACATGCACCGACAGCCTCTCAGGCAGAGTGGTAAGGAGGACCAAGATTCGCCAGCATGGATACCGACAACGGATGGGTTCATCCTCGAAATCGCCGAGAGATTCAGGCAGTGGAAGGCATTCAGGTCAAAGTAGTTGGAACAGGTCAAAAACTTCATATGCCAACGGCCACAACAGCACGCTGGGTAGACATAGAGATGCAGGGGACAACGCTGGAAGGTAACGAACTGAAGCTGGCGTACGAGAAGCTTCGGGTGTATTCTGTCCTTGACAATCCGATTCGCCTGAAGGCGTTCTTCCTGATATCCGATCACCCGGGGATCAAGTTCAACGACGTGGTGAGTAGCACCAAGGTCAGGAAGAGTCTTATTGCCTACCATCTTGGACTGCTGAAGTCCGCGGGACTGGTGAACTTCCGGTACGAAAGGAGGGGAAAGGCCACGTCAAGCTACTGGCCTACAGAGCTGGGCAAGAGCACGATGGACGAACTGCGGTCTAGAATGCGCAAGGCGTAGGCGAAAGAATTCCGAGTTCATTCAACCGACGTTTCCCTCAAGCCTCTCAAAAGGCATGAGACCCCTTTCAAGGCCCGCTCGCTTGATGTGGACGTGAGCCGCTTCCGCACTCGAGAGCTGCCTCCTGCTGCTACGTCGTAAACGACTCCGCGCTTTACGCCAGACGCGAGCACCCCCACGGACATGTCTGCGAGCCAGATGCGGGCGTGTCTCAGCCGTTGCCACAGAGTGCAGTTTCGTGAGGAGCTCACCCCTTCTTTCGAGCGGGTTGACGCTCTCGGTCCCTGGGGTCCTATTGAAATCCCTAGGGCTTTCACTGCATATCTTCCTGAAGCCGGCTCTCTTGGCCAACTCTGCCATCAGCAAGAACCCAAAACGGCCCCCGAACGAGAGGGAGTCAACTGACGCCTAGCCGACGCTCACGCGGTCGCAGATCGCCTTTTCCCTTATCTGGGACTCGATGGAACAGCCGACTATCACCCCCGCCTTCTCACTTCAATGCAGCCTCCTCACCCCCAAGGACAGCACCACGAGGAGCTCGGCGAGCACCTGATTCGTCATGTGGTCTTGTGCAGATCATATACCCTCGGTGGAATCGAAGTGGAGCCCGCAGGTTCGACCCGTTATGGGTCTAGCCCTCACATTAACCATTCGGATATCCGTGTGGAACCTTGAGACATTCCACACCATTTCGGCCAAATTGTATAGTCAATGTTCAAAATATACATGCATCGCCAATGGAAATCCATCAAAGAATAAAACCGAGCCAAAGGCCATGTTGGAATTTTGGCATGCACCTTTACAGGATTTGAGTCCGGTGGGATTGGCACTTGGCTGGGTCCCGAAACTGGATTTCAAACTTGTCGCGTCCCACTGCGCACACTTTCGACCTCAGCTTCAGCATCTTCTAAAGTGTACTTTAGTTGAACGTTCCTCTTCCGTAGTTCGTCCAGAAATCTCCACAATGAAACCCTCGCTAGGTCGGACCCCTGTTCCAGCGATACCTTATCGTCGATATAGTGCTCTATTGCTATTTCTAACCTCGTATCGGCAATCCCCTTATCCAACAGCTTTCTCAACAGCGTTGATTGATCTTCTCCCGTAAGTTCCTGCAGTTCTCGAAGAGACTTTCTGAGACGTTTCGGTATTACGAACGATATTCTTTCACTCAAATCTTTCTCCTCTTTCCAAATATTCCTGCATTACTTCTGCGCTTATCCAACCCTGAGACGAGTAAATCTTAACATTCCTTTTATAGTCTGATATTGTGATGGTTCTGTTTACGAGCAATTCGAGCAAAATTCCCAACGTTGTTGTAGTCCGAATCCTGTAAAAGTTGGCAATCCTCCTTCCTTTATGGTCATCCATGAACAGCCTTTCCTTCAGTTCGATGGCCAGTGATAGGGCCTCGGCCTCACCCCTTCCCACAACCTCGGCCAGTTCGTGGGCAAGCCTTCTTGATTGACTCGATAGATTTCCAGTTCTCAGCCAGCCTTCAGATTCAAGATTTTCCAAGAGTGAGGCATCGGTATATCCTTCAGCCCTTCCTCTCTCTATGGTCTCGGTCCTTACGGCAGGAGGTATGATTAAAGAATCATACGCCTCTCTGGTATAGGCAAGTTTTCCTAGCCTGGCCAAATGGATGAGGGGGCTCGAATTGCTTACTGGCACATTCGTGCAAATCGATTGATGCGCACTTAAATATTACGTTTTATGAAATCGTAATACCGAAACCAAAGCCTAAACGTCTTCCGGTCTTGCTTTAGTATCAGAGTTGCCTGTTTCTCCACGTCGCCCACTATCATGTTCGATTATTTTACAGTCTTCTGCAAACCCATGTGGAGGTTCTGCAGATAAATGAGCAGGTACATCCAATGTGGGCGGACGAAACTCCATGGTGTCCTCCTGTGAAAGAGTAGCAATCGAGTTGACCCGAGGAATTGCTGATTTTCACTATCGAAGGCTTGCTTTGATTAGTGTTGTCACTGCGAACGTATTTGTGCTGGCATGCTTCTTTCGGGACGTTCTCGCTGTGAAAGGAATCAGGAACAAATTCCGAAGGTCATCAGATGAACCCCCACACACTCGGAGCAGGCTCCTTTTGGAACTCGATACTCGGAAGCCCTCTTTACCTGCGAACCATGATATACTTACCTATCATTTCAGTCAGATTTGATAACGCATATACATCGAATCCGATGCAATCCGGTGCCCTTACTACCTATCACTCTGTATGCGGAATATCGGGATAGGGGGTCGTTTGATTTCTTAGGACCCAATGTCGAAGGCGGAACAACAACCAAATGAATGCTGTCGTGCTTTGCAACTTCGCTGCTTCCGCCTTCGACTGGTGTTGGGCCGCCTCTCAGGTCTCAATTTTGGCTGGTTCTCCTTCTTTCTTCTTAGTCTCGGTAAGGGCCCGTACCTCTCTGTTGCAGCCGAACATTATGGAGCCTCTCAGGCACATTTCCGCAGCGCCTCGAGAACCATCGACTGTCCTGTGTCGATGGTCCTTTCCGAGTACTAGCAGATTCTGACTGCGCAATGGTCCTCCGTCGTCTTTGAATTCCTCCAAGGCCTTCTCGCTGGGAAGGGCCTTTACGGGACTGACAAAGCTAGCCAGCTCTCAGTCGGCCTTTGCCAGGAGGGGGTTTGCCCTCGCATTGATGAGGGGGAGGTGTAAGGAAGAAGAAGGCAGCATCCAGAAGCACCAAGAGCGATTCATCTGGTAAAGCCTCCGGTAGATTTTGTTATTGCGGCCTTTCTGAGAACCATGCACTTTTGGCCTCGGCTTCTCCTCTCCAAGGGCTTCAACTTGCGAACCGAGGTCATCCTGCTTTACCTCGCTCTTGAGCCAGATTGAAGTTTTCTTGCCAGGCTCACTCTTCACGCAGTACCCTGCGACAGCATCGAAATCTACTGACGACAAACCGAGTTTACTGGGCTGGTTGGGCTCTATTGGTGCATAATGCCGCGAAGGTTTCCGTGACGGCCGCGAAGGTTTCCGTGACGGCCGCGAAGTTCGTCCCGGCCACCTTTCCGACGACCTGAAACAGTCCTCCTCCGAGACGAGAGAGAGGGTTGCGGAGTCATGCGAACAGCCGACCGAAGTGGATGTCGAGTTGAGATGTGTGCACGTGGATAAGATTACCGAGAACTCGTCTCCAGGGTAGAGCAACCGTTCGGGATTTGAGCGCAGACAGCTGACGTTCAGAGGTAAGCACGCAGTTTCCCGGCTCAGGCGCCAAACCGCTGTCTTAGCTGGTAAACCAATTCTAGGCCCTTGGCAGTCGGGTGGTATGAACCTTGTACCTCGTTTCTGACTAAATAACCACCCCTTTCGAGCGAATCAAGCTGGGCTTGGGCGAGTCTCAAAGCGTCGGAGCTTCTGCTGCCCGCGGCGTTGAACATAGTTCTGACGGTGTGTGGGTCAACCCGACCTCTTCTCACTGCCAGCACTACAGTCAGTGCACTTCGAAGTGTCATCCGCTCCCATTGGTTTCCAGGACCGGCAGCTCTGTTGAGCCGCAGTGAACCACGCGGCACAGGCGTTGGTACCCATGCTTGGATTTTAATCTTCCGCCTGCCAATGGCAAGTGGCGCATACGAATAAGGAATTCGAAATCATGGGCAAAAGGTTCTTTGGCGATCTGATTCCGCCAGAAGTTGCGGATGGTTTGCCTGAGGGGACCAAGTCTCTTAGGATTATAGAATCTCCCAGCGCGCAGATGTGTCTGCAATGCAGGGCAGCGAAGTTGCTCTGTGGAAGGCCCCGGTGTCCCATTCTGGTCAGGGCAACCCAGTACGTAGTCAGGTCCCCCCGCGCAAGCCGCGGCATGTTCTCGGGGACCTCTCCTCCTGGCGTCTTTGTTGGGAGGACGGGCTACCCCAAAATATCTGTGGGTCCATTGGTGTCCGCCGACCTGACAGGCGTCGAGCTCGCTGACAGCCCCGAAGCTTGGCTAAATCTCTCCATGGCCGACATCATTGGCTTCCGTTACTCACTTTTACGCGGCAGAACCTACCTGCGCGTGGACGCAGCGGCTGAACCCGGCCGCTCCCTCGGGGCGCTCCATGAGCTAGCCCTCGCAACAAAACCAGTTTCGACTGAGCTGGAAATATTGTCCAGTCCAAGTTTTTCGATGATGTTCAGTGAGGACGTTCAGCCAATCGGACCGAGTGCCTCCTATCGCGCACTCCGAGCTTCAGGCTCCACCTCCGACGGTCGAATAGAAAGGGTCTATTACGACACAGACCTAAAAGCCGAAGAAGCGGTGACCGGCATGTACTCTTCAGGAGTCGAGGTTAGCAGGATTCAGAAGGCTTTCAGCATAGGAATGACAGGTTTAAAACAGAAACGACGGCTTGTGCCCACCCGCTGGAGCATAACCGCGGTAGACTCAATCCTGAGCAATTATCTCATGGATAAAGTACGCACAAATCCCGTGGTAAATGAAACAAGAGTGTACATCTATGAGCACATGGAGAGCACCTATGTCGGTTATATTTTTCCTAGAAGATGGAGTTTCGAGTGGGTAGAAGGCTGGCAGCCTAACACTGTATGGAATGTCGGGGGAGCAGCACCTGAACTGATTGGAGATAGCGAAGGCTTTCAGGGGCGCAGCAGTTACGCCGAGCCCGGAGGGTGTTACTACTCTGCGAGACTGGCCGCGGCGGAATCTCTCTCAAGAGAGGGTAGGGCGGGGGCTGTGGTGCTGCTCCGCGAAATCCACCCGGGTTACATAATCCCGCTAGGAGTCTGGACCGTAAGAGAAGCTCTCAGAGAACTGTTCAGGAAGGAACCTGTGCGCTACAGCAATGAGTCTGAAGCAATTAGTTACGGAGTCTCCAGAACGTCGATACCGAAGGCCGTTTGGTTCCGGAAGGCAAGGCTACTGGCAGAGATACAGAACCAGAGAAAGCTGACTGACTTTAGCTAAATAATCGCGTACCTTTTTCAGAGCGAAGTGCAGAGGCTGGCAATCGATTTCAGAATTCAGTCAGTGTTGAGCAAGTTTGTTCTCGAGAGCTTAAGAGGCTCCCCACTAGTGGCTAGCCGTGGGGCAGTTTGGCAAGAGTGTCACACGCAGTAAAGAGAGGCTCAAGGAGAGGCCCTCAGAAGGGGAGCGTTCCGGTGAAGACTGGAGGAGAATGGTTCGTACGCTGCCTGAACTCACTCGGTGTAGAATTCGTGTTTGGCACAACCGGGGCAGGGATGCCGGACATTCAAGATGCGATGGTAGTCAACAAACCTCCCAAGTGGATTCAGGGCTTGCACGAATTTGTGTCTCTTAACGCCGCTGCAGGCTACGCTCTCGCCACTGAAGGACACGGAATTGTGCTGATTGATCGACTCGTGGGCACCCAAAACGCTATTGGGGGCTTCTACTGTGCCTTTATGAATTCCGCACCGGTGGTTGTGTTCGCTTCCGAGAATGTTCCGGGGGTATCCATAACTACCGGGGAGCTGGAATACCACTATCTTAGCGACCTGGTCACAATGCCTGGCAAGTGGGTAAAGTGGTCAACTAGGCTCGAAAGCCTTGAAACTCTACCCATGATAATTTCGAAGGCTCTTCTCACCGCCCGTTCTCCGCACGAAGGGCCTGTTTATGTAAACCTGAGGCAGGACTTGATGGCATCAACTCTCAAGAAAGCAGAGCTGCCCAGCTCCGACCTGTGCCTCCCGGCACGCCGCATACCCGATGATGAAACACTGCTCAAGATACTTGTGCTCCTTGAGGAAAGTCAATTTCCTCTGTTGATTACGGGTCAATCCGGAAGACATCCTGACTCGGTTCCGGAGTTGATGGAATTTGCCCATAGAGTGGGTGTCGGGGTTTACGACAGGCGGGTCTTTTTGAACTATCCCATGACCGACAAAATGCATTTGGGTTTTGCCCCGCCTCTTGCTCTTCCCGAACTGGACAAAGCGTGCGACACAATGGTTCTTCTCGAGTTCGGGCTCCTGCCGGATCTCCGGTTCGGCGAAAATGTGAAAGTTGTAGAGCTGTACAGCGACCCTCGCCGCCTGCAGGACGTGAATGGCGGGGGCGACTACGGGGGTTCGGTGCTTCCTGCATACATCCGGGCTGAATGCGATGCGACGGATACTCTCACGAGACTCGTTCAGCTGGCTGAACGAAGATCCAAAACCGGAGACAAGAGCCACCTTGCGGAGCGCAGGGCCATTATCCAGTCGAAGCACGAGAAAACATTCAATGATTGGAAAGTCGCGGCAAGGAAGTCCTATGATTCAGAGCGGCTTGATGCCTACTCAGCGGGGTTCGTACTGAACGCCAACTGGACCTCGGACACTGTTTGGGTGAACGGAACAATTAGTCCGCGACCTGCTCTCATTCGTACGGTCGTGCTTGACACTCCAGGAAGCTATTTCAGCAATCCCAGCGGACACCTTGGAGCAGTCACAGGTATGTCATACGGTGTAGCGCTTTCTCGCAAACGTTACTCGCCAGTCAAACACTCTAGCGGCGCTGTCGGTGGAAGAATCACTGGAGAAAACCGGCCGGTAGTGTGCACTACGGGAGACGGGGACGCTATCTTCGGAAACCTGGATTCTGCGCTCTGGACAGTGAGTCACTATGGTATCGGAGTTTTCTATATAATAATGAACAACGCCTGCTGGGGTATCGAGTGGCCCCCAATTGCACGATCTTCCCAGCACTGGGCGAGCAAGACTGGGGATTTTGAATTCTTGGACTTGGACAGGCCGAGAATAGACTTCTCGAAGCTCGCCGAGGCATTCGGCGTAAGGTCGTGGCGGGTGTCCCGGCTGGTCGATTTCGAAAGGGCCTGCGTCGAGGGATTGAAAATCGTTCGCTCGGGCAGGCCCGCTCTCATAGACCTTGAGCTCGAGAAATATACTGGTCCGCAGCCCTCTTCGGTATTGTGACATTCTGTCAGGTCAAAGCAGGGGGACGTCCTGTTCTAGCGACAAGACTCACCCAAGCACGGTAGAAGTTTCATTTTCACGGGCGAGGGCTCCGAAGCGCAGGGGGTAGCGCCCAGTGACCCAAGCTGAGCTGTTCGGAAGCTTGAGCCGCTGCCATTTCGCCCATTCCGGAAGGGCACGTTTTTTTGCTTGTCAGCGATAACCCGGAGGGGCCTATGGGCCGTGACCGGTTGACCATCAAAATTCGCATATTGTGTGTGGCCAGGCACTGCCAAAGGGTTAGTCGGAGTCAATGCAAATGTTTATTGCCCAAATCGTAGCTAACCTCTTGGGGATAACTCGCGTCAGTAGTGGTATTCGGGTTCGAGCCTTTTTCGGAGTACTTTGAAAATCCTTCTTCTTTAGTAGCTCACCGTTTAAGCAAAACGCGGATTCTTGGGCGGAGAGTGATTGGAAAGACACTTCCAGTTAATTTCAGAACTATCGAGCGAACTATGCTCGACATAATCGAGCCGGTTCGGACGGAGCTGATACTTGGTCTGGGACTAGCTCCGGGCAGGAATTCGATTTTCCTCGAAAAGGTTGCGCTAAATTACAGGCTTGGGTCTGAAAAGGATAATAGCGGCCACTTGGCCCCGGGCCCGAAGGTTGATGCTCGTGGTCCGGATTCACTCATGTCCAACCTGCCTGTCGAAGAAATAGTAACCAGGTTAAGGGAGCGGGGAATCCCCGCCAAACTCAGTCTGAGCGCGGGAAACTATCTCTGTAATCAATGCATGTACATCGTGATGAGGGAAGCTCTGAAAAGGAATGTCCTTGGAGGCTTTGTGCATCTTCCGGCCCACGAACGACTTGCGGCCAGGCTTAGTCGCGACCTTCCTTCTATGAATCTGGCAACCATGGAGGACGCGGTGAGGAAAGTGATACTGCTATCCCTCCGATTTCGGGCTAGAAGCCTGCAGCCCGAAAGCTCGAGAACCTAGCTACGCTCCGAGCATAAGGTGTTTCCTGAGCTCTGGCCCACAAGCGCAGCGCATTATTCGCGAGGACAGCCCAAGCCTTAAGGGAGCGGAACGCTCCAGTAACCTGGAAGTGACACTGCTTGGTGGTCGGTTCCGCCCAACTGGTTGTTGCGGTTGACGTCGGCGGCACTTTTACGGACCTTATCTTTTGGGAAGGCACAGGACTAAAAACAGTCAAGGTGCCGACTACCCCTGCTGCTGTAGAAGAAGGGATACTTCGCGCCCTTGAATTAGCGGGTGTCAGTGACTGCCACTTGCTGCACGCTACCACCGTAGCAACAAACGCAATCCTCACCGGAAACTATCCGAGGGTGGCGCTGCTCACGACCAAGGGATTCCGCGATGTGCTTGAAATCGGCAGGCAGAACCGACCAGAAATGTACAATCTATGGTTCAAGAAACCTCCTGTTCTCGTACCCCGGGAGAGAAGAGTGGGCATAAGAGAGCGTATGAGTAACACTGGTGAAGAGCTTGCGCCGCTAGACGAATTGGCTGTCAGGCAGGCGGCAGAAGCCCTGGCGGGAGAAGTAGAGGGTTTTGCGATATCGTTCCTTAACAGCCATGTGAACCCGGCTCATGAACTCCGTGCACGCGAAATTGTGGCGGGTTTGCTGCCACAGCAACCCTTGACTTTGTCTTCAGAAGTAGATAGGCAAGGGAAGGAATACGAACGCACGTCGACTGCCGTCATCAACGCTATTCTCAAGCCTGTCATGGCGCGATATCTCGCAAAACTTGGCAAAAAAATCTCAAAAGTGGACGTAATGCAGAGCAACGGAGGTTTCATAACCTCGGCGGCTGCACAATCCATGCCCGCCGCCTTTATCGAAAGTGGGCCGGCCGCAGGCGCTATAGCGGTGAAGAGTCTCTGCGATAAGCTGGGCATCCCGCGTGCCATAGGTTTTGATATGGGAGGAACCACGGCAAAGGCGAGCACCGTGATAGATGGGAAGCTATCCATTACCAATGAATATGAGGTTGGAGGGCGAGCCAGCATGGGTAGGATGATTCGCGGTTCCGGCTATCCGGTAAGGTTTGCGTTTGTCGACCTCGCCGAAGTAAGCAGTGGAGGAGGGACTATTATTTGGCGGGACAGGGGTGGAGCGCTCAGGGTGGGGCCGCGAAGCGCCGAAGCTGTCCCGGGCCCCGCCTGTTACGGGAAAGGAGGAAAGGAGCCAACGTTAACGGATGCCAATCTAGTGCTGAACCGGCTTCCAACCCAGCTGGCTGGAGGTTTAAAGCTCGTGAGAGCTCTCGCACTAGAGACTCTTGAGAGCCTTGCAACAGGAAACAAGCGCGAAGCCGGATCAGCGAAAGGCGGATTACCGGGCGCTGTCGAAGTTGCACTGGACGCGGTATCTCTTGCCACAGAAGAAATGGCTAGGGCGATTCGGATAGTCACGGTTGAGCGCGGCCTTGACCCCACCGAGTTCACAATAGTAGCATATGGAGGCGCGGGTCCGCTTCACGTAGCCGGGATTATGGATAGCCTGGGAATTTCGAAATCAATAATTCCGAGTTATCCTGGCCTGTTCTCGGCGCTAGGACTGCTGCTCGCCGACTATAGACATGATTTTGTGCTCTCCAGCACTCCTGGCAAAGAACACGAACTGTTTGCGGAACTCGTATCCAGGGGGTTGGACACAATCAAGAAGGAAGGGGATTTCGAAGATATTACTGTTACAAAGTTGGCCGACATCAGGTATAAGGGACAGTCGTTTGAACTTACAGTTCCGTACGTTGACGCCGACTCGGTAAAGGCAGAGTTCAGGAGGCTCTATCTCGAGAAATACGGCTACACTATCGAGAGCAATCCGGTTGAAATAGTCAATTTGAGGTTGAGCGTTACGGCTTCGCGCAGAACCGGCGATATACTTGATGTCGAAAAGACCGGCGCGTTGTCAGCATCCTTGGAAGCGCAAAAACCCCATCCTATCGAGGTAAGAAGGGTTTGGTTTGAAAGTGGCGAGCTGAGCGCGCCCATCTTTGAACGCAAGGATTTGCATGCGGGAGTCTTACTGGACGGGCCACTAGTGGTGCAGTCTTTTGACGCAACCGTGTTAGTACCCCCAAATTTCACTCTGAGTGTCGACAGAATGCTCAATCTGGTGCTGACGCATTGACTCGCGCCGAAGTAATTTCTAGCGCCTGCAGGTATATTTGCGAAGAGATGGGAGTAGTGATGCGTAATGCTTCGTTTTCGCCAAACATCAAAGACAGGCTGGATATGAGCAGCGCTATCATGGACGCGGCGGGCCAGCTTATAGCACAGGCTGAACATATTCCTGTGCATCTGGGAAGCATGAGCATCGGCGTAAAGAATCTCCTTGAACATCTGAAGGTCGACAGTTTTGAGAAAGGTGATGTCATCGCGACAAACGACCCGTACATTTCGGGGACGCATCTTAACGACATGATGATGATCTCGCCAGTATTCTTTAATGGAAAGGTCGAGGGTTACGTGGCATCCAAGGCCCATTATGTCGATATAGGTGGAACAATACCTGGCAGTCTGTCGGCGGGTGCGACAGAAATCTATCAGGAAGGAATAATTATGACCCCAATCCACTTTTGCAGAAGGTGGGAGCCAGACAAAGAAGTACTAACGATACTCACGTCCAACGTGCGAACGCCAGATTTCGCGCGAGGAGATTCGCTGGCTCAGGTGGCCGCGCTGCGGACTGGTGTTTCCAGATTGTCGGAACTCTTTGCCAAGTACGGCGGAAGGGTAACCGACGCATGGGCTCAGTCACTAGATTACGTCGAGGCTTATACCAGGAGCCTCCTCTCTTCCAGAGCAAGTGGGGAGTACCGGGCGGAGGACGTGCTGGAACTTGAAGACCGTGACGTGCGACTGTGCGTAACCCTGAAACTCAAAAGAGACGAGCTAGAGGTAGACTTTTCTGGCACAGATCGACAGGTGGATGCCCCCATCAATGCGGTCTTTGGGGTCACAGTGTCTGCGACGTCATACGCCCTGAAAGCCGCGCTAGATCCTGACCTTCCTTTCAATTACGGCTTTCTGCGACCAGTTCACATATATGCGCCACTTGGTTCCATTCTGAATCCAGAGAGACCTGCGCCGGTTTCGGCCGGAAATGTGGAGACGTCCCAACGGGTAGCGGACGTAGTTCTCCGCGCAATATCCTGCTTTGCTGAACTGCCGGCTGCGTCTCAGGGAACCATGAACAATATCATGCTTGGCGGCAAGGACTGGGCGTTCTATGAGACAATCGGAGGCGGAAGTGGGGGGCGGCCAGATTCAGATGGAGTGGATGGCGTCCAAGTCAACATGACAAACACACTAAACACGCCAGCAGAAACGATTGAAGCCACTTACCCACTGAGGGTAGTGAGATACGAGCTAAGAGACAATTCTGGTGGCAGAGGTCTGCACAGGGGCGGAAATGGCATAATTCGCGAGATTATGTTGCTCAGGGATACAACGGTTACCGTGGTTGGAGATAGAATGCGCCACGGACCGTGGGGGCTGAAGGGCGGTGAACCCGGACAGACCTCCTATTATTCGCTCGTGACAAGGGATGACGAAATTATCCTGGGAAGCAAACAGACCGTGAAGGCTAAAGCCGGTAGCGTGCTGCGTATATTCACTCCGGGCGGGGGCGGTTACGGCGCTCC
This sequence comes from archaeon, assembly GCA_021817005.1. Lineage (GTDB taxonomy): Archaea > Thermoproteota > Thermoprotei_A > Marsarchaeales > Marsarchaeaceae > JAKAWJ01. Next base: position 69,877 of record JAKAWJ010000006.1, on the reverse strand, counting down.
GCCTGACACCTAGATTTTGAGCGTTCTATCTGAATCTTCCAGAATTGGAATAGACAGGGTAGAAGCCAGGGAGGAGAGCGGACTCTCGAGCGGGCTCGGGACCTGCACCACGAACCACATCAGGTCGGGAAACTCCTAAATGGCATCGCCAGACTCCGAGTTTGTGAAAGTAGAATACTACAACCTCTATATGGACTTTGATTTTGAAGAAGGGCGCTACTCTGGAAGAGTAGACATATCTATTTGCGCAGAAGGTCCCTTCAAAATCGACGCAGTGGACCTTACGATTAAATCAGTCAGTATCGATGGCAAGACCTCGGACTTTGGCTATGATGGCAAGGCAATAGATATCCCCAGCGCGGCACAAAAGCAAGTCTCGGTTGAATTTTCAAACAAAGTCTCGGGACTCCTTACCGGCCTCTACGACGCAAAATATCAGGGCGGACACATGTTTTCGACCCAATTTGAGGCAGTGGGCGCGAGAAGAATGTTTCCCTGCGTAGACCACCCCGCGTACAAGGCAAAGTTCAAGTTGAGAGTAAAGTGCGACCCTGAACTCTCCGCGATTTCGAATATGCCCGTGGAAGCCGAACAAACAGAAGGCTCCAAAAAGGTTATCACTTTCGCTGAGACCCCTAGGATGTCCACCTACCTTCTTTACCTCGGTCTGGGGAAGTTCAATGAGCTAAGGGGCAACCTCGGGAGCACTCCCATAATAGTCGCCTGCCCGATCGATGAGACCGACCAGGCTGACCAGGCTGACCAGACTGAGAAGGGTAAATTTGCGCTCGACGTGGCGAAGAGGGTAGTTGAATTCTACTCGAACTACTTCGGAATCCCGTATGACCTTCCCAAGCTCCACCTCATTGCTGTGCCGGAATTCGGTCCTGGTGCAATGGAGAACTGGGGAGCGATAACGTTCAGGGAGGCCGCGCTGCTTATTGATGAGAACTCAAGCGAACTCGTCAAGCACCGGGTAGCGAATGTGATTGCTCACGAGATAGCCCACCAATGGTTCGGGGATCTGGTCACAATGGAGTGGTGGGACGACATCTGGTTGAACGAGAGCTTCGCAACCTACATGTCGCACGTCGCGATAGAGGCGCTTTACCCATCATGGCACGTATGGGAGGACTTCGTGGAGTCTGAAACGGGTGGCGCCTTTTCCAGGGATTCATACACCACGACTCACCCGATTCACGCCGACGTTCACTCTCCAGAGGAGATTGAAGAAGTGTTCGACAGCATAAGCTACGGTAAGGGTGCGAGCGTGCTACGCATGATTGCCGACTTTATAGGCGAACAGTCTTTTCGCGGGGGAGTATCTAGCTACCTCAAAGAGCACGCCCACTCAAACGCGATTTCGGGCAAACTCTGGGAAGCACTCGAAAAAGCTTCTGGAAAGCCAGTTTCTGAGATAATGTCCTCGTGGGTGTTTAAGCCGGGTCATCCTGTAGTCGCTGTAGAGAGAGATGGGGAGAAAATTAAGCTCACACAGTCCAGATTTACTTACCTGGGAAATCAGCACGATATCTGGCCGATACCTTTCACTTACTACGATGGCAGCAATGTAGCGAGATTGTTACTTGAAGCCGAATCTGAGACAATAACACCACCAGACAACACAGGTTTCAAAGCAAACGCTTCCCAAGCCGGTTTTTACAGGGTAAACTATTCAGACTGGGCTGGTGCGTACTCAGCCTGTCGGGACTCGTTCGACAGGTGGGGAGTCCTTCAGGATGCTTTCGCGAAGCTGATGCAGGGTACTGGCTCGCTTGAAAGTTACGCCGAGCTGACTGAGAGATACCTGACCGAACAGGAAGTGCTTCCTGTGAATCTGTTGTCGCGCCAACTGGACCTTCTTGAACTAATTCTCCCGAACCGCATGAAGCAATTTTCGATGAACTTCCACAGGAGACAGCTTGAGCTTAGAGCGTCAAGGAACGACGAAAATAACAAAATTCTAAAAGGACTTCTAGCAGAAAGACTTGCAAAGGTTGATGCTGATTACGCAGTGACGAGCGCGACTAGACTGGCGGAATATTCTGCCATCGAGCCTGACATGCGTTCGGCCGTGCTGGTCTCCTACGCCTTAACCGCAAAAGATGCATACCAGGTGATGACCAGAATGTATGAGGACTCGGACTCGGACGAAGAAAAGACACGGATTCTTGGGGCACTGTTTTCCACACCTCAAGCCGAAGACTTCTCCCGGGCGCTCTCACTCATACTGAGCGAGAAAGTCAAACGCCAGGACGTATCTAACCTGTTTGTGGCGGCAGCGATGAACCCTCATTTTCGCAAACAGGTGTTCGAATGGCTGAAGTCGAATCTTGAAAGACTGAGAGAGCTATACAGGGGAACTGCGATGATGTCGAGAGTACTTGAGGCTACCATACCGCCACTCGGGCTCACCATAGGCGAAGAACTCGAGCGCTACGTCTCCGCGCTGGACCTTCCTGAGGCTGTTGTGGGGGTCAGGACCGGCCTCGAACGCCTACAGGTCTACAGAAAAGTAAAGGAGCGGTATAGCGAAAGCTGAAGTCCAGGCCAAGCTCCGCCTATACCGAGGGTGGCAAGGAGATAACTTTGGGAGGGTATCTGGGGCTGCAGGAGAGCGTATTTGTTGTTTGGGTCTTCGGGCTCTAGTGGCCGCCGCATCCGCAGGAACTGCCTGCGAAATTCGGGTTATCGATTACGAAGCCGCTTCGCTCGAGGGATTCCACATAATCAATCTTGGAGCCACGCACAGCGTCCACAAACTCCGAAGGGACAGAAAGCTTTACACCCTCCAAGTCTTCTACGACATCGGTAGCCGGTGCGGCCCTGACGATGCTCATTGCGTAACCCGGCCCTCCGCAGCCGCAACCCCCACTTTCTACAAGTTCCACTCTCACTAAACTCTCGGGGGACTGCTTGGAAAGAACCTCAGACAGTTTCATCTTCGCCGCTGGCGAAAGTTCAAAGATAGGACTCAGCTTCTGCATAACCACATTTAATCGCGTTCTCGGTATTTATGTTTGTCGACCTGAAACGCATTGGGGTTCCGGCTGACGCGTGCATTTGCGTCTCCAGCTCTGCTACCGGGCTCTGGAACAGGCTCCGAAAGGCTGCTACCTCCAGAACGTAACGATCCCAATTATTTTTCGGGAGAATACCTGACTGGGGTGCAGGGTTTGCCTGAGGTCATTGCCAAGGGGGCGCCCGACTTTTTTGATTTCCGGAGCCGAAAAAGCGCAGATGACCCAAGTAAGCCAGTCCTCCAGCAACCGCCAGTCCCACGATTATGTACCACGCGTAAGCAGGGTTTTGGCTGAAGAGCCCGAGGTCCGTGGACCCCAGCCAGGCTGCAACCGATCTTCCGCCACTGCGCATCGCTGAATAATACCCCTGATATGCGCCTCTCCTTTCCGGGGGTGAGTTGGTCACTATCCAGACCTGAGTCGGAACCGTCACAAGAATCTCTGCGAGCGTGATAACTGCCATCGAAAGAAAGAGGTAAGGCACGGCTTTCGAAGCTGCGAGAAGGTAATAACCAGCCGCGGCCACGCCCGAGCCAGAAACTAGCGATGCGTAGGCTCCCCATTTGCGGAACACGAGGTTTACAGCAAGTTGAAGAGCGACGATAAGCAGCCCGCTAAAGGCAAACATCAATCCGATAAGGCTGTTACTTACGCTATCGAAGACCCCTGCGTAGAGCGCGAATGGCTGAATATCTTGCCCTACTACTATAAAGCTCAGGAATACTATCGCAAGAAAGGCGATCACATAGATGGGAGGTTTCAGGCCCGCCTGCCTCTTATACTCAGGCAATCTTTTGTCAGTGAGAGCAAGACCGAGTGGGATACACGCGGCCATTAGCACTGCGCTAAACCCAAACAGAGGCGCGTAGCCAAACGCCTGTGCTACCACGCCTCCCACGGCGGGACCGACTGCAAAACCCAGATTGGAAGCCATGGTGAGCGCGGAGAACCGGTTTACTACGTCTCCTCTCCCTTCAGAGATGATCGCGGCCGAGGATGGTACTGACACCCCGCGAAGTAGCGTCAGAAATGGGTAGGTCAGTATTATCACATAGACGTTCAGGCGAGCCGCGACTGCAATACTCATATAGGCGGCTCCTGCTAGGGACAATCCGTAGCCAATCACAATAGTTCTTTTTGCGCCGAACCTGTCGGATACTATGCCTGACAGTACCAAAGAGAAAAATCCCAGCGCCCCACTGATCAAATACATGAGCCCAACAAGGTAGAGAGGAACCGACCGTTGTTCCGCAAGGTAAATCGCGATAAACGGCATGGTTGACGAGAAACCCGTCGAAGACAGCGAGCGGGCTATGAACACGAGCCGGACGTTATGGTCCAGCGACCCGAGAGCCCTTGATAGCCCGTTCGTATTCAGCCGACTCATTACCTTGCTTTCGGACCATCTAAAAATCTGGTTGCAGCACGCTCCACCACCGCCGAAAAGCTCTGCAAGTCCTTCTCGAATACAAATTCATCTGCGGAATGTGCACCATTACCGCTTCTTCCTACACCTGCTGTCACCACAGGAACCTCCTTCGCCGCGAGATAGCAGGAGTCCACGCATCCCAATCCTCCTACTAGTAGCGGCCTCTCTCCAGTCACGGAGCTCCATGCTTCTGCATACTCAGTCACGATCTCGGCGTTCCTGTCCACCTTGAATGAGAAATGGTTTTGCCGATCAAAACTGAGCTCGTACTTGAAATCCCTGTCAGACGCCGCCAATTTCTCAAGAATTGACTCAATCTCTCGCTTGCCGTCTTCCCATTTCTCTTCCGGAATCAGCCGGCGGTCAACAACTATTTCGCAGCTGGGCGGGACCACATTGTCTTTAACCCCACCCCATATCTGAGCCACAGTAAGGCTTGCGCGTAACCTCTCTACGCCGGACTCTGGGTCGGCAGGCACCTCTGACCTGCGGCTGGATAGCTCGACATTATGCTCGGCCAGCGCATGTATAGCAGCACTGGCCTTCTCGATTGCGTTAACTCCAAGCCAGTTCCTGCTTGAGTGACAGGCTCTTCCCAGCACTTTCAGCTTGAACCGCATACAACCGTTCGACGCAACTCCCACTGTCTTAATTCCCCCGTCTCCCACTATTGCGGCATCAGCAGTTAGTCCTTGCTCCAGCAGATATCCCAGGCCCGTTCTGCCGCCAATCTCTTCGTCGCAGGTCAGGGCAACTATCAGGTTACCTTTCAAGTTCTGCCCGCCCAGTCGCGTGGCTGCACTGACTATTGCGGCCACTCCGCCCTTGTTATCCGAAGCTCCCCTTCCGTAAAGCTTTCCGCCTTCACGAATGAGTTCGAACGGATTTTTGCTCCAGTTCGGTCCTGGGGGAACCACATCTATGTGAGAATTGAGTAGCAGTGTCTTTCCCGGTGTGGAACCGAGCCTCGCAACCAGGTTAACCCTCTCTCCTTCCGCCTTGCTCGACGCTCCCAAGATCCTTTGAACGTCTTCCCGAGGAGTGACGGCATAGCTTACCTCGAAACCATTTGCCTCGAGCAACTCACCAGCGACTTTCAGAGCCTGCCTGTAATTGTTCCCAGGAGGTACTGAGGTATCAACTGCAACAAGCTCACCAAGAAGCCTAGCTTCTGGACTCTCAGACATTATTTGGCGCAACCTCGGGCCAATTTTAAGCTCGTGAAAGTTAAACCAACACGAAACCCCGGGGGTTCTGTTGCTCTCGGTTCTCTGGGAAAACTTGGACATGCGTCAAACACCCGGTGTCGCGCGGCGCTGGTCTGGCTGATCTGATGGGACTGTTTGGCATCTCCAGAGCGGCAGCCGGCCAGCTACTTTCACTAGTCTAAGGCTATACCGGCTTCGGTTCAATTGCGATTCAGAGCTGATAGAACTATTGCGGATAGGATGAGTAGATGGCATTCACGACTTGCTTTTTAAAGGAGCTCCCAGACCAAGTTGAGACCCGCAAAGCGCTCGGTAAAAAAAGCAGCCCAGTTTCGCCTACCGTTACGGATGAAATTTGTCCCTCGCGTTTAATCTTTTTCGGCGGATTAGTTGACGGAGAGCGGGCGATGACTGGCCACCATCAAGTTTACAGACCTCGCATCTTTACAGGCATTGTGGGCTATTCAGCCTAACCCAATCCAGCGAGGCTCTGGTTATGCGAGTCCTAGACATACAAAAGCGGTTACTTCGGCAATTCTTCGGTGGATTCAGGGGGGAGGGCGGTAAGCACGTTGGGTAACACCTTTCTTGCCTTGTAGAGCTGACAGCGCGCGTTGCGCGGTCATGTGCGGGGTTGAGGTTCGCATTTAGCTCCGGGATTACAGCGTTTCTTTCAACGAAAAATAATCGAGAGTTAGACTGAGAATGGGTGTTCACATTGGTGATGTGATTCCTGGCGGGCTAGTCTATACGACAGAAATGTGGAGGATTCTGGAGGCCGCGATCCCTATGAAATGTGTGCCCAGGGCTGCGCCCATCGCAAGAGCTGCCATCTGTACCCCCTTGCGGACAGGGTTGACATCGCTCAGAGTTCCGATTATGAATCCTACCGCAAAAGTGGCAATAGCCGTGGCTGCGAAAGATATGATTATACCAGAAAGCCCGGAGACCCCCGCTGCGTAGGGAATCACTGGAACTGCAGCGCCTAGGACGTACGCGAGGCCGGTGTTCATGGCGCTTCTAGCAGGTCTTTCGTTCGAAGCCGGGGTCACCAGGCTGGGCGCTAGGTCCTTCAAATCCTGCGCTATTCTCTCGGCTACAGCACCCGTCATTCCTTCGTCCATAAACTTGAGCTTGAGACGGTTAACAATCGACGGGGGGTCAATTTCGGACTGGATATCGCTCTTTGACTTTTGGCTTGTCGCAAGCTCCAGCTGTGAGCTCGTGGAAAGATATGCTCCGACGGCCATAGAGAGCGCCCCGGAGACGCCAATGATTGTTCCCCCTAATGCGATAAGCGTGCTCGAGGTAAAGAAGCCCGCCAAACCCGAAGACCCCGCGAGCACCTCAATCAAACCGTCGCTCACCCCGTAAACGGCGTCCCTGATACCTTCTCCTCTAAATTCCTTGCCAACAAGCGCTTCCTCATGCTCGAGTTCGTCGATTATTAGGCCTTTAACCAGACTTCTTTCTTCATCTGTCAGCGTGCTATCCTGTAAGAGCCTGTAATACGCCTTTATCGAGCCAAGCTCTCCAGCTTCCAGAAGTCTTACTGTCAGCCGCGTCCCAAGAATACTGTGATATCCTCTGTAGATCAGCACTTTCAGTCTGTCTCGAAGGGTCAAACGAGATAGCTGCACATTCTTGCGTCCGCCAATTTTCTTCCAGACCTCCACGTGCCTCCGCTCAGATTCCGCAAGTTTGAGCAATACCTGCCTCACGCTCGGGTTGCGTTCCCGCTTCGCGAGCTCAGAATATACGAGCTGGCTCACGACTTCGTTCCTGAAATTTTTCTCTATTCCATCCATCGCGTGTGGCAGCCCATTAATCCGTTCTCTGACATAAGCCCAGTTGCCCTCGAAACCTTGTCTCGCGCGCTTCTTCAGGGCAGCCTGGGAAGTATGATGAGAAGAAACACAAGCGAAAATACAATGGCCGACAAGACGTTCGCAGCGCTTTCGGCGCGAGCCGTAGAACCCAGAAGCTTGCGAAACACTTCCAGTATTACTTTCCCTCCGTCCAGTGGGTTTGCCGGAAGCGCGTTGAAAATGCCCAAGTTGATATTCATCCACCAAATCCAGTAAAAGGTGTTTGATATCGATTGCCAGTCTGGTAGCTTTGAGGTATATGAACTGGCTACGGCAGGGTTGAGCGGGGTTGCGAAATAGGAGGCAGGCAAGAAATAAATCAAAAGACTGGTCGGGTGCTTCCATTCCGAGAGCGCTTCTGCTGGTGAATAAGTCGTAATCCCGAGTATAGCGATAGAGGAGTTATAGGGGTCCTTTTCGAGCACTGCATAGGTGACCTTCCCCGTGCTCGTAACTACGCTCACATTTTCTCCTGGTCTGAGCACCGTGGACTCAAGCTGGCTTAGCTGGGTGCTGTTCTCGAGGTTATAGCCTGCAATCGAGCGGATTATGTCGCCTGGCAATAGTCCAGCTCTGGAGGCCGGTGAACCAGAAGCCACCGAAAAAATCTGAACGCCACTAGCCGCAGGAGCCGCTACCGCGACCGTAGGTAAAATCAGGAGAACGAGCACCCCGAGGCAGAGGGCGCCAAGAATCATGTTTGCCGTAATGCCCGCGGTAACCACGTTTATTTTTTGGATCGAGCTCTTACTTTCGAGCTCCTTCTCAGATGGCCGAACATACGCTCCAAGAGGCACAAATAGGAAAAGTATCACTCCAGCTCCTTCGAGGCTCACGCCTTCCCGCCAAGACATCACGCCGTGACTTCCCTCATGCACGGTGACTGCTATAACGATACCCAGCAAGCCATAGAAGATTGGTACAAAGGTGTTCAGGCCGGGTATGAGCAAGTAATTCTGTAACGGAATGCTGCTGGCTGCCTGTCTTGCGCTAGAGCTAACTATGTAGACACCGAGGCTAGACAGCACTAGGTAGAAGGCAACCAAACCCAGGCCGACAAAGATGGGCACTCCCAGATACACGAAAAGGAGATTAGCTCTGCTATTTGCAAGACGTTTTAGCGCAAGTGCCGCTCTTTCGCTCTCTAACGTTACCAAGCCGTACGAAAATTTAACGGCCCTGTTGCTTTTATGTTCCCCTTCGTCCTTCGCCAATAAGCTCTTTGGTTTCCGGGAGGCGAACCCTATAAGCCTTACAAGTGTCTTCTCCTAGCCACTACAATTCGTACGGGCTATCTCACTGTTGAAAGGCCAGTTAGGAGGATTGTCCTGAACTAAGCAGCTCTCAAGGACTGATCCTTTCCCGCGCCCGGGGCACTCACTACAGAGTAAATTAGCCACGATTTCCAAGGGCGAAATTCGTGCTTACTATATCTAATAGCGTATCTGCTCAGTCCAGTTTTAGAAATCTCCGCGTGTAAGACCATCCTAGCGTTGAGCGCAACGCGTCGCCTGGCGCGTTATTGAATTGACCGGTAATAAATCCCAGGAACGGGGGTATCACTTGGGAACCGGGGCAAAGGAATTATCCGGCGATATCCCTGTAAAGCGGCGAATAGCCCTTCACTTTCAGTTAGGTGTTATCGTTCATAAACCCGGAGCCTCATAGTGGCGACTGATATTATACCCTCAGGTAAGGAGCCGAATCATGCCAGGCGCTTCAGGAATTTCCGTCTTCCACACCCCTCCTCATTACTCGACTCCCCGGAGGCAGAGCTGAGCACTCCCATTGATCACTTGCAGCGCGTCGAACCAGCTCCTTAATTCATGAGTTTACAGAATTGGCAAGCTTGGATCAGCCCCAACTCGCGTATGAAACCTTGACTTACAAGCAGGTTCATTCTGCATTACGCGCAGAGGGAAACCTGGTCGCCGACACTGCTGCAGTTGCTCGGTCGGTCACAATTTTGGTCGAGACCGGCCATAGGTACAGTGCGGCGCGGTTGGCTCTCCGTGTGCAAGAAAACTTCTGGTCAAATTTTGTTGCCCTCACGGCGCCCATTTTCGGCATTTTAGCATGAGGCAGGAAATCCTTATTTCATCTCGCGCATATATATCATGCTCCCAGATGGCCACCGATGTCCAACGTACACTAGTGCAGAGGCTGGTGGGGCTCGCACTCAAACAGGAGGTGTTCGTGACCGGCGTCAACGCAATAGTTGGCTGGATCATCTACAACGTTCTCCTGGATGTCTACGGGTTCAGCTGGCCGAATGCAATGTTCTTCGGTGCCCTAGGATACCTGGCGCAAGTCGTGATGTTCAAGTGGATGCTCTCAGTCATGCGCGGCATTCAGACCGAGGCGCGACTACGGGTCGAGAGGCAGCGGCGCATCACCGACTTTATCTCGGCACCGGAAGGAATACTCGAAGAAGTGACGGTTAGGGCCTGAATTCCTCGCGGTTCGGGTCAGCCGCACTCTTTTTTTTCTGCTTCATTCGTTTGGGAAGATTCCCTTGTCTTCAGGATTGGGTGAAGACCGGCCGCACGTTGAGGTCCAATTAGTTTCGGGGCGCACTTTATCCCCCTAGATTGAGTAGCTGTATAACGCAATGAATTCAGAACAGGGCTCAGATGATGAGAACCAAATGATTTTCGATCCAGTCAAAATGGCGAAGAGCATCCGGCTCAGGCTTAGCGATTGGAAAAACCGTCGACGCTATGTCAAGCTTGAGCACTTTGTGACTGGCGATGGCTTGGGGCGCGAGATCGGCTCACCGGAAGCCGCTCCTAAAGAAGTTGAGCCCGCTAGCGATGGATACAAGCGCATCTCAATTCTGCCTTATGAACTCAGCACTGCTCAAGGACTGGATTTTGTGCACAGTGGTCGTGTTCAGGTTTCCGGATTTTCGAGCAACGTAGGGGTTTATCCCATGCACGTTGCAAGCATTGCAGCTTGCAACGTATACGTAGGGCTTGGGCTCGAAAGCGTCGGAGATGAGCAGCGCAGTCAAGAGGATTCCGGCTCCAAGTCGCCCCACGTCTCCTCCGAAATGCTCTTGCAAGACAAGAGCGGAATTGAGCCAGCCGTTCCACTTCCGCCTGAGACCGATCCCTGAACCAAATACATTAGGGTTAGCGGCCCCCCGCGTAATCCTCTTGAGGGTCTGGACGAACCGGCTCAGCGCCGGGCTAACCATGGCTTCCAGGGATACGCGCCACATGAAATGCTTCCTGAGTCACAACTGCCTGGAGCGCGGGGGGGGGGCTCAGGCGAGCGCGCCCCCTATGGGAAACGTAAACCCCTTTGTCTGCAACCGCCCGAGGCAGGGTGCGCGAGGTGCACTACTACGACTGCAACCTGACAGCAAATCCTGAGTTGAACCGCAATGGTTCTTTTCTCGCAAGTGCTCATAATGGCAACAAATCGAGGGAGAGAGCCCACTCTACTTTCAGGCAATGAACAAAGCCGCACCGCTTGAATCTCAAGCCTTCCGATTCTTGCTGATTCGCGTTGGGGAACTACCATATTGGCAGGGCTCTCGCTGACCACCGAGCGACGTGAGCAAGTTCCCGCCGTCCTATAATATGGGGAGTGTATCTCGCCAAGCACCGATATGAGAATTTGCGCATATATAGCAGCCAGCGTGAATGGTCTGATTACGCGAGGTGACGACGATACAGAATTTGTAGCTGACGAGGATTGGGAGAGGTTCTTAGAGAGCGCGAAGACGTTTGGAAACCTTGTCGTCGGCAGAAAGACCTTCGAAGCTATCTACAATGGGGGGCAAATCGCAAAGCTAGGAAAAGTGGAAGTAGTTGTAGCAACGCATCGCCCTGAGCTTTTCCGAGCGGTAAAGGGGGCCAATTTTGTGTCAGGGGGCCCTGCTAGGATAGTAGAATTCCTTTCCGAAAAGGGTTATACGAAAATGCTGCTTGGTGGAGGGGCTGAGATTATAGCATCTTTTGCTACTCTCGGTCTTATTGACGAAATCGTAATTGACTTTGAGCCATGGCTGCTTGGGGAAGGAAAGGGGCTATTCGGTCATCCGGGGGTGGACTTCAGGCTAAACCTGCTGGACATGCGCAGGTTATCACAAAATGAGGTGCAGCTGAAATACGAAATCATTAAAGACTCGAGCCGCACGAAGGGGACCTCGGGCTGAGAACGCTCTTGAATGTTTTCACGAATTCCCCCCCTTTCCCCCAGGTTCGCGAATCTCCGGGGCATTTCGAACTATTCAGTCGCTCCGGATCGCTCATTCAGAGCGTGGTGCTGCGTGTAGCACATGCGAAGTAAACTCGCAAGTGTTAAATCGGCATGCACGTTGTCTCCGTGATAGTGCATAGAATTGAAGACAGATGGTTATACCGCAGCAATCGACCGCCTGAGTTCTAGCGTTGCCAGAATTGCAGTCGAAAAGTCACTCGGAATAAAACAGGGGGAAACGGTGACGGTGGAAACGTGGGATAATGGATTAGGACTGGCAAGAGCAGTGATAAGAGAGGTTCGCAGGGTAGGAGCGCTTCCTGTGCTCATCTACGAGCACGGTCAGGATTACGTCCAGACGCTTCAAAAGATCCCAAAGGCATCTCTGGGCGTAATGGGAAGACACGAATATTCGCTCCTAAAGTCCTCGGACGCTTACGTGTTCATACCCGGCCCCCCAATTGGCCCCTACTTTCCTGCTATTTCAAGGGAGGACTACATAGAGGCCACAAAGTATAACAGGGCCTGGTACGACGCTGCGAAAGAAGCGAAGCTAAGAGGAATAAGGTTTCCACTTGGATACGTGGGAAAGGAATATGCCAGCCTGCTTCGACAAAAGCCGGACAAAATAATCGGAGAGCAACTCAGGGCTTGCCTCGTCGACTTCGATAAGATTTCAGAGTCAGGCAGGGAGGTTTTGGCCACATTGCCCGATGGGGCTCATGTCAGGCTCCTATCTGAGGAGGGAGTGCTCAGCTTTACCCTGAAGGGTGAGAGTTCGCTTGAGGATGGCGTGTGTGACAGCGCGGATGTCGTTTCTGGTGACAATATGAGCAGCCTTCCGCCAGGGCAGGTAATTAGAGGAGTGGACCCAAAGAGCGTGGAAGGTGTCGTATCTGTCTCTAGCTCAGTGTCGCGCTTTGGAAGGCTTTCTGATGCAACGTTTCGGTTTCAAGCTGGAGTAGTGGTAGACTATTCATCAAAGCGATCAGCTGCGGTTCTCAGAGCGATGGATGCGGCTTCTAGTTTCAGGGAGAGAGCACTCGGCTATCTGATGGTGGGGCTGAATCCTAGAATGCGGTATGGCTACGGCCAAGACGGTATAGTAAAGGGGGCCGTGTCGCTGACACTCGGGTTCCACGGTCTAGTAAGAGAGCCCACAATGGAAGTAGACGGCAAACAAGTGGTCAAGAAAGGGAGGCTTGTGATTTAAATCAATCCAGCGGGACTGGGACGCATCACCTTTTCAGAACGAGCGCGGCAAAGAACAGAACCAGAATAATCAGGCTCATAACCGCACTAGCAACTGCCACTTCTAGTGGGCTGATATTCAATACGAGAACGTCATAGTTGCTGAGGAGAGCGTTTACGCCGAAAAGTGCGAATGCTACCGCAACAAGCAGCAGCCGTCTGCTTCTGGTAGTCCTGTATGAACTCAGTGTAATCGCACACAAAAGAATCGAGAATATCGCAATAATAAAACTGAACCATTCAAGCGTCTCAAAATCGAGTTCCTCCGCCGCCCGAAGCGCTAGGCTCGAAGCGATACCGGTGTGGAACATCGCGAGGCTCTCGCGCAGGTTCAGAATGAGCATCAATGAAAGACACCGCTAGGGTCGTCTTGGATGAAGGAATCGGATTGTGTTCCAAAGCTGTCAGATATTGACTCCACAATTTCGTTCATTCTCTCCGACCATCTTGTCCAAATGCTTGGGTGGTAACTCTCCATGAACACCGCGAGATGTCTTCTGACTTTTTCGTTAACTCTGTATTGAGCTGGCCGAAAACCTCCTCCCTGCCCATCGGATACCTCGATTAAACGGGCTTTTCGCAACCTGTTCAGGTGCCACGAGACTGTTGACTGTTTACGCCCCACTTTCAGGCATATTTCGTGCTGGGTGGAACTGCCCTTCAGGGTGAGAAAGGTCAAGATTTCTCTGGGTGTTTCCTGAGAAAGGGAGATGATCAGGGAATGGGAGGATTCCCGTAACGTCTCACGCGTGTAGAAGAACTTTCTGAGACCCTCCCTCGATGAGCTCAGAAGTCCAGACTCTTCCAAGATGTGGACGTGATACTGCAGGTTGCCCATTCCCAGCTTCAGCTCGCGTGCCAGGGCCCTCAGATGCGAGCCCGGGTGATCATGAATGTAACGCAGTATTCTCGTCCGAGTTCCGAGCTCTGCAGAGGCCGCTATTTCAGTGGGATCCATTTGTATCACCATGAGAGAGTGGTCAGGAGTTGCGCTGGTAGGCACGCACTATGATATTAATCCGCACCATCGAGGCTCCTTGAAATCCACGCATTTCTGCAAATTAGGCTTCCTCTGTGGGACGCGCGCTCGCTCTTTTGGCATGAGCCAAAGAACTGAGGGTGCCGCTCCTTTATCGACGCTTGTACCACAAGCCTTTATCGCATTCGCCTGACGCTACACCGGCAAGCTTGGCTGTTGGTTTGAGAATACCCTTCACCGAAATCGCACTGGCAGGTTTTATTGCAGCCTATATCATTCACTACGTTCTGAGAGGCAGAAAGCAGGGCTCTGTACACATACGCCATGAGTACCAGAGTCTCGAGACAAACGCCCCTGTTCAGGCTTACGACAGAACCCAGAGGCTGGTCCACTGGCTCATCGCGGGAATCTTCCTCTTCCTGACAGCTACGGGGTTTGAAATATATCTTTTTCCAAATCTGGCTGTTTTTCACTTTAGCGTGTTTTCGCTGCTCTGGCACGAATACTTCTCTTTTGGCCTGATTTTACTGCTGGCGATCCATACCTTTCATGAGTTGTACTCCCGTCGGTCACTTCGGCTAATCGTCTTTACGGCAAGGGATGCAAGACTTATGATGCAGCGAGTCGGAAGGTTTGCAAGGGGCTTGCTAGAACAGGAGCGCACTGGTAAGTATGACCCCTACAAGAAAATTTACCATGCGTCCCTTGGCCTAGCTACTGGCGTTCTTGCTGTAACTGGGGTGTACCTCTGGGACCCATTAAGACTGCTACCAGTTCAAGGCTTGCCGGCCTATGTGGCTACGGGATTTCTTGTTGCGCATATCTACGCCTCAGTCTTGGTGCTTGGGCTGGTAGCCGGGCACATCTATTTCTCTGCTTTGCCCCAGAATCGTCCCCTTATCAGGGCGATTACCCGAGGGACGCTTTCACCTCAGTTTTTTTCTGTGCATTATGATTCAAGCGTCTGGAAGCCCAACGCAGTGAAAGCAAAAGCATCTGTGGTCTCGAAGCTGACTGCCTCCCTATCGGAGGAGGCCTTTACGAAATACACTGGTCTACAGTCAAGAAGATCGCTCGCGAATCCCAATGCCTCAGTGCTCATCCCCTTCTCCGCCGTGCAGAAGACCTGCGGCAGCCGGTTTGTGAGAAGTAGCGCCGAGAGGTGCTCCCGAAAACAAGGCGCATTGTGCTTATCGGACGCATGCCCAGTTCTTGGCACTTATACCCCTCCTCAAGTTGAAGTTGCCAGGCGTCAGTTTATCAAAAAGTCGAGCATCCTCACTGGAGCCATACTCCTTATGGCTCTGGGGCTGGACTTCATGGTGAACAGGCCCCGGGCGCCACCATCCGGCGGTACAACTTCAACTACCGCTGCAGGACCAAAACCAATCGCAAACATAAAGAATCTGCTGCCCAACTCCGCGACTTATTTCTCGAATCCTTCTGGAGGACCAGGAATACTCATTAGATTATCCGATGGAACCCTTGATGCTTACTCGGCAATATGTACCCATGCGGGGTGCGAAGTGCAGTACTATTCTCCTGATCGGGTCATTTACTGTCCTTGTCACGGTTCGTTATTTGACCCATCAAACGGAAGCGCAATTAGGGGGCCGGCCTACATTCCACTGCACAAGATCGGACTGACCCTCGACCAAGCTACAGGAAACATATATGTTTCTTAGGGAGACTGCTCTACTATGCTTCTTCAGAGGCTCGTGATTGCCGTGATGGCCGTGATCGGGCTCGTGATAGAGACTGCTCTACTATGCTTCTTCAGAGGCTCTAGCAAGTGAGTTCTCTCTTCAAACTAGTGTTCAATTTCGCGGCATCTCTCCTTTCTAAGGCTGGGTATGGGGGGGTCTTTTCTCTGATGTTCTTAGAGAGCGCTACGCTGCCTGTTCCAAGCGAAGTAGTCCTTCCGTTAACCGGTTATCTCATATTCAGCGGTCAGATGTCCTTCTGGCCTGCGGTTTTGGCTGCTACCGCCGGTAGCCTGCTAGGAACACTCTTGGATTACGGACTGGGTTTCTGGTTTGGGAAGCCTGTAATCCTCAGATACGGGAAATACATTCGGCTGGACGAACGGATGCTTGAAACCACAGAGAAATGGTTTGCCAGCCACGGAGCGCTTGTCGTATTATTCGCCAGATTTGTTCCTCTATTGAGAACTCTCGTCGCATTCCCAGCCGGTTTCGCCAAGATGGACCCGGTCAAATTCCTCGCTTGGTCCTTGGGCGGAGTCCTGGTCTGGGATATTGTCCTCATATACCTTGGTGAAAGGTTCTCCCAATCGGTGACCGCGCTTTCCCAGAACCTCTATGGCGCGTTCACTTACATAGAAATCGCTGTCGCAATCGTGATAGTCCTAACATTAGTTCTCTACGTAATTCGAAGCCAGTCACCGCATGTTGCAGGAAAGCCAGAAGGACCTTAGTCCTGTACAGAGAAGGGAAAAAGCGCGGATTGCTTGTCCCAGCCACGTGCGTGAGATACTGCTATGAGGCTCGTGCTTTCGTGCTGATCATCAGGTTTGGAAGACCGAATTGGCAATGTCCGGAAAGCACGAATAAGAAGGATGCTCAGCCTCAGCGGACCACCAAAACGTCGCAATGAGCGTGGTTCACAAGTCCCCCTGAAACGCTACCCAGTACCACTCTTTTCAGGCCACTCAGTCCTCTACTCCCCACTACTATGAGGTCAATCTTGTTGTCCGTAGCGTAGTCAAGCAGTGACTGCACTATTGACGTAGCTCGCTCAAGAACGTCAGCCACTACTTCGACTCCACTTCCTTCAGCCTGCTTAGCGGCTTCCGCAACAACTCTTTTCCCTACTTCCGTAAGCGCCTGTTCCACTCCGGAGTAATCAATCGCAGGGGAATCCAATAGGGTCGAGGAAGCGTAAACCGGGATATGCACTACGTAAGCAATATAGAGTTTGGCCCCGGTTGCACGTGCCACTGTTATTGCACGGGAAACCGCTCGCTTTGAGGAGTCTGACCCATCCACGCCTACAAGGATTCGGCCAATTTTGGAAGGGGATTTTTCTGCTCCTTCTGTCGACAACGTGAACAGGAAAAACTTGCGTGACTAAAGAGTCTTATGCTCACCGTTATGGCCCGGGCGAGCACGGTGGCGAAACCCCGGCAATCAGTCCGACTGGTTTGCGAATCGAAAGAGGATTGCCGTTGGAGCGCAGCCGTCGTGTGGTTTCCACAGACGCTTGAGCTGCAACGCCCCGCGTAGCTAGAAGACCATGTCAGATTTGCCGCAGCAGTAGGTATTATACGTAAGTGGCGGCAAACGTGAGATGGCAAGGAATGCAGACCGTCGCACTTTCAAACGAAGCCGCTCGCCGCCTGACTCAGCTTTCGAAAAAGTTCGGAGTGAACGAGGAAGAACTTGCAAAGCTGCTGTTGGTGGCTGCAATAGAGGACGAAGAATTCGTGCTTCGAGTGATCAAGAGCATGCTCGGTACGGAGCCTGAAGACACGACTCCGGGCTAGATGACCTGCGCGTGCGTATTGCACGGGATTGCGAGCAAACCGCGAGAGCCCAGGCGCGGATGGGTCGAATTCTTCCCTAAATCCGGTGCTCCCTGCCTGATTCCCGTCCGGGAAGCCTGTTCAGAAGATTGCTCGCTCGCCTTGCCGCGAGGCAGGAGGAACGACTTGGCTCCATATACCGGTGCCCCGCTCAGCCGCTCATGGACCAGCGAAGCTCAGCCCGGGCCGACAGCCGTGTGCGGGACCTAGGTGCCCGCAAAGGAGGCACAGGTGCCGGGTAGGGCCCGAGCCGAGGTCCTGAAGGAAGATGTTCCAGTACTCCAGAGAAGCCGGGTGCGACAGAGGTACGGGGAAGACTGGGTCGAAGGGAGAACGATTGATTCGGTCGAAGAATCCTCCGGCGCTCAACGTTACAGGGAGGCACTGGAGACCGTGCAAATTCGAACTTTTATTGGACAAGATGGATTTGCTCCAGCTGTAAATCTGGTCTTGTGAATCCACCAAACGCTCCTGCGATGTTGGATCAACCAGAGTTATCAGGGAAATGAAGAGGAGCACAGTAGCAGTTTAAGTTTCAAAATGGAGCGTTTATGCCTTAATCTTGAGCGTCTCCATTCCGTGCATGTTCGAGTTTCGTCTCCAGACCGGTTCTTCGTACAGCTCAGGAGCCTTGAACTTGTCACACAAGACATCAAACGCAATTTCCCCCTCCATTCTCGCCAACTGGGCCCCAAGGCAGTGGTGTATGCCCTTGCCGAACGACAGGTGCGGATTGTCCTTCCTCGTAATGTCCAGTGAGTCAGGGTCATCAAAGACATCTGGATCCCTGTTCGCAGAGCCGATGATCGCAGTGACGGTGGACCCCCGGGGTAGCATTTGCCCAGAGAAATTGGCATCCTTGTAAAGTGCCCTTGAATCCCTCTGCACTGGTGGGTCAAACCTCAACAGTTCTTCAACTGCCGACTTTAGAAGAGTGCGATCATCCCGGAGCATATCAAACTGGTCTCTTTTTTTGACGAGGGCATAGAATCCATTTCCTATGAGGTTTGTTGTGGTTTCATGCCCAGCTATCAGAAGAAGATTGCACATGACAATTAATTCTATATGAGATAGCCTGCTCCCGGATTCTTCTGATGTTATGAGATCGCTCAAAACATCACTCTCCATATTGAGCTTCTTCCTTTCAATGAGCTTCTGAAAATAGTTACTGAGATTCAGCCTTGCATCAGCCGCCATCTGTTCCTCTTCCTTGCTGGCTGCGACATCAAGTGCCAGGACAGCGTCGTCTGACCACTTCTTGAATTTTGCCATATCTTCTCTTGGAACGCCCAGCATTCTGGCGATGGTGAATGCAGGAATCGGGCCTGCAAAGTCCTGTATTACATCATAGAATGGATTGTCATGCTTGGTCCCGGCCAGTTCTTCCGAGATTTCTCTTATAAAGGGTCTCAGACTCTCGATGGCTTTTGGGGTGAAAGCCTTGGTTACCAGCTGCCGCAGTTTTGTGTGTCTTGGCGGATCAAGAAAAAGAATCGATCTGTACGGATCATCCATTCCATTTGATGGGCCGGAGGAACCTGATGCTCCCGAGAATTTTTCCTCGATATCCTTTCCGAAATCCCTGCTACTCAACAAATGAGTACAGTCAGAGTGCCGCATTAACCAGTAGTGCCCAAGGTCTTTAGCAAAGTATACATCTTGCGAATTCCTTATGGCGCTGTACAGTTTGTAAGGATTGGCCAGATATTCATCGGAGCGGAGATAATTCATCGTTGCATCCATTTTAAAACAGGCTGCAACGATGCTCCCAGTATTTAATTTTTAGTGCGTCAGCCGTGTCGCCAAAGAATGGTTATGTCCCTACCGCATCAGCCCTTTCCAATCGTTTCCCTCTCGAACTGTAGGCAGTACTCATCTGGATATCTACTCCCACCCAGTGTTCCTGGAAGGACATCTCTTTGCCGATGTCAACTAGCCACTCCATCTCTCTCGAGCTTCCTGATGCATGTGCCACTCTTTGCAACGCTCTTGAAATTGCACCACGGGCACACGGATTCACGCGCTCTAATAGATCATTATCCCGGAGACCATGATGCACCGCGTGTATCCTATCAAGCATAAAAAGAGCTGCAGCGCCGGGTTATGATGGGTCATTAATAGAAGCCGAGAGTCTCTTGAATTCGGTGGAAGGCGCCTTCTTGATTCGCATGCGGAAGCATGACTCAGTTGTATCTATTGATTTCGGCCATACTCTGCCTGCAAAAAAGAGACAACCAGACCTTAAGGGCGCCATAAAGACATCATGGCTGTATTCGCTATGTCATCTTTGGGATGCGTAAAATTGCGCTGCACGCAGAGCTAGAATATCTTCAGCCCGAAGGTTGGACCATGGTTTGGTCTTCACTCTTCGCGGCGATTACAATTTTGGTTGGAGGCTCGCAAGCGGAAATCTCCATGGGTTCAGTCTTTTCGATATCTTTCCCAGAAAATTTTACCATTTTATAATTTTTTCTCTTGGACCGTAAGAGTAAAGACGAGATCATTCGCCGACTGGATTAATTCAAAGCTTGCGGACTTCTGACGCTGCTTGCCATGGCGAAATATTTAAGCGACTAAGGCCGTGCAGAAACCGGTCGTAGCGGTGTCGCAGAGCAGGAGGCTAGCGGCTGTGATGTTCACGGACATAGTGGGCTATACCGCCCTGACGCAGCTGGACGAAGCCCAGTCTCTGCGCGTCTTGGACAGGCATAACAGGCTGCTACGCCCGGTTTTCATCAGGTTCCAGGGGAGAGAAGTCAAGACGATCGGGGACTCGTTTCTCGTTGAATTCGAAAGTGCCCTGGACGCGGTGAACTGCGCGGTCGAGATTCAACGGCTCCTCAACGACTACAACGCGTCATCGAAGGAGGAGTGGAGGATGGTTCTGAGGATAGGCGTACACCTGGGAGACGTGGTGGACTCTGAGGGCGATATACTCGGAGATACTGTGAATATCGCATCCCGTATTCAGCCACTTAGCCAGCCGGGTGGCGTGTGCGTATCCGGCCAGGTATACGACCAGGTCAGAAACAAAGTACGTTTGCGAATGGTCAAGCTGGAGCCAATCCAGCTTAAGGGTGTGAGTTCGCAGGTCGACGTTTACAAAATCGTGATGCCTTGGGAGGATGATAGTCATATCGTGGGTGCGCAATCTGAAGGTGTGACGAGGCGGGTGAGTAACCGGGTGGCAGTGCTCCCGTTCGTCAACATGAGTCCGAGCCGCGACGACGAATACTTTGCCGACGGGATTACAGAAGAGCTCATCGACAGGCTCGCACATGTGAGCGGCCTTGAAGTCATTGCCCGGACATCTATCATGACCTATAAGGGGGAGAAAAAGAAGGCATCGCAGGTTGCCCAGGAGCTGAAGGTTGGATTCTTGGTTGAAGGCAGCGTCAGGAAAGCGGGCAACAGGGTGAGGGTTACGGTTCAGCTTATCGACACTGCAACCGAAGCCCACGTGTGGTCCGATCACTACGACGGAACACTGGACGACATCTTCGCGGTGCAGGACGAAATAACTGAGAGAGTGGTTTCGGAGCTGCGGGTCAAGCTGTCGGCAAGGGAAAGAAACATGATCGCCAAGAAACCCACAGAGGACATGGAAGCTTACACCTATTATCTGCAGGGTGTACATCTTCTGCACAGGCTTGAAGAAGAGCCCAACAGGGAGGCGCTCCAGATGTTTTTGAATGCGACCCAGAGAGACCCACGGTACGCAGCCGCGCACGCGGGGATTTGCGTGTCCTACGCTTACCTCGCGTTGCATGGGTATGTACCGTTTGCCAAAGCTATCGAAGAAGGCAGGCTCGCGGCGCTAAGGGCCATTCAGCTCGACCCAGATCTGGCCGTGTCCCATGCAGCTCTGGCGCTGGTCATGTTTATGGCCGACGAGCGGGAAAGCGTCCGGGAGATCAGGAGGGCGATTGAACTCGACCCGAACTATTCCGACGGATACCTGATGCTGGGGGTTTGGCTCACCAGTGCGGGCAATATTCAGGAGGCGGAGGCCGCACTCGAGAAGGCGTATGCCTTGGACCCCCTTAATCCGGAATGCGTGACCCGGCTTGGCGTAGTCTATTACTACGCCGGGGATGAGAAAAAAGCCTTGGAGCACTGGAAGAGGACAATGTCTTTGGAGCCGTATCGCACGCATGCGGCTCTTTCCATGTATTATATGGGTAAGGGGCAGTACGAGGATGCCGAGAAGGAGACCAGAGAACTCGAGCATCTGGGACCGGGCTTATCCGAGACGCTTTTCTGTAGAGGGGTTTTGGCCGCGCTCACCGGAGATCAGAAAACTGCTCGAGAGATGATAGCCGAACTAGACAAAATGCAGAACATGGCTTTTAGCAGTGGCACAATACATCTGGCGATGGGTGAAAAGGAAAAGTTCTTCGAACTCATGCTCAGGTCAGCCAAGGAACACACGACTAACATTTCACTTATTCGATGGGATCCATTATTCGCGGATGTCAGATCAGACCCTCGCGTAAAAGAACTCCTGAGTAGTTACGCCACTACCTTTGGTTTCCAACTCAGTCCGTAACGCCATGTATTCGCCCTGCCACTGCAAGTGACATTTTGAAGCATGGCCGGCGTAGCAGCGACGGTCATCAAGGTGCGGCACCGAGCGAACTGTGTAAACAGATTTTCCTTTTCTGGAGTGCTAGGTTGTGCAGTTCACACCCGGGCGATTATGTTCTTAGACTAGAACAGTCTCGCTCTATCCGGGATAGAGACGAAACCTCCAGGCGTGCCACTATCTGAGTTAGGCTCAAAGGTGATATGGCCTGAGCCTCCTTCTGGGTGGCAGGGATAGACTTGGTGTCTCACAGGATGTGAGTCTACTGCTGGTCCTTCCTAGCTGTTCGACCACGGACTGATTCTCGAACAGCTGTGAGCGCGCGTGCCTTGAGTTCAGGCTTTGGATGGCGAGCGGGCAGCATTTCTCCGTAAGCTGGACAACACATCCGGAGCTCTTCCCAGCTTGGTTATCTTGAGCGTTCTCCGGGCCTTTGGTGTCCTACGGACCAGATTCAGCTGGTATTCACGTAGGCGCAATTTACCTAATCTGCCGAACTCTCTTCTGGCAGCAAGTGCAGCATTGGGTACTACCGGCTCTTCAGTGGATCGCTATCTGGAGCGAATTCGGAGATCTCGAACACGCTTGGGACAAATAAGTTCAAGAATTGCTAGATGCCAAGCTTTACCCCTCTGTTCACCTTTATCACACCCTTCTTTGCTACCAGCTTTATATTTTCCAAATCCTGGAGGGCGCTAATGTCTTTGAGCGGATTCCGGGCTACGATAATGAGATCTGCATCCTTTCCTGCCTTCAGGGTACCCTTTGATTCAGAAAGCCCGCAGGCCGCGGCCGCATTCTTGGTTGCGGCAACCAGAGCGTCGCTCGGAGAGTAGCCGCACAACCTTACCAGCAGCTCGAGCTCCAGAGCGTTCGTTCCCATCTCTGTGAGTTTAGATCCAGCGAAGTCTGTACCTGCAGCCAAAATGCAGCCTGCGTCACGCAATTTTCTGATGTTTTTGATTACTTCGGGCGTGCATTCAGAGCATTTCCGAACTCCCCACTCGGGAAAGCCCGCAGCCACACCTCCCTCGTTTATTCTCATCATTATTGAAAGAGTTGGTACGAATATTGTCCCCCGCTTAATTCCTTGGTCAATCACCCATTCATCAGGAAAGAATGCGTGGTCAACAGTTTTGACTCCCGCATCGATTGAGTTGTGCATGCCCTGGGTAGACTGGCAGTGTGCAGTCACGAATGAGCCTACACTCCCAGCCACGTCAACTATGGCGCGGAGTTCGTCTACGCTGAATTGCCAGTGCTCCGGTCTATCCCTTTCACTCAGAACACCTCCGCTCGCCATCACCTTGATGAACATTGCACCCTCCCGAAATGCGTACCGGGCAGCCTTGATGCACTCTTCTTTTCCGTCGCAAAGCAGCGACTCTCCTACCCTCGATGTCCTTGCATCGACGAATTCTATTGGTTGGAAGTGCGAGTCTCCGTGACCAAAGGTCTGGGAAAGAGGGTAGCCCGCCGGAATGATTTCGGGCCCCTCTATCGATCCTTCAGAAATAGCGCGTCGCAGATGGACTGCATTAATCCCTCCGCAATCTTTGACTGTGGTAAACCCTGCTTCGAGAAGCTTCCTTGCGTCTACGGCTGCTCTGAGAAGCTTCACCCCTGCGGGAACGACCATACCCTCATAGAGAAAGTTATCCGTTGCCATCCCCGCAAGATGGAGGTGAGAATCAATCAATCCCGGCAACGCAAACATCCCACGCGCGTCGAGGGTTTCTGCGCCCGCGGGAATATCAGTGTCAGAAAGTCGCCCCACTGCCGAGACTTTCCCGTTCTCGATTACAATGCACGAGTCAGGAATCGGCTCCGCCCCTGTTCCGTCAATCAGCGTCGCTCCTTTGATAGCGACCGGATGCGTTCCGTCCGGATTTCTCTCTGCCTGCAATGTCAAAATCGTGTCACCAAACTCTGAACCGCCGTATAAGCAATTACAGAAGGGCCGCGTCCAGCAGTCCACGGAGAACCAGATGAACTGTGTGGATTTGCAGATACTTGGGAAGGTATAGCACTTGGGCTCCGGGAGAGGTTATCAAGAGTTCGGAACCGCGCTCGCTCTATCCAGCTCCTCAAAAACCCAACCGGGCACGTTCAGTTCGGTAACCCTGCAATTCGACTCTACCTGCTCGACAGTTGACGCGCCAACAATTGGTGCAGTAACCGCATCGTTATGAAGCACCCAGGCTAGGGCGAGGTCCTTTGGAGATATTCCGACGCTAGAAGCAATTTCTCCAAGCTTTCGCAACAACCCGCCACCATCTAACTGCTTGATTCGCTCTGCGTAACGAGAGCTATGGGCCGCCCGGCTCCCTTGAGGCGGAGTGCTGCTTCCCGCGTACTTGCCAGTCAGGTATCCTCCTGACAACGGAGAATACGTGAAAACTCCCAACCCCTTTGACTTTGCGAGCGGGAAGAGAGTGCTCTCCGCAGATCTGTCAAGCAGATTGTACCTGGGCTGGAGAGCCACGATTCTGGGAAAACCGCGGTCCCTGCAAATCCTTTCAGCCTCGCGTATTTCCTCTGCGCCGAAATTTGAACAGCCGATATAGCGGATGCTCCCCTTGTCTACGTGAGCTGAGAGGGCCTCCAAGCTCACTTCGAGCGGAGTGTGGGGGTCGGGTCTATGCATATAATAGATATCGATGTAGCTCGTCTGAAGTCTGCTGAGGCTCTTTGCGAGCTGCGAGGCTATATGAGTTGGCGAAAGTCCACTGCCCTCCGAGTCGTCCCCTACCTCCATACCCACTTTTGTTGCGATAATTACATCGTCCCTTTGTCCGTGAACTGCGTCCCCAATGGTTTTCTCCGACCTTCCCTGGGTATAGACGTTTGCAGTATCAATAATATTCAGTCCGAGCTCAAGTGACTTTTGGATTATACGAATTGCATCGCTATGCGAGACTTGGCCATCGAAATTGTTCGAGCCCAAGCATATCTTCGAAGGCCTTAATGAGGTACCAGGTATTTCTTGGTATCGCAAGTTTTCACGCCAACCACTCAATACGGATTTTAGAGCTTTGCTACCGTTACTGGAATAGTTCGCTCAGGGGATGAGCTAGAACTTGATCGACCCATCATGGACACCGAGTTTTCACGGGCTTCTTTTGAGCCTGAGGTCGAACCGGTCGAGGTCCATCACCTTATGCCACGCAACTACAAAGTCCTTGAAGAACTTCTCCTTCAAGTCTTCGCACGCGTAAACTTCCGATATGGCTCTTAGCTGGGAGTTTGAGCCAAAGATAAGGTCAACCCTAGGTCCAGTCCACCTGAGTTTTCCGGTCGGTCGGTCTCGGCCTTCGAATATCCAGCTGGACTCGGTTCTAGGAGTCCATACCCTGCCCATGTCGAGCAAATTCACAAATAAGTCATTCGAAAGGCTTCCCGGCCGGGAAGTAAACACTCCATGCCTAGACGCACGATAGTTGATGTTTATCGTTCTCGGGCTCCCAAGAAGTACTGTCATTCCCGGGGCAGTCAGTGTGAGAAGCTGCGCACGGTCCACCAGAGCTTCCTCAGGCAACTTCGTGAGCGCGCTCTTCTGGTAGTTTCTGAACCCATCGCCAACGGGTTCAAGCACCGCGAACGACGCTACGTCTGTCTGTTCTTGAGAAGCGTCCATGCGCCCCCGGCTGAAAGGAACGGTCACAGATTGACCCGCGTCCTTTGCTGCCTGTTCGACTCCTGCGCAGCCGCCCAAAACTATTAGGTCGGCTAGCGACACTTTTTTTCCATCTTTCTGTTCGCCATCGAATTGATGCTGTATCCCTTCAAGAGCGCCCAGGACTTTTTTCAGTCGTGATGGTTCGTTTACCTCCCAGTCATTCTGCGGAGCCAACCTGACGCGCACGCCGTTTGCGCCACTCCGCTTGTCAGAGCCACGAAACGTAGAGGCGGAGACCCATGCTGTGGCCACAAGCTCGGAGACCTGTAGACCAGAAGCCAGAATCCTGCGCTTGAGTTCGATAATGTCCTCCTCGTCAATCAGCTTGTGATTTAGCTAGGGATAGGGTCACTGCCAGATGAATTATTCCGCAGGAACATCGGGTCCGAGATAGCGTGCGCGTGGGCGCATATCGCGATGCGTGAGCTTAAACCAGGATTTGGCGAATGCCTCGGCGAATAGGTCAGGATTTTCCATGTAACGGCGCGATATCGTTTTGTAAACCGGGTCATACCTGACGGCTAGGTCAGTGGTGAGCATTGCTGGCGAGTGAGTTTTGGATGGGTCATGTGCGTCCGGAACAGAACCTGCGCCCGCCTCCCCCTTTGGTTTCCACTGATATGCCCCAGCTGGGCTCTTCGTAAGCTCCCATTCATACCCGAAGAGGTTTTGGAAAAAGTTGTGCTCCATTTAGTCGGGGTCTGGCTCCGCGTGACTTCGATACCGCTTGTAATCATGTCACCGCCCTTACCGCTTCCGAATCTGCTTTTCCAGCCCAGTCCCTGCTCCTCGATTGGAGCGGCTTCAGGCGGCGGACCAACAAGAGATGCGCCTCCGGCTTCATGGGTTTTCCCGAAAGTATGACCACCGGGTATCAGCGCCACAGTTTCTTCGTCATTCATGGCCGTACGCGCAAAGGTCTCGCGAATATCTCTCGCAGCGGCAAGCGGATCGGGCTTGCGATTTGGTCCCTTATGGTTGACATAAATCAGGCCCATCTGGACCGCGGCGATAGGGTTTTCGAGCTCCCAGTCTCCGGCGTATCGGTCGTCCCCGAGCCACTCCTTTTCACTTCCCCAATAAGTCTCATTGTGCGGCTCCCAAGCGTCTATGCGCCCTCCTTCGAAGCCAATAATCTTGAAGCCCATTGACTCGAGAGCTTCATCTCCCGCGAGGATCATTAAGTCTGCTCAAGAGATTTTTCGACCGTACTTTTGCTTGACGGGCCAGAGCGGCTTGCGCGCCTTGTCCAGAATGGCATTATCGAGCCGGCTGCTAACCGGGGCAAACCGCTGATAGCCCGAACCTGCGCCCCCACGACCGTCGCCAATTCTGTAGGTTCCGGCCCCGTGCCAAGCCATTCTAATAATCAGCGGTCCCTAATGGCAGAAATCTGCGGGCCACCAATCCTGGGACTTTGTGGGTCATATGTTTCAGCACCTTCTCAAATCCTGAGTTCCTTTTTGAATTTCAGAAAATCACTCGCTCTTGCATTCCTGAGTCTCGTGGCCAGATCATCCCTGAGCTCGCCAAAGATCTTTAGCCCCCTCTTTCTTATCGCCGTACCAATTTGCACGGCGTCTGCGCCTGCAATAAAAAATTCCAGGGCATCTTCGATAGAGTATACCCCGCCTACGCCGATGATTGGGGTATCGGGGAGAACAGTCCGCAGGTTCTGAACGGCGTAGAGCGCTACTGGATGCAGTGCATGGCCAGATACGCCGCCGTAACCGTGACTAAGGAGCGGAGCGCGGAGAGTGACGTCAAACCCCGTGCCGCGTAAGGTGTTTACCGCGGTCAGGCCGTCTGCTCCCCCCTCTACCGCTGCTTTACCCAGCTCGCCAATGTCGTGCGTATTCGGTGTGAGTTTGGCAAATATAAGGGCCCGAGGTAACGCATCACGAACGGCGAGCACTACCTCTTTTACCAAGTCCGGCTTGCTTCCGATTTCAGAACCTGTTCCTGCCACATGCGGGCACGAGAGATTCAGCTCTACCGCATCCGCTCCTGCGTCAATTACCCGCTGGGCGACCCCAGAAAACTCTTCGGGGCTCGTGCCCCCGACGCTTGCAATCAGCGGCTTGGATTCTTCCTTGACAAGCGCCAGTTCCTCCGAAAAGTGTTCTACTCCGCTGCCAGGTAGACCAACTGCGTTTAGGGCATAGTATTCGTTTTCAAAATATATCGGCGGCGTGTAACCATTCCTTGCATTATTGAAGACCGTCTTTGTCACGACCGCGCTAGCGCCCGCTCTGTAAGCGCGCATTATCAGCGAGTGCTCGTTTCCCAAGATTCCTGAAGCGAGCATAAAGGGTGAATCCAATTGGAGTCTGCCCACTTTTGCTCTGAGGTCTATGGGCCTACGCACTGTGTTCACGCCTTCCACGCTTCGCGAGCGGTCCGGTTTCGGACGAGTACGAGAGCACACCTCCCTTGTAGACTTGCTCTACCTTGTACCCAAGTCTTCTCCCGACAAATGGTCCAGTCTCAACTATATCGAATTCATTAGAGTTTGCTTCCGGCTCTTGGCCGTCAGGTCGCGTTCGTGTCCGAAAGACGACGAGATCGGCAATCATCCCTGGCTCAATTTTCCCCTTTGTTTCTCCGAGATACGCAGCAGGTCTCTCACAGTAAAGCCTGCAGGCCATCGCCACGTCCTGCAGCTCTGTGAGCAGAAGCGGGTAAGCGAACTTCAGTGACCTGAGACCGGGCGGAGCATTCTGGCTCTCCTTTTCGCTAGCAGTATGAGGGGCATGATCTGTAGCGTAGAAGTCGGCTATTCCATTGCGAAGGGTCTCAAACATAGCAATTCTATCGCACTCTCTTCTCAGCGGAGGACGTACGTTCAGACTCGGGGGCAACTGTCTGTAGTCCGGTCCGCAGCTAAGCAGAGCATGGTGCGGAGTTACCTCGAAGGACACACCATTGGTGTGCGACTTCAGTTCGGCTATTGCCGACACCGAACTCGCGAGTGACACATGGCAAAATCTTACATTCCCAACCCGGGAGGCAACTTTGCAAACCTCCTTTACTCCATTTTCCTCTGCTCGTGGGCCTACTGGGTCCTGCACAAGAGCTTCCGGATCTTCTGCATGGACGGCTAGCTTCAGGGATTGGTCATGCGCCGCCCGAAAGGCTTCCCGAAGCCTCGGAAAATCCTTCGGGTAAAGCTTTACTCCGATAGCTCCTTCCCTCCTCATAGCCGATAGGATTTGCAGCTCTCTCGGCAGTCCGACATGTACTGCACAGTCGACATAGCTATCCGACTCAAGGAGTTCAAGCCGCTTTGAGAGAGCCTCGGGATTATCTATTGGGGGTTTCGTGTTTGGCATCTCGACGACTGTTGTCACTCCTCCTGAAAGTGCTGCAAGGGTGCCGCTACTCACAGTTTCCTTGTAGGACTCTTCCCAGTCTCGCAGGTGGACATGGAGATCAGTGGCCCCAGGCAGAAGTATCTCGTCCTCCGCCAATTTCAGGCATTTCGAACCCCAGCTCTGATACCCCTTATCGACGCGAGCTATCCTTCCTCCACGAATTTCGATTGTAGCCCTGACGAGCCTTCCATCTACTAGGCTCCACCCTGCGATCGAAAAGGAATCACTTTCGTATCCCAGCGGCGAGCACCTCCCCAGTGAAAACAGGTCCGTCAGCGCATACGAGAAGTCCTAGGCCCTCCATCACGCAAAGCCCGCAGATACCCACGGCGCACCGAACGTCACGCACATACGAACCTTCGTAACGTATTTTCTTTTTTTCCGCAAGCTCTCTCGCCGATTCCAGCATGGACTCGGGTCCGCAAGCATAGAGCGCATCATAATGAGAATCCTCGAGCAACGACTCGGCGAGGCTTACCGCGTTTCCCGCGAAGCCCATACTGCCGTCGTCCGTGGCCGGGAAAACTTGCGCTCCCAGCTTCTCCACTTCCTTGAGCAGAAAGAGCTGGTCGGCGGTTCGCGCCCCCAGAATGTAAGTGAATCTAGTTCGAGCCAGTTTCCGGGCCGCGCGAATAAAGTTGATCACGGGCGGGGCTCCACTTCCACCGGCTACCAGCATGTAGCTTTTTCCCGATTCTAGCCCAAATCCATGCCCATAGGGCCCACGTACCGCGAGGATGTTGTTCGGACGCACTCCCGCCACCTTGGTGCTTACGCCACCATAGTCCTCCACCAGAAACTTGAGAATTCGCCCCCGGCGGTAGTAAACGCTCAGCGGCACTTCGCCGACACGGGGCAAGTATGCCATGACAAATTGCCCGGGGGCTTCTTTCGGAACGGGTGCAGTGCAGCTGCGGAGATGCAATTCATGAATTCGAGAGGAGACTCTCTTGTTGGATAGCACCTTGTAATGGAAGTACCAGCGGGGACCGTGGAACTGGCGCGACGAAATCAGATGTTCACCATATGAGTTGGGTTAGGAAGTCATTCGCCGAAAGTTGTCGTGAACAATAAACGCAGGCATAGGTAAGGGGCTTTTCGGTGTAGAGCTCGAACTTGGATTTGACCGGTTCCCCTGCTCTGGAGCTGATGCATGTAGGAGATGGGCAGCGCAAGATTCCCGTAAGTCTTCTTTCTGGCTCAACCTTCGTCTTTCCCACAACTCTGTAATTGCGAATCCTGTTTACGGTTGCGTCCGGCGCTATCACAGCGAGTCTGTCAACCTGAGCCTTCGAAATTTCGAGCTTCTCAACTTTTACGATATCTTTCTGTCCCAGCCTTCTGCTCTTGGCGTTCATAACTACCGCGACCGTATAACCTCGGGTTTCGGGGTCACCAAGCAGCCTGAGGACCATTGGAGCGCGAGTCGCAGGTACGTGGTCGATTACTGTACCGGCTTCTATTTTTTCGACAAGCATGGCCTTGGCCATTATCTACGCCACACCCAGAATCAGGGAAAGCAGGGCCATCCGTACCGGAACACCCAATCCCGCCTGCTTCATATAGGCTGCCTTTGGCGAGGCGTCCAGCGAGGTGGGCAGTTCATCCGTTCTTGGTAACGGATGCATCACTATGCAGTCAGCCTTTGTAGCTTCGAGCAAGCCTTCAGTCAGGCGATAACTTCCCTTCAGTTTCTGGTACTCCGCCTGATCTGGGATTCTTTCTTTCTGCAGCCTTGTGACATATATTACATCTGCCGATCCAACACTCCGCTCGATATCTTGCTCTTCTCGGACGCTCATGCCGTATCTCTCCAAAATAGATTTGGTCTCTGGTTTGAGTCCAAGAGCTGGAGGCGACGTGAGCGTTACTCTTCCGGGCTTATACCTCGTAAGGGCGAAAAGTAGCGAGGAGACCGTCCTGCTGTACCTAAGGTCGCCCACGAACAGATAGTTGAGTCCGTCAACCCTGCCCTTCAATCTCAGAACTGTAAACAAATCGAGCATCGCCTGTGTAGGGTGGTGTTGAGACCCATCCCCCGCGTTCACAACCGGATGCCTGCAGATTTCTGAAGCATAAAGCGCGGCCCCTTCAGAAGGATGCCTCAACACAATTATGTCACTATACGAGTCGAGCATCGCAAGCGTATCGCTAAAGCTTTCTCCCTTGGCCAGAGACGACACTTCGGTGGATAAGTCAATCACGCTCGCACCCAGCTTCGCGGCGGCTGATGAAAAACTCAGGCGTGTCCTTGTGCTTGGCTCGAAAAAAGCCGTCGCCACAACCTTTCCTCTTAAAAGATCAGACCGAGCGCGATCACCGTCTGCAAACTCTTTGGAGGCGCTGAAAAGCAGTTCAAACGATTCTCTCGTGAAATCCAGAGACGATATTACGTCCCGACCCTTCCAACCGTTCTTTAGTTTACCAGCCATGCTGTAGCCTCCCTTGCCCGGTCAGCAACTTCGGGGACTTCTGCTTCGAGGTCGTGCAAAATCTCGCGCAAGGTCGTGAGTCGTCTGAGCGACACCCCACCCTCCGCGGCAATGCGCGCGGCTCCCTGCTCTCTATCCACAAGCACAAATGCTTTTTCTACAATAAATCCAGATTCCCTGAGTCTTTCGGCTGCGCTCAGCAGGCTCGGGCCAGTGGTAGCGACATCATCTACCACGAGTGCCTTTGTCCCTTTTCGTATTTTGCCTTCGACATATTTCGCAGTTCCATGCTCCTTTTTGTCTGACCTCACATACACCATGGGAGCCCCTAGCAACAACCCAAACGCGGCGGCCCATGGGATTCCTCCGGTTGCTACTCCCGCGATACAGTCATAATCGAATTCGGGTTGCCTGAGCATTTCGAGCGCCTCTTCCGCTATCCGGCGGAATAGCGCCGGTTCAGATGGCACGACGCGCATGTCCAGATACACTGGACTCCGCACTCCCGACTGGAGCGTGAACTCTCCGAACTTCAAGATCTCGGCGGTATAGAGCTCCCGAGCTAGTTGCATTGTCTGCACATCTCCATCGCCGAGGTAGCAGGGTGATCTGAACCGGTAATGCTTCTGCCAACGATGAGATAATCAGCGCCTGCGTCGAGCGTAGTTCTGGGGCTCCCTCCCTGAACACCCACCCCAGGCGAAAAAATCTGTGAGGATGGTGCAGAACGACGCGCGCGAGAAATCATTTCTGGCAAAGTCGAAGGCACCACCAAACTGGAAATCCCAGCTCCAGCACTCAACTTGATCATATTATCCATGTTTGAGTTGAGCAAGTCCGCCCCGAGGTGCGACATGCCCACTAGCGACAGAACTTCTGCGCCGTGAAGCTCAGCAACTTCCCGAGCTGAACTGAGGGCGGTTGGACCGATAAAAGCGTGCACGATGGCTCCTCCAAATCCAAGCTCGCCGAACAAGTAACCAAGAATTAGTTGATTGGTATGCGGTATATCGGCCGTCTTAAAATCAGCCAGAAATGGTATACCCTCGAATACACTCGTGAGCTTGGATACGTCCCGGCCAAGGCTGAAATATGCAGGAAGTCCCAGCTTTACCGAGCAAATCCAGGGGGAGACTTCCGAGATAAGTCTTGCAGCGTCTTCAAACGAATAGCGCTCCTTTCCGCCCACGGAATCTAGTGCAAGGACGATGCGGCTCCCGCTTTTCTCTCTGTTCTTCTCAAGTCGCTTAATGAACGGACCCAAGCATGAGCCCAGCGCGCTGGACTCTGAGCGGGTTATAAGCATTAGTGCGGAATTTCTGGGTCTCCCCGCGAGCAAGATTGTAAAGAGGTGGAAGTAGAGATGACCCGGCCATATCTACCACCAATAGCCCTCGAAGCAATGTCGTACGCTATTTATTGAACGATGAACCACTACCTGCCTTACTCATGCGTGACCAGCTGCGAGAACACAAGTTTGCTCCATAATTCATGGGTATTGTTGGCAATGATTTGATTCGGTGTAAATCTGCAGGCAAGCCTAGCTAAGTACAAAGTCCGCGAGCCATACCAGCTAGATTCAAATGGTCGCCGGGCTCAGGCGCCTTCGTTTCAACTCACTAGTTCTCGATGCCACAAACTTCTCCATTTCATCCTTCGAACACTTGGTATTTGAAGGGCTAAGGGGCAATTTCCAACATCGCGAAGTTCTTCTCAATCCTGGTCGCTCCTTTCGGGATTGATGCGAGCCATTCGTCCACCTCTTTGCCGAGGTCTTTCCGGCGCATGACTGCTTGGACTTGGCCCTTTTTGGCCAATTGGTTATACCCGGCACATTCTTAAAGAAAGTTTATTTTCAAGGGTATGTAGTCCGCAGCAATCTGCCGGCTGTGCTCTTCCCGCATCAGTGCTTCTGCATATTTAACTCCTGAACGCAATCCATGCAGGCGCATCAGGCAGGTATAATATTCCAGGTAGTTGAATCCGCTAAGACCTCTAGCGAACTCGTAGGATTCCAGTGCATCTTTCCAGATATCAATATGATCTGATACGTCTATCAGTAACTCTGGCTCAAACCCTGGCGTGTCCTCCCAATTCTCTGCAAAGTATAGAGCTTTGACTGCATGAGGCGCATAGGAGCTTCCCATTTCCTTAAGAGCGGCATCCAGCACAGCTTCTTCTGTGGCGACGCTCGCCAGGCTGTGATCCCGGTGCATGCTTCTGCGCCAGTGAGTTATAACAATATCGGGCCTGTGCCGCCTGATGAGCTCCGCGACCGTCCTTCTGGGTTCGGGCCCCCCAGGAATTTCTCCATCTCGATATGTCAGCCAAACTGGCGTCGCTCTGAGCAACGTCGCAGCGCGTTCGGACTCTCGCCTTTTTTGCTTGGCATATTCTTCCATGGGAATCTTCGGATTACCTCGCTCCCCAAGGGTCATATGCACCAGAAACACGTTATGGCCGGAGTGCCCATATTTCGCGGCGATTGCCCCAGCCATGTTTTCTGCGTCTCCAGCATGCGCCCCGACCACCATCAGGGCAATCCTTTCAAGTGTCATCCTGCCACCTCTTTCCTCATCACCGTAAATCTTCTGGATACCCTGAACCCGAAGCGCTCATAGAGCCTCGCTGCTCTTCTATCAGTCCATAAGAAGAAAGCATGATGCGACCCAGACTTCCGCATATTTTCCAGGGTCCGTTTAAGGATCACACTACCGAGCCCCCTTCCTCTTTGGGATTCCTTTACCCCGAAAGGCCCAAAGTGTTCACCTGGACCCCACCAGTTGTACCCGTCGCCATCCCAAAACTGGGCATATCCTAGTACCTCGCGTCCGCGAACTGCAATAGTGAACTGAGACTTTGAAGCTCCTGCGCTGAGCTGGTCAAGGCAGTGCCTGTACCAGTCGGCTGAGAAGTTCGTACGCAGGAAATTAAGAAGCGAAACCAGGTCTGCTGTTTCGGGACTGCGAACCACTATCCCCTCTTTCTCCAGACGCCTTTCAATTTCATCAATACCCGGCGGAAGTCTGAATTCTGGCCACAGGAGCGCGTCCATAGCGAGGGCCTCTGACGCGTCAGCGTAACCAGCGTCAAGTAGCATCTTGTGCAGGTGCGGATATGAGGAGGCATCGATGCCTGGCCAGAAGTAATTAGGAGTGAAGCCCGAGAACCATAGCTGATTGGCACCCTTGGTTGCGAAGTAGTCTCCAGCACTCCGAAGAACTGCATTACCCGCAGCAGGCGTATCTGCTATGAATACAGTTATCCAGCCCTTTCCCTGCTCCAAGCCGTCGTGATAGTTCGGATATCGCCTGACCATGCACTGGGCGTAACCCACAAGAGTTGTGCCTTCGAACGCGAGTATGCACCCTCGAGGGTCAAAATTCGGCTCGAGAAGGATTTTGCGCTCGAAGACTGGCATATTGATGGGATCGTTGCGGAGCGCCGAATTCCAGAGCTGAACGATACTCTGCTCGTCCCCACCTTCATAGCCTCGGATATTCATTGCAGCTGTTCCGGAGCGCATACGACTGCGCATTCTTAAAGAGTGGCTCGAATTATTTGCAACCGTTACCATCACTAGGAGCTGGCGGTTATTCAGCAACCTTGCTCAAATGAAAAGGACTCTCAAGTTTAGCTGCGGAACTTCTGCTTTCGTTTCCGGAATTAACGGCTGTCCTCCTGCGTGGGCCAACGCGCTTTGGTCTTCCCACCCGCTAGCGATAAAAGCCTCCCGCGGCAGAGAGGGAATAACTGAGGAGGTTGAGGTCAGACGGTATCGACTGGTTACTATCTCGCTGGTTGGCCCGCGGGCTGGCCAGTCCATGACGCCATGCCACCGGTTGAGCAAAGATGCGTCACTCAAACTCAACTCAAGAGATCGTGATTTCTCATGCGAAGCAGAGAGAGAATACGTCAGGGTTACCGGCCAAGAGCAAATCCAATGCACGCTGTGGGATGGCCAGATTTGGAGACTGTTTTCCGGACAGCGGAAGGGAAGCATGTTAACCCGGATACCTATATCTTTGATATGGGGGGAGTAGTGATAAAACCTAGGTCGGAATACCCTACCACCGATTATATCGCCAGAGCTTTTCACGTGGACCCCAAAAAACTACATCAGGCGATGAAGGATGGTTTCTTGCTTGCCGAAGTGGGAAGGGCGAACATTGATGAGCTGTTGGCCGACGCGCTTGCCAAACTGGCTCCCTCAGTCGAACTCGCGGGTCGGGGATACGACCTCTGTGCAGAGGCTTTTAGGCGAGGCTATACCGAAAGGCCATCAGTCGTTGAATTCATTGCTAGATTAAGAGGTTCAGGATTTAAGGTGTTTGCGCTTACGAATACTATTGCGCCACACCTTGACGTCATGCACGAACATGGCTGGAACAGATTGTTCGACGCCTTCTACGCGTCGTGTGAAATCGGGTTGAGGAAACCCGACCCGATGTGCTACAGATTTTTGCTGAACAGAGAGGGGGTTGACGGCTCTCGGGCAGTGTTCATTGACGACCGCCCGGAGAATGTCGCAGGCGCCTTTGAGGCAGGAATAAGGTCGGGTATCATATTCAAAAGTTCTTCAAACCTTTTCTCCGAGCTTGCAAAGTCATTGAAGTGACATAACATGAGGGAATTAGCAGCCCAGAGGAAACATCGAGTCCTCTTGGTCAGGGTCCGTTATCCTCTCTGAATTCTCTCTTGATGAGGCAGACGGGGAGAAGCAATTCGACGCCATGCGAGTATATGGTTTGCTGGTTGAGAGCGATCCAGTTCTAGCGGAGTGGCTATTTCCAAAATTTCGTAACTCCCATTTAATGACACGGAGGCCCTGCCACACCAAAAGCCGAGTCTGCAAGGACGTCGTTAACTGCGCTCTAACAAACCCCACCCGAGAAAGGTTGCGGAGTCGGACGATCGCCCAACAGCAGGCATACGCTTGCAGCACAGCAAGTAACACCAAAAAATTCCCTGAGACTTGTCCAGCATATTTGATGTCCTCGAAGCGCTGCTCGACAGTAGCCAGCCAAGGAGAGCATTGCAAGCGCCATGCGGCATCATCGTTGCTTCGAAAGCTCAACATCCTCTCCTTTCGTGCATGAGCTCCTGTCGCGTTCGAGCTAGTGAAATCAGGCTCAGGCGACACCGGTATACCTGACTATTCTCTCTGCGGCCCCTTCCGAGAGGCCCTTCGTCCCGAGCACTGTGTACCAGTCTCTCATTTTGTGAGCGATGGTGAGCGCTTTCACTATTTTGCCGCGTTCGATTCCTAACTCCAATGCCGTGGTTGGTGTTCCGGCCAGCCTGAGAAGCCTCTTTACGTCTTCAGATTCCCCCCGCTGCAGATATACCATGATTATTGTGCCCAAGGCGCAATATTCCCCATGAAGGCCATCGTTGGAGAGCCGTTCCATCGCCATCGCGAACAGGTGTTCACTTCCTCCGGCAACACGCGTGGTTCCTGAAAGCTCCATGAGGTAGCCGTCGGTCACTTCTGCAAGAAACAGCGTCTCTATCCCTATGTAATTCATCGCCCCCACGTCGGCTATCCTCTTACAGAGAAGCTCGGTCATTGACTTTGCGATATTCATAGCAAAGTCGCTGTAGGGCTCCCCGGCGAGCCAGAAACTCAGCCTCCAGTCTGAAAGCGCCGAAAATTTTGAGAGCATGTCCCCTACCCCGGAAGAAACGTAGCGCCTTGGTTGGTTCTTGAGTATGTCGTAGTCCCCTATCACGAGCGAAGGCACTACTGTTTCGATGGCTCGGCTCTTTGTGCCATTCCACAGGACGGAAAATCCGCTTGCGATTGCGTCGCTCGAGAGCAGTGTAGGTACCACCGCTAGTCTCGTGCCAAGCGCCTTCGCCATGTACTTGGCGACATCAACCGTTCTACCGCCACCTACTGCGATTACGCTGGCGTTCGGGAAACCCGCGGCTTCTTTCTCCAAGAGCTCGTGCACCCGCCTCACTGAGGGATAGATACCCTCGCTCAATACTCTGAGATTGTAGTCTTCCTTTTTCAGAGATTTCTCGACCATCCTCCCCGCGACCTCGTAGGACTTCTGACCGCAAATTAAGAGCACATTCTTTGTGAATCCGAGCTCCCGAAGGGTATCTCCCAGTTTGCTTACGGAGCCGAAACCCGCGACAACGTTTGCGGAAAACCGCATTAACTTTGGGCCGTGGCGCGGTATTGAGCTCGTCTGTACGACTAACCTCTTACTGCTTTTTCCATGGAAGCTTCATATATCTCCAAGCCCTTGTCAACAAGCGAATCTTCAATTGTAAGGGGTGCCATGAAGCGCAACACGTTCGAAAAGTGTCCGCAGGTGTGCATGAGCACACCCCTCGAAAACATGCCCTCTTTGACCTTTCTCGCGAGTTCCGTTCCCGGTTCCCTCGTCTCGCGGCTGTTCACTAGCTCGGTCCCGATCATGAAACCCCTCCCCCTCACTTCGCCAATCTGGTCGAACCTTAACGAAATTTCCTGAAACCTCGTCTTGATCCGGTCCCCCTGAACCCTAACCCTCTCGAGAAGGCTGGACTCCTTGAAGTGCCGTAAGATCGCTTCCCCCGCAGCAAGCGCCACAGGATTGCCACGAAAAGTACCGAGATGAAAGCCCGCCGGGAGATCCTCGTCGAAATCTTTTCGATATGCTACGACGGATGTGGGAATCCCCCCTCCGATGCTTTTTGACATGCACATTATATCGGGTGATATTCCAACGTGTTCGCTCGCCCAGATCCGCCCGGTTCTACCCATTCCGGACTGTATTTCGTCTACAATGAGCGGGATACTGTATTTTTCGGTCACTTCGCGCAGCATGGGCAGAAAATCATCCGGCGGGACGATGTATCCGCCTTCTCCTTGGATGGGTTCTACAAGTACGCCCCCAACCCCGCCCACCCCGGAGTAAGGGTCTCTTATCGAGTACTCGAGCTGGTCCACCACTGCCCTAGCCATTTCTTCCTTGCTGGTTTTCGTTGGAAAACGGTAGGTGTATGGGTAAGGCAAATGATGAAACCCCGCGGAACTGAGAGTAGCGTAATCCCGATAATGGTAATTCGCAGTTGCCCCCACAATGTCCCCAGCCACTCCGTGGTACGCTCCTCCGAAGACCACTATGGTTCTCTTCTTTGACACATGCCTTGCCAGAGCCACAGCGGCCTCGCAGGCATCACCGCCAGTAACAGTGAACATGAATTTTGCGCTGTTCTTTAGGCTCCCGGGCAGGGTGGATTCGAGCGTTTCCATGAATCGAACTCTTGCTTCGCTCGGAACTTCGTTCATGTGTACCAGCTTGTCAATCTGCTCAATCATCGCTCTTTTTACTACGGGGTTTGCGTGGCCAAGATTTAGCACACAGATGCCGCTGAACCAGTCGATGTACAGATTGCCATCCATGTCTTCGATAACCGAGCCCTTTGCTCTCTTTATGGCCATGCTGAATTGTTGAGTGATGGTTCTGCTCTGAGTCTCCAGTCGCTCCTGGGTCTTGAGTAACTCCGCAGACTTTGGACCCGGGGGTGGCACTCTGATATTCGGAGCTCCAGGCAAGCTCAGCTGCTCGGCTGCGTCCATGAACTATCTACTCCAAATAAGGAAATTAAGCTTCTGCAACAGCTTCTGCGTCATACCTGCCGGCTTTTGCGAGTATGTCACTTTTCTTGGAGCGGTAGTAGAGCGTAAGCGCCCCACCCAGTCCCAGGCACCAGACCACGCCCAGAATTGGGGCCACCAAATACGCGAGATTGGTTGTGGTCGGAGTAGAGATGTACGCAGAAAAAGCAGACTGCAGGGAATAGCCCACCACGATAATCCCGAGTATAGATGAGGCTATGGGTGCGATAAAGTGATAGAGCACGTTGGACTCGCCTCTCTTACGGAGTTCTGAATAACTGAAGAAGGACAGACCCGTGTTCGCAAAAACGTGAACAAATATTATCGAGATTCCGGCCATTGAAAGCAGCACCAGACCAGCGGTCAATGGTCCGAAGATGAGCCCGAGGATTATATCAAGAACGAATGAACTGCCCAACCACAGAATCATGGCGTTAGCCGGGGTGCGGTGCTTCGGGTGGAGCTTGGAAACACTACCTGGAAACACTACGCCGTCCCGAGCCGCGGAATACCAAATGCGGCTCACCGCGTTGGTTTTTGCAACTCCGTAAGAAAAGTAGCTGTTGATTGTAAAGATAGCCAGCAGAATAAATCCAATCGGGCCGAGATAGTTCCGAAATACGATGAGTCCGGGGTCGGGGGAGCTGGCATAATTCGTTATCAGGTTGGCAGCATGTCCTCCGATGGGGTTAATCCATCCCACCATAAGCGCATACGAGGTGGGAATAAGCGCCACCCCTGAGATCAGCCATGCGATTATGAGCGCCTTTCTGATTTTCTTACGAGGCTCCTGTATTTCTTCCGAAACGGTTGTGACCGTACCCAGGCCCGTGAAATCAAGAATCGAGAAGACAACCCCGAAAAATACGCCACCCAAGGCGCCAGCCGGAATTGTGAAGGGTGTGAGGCTATTACCTGGCCCGACGCGGATTATGATTATTATTGCCCCAATTACAAGCACCAGCACTTCCATTATGCCCGTAATCGCGACGTAACTCAGGGATATCCTGATTCCTAGGTAAGGCAGTACGAACATGTATACTGTGATGATTACAGCGAAGACTACCCAGATGTAGGGTATATTGGATATAAACGAAGATATGGCGAACAGGAATCCAGCGAGTCCCAGTATTCCAAAAGACTGGCCAGTGAGATTCTCACCCATCCAGCTAAAAAGAGTGATGGGCCCGAGCGAACCATCTGTGGTAGAGCTAGCCGAATAGGCATAGTAACTACCTGCATTTGTCTTGTATTTGGAGAACTCATAAGGGGTGATCATCCAGAGCCCGTAGATGAGCCAGGCAAAAATCACAGCTAGCGGTGTCGAGAGCAACGCAAAGCCCACAGTGCCTACTAAGAGTATGGCCACGTCCGCGGCTGGGCCCACAAACGAGAACGACTGGAAGACTCCGTGTATTGTCCCCACCGCGCCCCTTTTCAGCGTAGTAGTTCCGGCTATTGATGCTTGAGTAGCTGCACTCGCGCCTTTAGGCGCGTCCTTGATAGACCCTTCTTCCTTCTCTGGCAAGGCGTATTGAGCAACTGTAAACTTATAGTTAAAGCTTTGTCAACCCGGTCCCGAAGATGCAGTCTGTCTGGAACTTGGCCGGGGTTCAATTACAAGCAGAAACGAGAAACACGCGCCACCCGATATTCTGAATGTCGCGGATATCGATTGCCAGAAGCTCTTGCATCCATCCAGCACTTGGATATTTGTCAAGTGTCAGAACTTGTTCGACGCGTAGTGGTTTGATGATTGTATTAAAAGTAAGCCTATGCGGTGACGAGAGTCTTCCTGCTCCGCCCACAGCAGGCTCTCTCATAGCCGAAAAGATAAAGGGGGGAGGGGTAGGCGCCCGGAAATTGTATTTCGATTCCTACCCACCCAAATCCAGGATTGCGTCCCATAATTCCTTTCGGACAGGCATAACCGAGAGGCGCGGAATGCGTACAAGTTCAAATGCTGAGAAGCGCTTGTCCGCCTTTATCTGTGCCAAGCTAACGGGTTTCGGAAGTTTTCTGACAGGTCTTACTTTCACCACTATACCAACTTCCCCTCCGTTGGACTCGACATGCGCCGCATCACCCACAGCGACCATTATACCGACTACACACTTTTCATTCCCGGTGTGATAGAAAAATATGTGATCTCCCGACTTTATGTGACTCAAGTGCTTCAGCGCCAGATTGTTACGAACACCGTTCCACTCGGTTTCTCCATCCTTCACCAAGTCCTCCCAGGAGTAATGTGATGGCTCCTCTTTGAACAGCCAATAAGAACCCAACTCCAAGTTCCCTCCGCTGAAATGCAATAGTGGCGTATACTTATGGACATCCATCTAGGAGTTTGGTCCTAGGGCGAGATTCAGCTTACAGGGGCTCTAGACCCAAGAATCTAAGCTGAGCTCTTCTCGCTGCAATTGCTTCGCTTGTGACTACAGGCATATGATACTGTGGAGTCCCTGAGAACGTATCGGGATCGCTTCTCAAGACAAAATGTTATATCAGTCGGAGGTCTATTGCAGCTGAGCTAAGCGCCATGGTTCTGCTTGAACTCGGGGCAGTACAGTCCGAAGCCGTAGGGTTGATTCCACCTAAAGATCTGCGCCCATTTCAGGTAAGCGCAGACAGCATAGCTACTGGCAGGACGTGTATCATTGGTTCCAGCGGCAGCGGCAAGAGCTACGCCGTGGGGGTCCTTTGCGAGGAGCTGTGCAAGGGAGGGGTCCCTTTCGCCCTTCTGGATACCGAAGGCGAATACTCTGGCCTCAAAGACCGATTTGAGGCCCTCTGGATAGGAGAGGACCCGTATTGCGACATGAAATGGCACGAAGTAGATATCACAAAACTGGCCAAGGCTGCCCCGGATTCACCCCCCCTGATCTTGGACATTTCGGAAACAGATAGTTCTCACGGAAAGGTGGACGCTTTTGTATCAGTGTTGTACGACGTGTTATCTAACAAACGAACGCCATACTTACTGATAGTCGAAGAGGCTGACAAGTTCATCCCGCAGAGCGGCGGAGAGCGTCTGCCGATAATGAACGAAGTTGCAAGACGAGGAAGAAAACGGGGCCTAGGGATGGTTGTGTGTACTCAGCGCCCATCACTTGTGGATAAAAACGTGCTCAGCCAGTGCGGTAATCAGCTAATCGGCCGGCTGGTTTTAAAGAACGACATGCGCGCGGTCGAACAGTTCTTTACTTACAAGGAGCTTCTTGAACAGCTACCAACACTTCCAGCAGGGAGTTTTCTCGCTATGGGAGGACTCTCGCCAACACCAGTGAGGGTTCGAATACGTGAGAGAGAAACCCGGCACGGGGGGACTACACCAAAATTAGCCGGGGAACCTCAACAGCGCGCAGCATTGGAGGACGTGAAACGCTCCGTTGCTGCAGGGCCAGCTTCCACCGAATTTCAGGAAGAAGAGGTGCTATCCCAGAGCAAAGGAGTGGCCGGAGCCGAATCGGGACGAACTAGATCTGTCCAGTCTGCGAGAGAACCAGCCCTGAGCGCAGAAGCAACTTCAACCGGAAGGTCAACAATGCTTGCCGAGTTCGAAGACGACGGCTCGGATGAAGTTGAACTCCACAGGGAGAGCAGCAATAATGGCGGAGAGAAGCTTGGCGCTACACTGTCCCCTAAGAAGCAGGGACTCACGGGCGTTCATGCGTCGGAAGTCCGGGCTGGAGCAGTCACACCGAAAGCGTATGGACTACCACCCTTGATCGCCGCGCCAGAAGCAGTGAGTATGGTCAGGCGGGAAAGAAGCTTCTTCATGTTCGGGAAAGAAGAAACCGTGGCATCGGTTCATTTGGTCATGCGGGCCGTGGTCGAACTAGGAATCTCCATGCGAGTTCGCTCAGCGTTAATACGGCGAAAGTATGAAACCAAATACTCGTATTTCGACGCCGTCAACGGCAATGCGGTCTCCTTTGAAGAAAGGTTTAGCTCGCATGATGGCATGAAACGGCTCATCGGTCTTTCCGCTACTCAGGTTGGCATCCTTGTAGCGCTCGGGTCGGATGATTATACGGGCACAGCGGATATAGCCAGCAGGTCTAATATCACAAAAGAATCAGTGCGCTCCGGGCTCCGGGTTCTCGAAGAGAAGCGACTGGTTGGCTCCAGAGAAGTGGGTAGGACCAAGCTCTACAGGCGGCTCGTCGCTCTGCCAGACGTTAGACTCTCGGAGCGGGCGCTCTATTTGGAGAATGTCGATTTGTCCGAAGCCAAGGTGGAAGAGCCCAAAATAAACGAAGCCAAGTTGGAGGAAGTTGTCAAAGGTTTGTTCGAAGACGCCACAATTGAAAGTTGCAAAGTGTTTTATTACCCGTTGTACAGACTAGAACTCGTCCTGAATGGCCGCGTACGCACAGAGTGGATGGATGCGAGAACTGGCAAACGAATAGGATCTTGAGTTTCACGGACTATCGTAATTTCTGGTCTGCAGCCCTTGCGTTTCCCCGAGGAGGCACGCAGAATCTATATCCGGATTCACAATCTGTGCATGTGACTCCCCATGCAACCATGGCGCTGCGAATCCAGAATGAGCCATACTCTCTGAAGGCGTGACAGATATTTGCTGAGCCGAATTTCGTATTCGTTTGATAAAGAATAGAATAAAGAGAAGATAGAATTCGGCTACGACTGACCGTATCCGATTCACTCAACTGCGGCTTCCAGCATCTGCAGCAACCTTTTATCGGCATCTAGAGAAACACGGATGCCTAATGGAACAGGTTCGTGGCCGTACCCGTGGCAGCAAGGATAGTTGATGAATGACGGGGCATCCAGGTTCTCTAGATATGTTCTGAAGATTTCTTCCAGCCTCGGCCCCCTCGCCTGTTCGCGCTCTCTTGGAAACTCACCGAGCACGATACCAGAGGCGCGGTCCAGAGCGCCCTGAGCGGACAAGGAAGCAAGAAAGTTGTCGACCCTCCAGGTTTCTTCGCTAATGTCTTCAAGGAAGAGCACGTCTCCATTTTGAGTAGGGCAGTATTTGGACCCTCCAAGTAGCGTGAACAGAATCAGATTTCCACCCACTAGTCTCCCTTCCGCCCGCCCGGCCTTGACGGTCAACGGAGGGGGCCCGCCTTTCCAGGCGCCAAGCTGCAGCTCCTCACCCCCGAGCATGGAGACGAGTGTGTTCCAGTACATCTTTGTCTTTTTGACATCGGAGTCCTTCCCGAAGCCAACGGCACCCATCGGTCCTTGAATGCTCGCCAGCCCGGAAAGGCTTAGCATAGCATTCTGGATACTCGTGGTGTCGGAATATCCCACGAAAGGTTTGGGATTCTTCTTTATGAGGTCGTAATCCAGTAGTTTCAATATCCGCATAGACCCGGCTCCACCTCGGGCGCAAATAATCGCATCCACATTTTCATCGGCAAAGGCTGTGTTGATATCCTGCGCTCTGAATTCGTCTTCTCCGCTCAGGTACCATCGGGATTTGGCTTCTGTCAGAGTTTTTCCGATTTTCAGTCTGAAGCCGA
This sequence comes from archaeon, assembly GCA_021817005.1. Lineage (GTDB taxonomy): Archaea > Thermoproteota > Thermoprotei_A > Marsarchaeales > Marsarchaeaceae > JAKAWJ01. The sequence goes on along the minus strand of JAKAWJ010000006.1, from coordinate 25,183 downwards.
GTTTCCTGATGTACTCAAGTCCTTCGAACAGCGAAAATTCCGGATAATCCGGAAAGCTAGACGGGGCAATAACCGCTACTGTAGCACCCTTTTTGAGCCTGCGCGGCCTCTGGACCGATGTGCGTGGCATAATGTGACAAAAAGGTCGTTATAGTTAGGTGTATTGCTCTGTAAGCGGACGAAATATCGTTTAGAAGGCTGGAGGGTTTGGATTGAGGCTCTCGTGTCCACAGCGCGAGACGAATTCTTTGCATAGGCTTCATCCTGAGACCAGCCGTTAGCGCGGCTGAAAAGATTTAAATGGTTGAGATTGGACTGGCGTCTATGTCTCATTTCAGAGCGAGACGTGAGTTTAAGGAGCTGAGCCTGAGTGCCCTTCTAGTGGCCGCCTTGCTGGGCGCGCTGCTAGTGTCTTCGAGCGCCATCTCGGCGCAGGGCTTCACTCCCACTGCTCAATCGGTATATCCAGGGCTAGCAAATTTTACTACCTCGATTAAATCGGCTTCCGCAGTAGATTACCACTTCCCGTACGTGGGTAAACAGGTGTTTGAGTGGACATACACCAATCCGCAGGCCATCTATGAGGCGATGACGGCCGGACAGGCGGATATCAATTCGTTTACGGATATCAGTATCCTGCAGGCTGCCGAATCAAACCCGATGTTCAATGTGACAAGTATCCCAACTTTCGGTTTTGGCCAGATTCAGTTCAACTTCTTCAAGTACCCCTACAACAATACATTTTTCAGGCAGGGAATAGCTTCGCTCATAGACTATTCCTCACTGCAATCCACCGTTTGCCACGGTGGACTGACGTGCGAGGCCTCCCCCGAGTTTTTGCTGAACAGCAGCTATCCTCAATTTTACAGCCAGGCCGCAATGAATTTCTACCAGCAGCACGAATCGTATAATCCTTCGCGAGCGATCACAGACTTCGAGTTGGCCGGTCTGCATTACAATGCCAACACTGGGACGTGGACCTATCCCAACGGAACAGCGTTTCAGGCTGCATTCCTCTACTGGGCGGGAAATGACCCTTCAACCGAGCAAGCTCAGCTGCTGAAAAGCGCAGCCGCACTGGCAAACATGACCATCAATCTTCAGGGCGAAAGCATAACTACCATTATAGACGCGACAAGCGTTCCCTACGCCCAGCAGACCTGGGGCATGCTCTGGCTCGGGTGGGTGTTCGTTTCCCAGATTGGGCCGCTCCAGCTCGAGTACCTCTTTGGTCAGCAGGGCTATACCTATGAAAATGCCGGCGGATTCTACAACAAGACCATATTTAACATGCTGCAGCAGGCAGTAGAGACATCCAGTCTGACACAGTCAGAAAGCATCACAGACCAAGTTCAGCTGTATCTGCAACAGCAACTGCCCTACATCATACTATGGTGGAACGTAGCGGATACTGTAGTGAACGTGCGTGACTTTCAGGGATACGCTATCTCACCCGGATTCGGAATAAGCACGGATAACGTGCATCCTAACGGGTCTGCCCTATCAGGCACGTTTTATATCCCCGACGTATCGAGCGACATACCCGCGGCTATGGACATCTACAGCGCCCCTGCAGCTTCGGAAGACTCTGTTCTCTATCCACTATATGATACGCCATTCATTACTAGCATTTCCAACCCAGCAGAGCTACTACCTTGGATTGCCCAAAACTGGACGGTTAAAACTGGGCTGAATATCTCGACTCCAGACGGCAATCTTGTAAACGGTGAAACAGTTACGATGAATTTTGCGCACAACGTGACATTTCAGGACGGCGTCCCGCTTACGGCGGCTGACTACAACTTCACCCTATGGTATCTCGACGAAGCCGGAATAAACAGCACAAAGCCCTACTCCATTGATGGAATGGTGCTCAACTATACCGCTGAGACAGCAAATGCTGGACTGTCGTACGGGGCGATACCCGAGCTGGTTTACTCTCAGGTAAGTCCAACCAATCCCTACCAGGTAACACTCTATCTGAATACGTCATCCGTCTGGGAGCTCTACAAGCTGAATAGCTTTATTCTTCCGGAGCACATATTCCTGCACACCCCACCGCAGAACCTTTACCAGAAGCTCTATATCAACGAACTTGGCTCCGGCGCCTACGTGTGGGATGGTTACAGCAAGTCCGCTGCACTCGCAGAACTTAACGCAAACCTAGCCTACTGGAAATTCAACCCGCTGCTACTCTGGAGCAACGTCACGCAGGGCGGAACATACAACGAGGAAGCGAATGTGACAACAATAGTGTGGGACAACACAACAGACTTGTTCAACACAGTCCCGATCACGAACGCTTCGAGTGTCCAGATGCAGGTAGGTTACCTTAGCGGTGCCAGCGCCAAATTCACAAACGGACAGCCGGCGGTTGTCAGCATGACACAATCCTCAGGTAGCGTATACACTGGCTCCCTGAACACCGCCAACCTTGCGCCCGGACTCTACGAAATTACCCTTAACGCGACCTACACCGCGGGAGGCATTGTACATCACTGGCTAAGATTCTACAGTCTTACAGTATCGCCTTCACATTCTACTACGAGCAGCACACCTCCTAGCAGCAGCTCAGTACCTCCAAGCTCATCTTCGAGCCCGAGCACAGTGCCTACCAGCCCGAGCACAACCACAGCGGTCAAGGAAATCAGCACTATTCTTATCGCAGGAATAGTCGTGGTCGTGATCGTGGTGATTGTGGGCCTGGTCTTCGGACTAAGACGACGCTGATGCCACTTCCCCTCCCTTTCCTTTTTTTTTATCTAGGTAATTGCGCTTGCGCGGACTGAACTACATTCTTTTACGCCTTGGCGAAAGGATGGCAGTGCTATTCGCAGTAGTCATAATAAATTTCTTTATTTTCGTGGTCCTACCAGCGATAGCGCACGTGAATCCCGCGGCCCTGTACCTCCCGAAATCCACGGAAGGGATAAACGGCCACGAGTACGCGCTGCAGCTCGCTAACCTCGAGCGGGTCTTCGGACTGGACCAGCCGCTTTCAGTAAGATTTGTAAAGTATATTATTGCAATGTATACATTCAATTTCGGTCTGGATTACACCGGTTCGCCGGTTCTCACCATAATAGAGTCACACTTCTGGTTCACATTTATGATCATTATACCAGCGCTCATAATTAGTACAATGATGGCAATCAGTATGGGTGTCTATGCAGCCTCGAAGAAAGGTAAGGTGGCCGACCATGCGAGTTCGCTTTTGTTTCAGCTCACCTATAATATTCCCTCATTTTGGGTTGCAATCATTATTCTGGTTGTTTTTGGAGGAATCCTGCATTGGTTCCCTCTTTCTCTGACCTCGGCGCTCATATATCCAAACGGAAGCCATGTAGTGGGTCTGGCCTACTATGAACACCTTTTGTGGGCTGCCACGCTTCCGATCATCACGCTCTCGTTTCTGAGCTTTGGGGCTAGGGCTTTGCTCATGCGTAACAACAGCGTCGACTCGCTGGAATCCGACTTTGTCACGCAAGCAAGAGTGAGAGGTGTCAGAGAGAAAAAGATAATGTCCCGGCACGTGCGGAGAAACTCCATTCTTCCTGTTTTCACTCGGGTTGGAATAGATGTTGCATTCCTGCTCAGTGGTATAGTGTTTATCGAGTATGCGTTCAATTTCACTGGACTAGGGTCTTTGCTAGTAACTGCTGCGCTTTCGTATGATATTCCGTTCCTTGAAGCTGACTTCTTTGTGATTTCGCTGATGGCAGTGATGATATTTCTGGTAATGGATCTCGTCTATCCGCTTCTAGACCCGAGGGTTCGATACGGCTGAGAGCCCCAAGGATACTCCGGATCTTCAAACTCAAGGCAGCGATGATCGGACTAGCCGTGGTTTTGGGCTTTACATTGCTGGCTGTTCTTGCCCCGGTGCTCACGCCCTACCCCAATGCCTACCAGCCGTCAGCCTGGTACGCGTCGACCCCCTACTCAATCCCGTCATGGGCCACCATTTTCCCGTGGTACAGCCACGACTCGCCTACTCTTTATCTTCCCGACAACGCGCTAGGATCCTTCAAGTCTCCAGCCGCCATGAAATTCTGGGAAATGACGCCCTCACCCCCAGGAAGCCTTAGCACGAGTTATAACTCGACCTTTGGACCGTTCGGCGAGCAGAACCAGAAGCTCGCGCCAACTCTCGTGAACACAGGCCCGGGCTCGCTCGAGATTTCGGGTTCAATCCCACACTCGGGAACCCAGAACCTTACACTTCAGGCGACATTTCACTATTCGGGCCAACCAACCGGACTTTATCTGCAGGCTTCTATTTTCGACGGGGGCGCTTCAAATTCCAGCGTCTCTCTTGAGGGTTACCTGATCAGTCCAGCAAACAGGAGCTTTTGGATACTCGACTCCGGAACTGCTCCCGGACCCGAAAGCTCGGGCGCGTTTCAGCAATTTTCTACCGGAAGCTGGCAGATGGTTTCTGCAGGCACCCCCAACCCCTCAACCATGCCGTTCAGCCTTTCACTCGGGCTGGGTCACGTGCTCGAAGCGGCGAAGGAACTCGCGACACAGGCTTTTCCTGTGGCCGGAAATTATGCCGTCAAGTTTGTGCTTGAAGTGAACGGGCGCGTGGGCTCCCCCTACCAGGTTTATCTCAGCGACCTCAGGTTGGCCGTGTTTGGCCAGACTTACGGCATCCTGGGCACGGATATCAACGGCGCAAGCGTATGGTCGCAGTTCGTGTACGGGGCGAGGACTTCTCTCTTGATTGGTCTAGTCGCCTCCGCGCTCATAATTTCCATAGGTCTGTTCGTCGGACTGATCGCGGGATACGCTGGAGGTGCGGTGGATTTAGGGCTGGTGGCACTCAATGACATACTATTGGTTATTCCCTTTCTGCCCCTTTTGATAACACTGGGGGCGCTCGTCTTCGAGCTGAATGTTCATATCAGCAAAGTGGTTCTGCTGATTACACTTATCACAATACTCGCGTGGCCCGGAACAGCAAGAATTATACGCTCCCAGACTCTTTCACTCAAGAACAGGACTTACGTGAGGGCCGCGAAAGGGTTTGGAAGCGGCTCATTCCACATTGTGATTCATCATATACTCCCCGAACTCATAGGCATACTCTTCGCGCAGCTTGCGCTCGACGTCCCTGCTGTGATAGGTATTGAAGCGGGTCTGGACTTCCTCGGACTCGGAATTACAAGCTTCCCGACATGGGGAAACATGATTGGCATTGCTTCAGGTTTGTTCAGCTCGTCGAACGGCTTCCTCTGGTGGTGGATACTCCCACCGGGACTAAGCTTAACGGTACTCGGCATTAGCTTCTACGTGTTTGGTGAGGCAGTCAGGCAAAGCTGGGCGATAAAGAGACCGGGCCAGTCCTAAAACCTGCTAGGATCCCTTCTTATAGAGTTGGATTCACGAACAAACTCCGCCTATTGAGGAGGACGGATTTCCCCTGCAAAGTGACAAGCAGCGAAATGGCCAGGCGATATTTCCCGCAGCTGGGGCTCGGCGGTTTCACAAACTGGCTGGGAGTAGGGGCACCTCGGATGAAACCTGCAGCCGCTAGGTATGCTGGCTGACGACGCAACTTCTCCAATGATGCTTTCTCGCTCGCTAAACTCCTTCCCGATTTCCGGAACCGAGTCTATGAGCGCCATGGTATACGGGTGCAGGGGCTCTTGCACAACGCTCTCTGCAGCCCCCAGCTCAACAATCTTGCCCAGGTACATTACCGCAATAGAATCTGAGACATACTCCGCAAGCGCGATATCATGGGAGACCAGTAAAACGCTGGTGCCCAGACTGGCCTTGGTCTCAAGGAGCGTATGTAGCACTTCCGCTCGTACAGAGACATCCAGCATAGATACAGGCTCGTCAGCCAGCAAAACGCTCGGGTTGAGCGCAATCGCCCGCGCCACCGCAACCCTCTGGAGCTGCCCTCCACTCAGTTCGAACGGGTATCGAGCCACAAATGACTCGGGAGGCATCAGTCTCACTCGTTCCAGTGCCTGCCTGACTATGGTCTCTAGCTCGTCCTCGGATTTGGTTCCCTGTACTCTCAGGCCCTCCGAAATAGTATCACGAACGCTATAGCGAGGATTCACTGAGTCGTACGGGTCCTGAAAAATCATCTGCACGGTCTTGTGAAAAAGTTTTCTTTTTCTGCCTCGAAGGCTCTGAATGTCTTCTCCCTTGAACACAAGCGTACCCTCAGTGGGCACTTCGAGCCCCGCGAGGGCTCTCGCGAGCGTGGATTTGCCACAGCCTGACTCTCCGACCAACCCCAACGACTCCCCCTTCCTTACCGTGAGGTCCACTCCGTCGACCGCCTTCACGACCACAGTGGAAAATCCTCTCCTGACGTTATAGTGAATTTTCAGGTTGCGCGCTGAAAGAACTTCTTCTCCCAGTCCTATTTCAATCGATTCTGCTAAGATGTATCACCCTCAGCGGGAAGACTTTCCATACTGTGGAGAAAACACGCGACAAAGTGGCCGGACTTCGCTTCCACCAGTGCGGGCGGTTTCTGCTTGCAGATTTCCATGGCAAAAGGACATCTCGGCCAGAACCTGCAATTCTTCAGCTCTTCGTTAAGCGCGGGCGGAGACCCAGGAATAAACTGTAGCTCTCCCGATCCTTTTTTGCCAAGCCTCGGAATACATCCAATCAGTTTTTGTGTATAAGGATGTAATGGGTCACTGAAGACCGACTTTGCGTCAGCAATCTCGACAATCTGACCACCATACATAACCGCAATTCTCTGCGCTACGCTGGAAACCACACCCATATCGTGGCTTATGAAGAGGCTGGTCATCCCCCTTGACTCCTTTTGCTTTTTCAGCAGTTTCAGGATCTTCGCCTGGACAACAACATCAAGCGCGGTAGTGGGTTCATCCGCGATCAAGAGTTCGGGGTCAAGAAGGAGCGACATCGCAATCATTGCTCGCTGTTTCTGCCCACCACTCAGCTGGAAAGGGTAAGAACCGAACACGGTATCCGGTAGGTTGACCTCGCGAAGCAGCTCCAGAGTTTTTTCGCGCGCCTCTCTCTCCGGTGCATCCTCATGTTCAAGGTAGGTTTCGACCATTTGCTTACCGACGGGGTAAATGGGGTCGAGCGCATTCATCGAAGACTGGGGAATCATCGCCATTTTCTTCCAGCGGTAATTTTTACGAAAGTTCTCTCGTTCAATCTGTGTGAGTTCCTCACCGCCGAGCTTTATCGAGCCGCTAAACAGCCCCACGTTAGCTGGGAGGTTTCGGAATATTGTCAAGGCAAGGCTGCTCTTGCCACAACCCGACTCCCCAACTATCCCAACGGATTCGCCTTTCTCCACGTGGATATTTATCCCGTCAACCGCCCTGATCAGACTGTTTTGCTTTTTGTAAAACATCCTGAGGGCGGTAATATCAAGGTGGGCCATGCTCTAATCGCAACTCGCGCACTAATGAAATAAGACTTACCTCAGAATATGCTAAGGGAAGATGTCAAATCTAAAGGCAAGGACAAGGAATGCACGGCCCAGGAGGAACTCGATAAGGAAATAGACGAGTGGCTCGCGTCAATCCCAAACCAGGATACCAAGAGACAAGAAGGCAAAAACTCTCTTTCGTTTTGGCCCGTCGCCGGGAGGGCTCCTCAACCATTCGGGGCAGTTTGCCTCGGTGTACCCTTTAGCAGGCAAGAGTAGCGAAAACCGAGACTGAGACGGCTCAGTCCCCCATTCATGCATAGTCAATGCCAGCCTGAATTACAGCTCCGTCCACGAGGCCAAACTGGTGTTGCACGTCGACGCTTCCTCCTGCACAGCCACTTCGCCCACCGGCTCTACTACAACCACTTCCCCGGCAATCTGCGAATGCGCACTCATAACCCCCGCTCCAATTCATCCAGCACTGCAAAGGATTCAAGCCAGAGAGCACATATAGCAACGACAACCCACAAAGCAACGGATACTCGCCCGTAAACGGCTCGGCCCCGCCAGTCAGGCAACCGGCTCAAACCTACAGCCTGACCTGCGGCCCAGCCGCCATCAGCTACGCCTTCCTCCATGCAAGGCGCAACCACCGTGTCACGTTCAACCGACGCGTCCGACCCAAGCTTGGAGGCGCCGCTGTCAACCGTCTTTTCGAAATTGTGAAAGCTCCTGTCAAGGGAGCGCAGGTCGTTTTCCGTGCTTGTGGCCGCCCCCGCAGCGGTTTTATCCACGGTGGTCGCGGTGGACCCGAGCAGGTTTTCGGCGCCTTTGGCAAGCTGCGTAGCGTCGCCGGCAAGCCCGGTTACGGCCGAGGTGCCCGCGTTCACAAGTGATGAACCGAGCGATGCGAGATCCGAGGTCAGGTCGCCCCACAGGCCGCCGCCACCTTTCTTTTTCATTTGGCCGGCCTGGGCCCCGCCCGTCTGGCCAGACTGGGTTTCGCCGAACCTGCGATCTGGAGCCCGCGGGGCACCGCTTTGGTTAGCTTGGTTTTCATCTGCCTGCGCGGGCTCCTCCCCCTTTCCACGCCGGCCACGGGCGGCCTCGTTACGGCCTGCGGATAAGGCCGCTTTACCGGATTTTGAGCCAGACCCCTGAGGAGCCAAGAGCGAATTGCTTAGCTCGTGTTGCAGACGCAACAGGTGCCACTGGGTCCTGCTTTTTGCCCCGTTAGAACCGCTCCGGCTACTGGAGCTGCTTTGGCCGCTGCTGCAGGAATTCTGAGTGCTGGAACCGCTCTGGGTGCTGGAATTGCTTTCGCTGCTGCTAGTGGTGTTTGCGCCAAGACCTGTCTTATCAAAGGCAGAGCGCCGGCCACCGCGGCAGGGGCGCTGTGTCAGCTGCGGGTTTTTGCTTTTTGTCCCGTTAGTGCTGCCCTGGGTACTAGAACTATTCTGGCCACCCCGCCCCAACTGTCCCGCGTTCGGCCAAGGTATCATCTGCGGCCTCCTTGAATACAAAACGGTTTCGCCTGAACTGTTTTGTGTCCCGTTTGAGTTCTGGTCGTCTCCACCCGTCTGTGTACCCGGTCCCGGACCGGGCTGCGGCGCACCCGAAGCAGGCGCTGCGGCTGTTCGGCTACCGGCACACTGGCGCTTAACCGATGATCCGGTCTCCGCAACCTTGGTAAGGTTCATGTCCAGAAGAAGCATGCCCAAGGTCCTTTCGAGCTGGGGAAAGGGCGACGAACCACGGGAACCCCTGCGTGATCTAGACCTGGAAGCCCTAGGCTGGCTCCGCAAGGAAGCCCCCAAAGATAGGTTGGGTTGGGGATAAGGCGACGGGTTCCGCGTGCCTCCCCCGCACCCCCTACCCCTTCCTCCGACATAACCCCCTAAAAGCCACCACCCACTCACCCCCCCAACTCATCACACTGAACCCAAACAATGTTCCCCAACACACTGATACACCCCTCTACCCAATTTGAGCGCAGCATAAGTCAGACCCCACACCCAAAAGCACTCTTCCCGCAACCACCCCCTGAGAACCACTATTTTGCCCCCTGCTTACCCCTCCTCTGGTTGATCCCAGCTGTACCAGAGAGCTTGTCGGCTTCCCTAGGACGATTGAGTCAATCCGCAAGTGCTCGTCACTCATTCACTGAGCCGCGTCTGATAACCCCAAAACCACCGTAGGCGGCAGAAACCCGCCCACACCCAAAACCAACCACCCCCACGATTCGAATACACATATAAGAGAGTGATCTAGTCAGTGGGGCTGCCCAAGAAGACCCCGGGGTCACCGCACTACTTCCCCCGCCTCCTCACAAGAACCACTATGACCCCCACCACAACCACTATGATGATAACCCCCACGAACAGGGAAGACGTCAGGGGGCTGAAAGCGTGGGAAGCAGACGGTGATGTGGAGGACGACTCTGACGATGAAGAAGACGCAGATGTGGGAGACGACGCAGATGTGGGAGACGACGCAGATGTGGGAGTAGCTATGAGCAGTAGCCCAACAGAGTGGGTCACTGAGATCGTGCCTGTGAGATTGGCCGAGGTGTAGCCAGCCGGAAACACCACACTGTAGGGGTAGGTGCCAGCTGGGACGGAGAAGGTGACCTGGGGTGACGTCGACCACTCCGTCCGCCCGGTGAGCGTCACCGACCAATTAGACCCTGGGGGCAACCCCGACTCCGTAAAGGTAACCGTATAGGTAGCCGGCACAATCTGGGTGAACGTTACCTGCTGAGTAACGTTTGCTCCGTTAACCGTTATCGTGCCAGATAAGGGAGAAGCGGAATAACCGCTTACAGGTCCAACGCTGAAAACATACTTCCCATTAGGCTCCTGAAACGTAATCGTACTGCTGGACGAGTACCGCGTGGTCCCATTCAGAGTCACAGACCATGTGGCCCCTGAAGGCAACCCCGACTCCTGAAACACCACACCATACACTCTCTGCACGGCCTTATACCCCGGCGATATAACGCTCACAGTATCAGACCACCAGTTTGTGACGTATATGTAGCCATTCTGAGAGTCAAAAGCAACACCCCACGGTCCGTTTCCGACTGTGATGTTTTCTATCACGGCGTTCGTGGCACCATTAATAACCGAAACCGTGTTGTTGTCATAGTTTGCCACGTAGATGTAGCCGTTCTGAGAGTCAAAAGCAACACCCTTCGGTCCGGCTCCGACATCCGTGATGTTTTCTATCACGGCGTTCGTGGCACCATTAATAACCGAAACAGTATCGGACGCCATGTTTGTGACGTAGATGTACCTATTCTGAGAGCCAAAAGCAATTCCCACCGGTGCGTTTCCGACTGTGATGTTTTCTATCACGGCGTTCGTGGCACCATTAATAACCGAAACCGTGTTGTTGTCATAGTTTGCCACGTAGATGTAGCCGTTCTGAGAGTCAAAAGCAACACCCTCCGGTCCGGCTCCGACATCCGTGATGTTTTCTATCACGGCGTTCGTGGCACCATTAATAACCGAAACCGTGCTGGACCCAATGTTTGCCACGTAGATGTAGCCGTTCTGAGAGTCAAAAGCAACACCCCCCGGTGCGTTTCCGACTGTGATAGTGTCTATAACAGTGTTCGTGGCACCATCAATAACCGAAACATTATCGGACGCCCAGTTTGCCACGTAGATGTAGCCGTTCTGAGAGTCAAAAGCAACACCCTCCGGTCCGGCTCCGACATCCGTGATGTTTTCTATCACGGCGTTCGTTGCTCCGTTAGTCGCCGGAGTGATGCTGGAGTCAAAGCTTGCCGCGCGTGTATGCACGTTCCGCGCCTCGAATATGGCTTGAAACCGCCCACTACGGGTCATATTGGATACGAAGAAGATTTGCGTGGCATTACACGACGCGTGGGCGTATCCGGCGTCTTCTGGGCTTTGCGGGCCGCCTCCCCCCCGGACGGATAAACTACTGTGCAGTGCACTCACCCCTGCGACATTTGAAGCCGGGATCCGATTTAGGATGGGGAAGTTCTGCGAGGTCAGAACAACCGTGAGTAGTAGCACAACCGCAAGCATCCTGACGGCTGCTTTGCCTTCGGAAGACAAAGTGACCGATAGTGGTATTCCAAATCAGGATTTAAACATTTACGCCTTCGGCGGATCCTGTCCGGATAAGCAGTCATAGGTGTCACCTCTACTCGGTATACCAGCGCACGAGCAGTTCGAGGAAGCCTACGAGTGGCCCAAAGAGTGTCTTCTTGGGGTTGACGTTGTTGTAGAACACCCTGGTCCTGTCTTTGAGGTTGCCGAAAAAGCGCTCCACGGAGCTCCTCAGCCCGAAGGTCTGGTGGATGTGGTTGTGGAACCCGGCTCGGATCACTGCCTCACGGTACCATGAACCCCTATCCGTGGGTATCACCGGGTCGTCTAGACACCTTGTTCTCAGTCTCCGGAGGAATCTGAGGGCGTTCTCACTGGTCTTGTGAGTAAGACACCGAACCAAATGGTTTGCCTCGTGTACGCGTCCACGGCCACCCAAACATAGATTGGTCTCCACAACACTTGACCACACTCTCGTCCACAGCTATGACTTGGTGCTCGCTGATAACCCAGACGCGCTTGTGCCGCTTCGCCTCTGTGGGTGCCACGCGCACGAGCAGCATTTTTACCGTGGGTTCCCTAGTAGTAAGCGGATGGACCCTTCGGCGGCGGCCGCGCCCGAGAGAATAGAACCCTACAATTCTCTCAGCCATAGGCACGAAAAGAAAGAGAAAATAAGAAGGGGTTCTCCGCCCTGGCCCATATTAATGTTTGGCGTTCCTTTCGAGGCTTCGAAGTGCATACCTCCGTAGGGACTCTGACGAAGTGACCCTCTACGGTGTGTTTCCCCACTTATGATTATTAAGGGCCGTTTAGAATGATCGCCAAGCTGAACTCGTTGGCACCAATCTTGCACTCAATTACACAGCTCCCCTCGTTTTGCCTGCTCCTCGCGCCCCCCCTTTAACGGTAAGCCTTTTCCTCCACTTGTCAGGGATATGCTGAGGGTCTTTGTCGTCCCCGTCGATGATTATTGTGGTCCTTTCAACATACTGCAAATTACGATACAGGTTGATTGCGTCCAGAGTCGCGGCCTTGGTCTTCTGGGGTTTAACATAGTAGGCTTCGAGCTCGCCGTCTAGGTGTTTACGCACGATTCCGGCGGCAACCGCGTCCATTGTCCCCTCAGCATTCAGGATCAAGCCTTTCGGCAGAATATCGTCAGAGATCGGTCGAACTATCTCGCCACATGCAGACTTCCTCAGCCTGTAGAACGGCTCTTCTGCGGGCCTGAGCACGCACTGACCCAGCATGCCTCGGGCTCAGCCTTCAGGACCTAGAAAGCCCAGGGCAAGAAGCTTTACCTCGGTTCAGAGGGTTCACTGAAGCCAATGTCCGGGCCGGTTACATCGCCAACTGATTTGACCAAATAGCCCACTCGAGTTACAAACACTTCTCCCGCAAGCTCTTCGGTTTCGGTCACTTTGTACAGAATAAAGCCGTTGCTCTGCTCGAGCCCCCGGATTCGGTAAGCAAAGATGAGATTAGACAAAGGTAGAGGAGTTATCATCGCGTAGGCCACTCCACCCAAAAAACTGTAGGGGAGAAGAAGAAGCGCAAGAAGTGGCAGTATAAGTGCACCTGAAATAATTAAAAAGGAATAGAAGAATTGCGTGCTCTCTCTCCGAGGCACGGGATTCAGGTGTTCCCCATAGCTGCCGATATCAAGCCTGCCGAGAGCCCTTACTCGCGCGAGGTATGCAACCGCCGTCACTACGGCAACCACGAGGCTAGCCTCCGGAAATATCCTTCCGGAAATTAGGGCACAGACTGAAACACCAAATGAGCTGAGGAAAGCCGAGAACGCAAGAGACCTTCTGCTCGGCTGGATTCTTGAGTAAACCTTACCGCGAAGGAATTGGCCACCGGATTTTCTGCTCCCGCTCGGCTCACCAGACGACATAAGTCAGACCGCCACTACAAAAACATCTATTAGGCGAGCCACTAAAGGACTTTCCGGATGCAAGAAGATGGAACTCATCAGACCTACCCTCCTACATAGGGGAGGAACTATCGGGGTAATCAGTCCGGCTTCGAGCCCGAACGCAATCGCGCTCTCTAGGGGCATAAAACTGCTTGAATCCAAGGGATTCAGGGTGGAGCTCGGTCCGGTCTCAAAAAGACTGCATGGCGGTGGGATGCTCAGCGCCCCCGATGAAGACAGGGCGAATGAAATTTCGTGGGCGTTCTCTGACGCGGGCATAGATGCAATAATTTCTTCCGGAGGGGGTTACGGCACAATGAGGGTGCTTGACTCGTTGGATTTCGCAGAAATTTCAAAACACCCAAAGATCATCGTAGGTTACAGTGACCTTACTGCACTATTGAACTCAATCACCAAGTTCACAGGACTCATCACTTTTCATGGACCGATGGTGGCATCTGACTTCGGGGGAAGTGAAGCCTCGGGATATTCCATTTCGGAATTGTTACACGCAATCACTCTCCCGTCACCTCTGGGGCTGGTTCCTATCCCAGAGGAGGCCCCGCCTGTCGTTACGGTATTGGAAGGGAAGGCCCAAGGGAGGCTCGCAGGGGGCAACCTGACTCTGATTACTAGGCTGATGGGCACAAAGTATCAAATCGATTTTGCAGATAAAATCGCGCTGATTGAAGATGTGGGAGAAGATCCCTACAGAATCGACGGTATGCTTACGCAGTTACTGATGTCGGGCTGCTTGGAAAAATGTAACGGTATTGTATTTTCTACCTGCGTCGATTGCCCGCCTGAGGAGAGGCTTGGCAGAACCATAAATAAAATCACGGTTGAATCTGTTGTCAAAGAGAGACTGGAGAAGCTTGGAAAACCGGCTATCTACAATTTCCCCGCGGGCCATACACTGCACAAGCCTACACTGCCTCTGGGAGCGGCGTGCGAACTAGATGCAACCTCGAGGACGCTTCGAATAACGGAGCCAGCTGTGAAAAGCTAGCGAGTACTGTTGCAATAACCTGGGATGCGGTTCTCCCTCAACCGATATTGCGCCGAGATTAGAACGCTCGCTCACTGTTCGTTGGGATAGGGCGGCAGCCTCCCGCATCCAAAACTGTATTAAGCCAAGGTCCGAGGAGTGGGAACAGTGTGCAGCTCAGACAGCATACGCGGATAGAACGCTACCTTATGGAGGCTGCTTGGCTCCCCAGCCTACCGCCTTATAGCAACCCCTTCAATTCGAGCGACCACTTCGCTACCTCTTGGATGCTCAGGGCGACACTTGACATTGCAGAGAAATGAGTCAACTTGCGGAGTCAATGTGCCAATCCTGAGTAAAGTCCACTATACGAAAATTTCGTCAATGTGCGAGATAAGCCTGCTTATAAGTCAGTACTACATTATTATGTGGGCGAGGTGGAAGAAATGAAGGTTTCTGATTTAATCAAGAAGGAGCCTGTGTGCACAACCCAAGCTTCCACCATCTACGACGTCTGTAAATTGATGAAGGATAACTCAATTGGGCTCGTGGTGATTGTTGAAAGTAATGGTCCTAGGACGCCAGTGGGGGTGGTCTCGGAGCGGGACGTAATTCGGGCTGTGGCTGAACGAAGGAGTTTGGAAAGTCCAGCCTGGGATATTGCAACCAAGGACGTCATCAAAGTTCACCCCGACGATGATGTAGGGAATGCAGCCATGATAATGGGGATAAATGGGACAAGACATTTGCTGGTTGTGGATGATTCAGGCAGGTTGGAAGGAGTCGTGTCTGTTCGCGATATAATTTCAGAAAAATCGGTCATATCTGCGATCACCCACGCCTATTTTACGGAGTCCTTGGACAAATACTCCTCGACAGCCACCGCACATTAGGTTGGCCCGTTTGCCTTTGGTCAGCTCTCGGGTTGATATGTGTTGTTACACTGCTATACTCCCTTTTTTGAATGGATGCAAAGTGATCAAAGCTGAGCCAGTTGAATTAATTACAGGTAACGGAGCTACCTTCCCAGCTCCCTTAGAGGCTGCATGGCCAATCATGGGGTAAAAAATGTTGTTTGCTAATGGAATACGGAACGCGAAATGTAATATAGCAATCAAACCCAACAAAATTCCGAGACTGGCGAGGAAGTGTCTCGCGATATGAGTGAAGCAGCTAGGAGGTCTGTAGGTCTACTTGTACAGACTTCGCTAGAAGGAAAAGACCCGGCCAAAGTCTCGGAAGAGCTGAGTGAACTAGCCCCCGCGGGAGTCGTACTCTTTAGGAAGGATATAGAGCGAGCTGGAAGTGCGGAGAAATCTGTGGAAGAGGTGCGCCGAGTTCTCAAGGACGCTCTAGCATCAACCACAGGGCCCTTGCCTTTGATTTCGGCAGACGAGGAAGGGGGTTACGTGCGCAGAGTGGAAAGCGATAGGACCCCGAGTGCCATGGCGCTAGGCGCATCATTCGATTATGGGCTTACTCGAAAGGCCTCCTTGATTATCGGCCAGAAGCTCCATGCTCTTGGGATTAACTGGGATTTCGCTCCTGTTGCAGACGTAAATTTTGAGCCCTCTAACCCCGTGATAGCCACCAGGTCCTTCGGAGACAATCCGGGTCGTGTGGCAAGCCACGTGGTGGCTTTCATCGAGGGTCTGAGGACCGCTGGGGTGCTATCATGCGCCAAGCATTTCCCGGGGCATGGGAGAAGCTCCAAGGACTCACATCTTGAGCTTCCAACGATCGATGCAGACCTGGAAACGGTCCTCAGTTCCGACCTAGTTCCATTCAGAGCAGCAATCCAGCACGATGTAGATGCCATTATGGTGGGCCACCTCTACTATCCCAGGATCCAAAAGCTAGAAGAGCCATGTTCCGTCTCAAGGGAAATTATAAGCGGACTTCTTCGGCAAACACTGGGGTTTGATGGTGTTGTGGCTACAGATGCCCTTTCCATGAAAGGGCTCGGGGAGAGGATGGAAGTGGGCGAGGCCGCAGTGCGCGCATTGAAGGCAGGTTGCGACCTCCTCGAAACCACCTCGCTAGACATGGCATGGGAGGCCCGTCACGCGCTTGAAGAATCCTTGTCCAAGGGGAATCTTGAAACCGGTAGGGTCTTGGAGTCGGCAGGCCGCGTAGAACAATTGATGCAAAGGGGAATGGCCATGGAAAAATCCGTGCTCGGGGCTGGAACCCCCAAGCCCAAGCTGTTCACTGCGCGCGATTATGCACGATGCGTAACAATGTACAATCAAGGGGCGGCGTTCCCGAAGCGCGGCGAGCTAGCGGTGGTAGTGGGGGGCTCTCCGCTTTCTCCAGCCTCTGACAAATTGGAGAGTCCATTATCGATTGCTCTGAAGCGACTTGGTTATTACGTAAGGAGTAGTCTGCGGCTGGAGGACCTCCCAAGAAAAGGGGAGCGATACAGAATCAGTTTTGCCGTTTCCCCAAATAAGCAGTGTGTCACCGGTGTTCTGATCGTGCTGCGCGATGGCCATATGCACCCTCAATGGGCCGAACAAGTATCTGATATCGTGGAGAGTGGGCTTCCCGTCGGAATCATTGGCATAGGAACTCCTTACGAGAGCTCTATGCTTCCGGATGAAGTCAGGTACGTGTGTACATATTCATCATTAGAAGAGTCGCTTTGCGCCGCACTGAGATCCCTCACTAGTCCCTCCGCACGCACTAAACCAGGACCGGTAAGGCTACTAGCTCACAAAGCGAAGAAACAGCGGAATCTTCGGGCTCGAACAAAATAGTCGCAACTGGGTAAAGTGCAAGGCAAGCCATGTTAAGCATTTCAAGATTCGCGGAGGTCTTGGATAGTAGCCTATAGCCGGCCAAAACAGGGAGCCTGCACCTGGCCTACTTCCAGGCTGCTTCTAATACGCGAAGTGTATTCTCCCCCAGGGCCTTCTTTATGTCCTCGTCTGAATAGCCGTTGTGCACGAGCCACCTGACGATGTTTGGGAATTCACTCGGATTTTCCAAGCCCTTTACATAATCGACTTCTTGGTAAGGGTCACCTTCTTCCTTCCACGCGACCGAAGAGTTCTTCTCGAAGTAGCGATGAAGGCCCACGTGGTCACCGAACGTAGTGTCGGGGCCGAAAGTCACGTGCTCCACGCCCATAAGCTTCGCACAGTATTCGAAGTGGTCCATATAGGACTCAAGGCTGTGCAGCGGGTGCGCCCTAGACATCGTGGTGTGCGGCGCGGCTTCTATTCCTATTACTCCGCCCTTTTCGGCCAGTGCCTGAAGCACTGTATCCGGCTTCATCCTCTGTGAGTTCCATACGCTCCTAGCACCTGCGTGGGTTATCACAACTGGCGCCTTGCTCACGGATATCGCGTCTAGAGTGGTTTTGTCCCCGGCATGCGCGACGTCTATCAGCATGCCAAGCCTGTTCATCCTCTCCACCACTTCTTCGCCAAAGTAGGTAAGCCCGCCGTCGGCGCGCTCCCTCAGGCCAGAGCCCAGCGCGTTCGAGTCGCTGTAGACAAGCCCCATGCACCTCACTCCAAGGCCGTAGAGGATGTCCACCCTGTCAAGCTCGTTTTCTATCGGCGCGGCGCCCTCGATGTGCGGGATGAACGCTATCCTTCCTTCCCTGTGCGCCCTCCTGATATCCTCCACCTTCTCTCCCCTTATCACAAAGTCCTGATGGGCGAGATCGCACAGGCGCATGCCCAGCTCGTGCACCACGGACTCCCACTTCCAGGGGTAGCTGGAAGTTATCATGTTCGAGCCGTCGCCCAGGCCGTCGAAAACCGCGTCAAGCCCGGAGGCCGCGAGCCCTTCAAAGCCCGTGCTCGTATGGTTCGCGCGAATCCATGCAAACATGTCGTTTAGATCGCTTGGCATTACTTCTGCGTGGTCATG
Organism: archaeon; assembly: GCA_021817005.1. Taxonomy (GTDB): domain Archaea; phylum Thermoproteota; class Thermoprotei_A; order Marsarchaeales; family Marsarchaeaceae; genus JAKAWJ01. Next base: position 6,920 of record JAKAWJ010000006.1, on the reverse strand, counting down.
CAGAGATATCGCAATATTCTTTTCTAGCAGTTCGTGCACGCGTTCCTCTTCCGAATCTGAAACGGGATAAACAAAAGGTTCTACCCTGCCAATTTGCTTTACTAAGCTGAACTCTCTGTAGTCCTTCCCGGCTTGCAGGTATGAGTAAGACTTGTATCCTTTGTAGGTTTTGTGAAGTCCCATTTTGACCGTTGGAGAGTCATGTCCGAACATATTAAAGATAGCGTGGGGCCTTTTCTGGGAAGCTTGGTCATGCTTAGCATATTTCAATGCCACAGCAGATTTTGGTCGAATTAGCGAGGAAAGCGTATTCGGATTATCGATAAAACCGATTCCTGTCCCATCATTTAGTCCACTCAGGCGAACATGGGTAATCCATGTGCTTCAAATCCCCGTCCGTTCGTCGCGCGCGCACAGTTGGCCCTGACATTCAAAAACACTTAAGAAGCGGTAACTGACGGGGAGATGACAAAATGACAAACACTTGCTTTGAGTCTCCGAAGCTGTGGTTGATAGCGGCTGCGTTCGTTCTCATTATGGTTTTTTCGCTGACTCTGCCGGCACTAGCCAGCGCCCAAACTGGAAGTTCCAGTACCTTCACACTTGGCTATGGAGGTACGCAGTTTAACACCTTCAACCAGTTCAATAACCCGCTCGGCCCTTCGCAAGAAATTGCGCTAGGAATCTATGACATGCTCGTGCATTATAATTCCAACTACGACCCCGTAGTCCCAGATCTTGCATACAAGTGGACCGTCTTCCCGAACCAGTCGGCGGCGGTATTCTATCTTGTGGATAACGCAACTTGGTCAGACGGACAGCCAGTCACCGCACAGGATGTCGTGTATAGCTATGAACTCGCTAACAATTCGGCGTCAACCTACCAAGGGAACGTTGCGGGTATTACCTCAATCCAAGCTGTGGGTAACTACGAAGTAATCTTTCACTATCATCCAACACTTCTTTTCCTCGCAGACGCGGCAGCAGTTATTCCCATTATGCCCAAACATGTCTGGGAAAAATACGTACCGAATCCGTACAATTCCACACAACTCACAAACTACACTGATTACCCCGTGGTTTCAAGCGGTCCTTACACAGTGAGCAACTACGTGCAGGGACAGTATATCGAGCTGACCGCTAACCCGAACTACTTCTATGTGGCAATGCGTCCCCATGTCCAGCACATTGTAATACAGTTCTTTTCTGAGTCTTCAACAATGGTCACGGCACTTGAGGATGGCCAGATAGATGCGGCTGCGCCTGTCATTACTCCTACTGAGGCTGGTTCTCTTGCAGGCTTCAGTCAAATAACAGTATCGAACACGCCTGGTCTCCAGATCTGGTACATAGGAGTGAACGTAAATCCTGCTGGCTCAGGCAACCCCACGTTGAAAAATGTGGATGTGAGAAGAGCGCTCGCCCACGCAATCAACTACACAGCACTCACTGACGCCATTTGGGGGCAGTATGCTACTCCAGCAGCTGGGCTCCTACCAAAGGGATGGAAGTACTACGACGCCTCCCTCTCGCCTTATTCATATAACACAACCCTGTCGAATCAGCTACTCAATAAAGCAGGGTTGCCGATGGGCTCTGGTGGTTACAGGACCTATCCGAATGGAACGGCGCTCAGCTATACACTCTACACGGTGAGCGACGCGCCGGAGGAAGCTCAGGCGGCCAACCTGATAGCGAGCTACTGGAAGGCAATCGGAATTCAAGCCAAGGTGAGCGTAGTTGATTCAGGGACCCTAGCCGGGATCATTTGGCCAAACTTCACTCAGGACTTTGACCTCTGGGATTGGATTTACACGTCTCCGGCTACTCCTGTCCTGCTTCAGGTAATGACCTCCTCGGCCATCGCGACTGAAGCCTCTGACAGTGGGTTCTCAAACTCAACCTATGATGCCCTCTATAATCAAATGGTTTCTACAACGAATCAATCCCAGCTAACTGCAGACGCAATGCAGCTTCAGGAGATACTCTACCAGCAGGTTCCATACATCGACCTCTATTACGTTAATGCCGTCCAGGCTTTCAACAACCAGCTCTTTACAGGCTATGCTACAAACATGACCGGAGGCGCGTTCTCTGATAACAACTGGATCACCTACGTGAGTCTGAGGCCAGTCAGTTCCTCACAAAGCGGCTCGAGCTCTCAAACTAGCAGCGCAGTGACCTCCTCCTCTTCCTCATATAGCACGACCGCGGCTTCTAGTGATACAATCTTCATAGTGGCTGCAGTTGTGATCGTCATCCTGGTTATAACAGGAGCGATATTACTCATGCGGAAACGCGGGCCAACGTAGATTTCGACAGCCAAGCTAAAGCCGAGGGGTCTTAAGGCGCCGGGATGCGGGTGAAGGTTCGGCCGCACCTCGGCAGGTCATTTTTTTTGGGTAACGATTGGGCGCGCGAACGTTCGCGTGTTTGCATTCTGGGTGCATAGCTTCCACGAAGCCTTTTAGGAGGTGTATGACCTCGATTATCCTTACCATGAGCGAGACTGTTTATAGATCTCATATTCGAGCCGTAGCGGGCCCAAGTTTCCCAGATTAGTCTGCACGGTCTTTCGTTTGACCTCTTCGCGCACGCCGGACCAGAAGGTCACAAGTCAGCGTTTTTTTGACCAGACGTCAACGCAAGTCGAACTCCATTTTTCTCCCGATTTCCTTCGCAACAATATCGCCAAAGGCCAAGCTGTTTACGGAAGTATATACTCCTGTGCTTTCATAAATATCCCCATTATGTCTACAAAGAGAATACTTATATGCCAAGTTGGAGCCACGGGAATCAGGTCTTGAAACGTGGGCTTTAACGGCATAGGCGGTTACACGAACGAGCCCGGCATGATCCCTTGGGAACTTGTGGTTCTTTATTTCGCAGTTGCCTTGGGAATAGTCTTCGTCATTGGGAAACGGAGCGGAGGGCTAAAGCGCTTCACCACCATCGACTTGGTCTACATCGCCATCGGAGGTGCCATAGCGGTTGTCTGGGAGTTCTACATCGGAAACTATATCGGACGCGCAATTCCTTCGACCCCATTCGTAGATGTGTCCTTCTGGGGCAGAGTTTTCATACTTTTTATCGTCGCTGCACTAGTTAGGAAGCCTGGGGTCGGTATGTCAGTGATGTTCGTTTTCAACCTGCTCAGCGACCAGTTCAGCTATGGATACGGTGGAGAGCCGATGTTCTTTGTCTACGAAATGCTGACATACGGCCTAATAATCGATATCATGATTTCGCTGACAGGCGGAAACCTGTTCGGAGTGAAGGGGCCATGGAAGGGGCCAAACTGGATCTCTTCTCCCACAGCGACCGTGGTTACACAGGAAACAAAAGAACAGGTGACCAAAGCCATGCTTTCACCCACAGCGCTCGCGGTTATCGAAGGCGCCATACTCGGCTTCTTCATGGCGTTCCCTGACCCATTATTCTATAGCGGCTTCTTTAACCCCTTCCTTTACGCAGCCACGGTGAACTGGGGCAAAATCCTCTTCAGCATAGGGGCCTTCATTCCGGGCGACATCATAGTAGGCATTCTCGCAGGATTGGCAGCGCTCAGAGTGTCAAAAGCCGTCTGACCATCCCCTCTTTTTTTCTTATTTTTGGCGGTGAATGAGAGCGGAAACGCGTGAGGTAATCAAACCCGAGGCAGTCGAAGCAGAAGCAAGCGCGGTGAGTGCGTCCAACTTGGTGCACACATACCTAGGGTCACAGAACCCCGCACTCGAAGTCAAAACTTTCAGCATTTCCGAAGGTGAAGCTGTGCTTATCGCCGGTAAGTCAGGTTCGGGAAAATCAACGCTTGTGAACTGCATCAACGGCGTGATTCCGCATATCTTCCCTGGCGATTCTGAAATCAGTGAGCAAGTAAAAAATGGAACGATCTCAGGAGACGTGAGCGTTTACGAACACGCAGTAAGGTCAACTCCGCTTGCAACGCTTTCTACTGTGGTTGGGACGCTTTTGCAGGACCCTGAAACACAGGTGCTGAACTACAAGGCCGAAGAAGAAGTGGCCTTCGGACCAGAGAATCTTTGCCTGCCGAGAGACGAAATCATTGAGAGAGTGAACGAGGCGGTCGAAATAGCCGGAATCAAACATCTGCTGGACCGAGAAACTTACACCCTGTCCGGTGGAGAGCTTCAAAGGGTCGCTCTCGCCGCGGTGATTGCGATGAGGCCCCGAATACTAATTTTCGACGAGCCAACAAGCAATATAGACCCCGAGGGCACAGAGGCCATATTCGAATTTTTAAAGAAAATAAAAGGAAAATCCATGATAATTGTTGAACACAAACTCGAAAGAATACTGCCTTTTGTTGACAGGATTGTGCTTGTCGACGATGGCAAAATTGTGTTCAATGTGAAGAAAGAAGATCTGATGGACAATCTCGACACATTGCTCAAAGCAGGAGTCGAAGTCCCAGATTATTTTGTGCATGCTCGTGAAATGAATATGCGGACCGCGGAACTATCTCTGGTTACCAGGGAACTCAAACGACGAGGAATCAAACTGCACACGCCCGAACGTAAAATCTCAAGCACCCAGGTTATGACCGCGAAAGCAAAAGTGAGCTCAGGCGAGAAAGTTCTTGTCGACGCGGAAATCACTGTAGGTCAAGGTGAGCTGGTTGCATTAATGGGTCGTAACGGTGCAGGAAAGTCAACATTCCTGAAAAGTGTTATGGGGTTCGTGGACAAGCAGCTTAATTCTGAGATATACCTGAACGTAAGTGGCGTGGATCTCAGCCGTGCAGGTATTCAGAAGCGTGGAAAATTTGTGGCCTTTGTCCCTCAGGCATTCGACCTGACATTGATTCAAAAAAACGTGGAGGCGGAAGTTTCGTATTCGCTCCGGAAGCGTGGGGAAAAGGATTGGAAGTCTCGAACAGAGGCCATGCTCGAAATTTTCGACCTGAAAGAAGTTCGCGAGAGGGACCCGCTCACCCTGAGTATGGGTCAACGGCGACGGGTGGCCATGGCCGGAGCTCTTTCGTCCGGCGCCCGGGTCGTCATGCTAGACGAGCCTACTTCCGGTCAAGATTTCCATAACAGAGAGATGCTAGCAGGGGAAATAGATAGGCTGCGCCAACTTGGCTATTCCTTCCTTGTGGTAACACATGACTCTCGATTTGTCTACCGGCACGCTGACAGATTGATCATTCTTTCAGATGGGAAGAAGGTATTGGATGCAACTCCCGACATCGGCTTCCGAGATTCCGGAGATTACGGCATCCCTCCGCCCAGCGATTACCTTCTCAGGGCATGAGCTATGGACATTATCTCGATTGTCTACGTAAACGCGGTGAGCTGGTTCCTAGCACTGTTTGGAATCCTTCTACCCATTTTGCTGATTTTCAGAGCTATTGGGCTCACTGGTTTTCAGGAAGTCACGAGGTTTGAGAGAGGGCGGAGTTTCTATTACAGATTGAACCCGGCGACCAAAATCGCACTCGGCCTAGTTGTTACGACGATCTGCGCTATCACCATCTGGTGGATAGGTCTCATAGTTACTGTTCTCCTGCTGGCCACCTATGCAAACCTGAACAACGGGAGGAGAAAACTCGCCTTGGGACTTTACCTTACGTTTGCCACTGCAATCGGAAGCATGTGGACCCTAGCTCCCTATACCCCGTACTCCATTCTTGACACGGCTTTCCATACGACAGTTCTGCGTTCAATCTGGACATGGCCGTCCTATTTCGGGATTATGGGTTACCAACCGAACCTTACGCTTCAGGGAATCTACTACGGATTCCAAGTCGCGACGAGATTTACCGCTGTTATCTTATCGGCTCTTATACTCGTGATGACTAGCACGCCTTCAGAGATTCTTCGGACACTAAGCAAACTGAAGGTGCCCATCCCCTTAACTTTCGCTCTTATAGTGGCGATGAGGACTATCCCAAGAGTATTCGATGCCATCAGCATTTCGTTCAATGTCCAGCTGATGCGTGGCCTAGGCGCAAACGCGAACTCTCTTACGAGAGTGTTTTATTATATACCTGGCGCAATCGGGGCTATAATCCCAGTTATGGTGTATCTTTTGCGAGGGGCGAAAAACATAGCAATTTCGGCAGATACGCGAGCGTTTCGAGCCTTTCCGACTCGGACATACATGTATGACATCAGCTTTTCTCGCTCCGACTATACCATGATCGGAATAATGATAGCTGGCCTCGCCCTAAGCGTGGTTGCCATTCTCCTCGGCTTCGGCAGAACAATAGGGTATCAGGGATTCTGAAGCTTTTCTGCCTGTAATACGAGACGCCTTTGCTCTGAGAAACTGTTACTCTGCGGCACGATAGGAAAAAAGTTTTTTCGCTGTCCGCGCCCACTGCAAAATGTCCGCACGAGTTCGGTGTAGCCTCAGTCGGACAGCCGAGTGAACTTGAACCCCATTCAAGAATTACGAGCAGAACGCACGATTTCAAACGCAAAAGAGGGGGGACCCAACTTATACCCACAGCGTTAGCAGGGCTAGACTAGCGGAATTCGGCTCCAGGGTTATTCATGCAATGGCTCACTCTACTTACTGGGCAGCTAGGTATCAAAGATATCTCGGATGAATACCGGAACGGACCGGTCGGGTTGAAAAGTGGACTGGCCAGTATGCACGCTTACTGGGACAGGCATAAAGCTCCTTGCCTGACTGAACTGGCCCCTTGACCTACCCACTGTCAAGTCCAACCCGAACGCGTTTGCGAGCCTACCAACTCAGTGCAATATTCGCGTTAGTATGTTCAAATCTTGAGTAAATCATCCAGTCTCTTAATCGTCCGATACCTAGAACCCGTGGGCAGAGGCAGTCTAGGTGTCCTCCCAGGAATCCTTGGCGCAAAATGGTATGTCTCAAGCCCAAGTTCACTAGCTGCTTTGAGTTCGTCCTCATTTCCACTTACCAGTATAGCC